>CAYYQN010000003.1:0-171170 GCA_964473865.1 uncultured bacterium | reverse complement strand
CGATCGGAAACTGAATCTGGACCATGTTTCTACCCTCTGGCTGTGCACCGACTAGGAAGCTGCCCGGATGCAGGTGTTCCCGCAGGACCTCGACCTAGCTGCCGGCGACCCTGACCTTGCGGATCTGCTTCAGGTCGGACTCCTCCTCGCGGTTGGCGTGATAGAGGTCCCATCGCATCTGGAGATTCATCCAGTAGTCTGCGGAAGTCCCGAAGAACCGCGCCAGTCGCAACGCCGTGCTGGGTGTGACTCCCCGCCGCTTGTTGACCAGCTCGTTGACTCTTTGATATGGGACATGAATCGCACTGGCCAAATCTCGCTGGCTGATGCCCATGGGGACAAGAAACTCCTCCACCAGCATCTCGCCAGGATGAGTCGGCTCGCGGTGCGTCGGAATCCGGATCATCGAAGAAGCCCTCCTTCCCCGCCGTCTAGTGGTAGTCGATGATCTCGACATCCGCGGGTCCGGTTTCGGTCCAGAGAAAACAGATTCGATACTGGTCATTGATCCGGATGCTGAACTGGCCCGCGCGGTCGCCGGTCAGCGCCTCAAGTCGATTGCCCGGAGGCGTTCGGAGCTCTTCCAGCCGCACGACCGAATCCAGGTGGTCCAGTTTCCGCCCCGCGACCCGCCGCAGGTCCAGCGGACACCGCCGCCTGGCGGCTTTGGTTTCGCGACCATTGAAGATGTCCTCGGTCGCAGGATCACGAAACGACCGTATCATGACCGCATGTTAGCACGGATACCATGCTAGTTCAATTCGCCTTTCGTCTTCCACCTGCCACTTCGGCCCGAATCAGGCTCTGCGCATCCCACGGATCCGCCACCTCCAGGAACGCCCAGCGCCCGAACCCGCCGTGCGCGTTGACCGCCGGCACCCAGAGGGTCCGCGCGGTGGCGACCTTGGCGGCCTTGTCCCTCTTCTTCTCCCCCGTCACTTCCAGCAGGAGATGGAGCAGGTCTTCCGGGCCGTGCCCGTCCTCCAGGCAGATGATGAAGTCGGGGACGTACTGGTGCTCTTCCCCGTTCAGGGTGTAAGGGATGGTGAAGCCCAGGTTGTGGTTCTTGACGTAGCGGATGACCTCGGGCATCTCCTCCAGCGTCTGCGCGAGCTTCTGCTCCCACGACTCGGTGTCGGCGACCACATGGGAGACGTGGCACTTGTCCTCCCGGGTGGCAAAGACCGGTCGGGTGGTGTCGAAGTCGACGTAGCGGGTCGAGCCCACGGTATCGTAGGGCCGAAGGATCGGCTTCAGCGTGGCCGTCCCGTCGGTGGAAGTGACGATCGCCCGGTAGATCCGATCGGCGGCATCGTGGGCCAGCGCCACCAGCAGCAGGAGCTGCGGGAACGTCCCGTCCTTGAACACCACGCACTCGGCCATCCACCGCTTGGTGATCTGAAGAAGCTGCGGGAAGAGCCACGGCTTCTCGTTCCCGTCGTCGTCCCGGAAGTACTTCTCCAGGATGAGCCGGGACAGGCGGAACGCCACCTCGTTGGGCCGGTGGCGCCGCAGGTCGTCGAGGGTGTGGATGGTGGTTTCGCCGACGATGGGGGCGTTCTCGGTCTTCGTCGGCAGGTCGGCCGTGGAGAGAGGGAGCTTCGATTCTTCCGAGAACTGCGCGGTGAGCCGCTCTCCCGCCAGCTCGTGCCGATACCCGACCAGCCGCGGGAAGGTGATCTCGCAGGCGATCCGGCTCTCGAGCGCCCGCACACGCGTCGCCGTCGGCCCCGGCTTCGGGTTGGGCGTGCTGCCGCTGCACGGGATGAAAGAGAACGGCACCCCGTACACCTCGGCATACTCCGGCGAGAAGCGCCCCTCCTCGTTGACCGCGTAACTCATCCGGCGCAGGGCCCGGCCCACCACCTGCTCGCAGAGAAGCTGCGTCCCGAAGGCGCGCACCCCCAGGATGTGGGTCACGGTGTTGGCGTCCCATCCCTCGGTCAGCATGGAGACACTGACCACGCAGCGGACGTGCTCCCCCAGCTTGCCCGCCTTGCCGACCGTGTTCATGACCTCCCGCAGGAGATCCTCGTCGGTCAGGCTCTCCGCGTCCCGGCCGGGGAAGCGGATCCGGTACTCCGCCTTGAACTCCTCGATCTCCCGGGCCGCGATCGCCTTGAAGTCGTCGCTCATCCCTTCGCCCGACTCTAGCTGCTGGCTATCCACCAGGATGGTGTTCGGCCGGTCGAGCCAGCCGCCGCGGCCGTCGTCGTTGCGGAAGATCGGGAGCTGGCCGGCCTGGACGACCACCGCGGCCTCGCCCGCCGCGCCGCCGATCAGTTTCTCCCAGCCGGCGATG
Source organism: uncultured bacterium (assembly GCA_964473865.1). Taxonomy (GTDB): domain Bacteria; phylum Eisenbacteria; class RBG-16-71-46; order CAIMUX01; family CAIMUX01; genus CAIMUX01. Next base: position 168,868 of record CAYYQN010000003.1, on the reverse strand, counting down.
TAGTCGAAGACGAGCTTGGAGACGTTGGTGTTGTTGCAGACCACGATGAAGACCGGCGGCGTGATTCCCCGAGCCTGGCCCTCCTGATCCTGTTCCCAGCGGCGGTAGGAGGTCTCGTAGTTACCGTAGAGGCTGTGCAACGCACCCTGCAACTCCAGCGGGAGCTTCGGCTCGCCGGCCACCTGCTCGGTCTTCCGGCCCTTACGCGGCAGATCCTCCCGAATCCGCAGCCACAGGTCGCGGTAGGTCGGCTGCTCCCCCACCATGGAGTCATCCGCCACCGGCACCCGCGGCACCTTGACGATCCCCGACTCGATGGCGTCGATCAGCGAGAAGTCCGAGACCACCCAGGGAAAGAGCGTCCCCTCGTCGTAGCCCGAACCGCGCAGGAAGAACGGGGTGGCCGAGAGGTCGTAGATCGCCTTCACCCCGATCTTGCCCTTCACCGCCTCCAGGCCGGAGATCCAGACCCGCGCCTCCTCATCACGCCGCTTCGCTTCGGACCGTTCCTCCGCCGAGAGCTGCTCCTTGGCCCGCCTTCCCGCCTCCTCTCTCTCCTCCTCGGGGTCGGGCCTGCGGCGATAGCAGTGATGCGCCTCGTCGTTGATGACCACGATCTGCTTCTTGGAGCCGAGCTCCCGGCACACCCGACGCACCATCTGGTCGGGGGATTCGGTGAAGGGGCTGACGGTCACACCGCCAGTCCCGTCTCCGGTCCTGGCGCCGACGTCAGCGCCGATCCCGCGGGCCCTGCCGCCGGCCATGCCGGCCAGGATCGACTTGGTGAGCTTCCCGGCCGCCACCTTCTCCCGGAGCAGGAAACCATGGAAGTTCGTGATCACGATCTTGGCGGAGCCGAGGAGCTCCATCTCCTGCGCCGGCAGGATGTCCCGCTGGCGGTAGTAGTTCTGCGGATCGGCGGGAAGCAGGACCCGCAGCCGGTCCTTGATGGTGATTCCGGGGGTGACGATGAGGAAGGTGTCGGAGAAACGCGCATCCTGCGGATTCGCCCGCTTGTTCAGGGTGTGCCAGGCGATGAGCATCGCCATCACCACGGTCTTGCCCGAGCCGGTGGCCATCTTGAATGCGGTGCGCGGCAGGCCAGGGTTGGCGGCGTCGTTCTCCTAACGCAGCCGGTTCTCGATCCAGCCGTCCCCGTACTTCCCGGCCACTTCGGCGAGATAGATCGCCGTCTCCAGCGCCTCGATCTGGCAGAAGAAGAGCTTCTTTTCGCGGTCGGGGTTCGTCCAGTAGGCCAGCAGGCGTGCCGTCACCGGGGTGACGCCGACGTAGCCGCCGGTCCGCCAGAGGCCGACCCGACGCCGGACGTCGTTGATGAGCTCGTTCTCCTTGACCCGATCCTGCGTCCACTCGGTGTCGAACGACTTCTGCGCCCCCTTCTTCCGGGGCTGGGCGATCGGCACGAAGTAGGAGCTGACGCGGCGCTCCCCCACGATCTCGTTGGTGATCCCCTCGTCGGAAAACCGGAAGTGGCGGGTCGGCTCGGCGTAGGGGGAGTTCAGGATGGGGTTTTCGATGATCACGTCGCCCATGGATGCGCGTTCCTCGTCCTGTTCACCCGGCTCAGAGATGGCGCCGCCCGCCTGCATCGCGGGGCGACGCATCGGACACGGGCGTAATGGTGCCGGAGATGGGGGTGGGGGTCAAGGAGGGTGGGCGCCAAGGAAATGGGAGGCGCAGCGCAACGGGTGTGGGCGCGCGTCATGTGCCGCCGTGACGCGGGTTCTCCGCGCCCGACCTTGAGATTGGCGCGCAGGGACGGTTGGACCGGAACCTCCAGTCCCCGACCTGTTCGGCCAGATCGGGCCCTTGCTCCCCGGTTGTCTTCCCCTCTCCGTGGAACCCTGTCTTTCACTTCTTCACAATCGAGACGACCGCGTTTGCCGCGGATACGAGGACGGTGAGGTAGAAGAACATCCTCTGCTGGTGCAGCGTGTCCAGTTGCTGCGATCTCGACAGGTAGTAGTCCATTCCGACGTCGATCCCCTCCCTCCGGACCTCGCCCCAACACAGCCGGCAGCTTTTCCGCCCGGCCCGCCGGCAGTGTGTTGCGGTCCCAACGTACAGCATGCATCGGTCCTTGACCTTCGCAAACATGTCCACCCTCCCCCTGGCTCCCCCAGCGCCGCTGAAAGTAAGAAGTACTCGGCAGACACGGACACGGGGTCTGTACCCGGCTACGCCGCGACTGGCGACTCGCCTCCGTCCGTGCTCGGCTTGTCCCGAACCTCCATGCCCGGAGAGTCGTTCCTCGCAACGAACTCCGCCAGTTCCTTGCCCGTGAAGAACATTGGAACGACATTCGTCAGCTCGCCCTTGCCATAGAAGCTTCTCACCTGAGCCTCTTCCCGTGCCCTCTCCACAGTGAACTTCCGCTTGATTGCGAAGAAGTCCCGCGAATCGGCCTCGTACGAACTGATGAGCTGCAACTTCGCCAACACCGTTTGGAACCCGAACATGTCGAACTCCAACTGGCGCTCAACCGCGTCGCCATCGGTTTCGGTGATAATGGTATAGTGCTCGCCGTACTTCTTCACGAAGAAGTCATACAGCGCCTGCTTGCCGATCTTCAGGTAGGTTCTTCTCGGCTGCGCAAAGGAGCATATTGCGGCCATGAACTCCAAGACGTCGATCTGCACCTGATCGTAGCCAATGATGCCGCCAAGGTTGTCATATATCGAGCGTCGGCTCCGCCCAAACCGATGCTGGTACTGCGGCCACTCCAACAACCCGAAGAGATAAAGCCGTCCCTTCATCGTGGGAACGTACCGGATCAGGTTTCTCGACGTCTGCGACGCTGCCAGCGCCGCTCCGGCCGTCTCTATGACGACCTCTTCGATGAGGTTCTGCCAGTACAGGTAGGAGAACGCGCGGTCAATCGCCTCATCATTGTGGCCCAGGTCATTCAACACTCGTTTGAACGAAGCGTCATAGCGATCTTGAAACACCGCCACAGCCTCCAGCGTGTTCTGCAAGAGCGAGTTTCCGTTCTGGAGATCGTTCTTCGTCGCAGGGATGCTCGTCTGGGCATGCATGTCGATGATCCGCCACTTCTCGGCATCATGGCCAAGAGGCGGATTCATGCGCGGAGGGACGGCGAGTATGTTCAGGAGTTTTTCCCGGCCAAGCCTGACACCGTCACCTGCCTCCAGCAGGGTCGAAGTGTCAGGGTCCTGGAATATCGCCTCGAGGACCTGTTGTGCGATCTGCAAGGCGACCCGAATGTCGCCGTTGCTCATCTGAGCGATGAAGTTCTCCTGTCGGATCGTGAACGGATAGCGGATGGTAGGTAACGCGCCGTCATACGTCCCGTGCTGGCGGACGTACCGCACAAAGGCGTTCTTTGCCTTGCGGGAATCGATGAGCCGTGTGAAGAAGTTCTTCTGGGATTCTACGTGCAGGATCAGACCGAGTCGTCGCGCAACAATGGAGCGAACACCCAATGGAAGTATCTTGACCGTGTCCGTTCTCTTGTGGAATGCGAGCTTGGGCCTGCAGGACAGGAGGTAGTCCACCTCCTTCAAGGCCGGCGGACGGCAGGCGTAGATAACCAGGACGTTGGGGGCATCGAGGAACCGCGAGAGATGCTCGAGGATTTCTCGCTGCAGCGGGGCTTCGCAGTAGTCAATGTCGTCGACGTAGAGTATGAGGAGATCTGTGAGGGCCCCGGAGGTGCCGAGGTCAAGGATGTGCTGAACGAGCTCGCAGTACTTGTCGAGAGTGCTGCCGCTCGTCTCCAGGTGATGGCAGGGATGGCGATTCCCAAGTGCGGTGGCAAAGGATGAGATGAAGGACTGGCGGAAGTCGTCGATGCCATTACCCCGCACCGCGACCTGGGTCCGGCAGTCGACATGGAGAACGACATGGCTTTTCCAGCGCGGGGAGGGTCGCGCGGCGGCGAGGAGTCGGTCAATCCTGGCATGATCTTCAAGGACGGCGCGCCGGAGGAATGTCGTCTTGCCGACGCCTGGCTGTCCTACGACGATGAGGCTCTTGCCCGTGGCGGCACAGTCCTGGAAGTGGCTGTAGAAGGCCGATTCGACGTGATTCCTCTTGACGTAGAAGTAATCCTGCACGTCCGGCGGGTACTCTTGTAGCTCCCGAAAGCTGTACCGAATGATGTCGCCGGGAAGGAGCACTTGGGAGGCGTACTTGTCTTCCATGTCGTGCCTACCTCTCTGGAGTCGCGGAGCAGGAGGCCTCCGAGGCTGCATTCACCGCCATGAGCGCGGAACGCCGGATGACATGGCAATCCGATCCGTACGAGACGGACGGTCCGGCATTCGTTGACGCTGATAACACGAATCTTCCGCCACGCCCCGTGAGGCGGAAGAGTCACTCGAACCGGCGATTACCGGTGCTGTGGCAGTCGGCTCAGCCGGATCGCAGGTGAGACAGTACTCCTCAGAAAGCCAAAAGTCAAGCAATTCCCGCAGATTGGACCAGTGCGCACGCCTGGTTTTGCACGCCCTTCGCTCGTCTCGAGTGCAGCCTCTACACGACGCGACGGCTCTGCCACCACAGCCTGCTTTGTGAACTCGCCCCGGGGCCAGTTGGGCGCGCCGTTCCCTCCGCGCCGACCTTCTTCAGGAGCTCCTCCGCCGGCGGGGTCCCTGAACGCCATCTCTGAGCCCGCGCCCTCCCACCCTCACCCGACAAACTTGTAGCCCAGGCCGTGCACCGTGACGATGAACCGAGGATGCCGCGAATCGGTCTCCAGCTTCTGTCGCAGGCCGGCGACGTGGACATCCACCGTGCGCGTGTAGGGCATGGCGTCGTAGCCCCACACGCGGTTCAGAAGATCGTCGCGGGAGAGCACCACGCCCCGGTTTTCCACGAAACAGCGCAGGAGCGCGAGCTCCTTGGCCGACAGCTCGACCGGTTGGCCGGCCCGAGTCACCTCGGCACTGCGAAAGTCGACCTGCACATCTCCGAAGACGGCCGTGTCGACGCCGACGCCGGCAGGCGCCGGAACGCGACGAAGGAGCGCCTCGATGCGCGCCAGCAGCTCCATCATCTCGAAGGGCTTGGTCAGATAGTCGTCTGCGCCGAGCTTGAGCCCCACAACCTTGTCCGTCAGCATGCCGCGCGCGGTCAGCATGAGAACGGGCGTCTGACGGCCGGAGCGACGCAGGTCCCGGCAGACGTCGAAGCCGTTCTTGCCGGGAAGCATGATGTCGAGCAGGATGACATCGTAGTGCCGCCCGCATGCCAGCTCCAGACCGCTGTCGCCGTCCGGCGCGGCCTCCACCTCGAAGCCCTCGGTCGTCAGGCGATCCGTCAGGGTCAGCACCAGCCCGGGCTCGTCCTCAATCAGCAGAACGCGCTTCTTCATGACTTCCGGCGCTCCCTCCGCGGAAAACCGCGGCCGCACCTGCCGGCAGGATCAGGGCGATGCGCGCTCCGCCGGCCGGCACTCCATCGATGCGCACCCGACCGCCATGCGCGATCGCGACGTCGCGCACAAGACTCAGGCCGAGTCCGCTGCCCTTGATCTGGAGTTCCCGCGCCGTACGTCCCCGAACAAACGGCTCGAAGACTCTCGCCCGTTCGCTCTCGGGAATCCCGGGCCCGCGGTCGCTTACGCTGATCTCCACCGCCGGCCGCCCAGCCAGACTCGCGGCCGCGGCCTGCACGGTCACTTCACCCTCGTCACCGCCGTACTTGATGGCGTTGGAGAGCAGGTTCTCCAGCGCCGCCACCAGGGCCTCGCGGTCTCCGTGGATGGACGGAAGGCCGCCGGGCAGTTCGGTTCGCACGACGATGCGCCGCTCTCCAATCTCCAGGCGGTAGGTCTCGAGCGCCTCCGCGATCAGCTCCCCCGGAGGCACGGGCCGCGCCGTGCGACCGCGAGGCTCCGCCTGCAGACGCGCGAACTGGAGCACTCGGTCCACCATCCGCCCCAATCGGCGACCCTCCCGATGGATGATGCGACCGTACTCCCGGGTGCGCGACGGATCCCCGACCACGGCATCGGCCAGGTTTTCTCCCGCCGCGGAGATGACGGCCAGCGGCGTGCGCAGTTCATGGGACACGCTGCTGATGAACTCCATTTGCAGCTGCGCCAGTTTCCGTGTCCTCGCGGCGGCAGTCAGCAGAACCAGGATGCTCGCCGCCAGCGCCGCCAGGATGCCGGCACTGAGAAGCATGTTGCGGGTGCGCACGCGACGGACCCACGTCTCCACCGAGCCGGCTCGGTGGCGGACAAGCAGCTGCCAATCCTGGGGAGCCAGGCCGACCGCCGGAGCGCCGGAGCGCCCGACCTCCGCAGGGCTGGCTTCCACCGCAGCATCACCCTGTTTTCCCTGGGCAGCGGCCGATGGACTGCGAACGATCAGCAACGCCTGCCGGCGCAGGCGCAGCAAGTCCGCGGCTGCGTCGTGGCGGGCCATGCCGCCGGCCGTGAGGCCGGGCTCCGATGCGTACAAGAGCGAGGGCGGGTCGGTCGTGCACGCCACGGCCACCTGCAGGTCGAGCGCCTCCTCGCGGGCCAGGTATCTTTGCACCAGGGCCGGCAGGAATCGTCCGGCCAGCACGTCGCGATCCAGAACCAGGATGATCAAGGAGAACCTCTCGCGGCCACGCGTCCTTCCTGCCGCAACAGGCGGGACCAGCAGGACCGGCGTTCCCTGTTCCAGACGCAATCCGATCCGGCCCGGGTCCGTCGGGGGCACGTCGGCGATCTCCCGCAGAGACGCCTCCAGCGAGCTCAGCTCTGCCGGCCATGCGCAGGGCTGTAGGCGGTTCCCTTCCGGGATGAACTCCTGCACCTCAAGCCCATCGCCCGGCCCCGGCGCAATCCAGAGCACCCGTCGCACGAGATCGCGGACCGGCAGCGCGGACTTCTCCGCGGCATGCCGCCAGGCCGCGGCAAGCTGCGCCTCCAACACGCCACCGCCGGGCGCGCCCGCGGGCGGGATCAGCTGGAAGGCGCTCTGCAGGGGCTCGAGGGCATCGCAGAACTCCTCCGCCAGCCGGCCGGCACCGGCTTGCAGCAATTGGAGCGTGCGCCGCTGCTGCCAGTCGCTCAGCCTGGTGAGCCAGAGATACTGCGTCACCGCCAGCGCCGGCAGGACGCCTGCCAGCAACCCCGCGGCAATCCAGAGCGGATCGAGCCTTCGACGGTTTCGGATTCTCATTTTCGTGTCGACTACCGTGATGATAGCAGGTCCAGCACCCGTCCCAATCAAGCCGAACCAGATCTTACAGCTCCTTACATTTCTCTTACCTCGAGGGAACAACTTCGGGGACGACTGCGCGTAGCCTTGCGCTGGAAAGCCCCCGGAATCGAACGAGACCGGGAGGGTGTCAAAAGAACCGGGAAACCTGGAGGAGACCCATGCGATCCCTCAACGTTCTGGTCACTCTGCTACTGGGACTGCACGTGACCCTGCCGGCCCGGGCGGCCGAGGTACGCAACGCCGATCGTCCGCTGAAGGGAACCTGGGATTTCTCGGCGCGGCTCCTGTGGTCGGTGGACCAGGCCGGGGGCCAGGCGTTCGGGAATCCGGGAGAGCTACGGGTCATGGAGGATGGCACCTGCGTCTTCCGCGACTTCGAGACCAGCGTGAGCCAGGTGTTCACCTCGGACGGCCGGCACGTGTGCACCTTCGCCGCCCAGGGGAACCAGCCCGGTCAGGTGCCGATGTACCTGAACTGCTTCATCGCCGGGGACGAAATCGTGATCGGTGCGCCCGGAGGACTGTACTTCTTCGACCGAAACGGCCGCCTGGCCGCGACCGTCCCCAACAACCTCTTCGAGCGGTTCCCCGCCGCCTTCCTGGGCGGGCGCGTGGCGCTCGTCGCCCCCGGCAGTCTTGGCGGAGTTCCCGACGGAATCGCTCGCATCACCCGCGTCGACTTCTCGACCGGGAAGGAATCCGCATTCGACGAGCTGACGCTGGCCAGGGCGCACGGAGCTGCCGGCTCCGCCGGGCCCGCCATTGTCGTGCGCGGGCTCACCCCCACGCTCGAGGCCGCCTGGGACCGTCACCTGGACCGCGTCTACTACGGCTGCTCGTCCGATTACCGCATTCAAGTGGCGGACACGAACGGCGCCAGCGTGGGGGTGTTCTCGCTGGAGCGCCCGCGACGGCCCGCGGACGCGGCGGCCAAACGCGCGCATTTCGCGGACAGCCCCATCCCGCCGGATCGGGTCGAGTCGCTGCTGGCCGCGCTCCCCGACGAGCTCGCCAGCTTCCGCCGGCTGTGGGCCGGTGCAGGCCTGGTGTACGCCCTGCCTCCCGTGGATCTGGAGCGCTACGTGAGCGCGCAGCCCGTCGACATCTTCTCTGCCGATGGCACCTACCTGTACAAGTCCGAACTGCGCCTCCCGGGGGAGGCTCGCTTCAGCCCCGACGCGACAGCGATCGTGGGCCCCGACCTGTACGCGCTGTGCGTGGACGCCGAGAACCGCCCGAGTCTGTGCCGGTTCGCTCTTTCGATTCCCGCGGCCGAGGGCGACGGCGGCCACGGCCGATCCGGAGTGGCTCGACCCTGATGGCGTCAATCCCGGAGAGAGGGATCGACTGCCTCCGCCACTGGCCCAGGCAACTCCGAGCCATGTGTGGCTGGTTACACGAATCTCGCCCCGTGTTCCCGCAACAATTCCCTGAGCTCGGAGCGGTGGCAGTGCGCCTCGTTCGCGCAGTAACAGCCAACCGAAAAGTCCGTCCGCTCGGAGAATGCCGCCAGAAGGGCGAGCAACCGCGCGGCCTCGGGCCGTTTCATCTCCATCCGGTAGCGCCGGACGAAGCGGCGCCAGGCCCTCTCCTCGGTGGCATGCAGTCCTTCCTTGAGCAGCTCCTCGGAGGGGGCCAGGTCGGGCAGCCAGACGTCGTAGAAGTCACGGGACGCGAACTCCGCTTTGGGAACGCCGCGCGGCGGACGGCGAACGGTGCCCAGACGCAGGCCCTCCCCCGCCATCCTTGGGCTTCCCAGCCGGACCACTCGTATCGCCATGCGTGGAGTCCTCCATTCCGCTCGCTCGCCTGGCCGGGTGCTGAAGAACCCAGTCAACCGCGTGCGGAGCGCCGATTGCGCGGGTGGTCGCGCGCGCGCCGCTCGTTTCCGCGCTTGTAGTTGCCGGTGAGGCGCGCCATGGCGTGCTGGTTTCCGGCAGGATCGCCGCCCGCCTGCGCCAGGAAGTCAGCTGCTGTCCGGCCGCGCAGCATCGTGGCCGGACGGCCGTGATGCCGGATCTCCACCTCGCCTCCCTTGCGAACGTGATAGGTGAAGCCGAGGTCCACCGGACGCAGCATCTCGTACCCGACGCGACCCGACTCGTCTTCCCGCTCGAACAAGGTAAACCCGCACTTCTCCAGAACCGTCACCGAGCCGGCGTTCTCCGCTGCGGTGTGCGCAATCACCCGGCGAACCTCGGGCACGGACCACGCCTGCCGCACGAGAGCCTCGGCGATCTCCGTCGCGTATCTTCGGCCACGATGTCCGGGAACGATGGAGTACCCGATCTCGACTGTGCCGTCCGGGTCCGGCGGACCGAGGTAGCCGGCCGCCCCGACCAGCACCCGGTCCTCGCCAGGGACGCGCCGGATCGCATACCAGCCGAACCAGCCCGCGGCAGCCGGACTCTCCCGCAGCCGCTGCCGGAAGTACTCCGCGACGGCGCGGTCGTACTCCCCGGGAGGCCAGTCGGGCGGCACACGCGCGTCCAGCCGCGCGCCGAGCTCGTCGTGCGACGCCAGCTCGGCTTCGAGCAACGGGACCGTGGCGGGAACAAGTTCCATCCGCTCGGTCCGAATCGGGCGGACCGGGAGCTGAGGCTTCTTCATCTCGAGCCGGTCCTCCGATGACGCCCCCATCCCCGAATTCGATGCCCTGCGCTCCCGGCGGCCTGCACGCTCATCGGTTCGCTTCCCGTCAAAGCTGCGCCGGGTTGGCCCGCCAGACCGTCCAGGTCAGCGCCATCGCGAAGGTGACCCAGACAAGGTAGGGCATCAGGAGCCACGCCGCCGGCCGGCAGACCCGGACGAACTTCGCCCCGACCGCGACGATCGCCAGCCAGAGCACCACGATCTCGACGAAGGCCCAAGCACCCTGGCGCCACTGGAAGAAGATCCAGCTCCAGAGACCGTTCAACACGAGCTGGAGCACGAACAGAATCAGCCCGTGCCGGCGGGCGGCGGCGATCGATGCGGGCCCGGTCGGTTTTCTCCAGACCATCCAGGCCGCCAGGCCCATGAGGATGTAGAGGGTGGTCCAGACCGGCCCGAAGAGCCAGCCCGGGGGAGCCCAGGCGGGTCGCGCCAGGCCGGAATAGAAGGAGCGAGCATGGACGGAGGCGACGGCGCCGACGACTCCCGTCAACATCGGCAGCGCGATCCAACCCGCCAGGCCAAGGCCGTCGGCAAGACGAGAGCGAACAACAGGCTCCGGGTCTGCTGGGGTCATGATCCCTTCCCTTTCTCGGGCGGTGCCCCGTCGCCGGCCAGAAGATCGCGCAGCTTGAGCACCGTCGCCCAGTTCCGTGTCGTGAACTCCCGGCCGGCCTTGCCGAGAAGCGCCGAGCCGGCCGCGCTCTGCAGGATTCCTCCGGCGCAGTGGAGGTACGCCGCATGAGGGCCGAGCACGACCTTCTCCGGCGGCCGGGCGAGGGCTCCGATGGCGGACAGGCCCGGCAGCGTGGCGGTGTCCTGAGCGAACGCCACCAGCAGGCGTGAGGGCTCGCGGCACTCGACCGCCAGGACATTGCCCTCGATGATGGCCGCGAACTCCCGCTGCGACTTGACCACCACCGGAACGTCGAGGTCAAGCTCGAGCGCCAGCGTGTCTCGAACGGCGCGCGAGATCGGCCCGGAAGCCCGGTTCCCGCCGGCAACGACGGCATTGCCGCTGTTCAACAGGGTCCGCACTCCAATGAACCCCAGCGACTCGAGCAAACGTCGAAGCTCCGCCATGGGAAGACGGTTTCCCTTGCCGACGTTGACGCCCCGCAGAAGAACGACGAATCGGTGATTCGTCCGAGGTGACCGGCTCATGTCGCCCCCCTGAACCGGCTGAGGACCGCCCGAAGGCGCCTCGCCAGCGAGGGATCCTGCACGTCGCCGCCGCGGCCGGATCCCGCCCCCGCCCGGGCGAGTCCCCGCAGTCGGCCCTGAAACGGCGCAACCCGCTCCTTGCTCGCCGCGTCGCGCCCGGCGACCGCGGCGTTCATCGTCCTGCCTTTCGGGGCATCGTCTCCGGCAGCCTCTTCTCCCGGGCCGAGAAGTCTGCGAGCTTCTCCAGCCGTCGCCGGCGCGTGTCCTCCCTCCGGGCGCTGACAATCCACCAGTTGACGGCCTTGCGGTAGGACGGGGGCTGGGCCTTCAGGAATGCCCACGCAGCCTTGTTCCTCTTCAGCAGCCGGACGTAGGGCTCCTCCAGATCCGCGCTTCTCTGCTCGTAGGTGTAGATCCCGGATCTGTTTTCTCGACGCGCCTCGAAGGCTCTGCGGCCGGCCGGCCGCATCCGGCGCTGCGCGATCAGTTCCTGAGCGCGCCGGATGTTGATGCTGCTCCAGGTGCTGCCGGGGCGGCGTGGGGTGAAGCGAATGGTGTAGCTGACGGCGTCACGGCTCCTCCGGATGCTGTCGATCCAGCCGAAACAGAGCGCCTGGTCGACCGACTCCGGCCAGGTGATGCTTGGCTTGCCTGAGTCTCTCTTGTAGAAGCCGACCACGAGTTCGCGCGCAGTGGTGTGATGCCTGGTGAGCCATGCGCGAAACGCGGCCGGGGTCGGGAAGAAGACGGGGGTCGTTGCGGGTTCGGCGGCCATCAGGGTCCTTTCGTTGGCCCAGAGCCGGCTCCGCTTCGATGCCAACAGAGCGAACACGTAGCCGTCCGTCCGCCCGTCCTGCAAGCGGACACTCTGGACGAAGCACGCCCACTGTATCACGCCACCGCGGCGCAGCCGGCGGACCGACCGCCCGCTGTGTGGGTCAGCGCATGCGAGGACCCGGTGCGAGGATACCACCGGGTTCCCATCCCGGCCTGGTGGTAGCCCGAATCGGCCCTACCGCCCCGTCTTGCCGCCGCCGTCCGGCGACTTCGGCGGCGGGGTCGCGCGGAGAATCTGCGGAGGCAGCTCGCCCTGCGCGCCGGCCGCGGCCGAGCCCGCGGTCGCTGCCCCGCCATCGCCCGATCCGACGGATCCCGGCGCCGCCACCTGGGTTGAACGCGACCTGGTCTGCCGGGCTGAACCTGACGATTCCGGCCGCGCCGCCACCTCGTGGTACCGCGCCTTGATCGCACCCCAGCTCAGGACTTCGATCGGAACCGCTTCGCAGGGAGACGGGTCGCAGGGTACGCCTACGCCCATGAAGAGCCCCTCGCTCGCGCCACAGCTCTCCGGCGTGACCACCGTGCAGACCGCGTCGTGGCAGCAGGCCCCGGTAAGCGCGGGGGGATTCTCGATGCCGCAGACCTCCAGGATGTAGTCGCTCTCCGGCCACATCTCGAAAACGGATACGCCGATCCAGTTCCAGACCTCCGCGCCGGCCTCGATAGTCCAGGACAGCGTGACCGGCACGCCGGGATCGCCGGTGCCGATGAGGTATTCCGGGGATCCGCAGTCGGTACCGTAGATGAGGAGGTACTGCAGCGGGAACTCCGCGACAGCCGTTCCGCTCATCAGGCCACCGGTGCCGTAGGAGACGAACCAGTCGGTGTCGCGGCCGCTGGCGCTGGCGCAACTCCGGCCGCACATGACGGCGCAACCGCCCGATTGCGGGTTCAGTGGCTGGAAGACCGGTGGAGTGCTGTTGCAGCCTCCGTTGTAGACGTCGCCCTGCGCTGGGAGGCAGGAGGGTTCGCCTTCCATCAAGGCCCCTTCGGGGCATTCGGCCGGCGGCGGCACCGGGCAGGGGTTCGGCGTGCAGTCGGTGCCCGTGCCAAGAAAGACCCCGGTGCAGCCCACCTCAGTGGTGATTGCGCATTGGCCGCTGGGATAGCAGCAGGCGCCGCTCGGCGGCGGCGTGCCGGCATCGGTGATATCGCAGGAGTAGGCACCGCTGGAAGAGCCGTAGCCGTCGATCACAATGAAGTAGGTGTGGCCGAAGGAGATCGGCACCATACCCAGGAACGAGGAGTAGGTGTAGCAGGGAGCGGCGAAGTAGTAGTCGTCGTTGCAGGCCAACGGGGCACCCGGGGTGTAGACGTCCTGGTATATGTACACCTTGGTGTCGTAGCTGCTGTAGCAGAGGTCGATGTTGATCGAAAGGAGTGCCGGGTTGGCGGGGGTGTAACTATAGACCACATCCGGAGCCATCGAGCCGGTGTAGGGACAGACTTCGTCATAATCGTTTGTGAAGCCGACTGTCGTTCCGGTGACCGTACACGGAATGTAGGAAGGGAGCGGGAAGGCCATGGCTATGGTGTCACCGGCTCCCGGTGGATGCACCGGACACGGATTCGGCGTACACGAGCCGCCATAGTATGTGCCGCCGGAAGTCGCGCAGGCAGCTTCCGTGCGTAACAGGCAGGTGCCGTCGACATAGCAGCAGGCGCCGGCCGGGGGCTGGGGACAGGGGTTCGGCGTGCAGGGGCCGCCGTAGTACGTGCCGCCGGAAGTCGCGCAGGCGGACTCCAGGACCACGGTGCAGACTCCGCTGGCGAAGCAGCATGCGCCCGGCTGGGGGCAAGGGTTCGGAATGCAGGGACCGTCGAGGAACGTTCCGCCGACACTGGCGCAGATGTCTTCGGTCAGCACTGTGCAATTCCCGCTAACGAAGCAGCAGGCGCCCGTCGTAGGCTGGGGACAGGGGTTCGGGGTGCACGAGCCACCGTAATAGCTGCCGCCGGAACTCGCACAGGCGGCTTCGGTCACCATGGCACACGTCCCAGTGGCATAGCAGCACGCTCCCGTCGGGGGCTGCGGGCAAGGATTCGGCGCGCAGGGGCCGCCATAGAAGAGCCCTCCCTCGCTTGTGCATGCGGGGTACGCCATCATGGAGCATTGGCCGCTGGCAAAGCAGCAGGCGCCCGGTTGCGGACAGGGATTGGGCAGGCAGCCTCCGCCGAGGAAGGTCCCGCTGGAGGAGGCACAGTCACCCGGCTGCAGCATGGCGCACGAACCGTTCGCGAAGCAGCAAGCTCCCGGCTGCGGACAGGGGTTCGGATCGCAGAGACCGTCCAGGAACGTCCCGCCGGCGCCGGCGCAGGCAGCCACGGTCAAAAGCGAGCAGGTCCCATCGACAAAGCAGCACGCTCCCGTGGGAGGCTGAGGGCACGGGTTCGGCTCACAGGAGCCACCGTAGTAGGTGCCCCCGGCCGCGTCGCAGGCGCTCGGCAGCAGCACCGAGCACGATCCGTCGAGGAAGCAGCAAGCTCCCGGCTGCGGACAGGGGTTCGGATCGCAGAGACCGTCCAGGAACGTCCCGCCGGCGCCGGCGCAGGCAGCCACGGTCAAAAGCGAGCAGGTCCCATCGACAAAGCAGCACGCTCCCGTGGGAGGCTGAGGGCACGGGTTCGGCTCACAGGAGCCGCCATAGACGGTTCCCCCGGCCGTGCCGCAGGCGCTCGGCAGCAGCACCGAGCACGATCCGTCGGTAAAGCAGCACGCTCCCGGCTGCGGGCAGGGGTTCGGCTCGCAGGGACCGTCCTGGAACACGCCACCACCGGAGGCGCACGCCGGCGGCTGCTGCAACAAGCAGGCGCCATCGGGGAAACAGCAAGCTCCCGGCTGCGGGCAGGGATTCGGATCGCAGACGTCGCCGCCAAGGGTGCCTCCGCCCGACGTACAGGCGAAGGGCGTCATCATCGAGCAGGAGCCGCTGGGATCGCAGCAGGCAACGAGCGGGATCTCAATCGGGCAGCTCGTAGAACCGGCGACACCGAATCCGAGGCTGCTGTACCCCATGATCGGATCGGCGTGCCGCGGGGTGGCGTCGTCGAGGAAGTACCGGTTGAACGGGTTGCTGTGCTCCTGCGTGCTGAAGGTCACAGGCGCTCCGGCGCCATAGCCGGTGAAGTAGTAGAGCTCGACAACCCTCGTCAACCGGGCATGGTAGAAGCTCTGCCCGATCTCACCGCCGCTGGCGGCCGGGAATCCCTGGCTCTCGATCGCGAAGTCCGTGCCCGGGCCATCCTCGTCCGGCAGGCCGCATCCGGCGACGTCGATGGATACAAAGGCGGATGGTGAGCCGGCCTCCTCCGGAAACCCGATGCCCCAGGCCGTGCCCTTCAGGCGCGGAGTGCTCGTGGAGCCAAACGCGGCGTAGACCTTCCAGATCCTCTTGACCCCGTCCAGCGGCTGCTCGTTGTCGACCCCGGCGCAGTCCGCCGGTGGCGGGCTCACCGGGGGCAGGGTCAGATCCTCCGTGAAGGTCAGGCCGGTGTCGTGGACCCAGAGCACGCCGCCTTCATTGGGCCCGGCCACGGCCGGCGCCGCGAAGGTACAGAGCGCCGCCGCAAGCCAGATCCATGCCGTCGCGGATGTTCCGTGATGGCGGATGCGCCGTCTTCCCGTCCGGAGCGGGTCGGTCGGATCGGAAGCACTTTCAAGAAGAGCGACTGGGACGGACATCATCACCTCCGCGAGCCGGACCTCCAAATCGAGGTGCGGCACCATGACACGGGCACGACGGAACCGGGACGCAGGGCCGGGGTGCCGCCACGAGGCGCGCCCACAGTCGATTGCGAGCGCGTTCATGATAGCACGGATTGGGGACCGCGGAGAGCGAGGACTCTGCGCCCCGGGAGGCCGCTTGACCGGTTGCCCCGGTGCGGCGACAACGGGCATGGATGGTCGGTCTTGACGCTGTCCCGGGACCTGCCGTCGCCTACTCTGAGCGTCCAGCACCTTCCCAACGTGCGATCGCTCGCGGCCGGTGGCCCCTCGGCACGTTTCTCTGTGACTCCGACCTCCGCTCCCCGTTTCCTGTAAGGGTGCCCCACCCCAGAGAGGAGGCCGTCGTGCATTCCCCCCAGGCTTTGCGAAGGGCCGCTTCGTCCACCATCCTGATCGCAATCGCCGCCGTCGTGGCGGCGCCACCCACCGCCGTCAGGGCCGGCGATCCGGCCAAACCCGTCCTGACACCCCAGCCGGCGCCGCCGCGCGAGTCCTGCTCCCTGCTGCAGATGACTCACGACTGGGACTTCTCCCTCGGGCGACAGGGATTCCACAGCTTTCCCTGCGACGCGTCGGGGATCGACATCTGGGAGTGGGGCCATTCCTCCATCCCGGGCGCTCCGGAGACGGTCTGGGGGACGATCATCCAGGAGGACTACCCGAACGAGGCTGGCGCCGGGTTGCGTTCCCCGGGCTTCCTGGTGACCGAGGAGACAGGCCGGGTCGAGGTCCACCATTACTTCGAGACCGAGTACGGATACGACGGATGCAACGTCACGGTCTGGCCTCAAGGGACCGTGCTCGAGCCGGTCGGGGGATACAGCGTGCCCCAGGTCTCCTCCTCCGGGTCGTACTACGCCTGGTGCGTCGACGGCGAACCCGGCTGGACCGGGTCGAGCGGCGGGTGGCGGGTCGACTGCTTCGACGTCAGCGCCTGGGACGGCCAGGAGATCGCCATCGAGCTCGACTTCGGCTCCGACGCCAGCGTGACGGCAGCGGGCTGGTACGTCTCCCGGGTCCGGGTGGGTTCATCCGAGCCCCCGAGCGCGGTCTGCTGCCTCGGCGAGAGCTGTGTCATCGCGACGCAGGCCGCCTGTACCGACGGGATTGGCACGTGGCACCCGGAGTGGGAAAGCTGCGAACCAAACCCGTGCCCGTCCGTCTACGCCGCGTGCTGCCTGGGCGACGGTTCATGCCAGCTCCTCGAAGAGGGAGACTGTCTCAGCCTAGACGGGGTCTGGCTCTCGGAAACGTCGAGCTGCGCCCCCGACCCCTGCGCCCCGCCCGATATCCCCACTGCGCCCCGCAACCTCCTCGCCGAGACCCAGAGCCCGAGCCAGATCCGCCTCTCGTGGGAGGACCTGTCGGCGACGGAACAGCTCCTCTTCATCGATCGCAAGGAAGGCTCGACCGGAACCTGGCAGCTCGCGCAGATCCTCCCGGGCAACAGCACGACCTGGGAGGACATCACCGTCCAGGAGGGCTTTGCGTACATCTACCGGGTACGCGGACAGAACAGCTCCGGGTTCTCGGCCTATTCGAACTTCGCCGGCGCGCAGGCGGGACCGGTGCCGGCGGCCCCGACGATGGTCGTGGCCACGCCGCTCTCGCCGGTCCGCGCGGCGCTTACCTGGTCCGACCAGGCCGGCAACGAGGTCGGCTACCAGGTTCAGCGGATGGTGGGGGAGTTCGGGGCATGGGAGGACGCGGGGGCGGCCCTCCCCGCAAACACCAGTTCCGTCGTGATGACCGGGCTGCAGCCGACCTACCGCTACACGTTCCGGGTCCGCTCGTACAACCTGTACGGCTGGTCCGCCTGGATCGCCAGCAACAACTTCTTCATGCCCGCCGACCCGGGGAACTTCCTCGCCGCGATCCACGTCGCGCGCGGTGCGCAGTCGGTCGCGAACGCGAAGGTGTACCGGATCCGGGGTGGCGCCGACCCTGTTCTCATCGGCAACACAGACTCGGGCGGCAACCTCGTCGTGCCGGATCTTCGGCTGAATGACCGGATCCGGGCGGTCTGGGAAGCCCAGAAGTGGCAGACCTGCCGCGACTACACCGAGTCGATCGGCGATCCCGACTTCGGGATGCGGCTGCTGATCGATTCGGACACCCGGGGGCCGAACGCCGTCTGCACGGCCTTCCTCGTGGAGACGGTCGCCACTCAGTACGATCTCAACCTCCAGCACCCGGTCTTCCACGTCGACCTCGCGCTCTCCCTGGAGTGGGACGAGCCCGCGAATGGAATCTACTGGACCAACCTGGCCACCAGCATCGGACTTGCGTCGAACTACCTGTACGACGTCACCGACGGGCAGGTGGCGCTGGGGAAGATCGCGGTCTGGGACTGCAAGGGGTGGTGGGGCGAGGCCGACGTGCAGGTCGAGAGCCACCTCGACCGGGCGCACGCCGACGCGGGGCAGTTCCTCGACTGCGACTGCTGCTCGTCCGAGGAACATATCGCCATCGGCAGGAACGCGCACGGTGGCCCGCCCGGCGCCGCGTGGGGGCGGACGCTGATCCATGAGTGGGGCCACTACGGATTCAACCTGAAGGACGAATACGAGACCATCGGCGGCGGTCAAGATGGGATGCGGAAGCTCAAGGACGACCACCCGGAGATCTACCCCGAAAACTACGGGGCCATGGACGAACAGTTGCTGACCACGGAAATGTCGTCCGCCAACGACTATGTCCAGAATCTGCAGTACGACTGCGTCGGGATGTGGCCGGGACTGTTCTGCGCCACCGAGCAGCTCGCATCCCGAGGGATGTCGTGCTGGGATCAGTTGGAGGGGTTGCTGGAGGGCTGGAGCTCGCTGATCGATATCCAGAAGCCGCCGTACGGCTGGTTCGCGAACGGGGCGCCCACGAGCGCAGATCTGACCGGTCCAGATGACAACGTCGGCCTCGAGTGGTACGCATGGGGGAACCAGGGTTCGCGCGCTTTTCCGAGGCCTTCGATCGAGATCTTCGACCGTGGCCCAGGTTCCCGGTCCGCGATGATGGAGGTGGCGCAGGCGGGGGCTGCGGCGGCGGATGCTGTCGTCTACCGCCTGGACCGCGGCTCTCTGATCGACGTCGGGCGCACGGACCTCCGCGGCCGGCTATTGGCAGACGGGTTGCGGAGGGGAGACGCGATCCGCGTCTACAACCGCCACCCCGGCGGGACCACACGATTGCTGGGCGATCCGCTGGCGGCGGCTTCTGACGGGCAGGCAAGACTCCGGGTGGTTCTGAGCCGTGGCGTGCGATCTGAAGACCAGGCACCGGGAGCGGCAATCGAGCTCACCTCCCCCTCGGCGGGCGGCACGGCGTGGTGCCGTCTGGGGCTCTGGGCGGACGAGCCGCTTGCTGGCCCTCCGACGGTGGTGGCCTTCTGCTCCGGGCGGATCGACACCCTGGCCGTCGAGGCGCTCCCCGGGACTGAGCACTACGAAGCCCTGCTGACGGCTGTCCTGGCCGATTCCCTGTTTGATGGCACCGGCACCTTCGAGGTCGGCATGGAGGATCTCGATGCGAACCGGACCGAGTTCGTCGTCCCGTTCGGCCTGCACGATCTCGAGGCCGGCGAGGACACGGAACTCTACCAGGGCCAAGCCAACATCAACCTGTCGGGCGCGAGCGTTTCAGCCACGGGAAGCGCGGCGGCCGCCGCCGGCAATCCGTGGCCTTTTCGCGTGCCGGGGCTCGAGGCCACTCCGGTGGGCGAGCTCTTCTCGATTCGCCTGGAGCCGGATGATCCGTTCCCGGCACCCGGGTCGATCAACATCCTGTACAACGATTCGCTGCTGGCGGGGATCGACGAGCGGAGTCTTCGCATCCGCCGGTGGGATCCATCCGGGCCGGCCTGGATTCCGCTCGGGGAAGGCGGAGTGCAGACGGAGGCGAACGTCGTCTCGGCGAGGGTGGACGCGGGCGGGACCTTCTGCATCTTCGCCGACGATGTCACCGACGATGTTGTGCCGCCGGGCGGAGTCGGCGATCTCGGCGCCGTCGGCGTTCCGGGCTCCGGCCTGATCCGTCTCCTCTGGACAGCGACGGGGGACGACGGCGCGTCCGGAACGGCCGAGGGGTACGAGATCGCTTATGCCGACAGCGCGTTCGGAGCGGACGACTGGGAAGCGCTGACCGTGCTGCCGGTAGCACAGACGGCGGAGGCGGGCTCGGAACTCAACGTGACCGTGCAGCTGCCCCAGCCGGGGCGCCTCTACTATCTGGCGCTGCGCGCCATCGACGAGGCATCCAACCGGTCGGAAATGTCGAACCTCACCTACGCGATCTCGGGAGTCGTCGATGGGAACTTCCTTCCGGCTCCGCCGAGGGACTTCCGGGCGGTGGACAATCCGGACGACGACGGAGGCCGCGTCCATCTGTCGTGGGAACGTTCGTACGATGATGGCGGCGGCAAGAACACCGTCACCGGTTACTGGATCTACCGGGGAGCGCCGGCCAACCTCGTACCGCAAGTGATTGCGTTCCAGCCTCCCGGCGCCGCCGCCTTCGTCGACTCGACGGCGGTCAACGGGCAGCGGTATGTCTACTGGGTTGCGGCGACCGATGACCTCTCGCAGTCGATGGCGATGGAGAACCACGCGTATTCCGCGCGCAACCTCGAGGTACCTGCCGCCGACTTCAGCTCGGACACGATCGTCGGAGTAAACGATCTCGCGCTGCTTCTCGAGGGGTACGGCACGACCGAAGCGGAGCTGGAGTTCGAGCCCCTTCTCGATCTCGATGAGGACGGTCAGGTGTTCTCGGAAGACCTCGAGCTCTTCGCGGAGGAATTCGGTATCGGAGGCCTGCCGTACAGCGATCCTCCCGGCGAGAATGCGAACGCGGTGCTCCTGCGTGACGAAGCCACCGACGGCGGAGCGCTGTGGCACCTGAATGTGACGATTCGCGGCGCGGTCAACCTGAGCGGGTACAGCCTGGGGATCGACTACCCGGCAGGAGTGCTGGCCTTCCTCGGGGCAACCGCGGACAGCGACGGGGTGATCCCGAACATCCTGAACGAGGAGGGGGGCGTTACCCCATGCTTCCTCGTTCGCGAGGTCGAACCGGGCCACCTCGTGCTGGCGAATGCTCTCCAGCGCTCGTCGGCCTGGATCGCGCCTGACGGCGACGGATTCATCGCCAGGATCAGTTTCCTGGGGAGTGGCCTCGACGCGGTCGACGTGCGAGACGTCGTGCTTCTCGATCACGAAGGCGGGCTCAACCTCCATCCCGTCGTCACCTCGGTGGAGGACGGCGCCACGGTCCTCCGGCCGGCGCTCCATGGCGCGTGGCCCACGCCGGCGGGCGGTCCGATGACCATTTCGTTCCAGGTTCCCTCCCGGCGAAGAGTGACGCTGGCCGTCTATGACGTCAGCGGCCGCCTCGCGCGGACAATCCTGAACAGCGCCGTCGAGCCCGGCCGGCACGCCATGGAGTGGGACGGGCTCTCGAGCCAGAGGCACCCGGTGGCGAGCGGTGTCTACTTTCTCCGCATGGAGACGGAGGGCTTCGAAGCATCGCGGAAGATCGTGCGGATCCGTTGAAGACTGCGGAGCGAGAGCCCCGGCGGCGGTCTGCGTGCGGCCGGCGTTGTCGCAGGCAGAGGCTGGCTCGGGCATGGAGCGTTCCCGGATCCGAGCGCAAGCCGACCGGAGTGGCTTCCGGGATCGGCACCCGATCGCGCGGACTGGTCCCCCGAGAAGGCCGTTGCGGATCGCTCGCAGGTTGTCGAGCGGCCCGAACCGGGAGGACGAATCCCTGACAAGATTCCTACTGGCTCTGGTGGCACTCGCGGTCGCGAGCGCCCCCGTCTCGGCGGGCCCCAATGCGAACGGGTGCGTCGTGGTTCACAACACAGGTGTTGCCTAGTCGACCGACCTGACCTGCCTCCCGAGAGCCCTGTGCCCGCGGCTGAAGGGTTTTGGCTGGGGGATCTCGCATACCGCCGACGGTGGCGGCCAAATCATCATCCTGGGAAGCGATGCGCCCACCCCCGCGGTGTTCTACCTCACGTCGGCCGGCTGGCCCGCCGGCGACACGTCGATCGGAATGAGCTCCACCGATAGCGTCCGGACCGACAGGGCGGACGAGCTCTCCTGGTTTGGCGGCTTCGCGTACGCGGGAGCTGCCGGGGAGCCCCAGTCCTTCTGCATCATGCTCCCGGCGCTCGCTGCTTCCCGAACATCACCTGCGAGCTTCTGCTTCCGGACGCCTGCGTGACAGCGGGTGGTTCGTTTGTCGGCGGTCCGTGCACTTCGAACCGGTGTCCGACCGGGAGCTTCGGAGCTTGCCGCTACACCGATGGCTCCTGCGCCATGTCGACGGAACTGGATTGCGCGACTGCCGGAGGTATGTACCTCGGGAACGGCGTGCTCTGGGATCCCTGGGTTTGCAGGCCGATTCCGGTCGAACGCAAGAGCTGGGGTCAGATCGAGAGCAACTTCCGCTAGCAGGGTGTATCTGGACTCCTCCCGCGGCTCGTACGGCATCATCGTGCCAGGCCGCATCACGGTCCCAGGGACCAGGAGGAGTCCGCCATGAAGAGTACCGTATTCGCCATCGACCTCGCCAAGTCGGTCTTTCAAGTCGCCGCTTCGCAGCATCCCGGCCGAGTCAGCCAACAGCGGCGACTGACACGGAGCCAACTGCTCCGCTTCATGGGCAAGCAGTCGCCCAGCACCGTGGTCATGGAAGCTTGCGGCTCGGCTCACCACTGGGGACGCGAGCTCACCCGGTTGGGGCATCAGGTCCGGCTCCTCCCGGTCAGCCATGTGGTTCGCTACCGCCAGGGCAACAAGATCGATCCCGCCGACGCCGAAGCGCTCCTCGAAGCCGGACGCAACGAGAGAATCCGGGCGGTCCCGGTGAAGTCGGTCGATCAGCAGGGCCTCACCGCTCTCCACCGGGTGCGTACCCGATGGCTCGCGACCTGAACCGCGCGGATCAATACCGTCCGCGGACTCCTCCGGGAATTCGGCCTGGTCATTTCCCTGGGGGCCACCAGAGTCGTTCCGCAGGTCCGCGCCTGGGTCGACGATCCCGAGGCCGGGATTCCGCCCCCGATCTGCTCGATCCTCCGAGAGGTCTGCGACGAGATCGGCGAACTCGAACGCCGGATGCGGCTCGCGGAGGCGAAATTGGAGGCTCTGGGCGGGCAAATGGATGTCGTGGCCCGACTGCAAACCATCCGCGGGGTCGGCCTTCTCACCGCCACGGCGCTCGTTGCCTTTGTCGGAGACGTAGCCCGCTTCCCCTCCGGCCGGCACTTTGCCTGCAACCTCGGCCTTACGCCGCGGGAACGATCTTCCGGCTCGATCCGACGCCTCGGCCGAATCAGCAAGAGAGGTGACACCTACCTCCGCATGCTCCTGATCCATGGCGCCCGGGCGACCCTCTGTCACGCCAAACGCCGCGAGAGTCCCGACCCTTTGCGCAGTTGGGCCCTCCGCCTGGAGAAGAAACGCGGCGACCATGCCGCCACTGTCGGCCTGGCGGATCGACTCGCTCGGACTGTCTGGGCGTGCTGGCTTCGCGGCCAGAACTACCTGGAGATGAACCACCCGGCTTGACACCCGTTTCCCGAACCATCGACCCGTCCGCTGATCTGCTCCGAGAACAAACAAGGAGATCGCGTTCGGTCTGACCGGCGCGGGGAGACGCCGATAGCAGGTCTGGCCCTTGAGGCCGCTTCCAGCGATTGGCACCTCGCGCGCAAATTCCATCATGGCCCGGAGTCCACGCGGCTCCACACAGAGGCCGGAGATACGGCTGCAGCCAGATCTCACCGCCGTCCTTTCGGAGCCTGACGATTCTTCTTGCGGGGGGAGTCCAGATACACCCTGCTGGAGCCCGGGGCAGAAGCCGGTCCCGGTAGATGCCAGGGAGCGGTGGATCGGCCGGGCTGCCGGCCCCGAGAGCCGCGACCGCCAGCAGTTCCTCTGGGTTCCGATCGCCAGAACCCTCTCTTGCTCCTGGGCCTTTGCTGCTGCACTCCGCGCCTCAAAGTGCTATGATTTACGCGGTTTCCGCGGTCCGCACGATCGTGGGCGCCGCGTTTGCGCGCGGCCGGCTCACCAGAGGGGGAGGAGTCCATGTTCTCGCGCCCGGTTCGCATTGCGTCGATACTCCTGGGGTTGTCCGTCCTGATCGGCCCGGCATCGACGTCCGTAGGGTTCGCGACCCCGGATCACGCCGTCTCCTGGCTTCCCCGTCCGGCGTCGCCGGAGACGTTCTCCCCGGCTGTGGAGACGTACTTCGAGGGACTCTCCGGATTCGTGATCGGAATCGCCTCCGAGAACCGGTCCGCTCTCGCCGCCGCCGGAGGCCACGTCCTCGACCTCGCTCCCAACGAGACCCTCTATGCCTACCTCCTCGAAGATGCCGAACGCGCGGCCTTCGAGCCGCCCGCCCGGGTCCTCGTGCGCGCCGGCCACGAGGTGTTCCTGGCCACCCCCGGGGAGACTCCTCGCCTCACCTCCGAGTCCGACCGCGTGCTCGGCGGCCTCAAGCAGCCGGTGCGAATCGATCGCGTGCCCCGGGCGGACGCCCGGACGGAGGGGGAGCGGCTTCGCGTCCCCTCCCGGGACGTCGACCCCTTCGTGCAGGACATGGTGGACCAGGTCACGACCTCGACCTACGTGCCGCTCTGGCAGGCCCTCGATGACTTCGAGACCCGCGAAGCGTTCCAGGCGAACAACGTCGCCTCCTCGCAGTGGATGCTCGAGACGTTCCAGTCCTACGGACTCAGCGCGGAGTTCCACTACTACTCCCACAGCGGCCAGAAGCGCAACGTGGTGGCCACCATGCCCGGCCAGGTCGATCCCTCCCGGGTGGTGTACTTCTGCGGTCACTTCGATTCGACGTCTCCCACGCCGGCAACCTGCGCCCCCGGCGCCGACGACAACGGATCCGGCACCGCCGCGGTTCTCGAAGTCGCCCGGATCCTCAGCCAGTACCTGTTCCAGTACACGATCAAGTTCGCCTGCTGGAACAGCGAGGAGCAGGGGTTGATCGGATCCGCCGCCTATGCCGCCGCGATGGCGGCCGCCGGCGAGAACATCATCGCGGTGTATAACTGTGACATGATCTCCTATCGCGGCACCGATGCCGCGCCGGCCGACCTCGTGATCTACACCGACACCAATTCGCAATCCGTCGCCACGATCCTCTCCAACGCGATTACCACCTACGTCCCGGGCCAGATCGAGCCGGTTGTGGTGGTAGAGGCGCTGCAGGGCAGCGACCATGCCTCGTTCTGGGACCATGGATACAAGGCGGTCTGCTCCATCGAGGACGAAGCGTGGGGCGCCGACTTCTGCCCCTGGTACCACACCTGCGACGACCGGATCGAACGATATCCCCAGGACTACGTGATCTCCTGCACCAAGGCGAATCTCGCGGCCGTGGCGCTGACCGCGCTGCCGATCAACCCCGAGTCGTCCTACCTCGTGCTCGGCTCCTCCCTGCTGGACGATGACATGGCCGGCGGATCCAGCGGCAACGGCGACGGCGTCGCCAACCCGGGCGAGACGATCGAGCTGTGGGCCACCGTGCGCAACGTCGGCGCCGCCGATGCCACGGACGTCACCGGCACCCTTACGACCACCACCCCCGGCGTCACCATCCTGAACCCGACCGCCTCCTGGGCGGACATTCCTCAGGGCGGACAAGGAACCAACACCACCGCGCTGCGCTTCCAGGTCGCATCCTCGGTCACCGACGGAACCGCGTTGAGCTTCACGCTCACCATGACCGATGCGGCCAACACGCGGCTTCTGCCGCTGCAGTACGTCACGGCCGCGCCGAACCTCGCTCACTACTGGCACCAGATGAGTGATCTGACCACCGGCAACGGCAACGGCGTGATCGATCCCGGCGAGGTGATCGTGGTGCCGGTCACCGTCTCCAACCGCGGCAGCACCGGAGCCCTGAATGTCACCGCGCTCGCTTCCAGCGGGAGCGCGCAAATCACCGTGCTGGCCGGAACGGCCACCGCCGCGAGCATCCCCGTGAACGGGGCCAGCGAGCTGACTCCCGGATTCACGCTCGCGGTCGCCTCGGGCGCCGTGCCGGGAGAGGTGCTGGCAGTGTCACTGACGATCTCCACGGCGGACGGCTACCAGACGACCTCCAGCTTCACCCTCAAGGTCGGAACCGCGGTCTACGACGAATGCGAGGCCGAGGCGCCCTGGACGCTCGCCACCACCGGTGACAACGCGACGAGTGGACTGTGGGTGCGGGGGGATCCGGTTGGCACCGTCTACAACTCGCAGCAGTGCCAGCCCGAGGACGACCATACCGCAGCCCCGGGAACCGACTGCTATGTGACCGGGCAGGGCGTACCGGGCGGCGCCGCCGGAACGGAGGATGTCGACGGCGGCAAGACGACCCTGACCACGCCGCTTCTCGACCTGAGCCAGATCACCGACGCGCGCGTCACCTACTGGCGGTGGTACACGAACAATCTGGGCAACAACCCGGGCACCGATCCGTGGGTCGTGCAGATCTCGGGCGACGGCGGCACCAGCTGGGTGAACCTCGAGAACACCACGGCTTCGGCGAACTCCTGGACCCAGATGTCATTCCTGGTCTCGGACTACCTCACGCCGACGAACCAGATGCGCGTCCGCTTCATCGCCAATGACGTCTCCCCGAACTCCCTGGTCGAGGCAGCGGTCGACGACTTCGAGATCAGCGGCACGAGCGCACCGGTGGCCGTCGAGGAGGCGCCCTCGGTCGCGGCGCTGCGTCTGGACGCTCCTCGGCCGAACCCGTTCCCGGCCGGGACGCGCCTGCGTTATGCGCTGCCCACCGCAGGCCCGATCTCGTTGCAGGTGTTCGGAATCGATGGACGTCTGGTTCGATCGCTGGTCAACGGGGTGCAAACCGCGGGAGAGCACGAGGCCGTCTGGGACGGACGGAACAGCTCCGGCCGGCCGGCCTCG
Source organism: uncultured bacterium (assembly GCA_964473865.1). GTDB lineage: Bacteria > Eisenbacteria > RBG-16-71-46 > CAIMUX01 > CAIMUX01 > CAIMUX01. The sequence continues at coordinate 142,340 of CAYYQN010000003.1, read as the reverse complement.
CCGGGCATCTACTTCACCCGGCTGAAGGCGGGCCGCCGCGTGCTCTCCCAACGAATGGTCGTGGCCCCGTGATATGGACCGACGCTGCTCCGTAGGCATCAAGGCCGCCCTCCGCTCGGTGCGGGGGGCGGCCTTCGCCCTTGCTGGTTGGCGCGGTGCGCCCTCGCGGCGCGCGGGAGCGCCCCGTTAGGTGCCCTATCTCGGCGAGACCGCCGCGCTTCTGACCGCGGCCTGCTGGGCCTGCACCTCGATCCTGTTCGGGTTCGCCGTCCGGCATCTTGGCGCCTTCCGGATGAACCTCATCCGGGTCACTCTCGCGGCGATCCTGCTCGGCGGCGTGTCGCTGCTGCTGTACGGGACCGGGTGGATCGTGGCAGCGCGTCCGCGCGACCTCGTCATCCTCTCCGTCTCCGGCTGGATCGGACTCACCCTGGGTGATTGGGCCTACTTCCAGTCGCTGCACCTGCTCGGGCCCCGCCTGAGCACCCTCTTCAATACCCTGACGCCGCCGCTCACCGTGCTGCTGGGCGCCGCCCTGCTTCGCGAGCACCCCGGCTGGCGCGAACTGCTCGGAATGATGCTCACGGTAGCGGGGGTCGCCTGGGTGGTGCTGGAACGGTCGTCCACCGGGACCCCGCGAGGCCATCGGATCCGCGGCGCCGTCTGCGGCGTGCTTGCGGCGACCGGGCAGGCGGTGGCGCTCGTCCTGTCCAAGATCGGGATGAGCGGCGGAATCACCCCGCTCCCGGCGGCCGCGGTCCGCATGGTCTCCGCCACCGTCGCCGCCTTCGCGTTGGCGATGGTGACCCGCCGAGCCGTGGAGTGCGTCGACCTGGGGCGAGACCGGCGCGTGATCGTGGCCACGGTGGCAGCCACCATCCTCGGTCCGGGTGTCGGCATCTGGCTCTCGCTGGTCGCGGTTCAGCATACGCAGGCCGGGATCGCCGCAACGCTCATGTCGGCGGTGCCGGTTCTGGTGCTTCCGCTGGTCGTGTTTGTACAGAAGGAGCGCGTCACGCCCCGGGCGGTGTTCGGCGCGTTGATTGCGGTGGCGGGAGTGGCGACGCTGTTTCTGCGTCAGTTAAGCGGCATCACAAACCCTTGACCGATCCGGTACAAGATGTAGACGTCGAACCCCAGGCCGGCAAATACACCGATGGTCGTCGCGAAGTTAGCGGGGAACGTGTCGATGCGCTCGACTTCCCAGGAGCGGAACTCCTCGCGGACTCCGGATTCCGTGCGAACGGTGAGGATCCTGGGATCCGCCGGGATCCGGGCCAGCACCGGCCGCAGGAGACGTGGATCCTCCAGCCGGGTGCCATCATTCCACTGAATCCACTCGAGCGACGACCACGGAATCGTCCGGGGCACGGTTGTCACCGGCAAGTCGAGGACGACCGCACCAACCGTGGCTGAGTCCAGGAGGACCGTCCCGGACTGCGGCTTCCGGCTGGTCAACCTCTCGAATCGCACCCAATCGTTCCGGCCTCCCGTGGACACGAGGATCGTGTCGCCGGGCAGCGGCAGCCGGGGCGCGCCCACCGAGCGAGCGGCGAGATCCCGGTAGAGCGCACGCAATTCCGATTCAGTGAGCCGGTGGTTGCCCTCGCGCCGGCCCGCAACCGTTCGGCCATCCCGGGTCGTCACCTCCACAGCCAATCCCGCATACAGATGCGATGCCCGCCGCAGCGCTTCGGAATGCGGCCCCGGGTCTTTCCCGTCGATCAACGATCCGATTCCCATCCCGGCGAGAGTGCAGCACGAGGACTGGGTCAGAAGTGCAACCGGAAGCAAAAGGGCCAACGGACGCAATCGCAATCGAAGCCTCATGCTCCCTCCGGGGAACCCGATCGATGCAGCTTCCGCCCGCGAATTCCATGGCCGGTCGATCGGCCGGCCCACGCACCCGCTGCGGGCAACACGGCAAACCTCGTGTCTCACCGTAGATGCGCCCCAGAGCATCGTCAACCCATGGGATCCGCGTGGACGATGCCCCACGGCCCCCGTACACTCCCTGAGGACCACGCGAGCGCGCGGCCGGGTCCGCCCGGCCGCGAGGCCTGCGCGACTACGAGAGCTCGGAGGAGACAGCCGCCATGTCCGTCCATCCGGGACTGCCTGCCGACCCCCGGTGTTTCTGTGTCACGGACGTCGGCAGCACCACGACCAAAGCGCGGTTCTTCCTGCGCGAACGGGAGGCCTGGCGCATCTACCATGCCGAGTCGCCCACGACCGTGGAGCATCCCCACGCAGACGTGACGGTCGGGGTACAGCGGGCACTCGAAGCGCTGGAACCGCAGACCGGCTGCACGCTCTGGTCGGACGGCCGGCCCGCGATTCCATACCTCTCGACCTCCAGCGCGGGCGGCGGGCTCGCCATGGTCGTCACCGGACTGGTCGCCTCGATCACTTCGCGCAGCGCCGAGCGAGTGGCGCTGGGTGCCGGCGCGATCGTGTTGGACGTCCTGGCCATGGACGACGGCCGCACCCCTTACGGCAAGGTCCAGGCCCTGGAAGCGCTGCGGCCGGATATCGTGCTCCTCGCCGGAGGGTTCGACGGCGACAACTTCTCCGGACCGGTCTTCCTGGCGGAACTGCTGAACGAGGCGGCGCTGCGCCCCAAGCTGAACGCCGCGGCCAGACTCCCGGTCATCTACGCCGGGAACGCGCAGGCCGCGCCGTTCGTGATGGACACGCTCTCCAAGAACTTCGCGGTCACGGTCGTGGACAATCTCCGGCCGGGACCGGACCGCGAGAGGCTGGGCCCCGCGCACGATGCCATCCATCACACGTTCATGGAACATGTGATGTCGCAGGCTCCCGGATATCCCACGCTCCTCGACTGGGTGGCCGCCCCCGTACTGCCGACCCCCTCCGCGTTCGGATCGATGCTGGCGCTCGCCTCGCGCACGCAGAGGCAACGCATCCTGGCCATCGACATCGGGGGCGCCACGACCGATGTCTTCACCGCCGAGCACGGCGTGGTGCAGCGCACCGTGAGCGCCAACCTCGGAATGAGCTACTCGATCCTGCACGTCCTGCGCCGGGTCGGCGTGGAGGCGGTGTGCGCCCTGCTCGATCCGCCGATCGAAACGCGCGAGGTGGTGGACCGTGTCGGCGGCAAGCTGCTGCACCCGACCCGCCTTCCCGCCGGCGACGCCGACGCCCGGGTGGAGCGCGCGGTTGCCGCACTGGCGATCCGCGAGGCGGTCCGCGATCACCTCCGCGTCCTGCGCGGCACCTCCCTCGACCGCAGCTCCGATGAGCTTCAGATCCGGTCCGTGATGGACGGCGGCGCAAAGACCAACGCTTCAGGCTCGGCGGCGGCAAGCCGCCCTCCGCTCAAGCCCGAATCGTTGCGCGGGTACGCCATGGTCATCGGAAGCGGGGGTATCCTCTCGCACGCAGAGCCGGGAGTCGCGGCCCGGATCTTGGTCGACGGGCTTCAGCCGGAGGGGCGAATTGAGCTGGCCGTGGACCGAGGGTTTGTGATCCCGCACCTGGGCGCCCTGGCCGAGGTCCGGCCCGACCTCGCCCTGGAGCTATACCAGAGTGTCGCCCTGGAACGGCTGGGCACCGCGAGAGAGGGTCGAAAAGCCAGCTCGACTTCCGGCGGGGCGAGCTCCGCCGGGCCGACGCCGGCCGCCGGCCGTGGGCGGGATCACGGTGGCGGGTCACGGGAGGCCCCCCGCTCCCAGCTCGGCGCCGCCGATCTCTCCGACCCCGGACCGGGCGTGATCGCGGTCGACACTGCGGGGGATGCGGAGAGTGATTCGCGATTCGGTCGAGCCCCCGCGGAGCTTCGGTTCACAATGATCCGCATCCGTCGCGAGTTGAACATCCCGGGTGACGTGCGGGTGGGCGAGGGCCAGATCGTACAAAGCGGCACCGTCGTGGCGCGCTGCACCCGGCTCTTTCCCCGGCCGTTCTTCCTCAAGCCCGCCGCCACCCTGCAGTGCGCCCCGGAAGAGACGGCGTCCTTTCTCCTGAAGCGGCAGGGCGACCTGGTCGAGGCCGGCACGCTGCTGGCCCGCCGCAAGACCGGCCCGTTCTCCACAAAGGAATTCCATTCGACGGTCACCGGGACAATCGAGCGGATCCTGCCCGACGGCACCGTGGTCGTGCGGGAGCGCCCCGAGTTTGCCCGAGAGGTCTGGCTCGTCGATCTCGCTCGAGAGCTCGACCTTCCGGCGAAGCGGCTTCTTCCCTACCTCCGGTGCCAGGTCGGGCAGGAAGTGGAGAAGGGGCAGTGGCTCGCCGCCCAGACCGGACACGGCGCGCCTCGGGTCGTCTCCTCACCGGGTCGCGGGCGCATCGAGTCGATCGATCTCGACCGCGGCACGGTTCGGATTCAACCGCTTCTGGAGGAGCTGCAGGTCAACGCCTGGCTGCCGGGATCGGTCGTGGAGCGCACTCCGCGCGGAGCGGTCATCGAAGGCCCGGGCCTCGAGCTGTCGGGGGTCTGGGGCACCGGACAGGAGACCGCGGGGCCGCTCGTGTTCGGCGATTCGCCGGCGGCGGGGAGTTCATCGGCCGGGGCAGCCCGGGGAACAAACGGCGCCGCGGCGGGCACAATCGTGGTTCACGATGGACAGGTCACGCGGGCGCTGCTCGAGGGCTGGGCCGGACAAGGGGCCGCCGGAGCGATCGCCGCCGGCGCCGGACTCTCCGAGTTTCTGGACTGGTCCCCGCCGTTTCCGTTGGTGCTCGTCGAAGGATTCGGCGCGGGTGCGCTGTCCCCCGGGATGCGCGCCCTCCTCGCGGCCCACTCCGGAGGCTGGACCCTGCTCGATGGCACCACCGAGATCCGCGTCGGCCTGCGCAGGCCGCGCATCATCCTGTGCCCGGCGACCCGTGACGGCGGGTCTTTCACGGGCGGGGGGCCGGACCGGGCAAAGCTTCGGGTTCCTGGCTGAAGAACCGCCGGAAGTCGGCGCTGAGCGCCAGCGGCAGAAGGATCAGCAAGACCACCACGAAGCAGGCCGGTATCAACAGGCGCACGGGAACAAACTCGGCCAGCACGCCGCCCAGCGCCATGGCCAGGGGAGTGAGGCCCGTCGAGAGCGAGGCCAGCAGGCCGAACACCTTTCCGCGCATGTCGGCCGGCACCGCCATCTGCACCAGCGACTGGATGAAGCCGTTCATGATCGCGTTGCCGAATCCGGTCATCACCGCGAGGGCCAGCATGATCGGGAACGGCGCCAGAGGGATGGCGATCATGGAGAGAGAGACCACGATGCTGCACGCGTAGAAGACGCGGAATCGGCGCGCGGGCGGAATCGGCACGATGGCGGCCGTGGTGAAACCGGCAAAGAACCCGGCGCCAACCGCACCCATCAGCACGCCATACCGCGCGGGTCCCAGGCCTGCGGTCTGTTCGAACAACGGCAGGAACAGCACCAGCCCGATGACCGCGAAGAAGTTGAGCGCCGCGCCGGCCAGGACCAGGATGCGAAGGCCGCGCATCCTCCAGGAGAGGTGGAATCCGTCGCGCAGATCCGCGATGAAGTGCCTCGGCGCTCCCGTGCGGACCACCCGCGGGATCCGGGCGAACACCAGCATGAGCGAGCTGAAGAGATAGCTCAGCCCGTTGAAGAGAAACAGCCGGGCCACGCCCATCGCCTGGTAGAGGAAGCCGCCCAGCACACTGCCGAAGATCATGGAGCTGGTGCCGACGAGCTGCATGGCCGAGTTCGCCTGCACCAGTTTTGCGGAAGGAACCAGATCGGGCACGCACGCACCCAGGGCCGGGCCGAAGAATGCGCCGCCCAGACCGATGATGATCCCGGCCAGGAACACCATCCAGACCTGCAGCCATCCGCCAAATGCCGCGATTCCGACCAGGGTGACGCAGACCCCGCGGATCAGTTCCATCCACACCATGAGCCACTTGCGGTCGGACCGGTCGGCCACCACCCCCGCGAAGGGCGCCACCAGGATCCGCGGCAACGTCGAGGCGGCCATGAGGGTCCCCATCAGGGCGGTCGATCCGGTCACCTTGAGAATCCAGAAGCCGAGAGCGAGCTGATAGACGGTGTCGCCGAGCGAGGAAACGAGCTGCCCCTGCCACACCAGGAAGAAGGACCGGGTCCAGAAGGAGGGTGGGCGGGAGGCGGTCGCGGCAGGATCCGCTCCCGGGACAAGCTCGGCAGGACCGGACTCGGAGGCGGTCGCATTTGCGGGGTCGACCTCGCGCCGCGCCGATCCCCCTTCGTCCTCCGTGGTCGAGGTGGAGACGAGCGCCTCCGCCTCCGCGGCCTTTCCCGCGGTTGCATACCGGTCGTGTGACACAAAGGGAGTATGGGCCCTGCCGGATGCGGGGTCCAGCCGGCACGCCTGCTCGCGGAGCCAAACCTCCCGCTTGGCCTGATGAGACGGCTTGTGTAGGATCGCGACCGTCCCCATGGCCGAGCGGCCGGAAAGGAACGACTGCATGAGCAAGACGCGCACGACATCCCCGACGGGCAGCAGCCACCCGGCCGGCCCCCACGCCAACCCCGACGAGCTCGACAAGCTCTGCGTCGAGGGATTCAAGGGAACCCCGGAGGAGATCGAGCGGCAGTGGTACGAGCAGGTGTACACCGGCCGCGGCGACCGGATGCGCCAGCTCACCTGGCGGGCGGTGATCATGGGATCGGTCCTGGGAGGGGTCCTCTCCCTGACCAACCTCTATATCGGTCTGAAGGCCGGGTGGGGATTCGGGGTGGCGATTACCGCCTGCATCCTCTCCTATGCCATCTGGACGTTCTTCCACAAGGTCAGGCTCGCCCGCACTCCGATGACGATCCTCGAGAACAACTGCATGCAGTCGACCGCCAGCTCGGCCGGCTACTCCACGGGCGGGACGCTGGTATCAGCGTTCGCCGCCTTCATCCTCCTGAACAACCAGACCATGCCGGTGCCCCTGATGATGGGCTGGGTCTTCTTCCTGGCGATCCTGGGAGTGACCATGGCCATCCCCATGAAGCGGCAGATGATCAATACCGAGCAGCTCCGCTTCCCCTCCGGCATCGCCGCTGCCGAAACGCTGCGCGCCCTGCACTCCACTGGCAGCAAGGGAATGCAGTCGGCCCGCGCCCTGGGCATCGCCGGACTCCTCGGACTGATCAGCAAGTTCTGGACGGAGGGCCTCGTCCTCATCAGCACGAAGCTCGAACCGCTCATGATCGGGACCTGGGTGACAAGCTTCAACACGCGAGTCCTCGGGCCGGCGTGGAACGGGCGCACCGTGATGTTCTCGTGGGAACCGATGTTCATCGCCGCCGGGGCCATCACCGGCATGCGCGTCTGCGTCAGCATGATCGTCGGCAGCATCCTCTGCTGGATGGTGATGGCGCCCTGGCTGCAGAGCCACGGCACCGTCGACTCCGCCGGAGTCCTGCAGACCTATGTGTCCGCCGCCGGCGGCTACCGCCAGATCGTCAGCTGGACGCTCTGGGCCGGCACCGCGTGCATGGTCACCTCCGGATTGCTGGCCTTCGCCATGCAGTGGAAGAGCGCGATGCGCGCCTTCAGCAGCATTGGCAACATGTTCATGGGCGGACGGGCGAAGACCAACGATCCGCTGGACGCGATCGAGACCCCGTCGTCCTGGTTCTTCGCGGGACAGGTGGTCGGATTCGCCGGATTGGCCGTCCTGGGTCACCTCACCTTCCACATGCCCTATTGGCAGACGCTGATCGCGGTGGTCATCTCCTTCGCACTCGCCCTGGTCGCCTGCCGCGTCACCGGAGAGACCGACACCACGCCGGTCGGCGCCATGGGCAAGATCACGCAGCTCACGTTCGGAGCGATCAGTCCCGGCAACATGAACGTCAATTTGATGAGCGCCAACGTCACGGCCGCCGCCGCCGGGGCCTCAGCCGACCTCCTCACCGACCTCAAGAGCGGCTACCTGCTGGGCGCGCACCCGCGAAAGCAGTTCATCGCACAATTCGCCGGCATCTTCGTCGGCACGCTGATTCCGGTTGTCTGCTTCAACATCCTGGTGCCGAACGCCTCGGTGCTGGGCGGGGACCAGTTCCCGGCGCCCGCGGCCCAGACCTGGAAGGCAGTCGCGGAAGCGCTCAGCCGCGGCCTGGCCTCGCTCGAGCCGGTGAAGGTGAACCTGATCATCATCGGCGGGCTCGTCGGAATCATCCTTCCGCTGCTGAGCCGGTTTCTCCAGAAGCCCGAGACGCACCCGAAGCACAAGACCTACGCGAAGGTCTTACCGTGGGTCCCGTCCCCCGCCGGCCTCGGTCTGGCCTGGACGTTCCACTGGTACTACGGGCTCCTCTTCTTCCTCGGCGCCCTGGCCGGGGGCTGGTTCGAGAAGAGGCACCCCAAGGCGGCCGAGGACTACACCTTCCCTGTGGCCTCGGGAGTCATCGCCGGCGAGAGCCTCATGGGCGTGGTGCTCGCGTTCTGGCAGAACGGCCCGGAGATGGTGCGCCGCATCCTCGGGATCTAGCGGGGCGCTGACGCTGAGCCGGCGATGATTCGCGGCGCAAACCGGCTTCGCCTCGCGTGATCGCGCGCCGGTCGGGGCCACCGGCGCGGCCGGTGCGCGGCCGAAGCGCGTTGAACCTGGCCGCTCCGGTTCGGTGCGGAACTCCCCGCTTCCCGGCGATCGCGGGTTGGGACTATCCTCGGTCCGGGCCCTCCATCCGGCCGCGGGCGGCGGCATCGAGGGAGGTCCCGCAAGGCCCCAATGGGGAGATCGCCGGCATGTCCTCCACCATTCCACAGTGCCTGACCGTTGCCGGCAGCGATTCCGGCGGCGGCGCCGGCATCCAGGCCGATCTCAAGACCTTCCAGGCAAACGGCGTCTTCGGGATGTCGGTGCTCACCTCCGTCACGGCCCAGAACACCCAGCGCGTGACGAGAGCGTTCGACTTGCCGGAAGACCTCATCCTGGCGCAGCTGCAGGCGGTGTTCGAGGACTTCGCCGTGGCGTCCGTCAAGACCGGCATGCTCTCCTCGAAGGGCATCGTCTCCACCGTCTCCGCGTTCTGGCGCTCGCTGGGTCCGGCGTCCCCGCCGCTGGTGGTCGATCCGGTGATGGTCAGCAAGAGCGGCTACCCGCTGCTGCAGCCGGACGCAGTGCGTCGCGTGCGCAAGGAGCTGCTGCCGCTGGCGACGATCGTCACCCCGAACCGGCACGAGGCGGAGCTGCTCTGCGGCGTCCGGCTGGCCAGCCGCGAGGACATCGACGCGGCCGGGCACAAGCTGCTCGCGATGGGCCCGAAGGCGGTGCTCTTGAAAGGCGGACACCTGGAGGGAAAGGGGCTCGACCCCTCCCGCGCCACCGACTTCCTGTTCACCGAGGGAACGACGCGGGAGTACTCCTCGCCCCGGATCGAAACCCGATCGACGCACGGTACCGGTTGTACGTACTCCGCCGCGATCGCCGCGTGGCTGGCGCGCGGCCTCTCGGTGGCGGAGGCGGTGGGTCGCGCCAAGAAGTACCTCGACGGGGCGCTCCGCCATGGACTCGACATCGGGCACGGGCACGGACCCACCCACCACTTCTTCTTCCTGGCCGACTGGACAAAGGCCCGGCCGGCCGCCGCTGCGCCGGCGCGTGCCTCGGGCAAGGCATCCACGCCGAGGCGCCGAGTGTCCCCAATGCAGAAGGCTGCCGGAAAAACGCAGCCAATGAGATCACCCGGCACCACGAAGGTCGGCCCGAAGAAGGCGAGCTCAAGGAAGGCCCGCGGGAGCAGGGTCTCGACGACGGCGCGGGGATCGGCGCGGAAGCCGGTCGCGACGAAGCGGACTGTCGGGAAGAAGGCACGGCGCTCGAGGTGAGCAGATGAAGTCGATCGGCCGCCTCCACGTCCTCACCGACTCGGAGCTGCAGTCCCGCTGGAGTCACCTCGACCTTGCCCGGGCGGCTCTCGACGGCGGCGCCGACACGATCCAGTACCGGCGCAAGCACGCCGCGACCCGGCTCCTGCTGCAAGAGGCGATCGCGCTCCGGGATGCCTGCCGCCGGAGGAGAGTACCGCTGGTGGTCAACGATCGTGTCGATGTCGCGCTGGCTGCCGACGCCGATGGCGTCCATCTCGGCGACGACGATCTTCCGATCTCTCTGGCACGGGAGCTCCTCGGGCCGGCGCGAATGATCGGCGGTTCCGCCGACAATGCGGATGAGGCCCGCGCGCGGTACGGGGACGGAGCCGACTACGCCGGGATCGGTCCGGTGTTTGCCACCTCGTCCAAGGGGGACACCGGTCCGGTCCTGGGACTGGACGGCCTGGCCCGGGCGGTGCGCGCGGCCAGCCTTCCGCTCATCGCCATCGGCGGCATCAATGCCGAGAACCTGGCCGCAGTTCTGGCCACGGGCGTGCATGGCGTGGCGGTGCTGGGAGCCGCGTGCCTGGCGGACGACCCGGCGGCGGTGGTCGCGAAGATGCGAGCCCTGATCGAGGCGCGCGGAGCATGAACGCGGCCCCGGATGGCGGGGACGGACCGTATCCCGCCCCCGAACCCGGAACCGGGCCGAGATCCGCTCCCGACACCAAACCGCCGTCGCCTCCCACGGGCGGAGATGAGCGGATCGCCTCCATCGGTGAGTTCTCCCTGATCGAACGGATCCGCGCCGTGTTGGCGGGCGGCCCCGGGTCACCGGAGTTGACGGCCGCGCCCCCGGAGCTCCTCCTCGGCATCGGTGACGACGCGGCTCTCGTCCGGCCCGAGCCCGGATGGGATCTGGTGCTGACCTGCGATACGCAGGTATGCGGCCGCCACTTCGACCTTCGCTGGACGGAGCCCCGGGCGGTCGGACGGCGCGCCATGACCGTCAACCTCAGCGACATTGCCGCCATGGGCGGAGAGCCGCGACACGCCCTGGTATCGCTCGGTCTTCCCGGCGCCCTGGAAGTCTCCGCCGTCGAGGAGCTGTACCGCGGCATGCTCGAAGCGCTGGAGGGAACCGAGGCCCGGATCGTCGGCGGGAACATCACGGGGCACGGCCCGGAGTGGTTCGTGGACATCACCCTCATCGGCCGGGTGGAGCCCGGCCGGGCACTCACCCGCGCCGGAGCTCGCCCGGGGGACCGGATCCTGATCACCGGATCTCCGGGACGAAGCGCGGCGGGATTGGCGATTCTGCGGGCCGCGACCGAGCGCGACGGCGATGCCGGCGACCGCAGCGTTGCTGCCGACAACCGGTCTGGCGGGGCTCGGGCCGCCGGGATCGGGGCCGGTCCGGCCTGTCACGAGGAGATCGAGCGCTTCCTGTTCCGGAACCCGTGGGGGCGAGCGCTCGTCCGCGCCTATCTCCGGCCGGAGGCCCGGATCGCCGCCGGCCGAGTCCTGGCGCAACTGACGGATCGGCCGGTCACTGCGCTAGTGGACCTCAGTGACGGACTGGTCGGCGACCTGACCCGGATCTGCGAGCGCAGCGGCGTCCGCGCCCGGATCGACTCCCGCAGATTTCCGCTAGACGCGGATCTGGAAGCCGCGGCGGCACAGCTCGGCCGCCCGCGCGCCGCCTGGACGCTCGATCCAAGCGATGACTACGAGCTGCTCCTGACCGTTCGGCCGGAGGCTACGGACCGCGTCGCCGAGAAGCTGCGCGCATCCACCGGCCTGACGGTTACGGAAATCGGCGAGATCCTCCCCTCCGCCCCCGGTCCCACTCCATCAGGAATGATTCTCAATCCGATCGAGGTCGCCGGGATGCCCGTAGATGCAGTGGCGGGAGGGGGATGGGACCACTTTCGAGAGGGAGCGTAGCGGCTGCACGAGTTCGTTTCGGTGCGCGCGCACCCCGGAGGCCACGGTCCACGAGCGGCCTGCCGCCGCCGTGAAGAAACCGTACCGCCAGGGCACATGGGTGCTCAGAGCGGGAACGGCTTTCCGTTATACTTAAAGGGATTGTGGTTGGCGCATCGACGCGGTACCGGTGCCCGCGCCCGGCCAACTCGTGGGGAGGAAAGGAGCGCACACGATGCCGTTCAGGAGTTCTCCGTCCGGAAGGCTGGTCCGCGGAATCGCCGTCATCTTTGCCCTGTTCACCATCTTGGCTGCGGCCGGGTTCGCTCTCGCCGGCTATCCGGGCGCTCCGATCACGAACCCACCCGAGGAGAACGCGCTTCCGATCGGGATGACCCCGGAAGAAGAGGCCATGCGGGCGCAGATCGGCACCTACACCCGGGACACGCCACCTCCCCCGGGCCCCGGAATCCGCCAGTGCGCCGAGTGGGAGCCGGTCACCGGAGCCCTGGTGCGCTATCCGTTCGGTCTCTCCAACGCCCTCCTCAAGGAGATCGCCGAGGACATCCAGCTGTGGATCCTCGTCGCCAACTCGTCCGAACAGACCACGGTCTACAACTCGCTCAACGCGGCCGGCGTGAACATGGCCCACGTCTTCTTCCAGATCGCCGCCACCAACTCGATCTGGACCCGCGACTACGGACCCCAGTTCATGTTCGACGCCAACGGGGACCAGGGGATCGTAGACCACCACTACAATCGTCCCCGCCCCCAGGATGACGCGGTCAACTACGCCGTGGGCACGACCTGGGGCGTTCCGGTCTACGGCTCGCCGCTGATCCACACCGGCGGCAACTACATGTGCGACGGTCACGGCATCGGCCACTCGACCCAGCTGGTCTACGACGAGAACACCATCCCCGACGCGCAGGTCGATGCCTACATGCTGAGCTACCTCGGCATCTCGCCGTACCGGGTCATCCCGGACATCCAGCTCAGTGGGATCCATCACATCGATTGCTGGGCCAAGCTCCTCAACGAGGAGACGATTCTCGTCAAACAGGTGGCCACCACCAACACCGACTATGCCCGCATCGAAGCGGCGGTCGCGAACATTGCGACCTGGACGAACTGCTACGGCCGTCCGTACAAGATCGTCCGTATCTACTGCCCCTCCATCAGCGGTGGGGTGGCAGCCTACACGAACGGTGTCATCCTGAACAACAAGGCCCTGGTTCCGCTGTTCGGAACCAGCTACGACGGAACCGCCCTGCAGACCTATCGGGCGGCGTTGCCCGGCTATGACGTGGTCGGCTTCACCGGGAGCTGGCTCAGCGACGACGCCATCCACTGCCGGGTGATGGGAATCCATGACAAGTACATGCTGCGGGTCGACGTGAAGCCGCTCCCCGACACCCTGAGCGCGCCGGGAGACGTCCGCGTGGGCGCAGTCATCGATGACCGCAGTGAAATGGGGCTCAAGACAGACTCGCTGCTGGTCTACTGGCGGACAGCGGGTAGCCCGTCCTTCTCGCCCGTGACGATGACGGCCGGGGCGACTCCCGACTCGTTCTACGCCTTCATCCCGGAGCAGCCCGCGGGCACAACGGTGGAGTATTACGTCTTCGCCGCCGATGAATCGAACCGGCGCGCCACGCGGCCGCCTTCGGCGCCGGCGGGTCTCTACGACTACTTCGTGGGCGCCGATCCGTCGGCGGTCGCATCACCGGACGAACGGCCCGACTTCGAGCTCCTGCCGAACTGGCCGAACCCGTTCCACGGATCCACCACGATCGCCTTCCGGCTGCCGGCCGCCGGCCGAGTCGATCTCGCCGTGGTGGATGTCCAGGGACGAATCGTGCGAAGCCTCCTCCGGTCGCCGGCCGCGGCGGGCACGCACACGATCGGCTGGGACGGCCGGGATGCCGGTGGGAACGAGGCGCCCAACGGGCTTTACCTGTTCCGCCTGCAGGTGGACGGCCGCACCGTCACCCAGCGGGGCGTGTTGATGCGCTAGGCTGCGGGGGAACGACCCGCCGCCAGGTACAGACGAAGGCCGCTTCTCCGGGCAGCGGCGGCCTTCGACCGACATGCCGGAAGTCCGGACCCGCGTGCCCGGCGCGTCGAGACGGGCCGCCCGGAAGCAGAGAGCTCGCCTGGAAGCAAAGGGTCCGCCCGGTAGCAGAGGCCTCGTCCGGAGACAGAGGGTCTGTCCGATCTTCCGGCGATGGTTTGAGGAGTGCAGGGGAGTCTCCCGTGAAGCGCCAGACCAGATCCGGCTCCATTCGCTCGCCGGGTGTGAGATCCCGGGCTCGACCGGCCGCGACCCGGGCGAGTCCCACCGCGCGGGAGAAAGCCTCCGCGGACTCCTCTCCGTCGCGCCGCCGCTCCGCGCGCACACCGGTGGAGGATCCCTACCGTCAGATCTTCGAGCTGGATGTGGCCGGTGTCTACCGCACCACCCTCGACGGACGCTTTCTGGAGTGCAACAAGTCGATGGCCCGGATCTTCGGCTACCGCTCACCCCAGGACCTGCTCGCCCGCCCGGCCACGGCGCTCTACGCGGCGGAATCCGACCGTCACGCGTTTCTGGCGCGCCTCCGCCGCTCGCGCGTTCTCCGCAACAACGCATTCATCATGCGCCGCAAGGACGGACGGCCGGTGCACATCCTCGAGAATGTGCGGCTGGTGCCGGATGCGAACGGCGATCTGACGATCCTCCAGGGCACGATGATCGACGTCACCGACTTGAAGCGGCTTCAGGATGCTCTGCAAAAGAGCGAGCAACGCCAACGCAGGCTGGTGGCGGAGCTGCGCCGGTTCGCCCATCACGTGCAGACCGCGCGCGAGGCGGAACGAGCGGACATCGCCCGCGAGCTGCACGACGAGTTCGCCCAGGTCCTGACCGGACTCAAACTCGATCTGCACTGGCTGCGGGCCAGGTTGGACGGCGTCCCGGCGGAAGCAAGCGCCCGCCTCGATTCCGTGTGCAGCCTTCTGGAGAGCCTCATGGATCGTATTCGGAGGATCTGCGCCGATCTGCGCCCGGCGCTTTTGGACGACCTGGGGTTGGCGGCGGCCATCGACTGGCAGGCGCGCGCATTCGAGCAGCGTACGGGCATCTCGTGCCGGGTGGAGATGCCGACACCTCCGCCCGTGCTGAACGGAGAGCGGGCCGTCGCCGTCTTCCGGATCGTGCAGGAGAGTCTGACCAACGTCGCGCGCCACGCGCGCGCCACCGCAGTCGAGATCGTGCTCCGCCGCGCCGGACGCATGGTCGAGCTGCGGGTGAAGGACAACGGAGTCGGAATCCAGGTTTCTCACCGGAGCGCCGCCCCCTCGCTCGGGATTACCGGCATGCGGGAGCGCGCCACGCCCTGGGGTGGGACCGTGACCGTCACCCGGGTGCCCAAGGGCGGCACCCTCGTGCGTCTCCGCCTGCCTTCAACCGAAGGGACGAAGTGAGGAGAGGAGACATGGCCGTGATTCGCGTCGTGATCGCTGATGACCACGCCGTGGTTCGCGAAGGGGTCAAGCGGATCCTGTCGGAGACCGGCGACATCCAGGTGACCGGAGAAGCCGCGGATGCAGGCGAGCTTCTGTCACGGATCGCCGAGACCCCGTGCGATGTCCTGGTCCTCGATCTCTCCATGCCCGGTACCGCCGGGCTCGATGCCTTGAAGACTGTGCGCGCGCAGCATCCCACGTTGCCCGTGGTCGTCTTGAGCATCCATGCCGAAGATCAGTACGGCGGGCACGCCCTCGCCGCCGGGGCGGCCGGTTATGTCCAGAAGTCGAGCCCGCCCGACGTGCTCGTCGAGGCGATCCGCGCTGTCGCCGGAGGGGGACGTTTCCTCACACCCGCATTGGCCGCGTTCCTCGCGACGCCCGGCAGCCACGTCACTCCCTCCCTGCCCCATGAGAAGTTGTCTCGACGGGAGTGCCAGGTTCTGCGGATGATCGCCTCCGGAAAGAGCGTAACGGACATCGCGACCGAGCTTTCTCTGTCCGTCAAGACCGTGAGCACATTCCGGCGGCGGCTGCTGGCGAAGCTCCGCCTGCATCACAACGCCGAGGTCACCCGGTACGCAATGCAGCACGGGCTGGTGGACTGAGACTTCCCGCCCGGCGCGGCCTTTCCGGCACCGCAGCTCCCTGGTCATCCGACAGCTCTGTCTCGCAGGCGAGCACACCTGCCCCGGGAAGGAGAGTCGGCCACCGGCCGGCCCTCCGTCCCGCCCTCCGGCCCGGCGCGGCCTTCCCGTCGCCTCCGCTGTCAGACAAACACCTACAGACCGCGGAGGTAACTTGTTGTCCAAAATGCAGTTATCGTATTGCATTCGCTCGTTTCACGCGCTATCCTTGATGCGTGGTTTCCACTCTAGAGTGGAAGGGAGGTATCCAATGCGCCCTAAGGCTTGTTCCTCTATGGACGGAGTTGTCCGGTGGTCTCTGGTTCTCGGCCTGCTTCTCGTGAGCGCCGAAGCGTGGGCACGGCATCCCGGTTCGTGGACCGGAGAGATCGGCGGGGTGGGCCCTGCATATGAGGTGCAATCCAGCCACGCTGACCTGGATCCTTTCAAGGGTCCGTTCACGGTCACAGTGACGAACACCGGTTCCCAGCCTTGGGGGGATTTCCACTTCGGTATCTTCGACCCGATCGGCGGTCAGGACATATCGAATGTGGGATTCCTGGACGCCAGCATGAACGGAGAGGACCCGACCAGCTCCCAGTCGGGGCTATCGTGGATCATCAACAACGACATCGTCGGCGCCACGATCGATCTGTACTTCTGCACGGATCCGGTGCTGCCCGGCGAGACTGCGTTCTTCACCGTCTACACGGACAACCCCGACCACCTGTCGTTCTTTGGAGTGCTGTTCTACCCGACGCCTGTCCCGCCCGTGGGGGCCTGCTGTGATCCGAGCGGCACCTGCTTACTGGCGTGCCAGTATGACTGTCCCCCACCCAACCTCTGGCTGGGCGCGTTGACCAGCTGCGATCCGAACCCGTGTCCACAGCCCACCGGCGCGTGCTGCGACCATGCGACCGGCGACTGCACCATCACTACCCAGGAAAACTGCCCATTCGATTGGCTGGGCGCCGGCGTCCCGTGCAACGTGGAGACCTGCCCGCCCCCGCCTCCACCCACCGGCGCGTGCTGCGACCATGCGACCGGCGACTGCGTCGTCACGACGCAGGCGAGCTGCCCGTTTGACTGGCTTGGTCCGGACGTCCCGTGCAGCGTGGAGACCTGCCCGCCCCCGCCTCCGCCCACCGGCGCGTGCTGCGACCACACGACCGGCGGCTGCACCATCACTACCCAGGAAAACTGCCCATTCGATTGGCTGGGCGCCGGCGTCCCGTGCAACGTGGAGACCTGCCCGCCCCCGCCTCCACCCACCGGCGCGTGCTGCGACCATGCGACCGGCGACTGCACAATTACCACCCAGGCGGATTGCGCCTTTGACTGGCTTGGACCAGATGTTCCCTGCACGATCGAAACCTGCGTGCCGCCAGTTCCGACCGAGCCCTCCAGCTGGGGACGGATCAAGTCGATCTACCGCTAGACAAGGACCGGGGAGGGAGCCCGCCGAGGGCCCGCGCCAGGAAGGCCTGGTGCGGGCCTTTCGCCTTAGGTCGTGGCACGAGGACTCCGACCGGAGGCGCCGCCGATCCCGCCACCGGAAAGCCGCGGCAGACTGTCGCGATCCCTGGACACGAAGCTCCTCGCCGGAGAGAATACCCGGACGGCTCCGGCCTGCGCGCCGCCGGCACACGGCCTCTGCGGGAACTGCTTGGAGCCGCGAAGGCCGCGATGTTGGCCGGCGTCGCCGATTCCGGACCGGCGTCCGAACGGGAACCTGCCGGTCCCCCGCTGCCGAGGAGGAGAAATCCCGCCCATGGATACCTTGCTGGAACGCTTCTGCCGCTATGTTCGCATCGAGACGACCGCCGCGGAGGATGCCCCGGGGTATCCGAGTTCTCCGGGACAGATCGTCCTCGGCCGCCTGCTCGCGGGCGAGCTCGAGCAGATGGGGCTTCGGAACGTTCGCCAGGACGAGAACGGGATCGTGATCGGGACTCTGCCCGGCACCGACCCGGCCGCGCCCGTGATGGCCTGGGTCGCCCATCTGGACACCTCTCCGGAATCGAGCGGTGCTGGAGTCAACCCGATTGTCCACCGCCGGTATGACGGCAAGGACATCTCGCTTCCCGGCGATCCCTCCCGCATCATCCGCGTGGACGAGACCGCCGGCCTGGCCGAGCTCGCGGGCAAGACCCTCATCACCTCCGACGGCACGACGCTGCTCGGAGCCGACGACAAGGCCGGCGTGGCCGTGATCATGGAGACGGCAGCTCGTCTCCTGACGCGACCGGACGTCCAACGCGGCGACATCCGGGTCGTCTTCACCTGCGACGAAGAGGTCGGTCACGGCGTGGACAAGGTCGACCTCAGCGCGATCGCGGCCCACGTCGCGTACACCCTCGACGGCGAGGGCTGCGCGATCATCGAAGACGAAACCTTCTCCGCAGATCTCGCCACGATCACGATCCAGGGGCGAAACATCCATCCCGGACTGGCTCGCGGCAAGATGATCAACTCGATCCGGCTCGCCGGGCAGTTCCTGGAGCGGCTTCCCTGGCATGTCCTCTCACCGGAGCGCACCGCCGGCCGCGACGGGTTCCTGCATCCCTACACGATCGAGGGGGGTGTCGCCGAGACCCGGATCAAGATCCTGCTCCGCAGCTTCGTGACCTCCGAGCTCAACGAGCAGGCGGAGATCCTGCGGCGGATCGCGGCCCTGATCATGGCTGAGCACCCGGGCGCCAGGGTCGATATCGCGGTCAAAGAGCAGTACCGGAACATGATCGGACCGCTTTCGAAGGAGCCCCGAGCCGTGGCGCTGGCCGAGGAGGCGATGCGCCGCGCGGGGCTCACGCCGCGCCGGGAAGTGATCCGCGGAGGCACCGACGGTTCGCGGTTGAGCGCGATGGGGCTGCCCACTCCCAACCTGAGCGTCGGGATGTACAACTACCACTCTCCGTTGGAGTACGCCTGCCTGGAGGAGATGGAGGCGGCCGTGCTGGTGCTGCTGCGCCTGGCGGAACTGTGGGGTAAGGAGCGATAGTGAAGCGACCGGACCGGCGCGGCCTCGCCGGTCTCGCCGTCCTTCGGCCCGCTTACTTCTCCATCCCGTAGAGCACCTGGCTCAAGAGCTGGAAACGCCGCACCCAGTCCTCCGCGGTGTCCGCCCCCAGCCAGATCGACCGGGCATCGATCGTCTCCACGCCCGGGACGAGGCGCGAGGCCAGAGCCGCCTCCGCCCGGTGATAGTCGATCCGTGCGCGCACCGGCAGGGCGGGGCGATACACCGGAAACCCCGCACCCTGCAGGCAGCGCTTGACCGCACCGGACGCGGCCGTGCGGATCTGCTCCCGGCACTCGGCCATCGGCTTCAGCAGGGCGGACTGCCACCCATAGCCGATCTTGGTCTGCACGAAGAGCGCCTCGCCGAGAACCGGGGCGATCTCGTCGTGCAGCCCTTTCTCGCCGGAAACGAGCCCCACGGGTACTCCCAGCACCCCCGCCTGCAAGGCGTTGATCAGGCTCTCCCCCGCGGAAACCCCGTTGATCGCGACCTCGCGAATCAGGGGCATGGAGTAGGTGTGACTGAGCACCCCGCCCGCCGCCGGCGGTCCCGGGTGGTATCCCACGAAGAACACCGCCCCAAACGTGCTGTCCAATCCCTGCAGCATATCGAGGGTGGGACTCCACCCGGCGATCAGACGCGCCGCGGGATGCAGTCGGTCCGGCATGATGTTGATCGCCGAGCCGTGCGCGTCGCGCACCACGACTTCCGTGGCGCCGCCGTCGAGCGCGCCGGCGACGGCCGCATTCACATCCTCGGTCATCCAGTGCCGGGCTGTGCCATACTCGGCGCCGCTCGAGCTGATCTGCTTCAAGGAGGAGATTCCCGTGATCCCCTCCATGTCTGCCGAGATGAAGACTTTCACTGTGCGCCTCCCGCGGTGGATCTGAAGTGGCGTCGAAGCAGACTACCAGCCGCCTTCCCGGCGCCGGTCGGCCCGCCAATGGGCGCGCGGGCCGACCAGGCTCCTCTGCACCCAACCTGTGATCCCGCCGCCGATCAAGATTGCTTCAGCAGATACTCCACCATCGCGGCCAGCGCCTTCTCGTGTCCCGCGCTGTAGCCGATCGACGTGAAGTAGATTCTTCCCTTCTTGTCGATGAGCAGGTTGGTCGGCGTACCGAGAATGCTGAAGAGCTCCTTGCTGACCTTGGCATCGTCGAGGACGATGGGGAAGGTCGCGCCCACCTTGTCGGTGAACTCCTTCGCCAACTGCAGACGGTTCGTCGTCTCGACGGAGAAGACCGTAAAGCCGCGATCCTTGTACTGCTGCTGGATCTCCTGCAAGTGCGGATACTCCGCACGGCAGGGGCTTCAAGTCGGATGCCAGAAGTTGAGGAGAACCACCTTGCCCTTGGTGTCGGCGAATGCGAGCTCCTTGCCGGAGTAGTCCTTGAGCGTGAACGCCGGCGCTGGCCGGGCGTTCGCCTCGCGGGCCTGATCGATGCGCTTGAACACCGCCGCCGGCGGTTCGCCCGCAGCCTTGCTCAGCGCCTCCACCCGCTCGCGGATCATCGGGTCTTCCGCCGGGATGAGCAGATCGGCATAGAGGGCCAGCGCCTCCTTCGACCGGCCGGCCTTGTCATAGGCCTGGGCAAGGTGCATCTGCACTTCGGTGTTGGTCGAATCGAGCCGGACGGACTGGACCAGGAGATCGATCGCCGGGGCATACTCGCCCTTTCCGAAGTGCGCCCAGGCCTGGGTGTCCAGGATGGAGGCCTTGGAATCATCGTCCGTCGCCTTCGGCACTCCGATGGCCGCCAGCGCAATCGCTTCGTCAAGAAGCCGGTTCCGCTCCGCCGCGTCGCTGAGCGCCGGGCTCCGCTCCACCAGGTCCCACGCCACCATGTTGCAGGCGTCTGCCTCGATGGTGGGATCGTCGCGCATCGCCTTCAGCACCGCCGGGAGTCGATCCCCGGCGTGGGCCTGCGCGTGCTGGCAGGCGGCGTAATGGAGCTGCCCGCGGGTAGCCGGGTCCTTCTCGGCCTCGAACGCCTTGGCCAGGTAGCCCTCGAGCTTCGCCGGATCCTTGGCCAGGAGCAGACCACAGAGCGACGCGACCGCCCGCGGCCGGAACGAACTCGTGGGGTACTTCTTCAGAAACGCTTCCCAAGCGGCCAGGCGGGCCGTCGTGTCGGTCACGGCGCGGGCATCAAGAAAGGCGCTGGTGTCGGTAGCGGCGGCGGCACCCTCCTTCACCGCTTCCTTCTCGGCCCCCTTCCGGCCACAACCGCCCATCACGAAGGCGGTGGCGCAGAAGACGACGAGCATCACGGCGAGGATCGATACCTGGCGCATGCCGGGCGCTCCCGGGTCTCTCGTGATCATCGGGAATCCCTCCCTTGGTTGGATCCGATGGCGATGTCGGGTACGGTACCAGCAGGATGTCATACGGGCAAGGCGGCAGGACCGGACGGTCCCCAACCGAGGTGGCCCGTCGCAGATCGGCCGGGTTCTCGGAGGCCCCACCATGCGCATGATCCAGCTCACGCCGCCGTCGCTGCGGCCGATTCTGCAGTACGAAAGCACCGGAGCGGCCAGCGCAATCCTGGTCACGGGAACCGGACAGACCCGTATTCACGCCGTTCATTTCGAACCGGGCGGGCAGATCGGCACGCATCCTACCGGATCTGACCAGCTCTTCCTGGTCGTCCAGGGTGACGGTTGGGTCCGGAATGGCGAGGGCCGGCGGATCGAGCTGGCCGCGGGACAAGGGGTCTTCCTGGAGCGCGGGGAGCAGCACGCCAAGGGAAGCGGAGGCGGCATGATCGCGCTCATGACCCAGGTGGAGGCTTCGAGTTACCACGACGCGGACGACTCCGGCAGTCCGGATGATCCATCGGTTTTCGACGAACGACCCAGGTTGGAACTCTCTGCCGAGCGCCTACTTCTCCGTCCCTTCGTTCCGGAAGATGCCTCGGTGTTCTCCGCCTATCGTTCCGATCCAGAGGTCGCCCGCTACCAGGGGTGGGACGCCCCATTTGACCTCACGCAGGCGCACGAGTTCATCGCGGCAATGGCGCAGGTCGTGCCGGGATCTCCGGGCGCCTGGTGCCAGCTGGCGATCTGCCTTCGTTCCACCGGGGATCAGGTCGGAGACGTCGCGTTTCGTGTGCTCGCCGATGAGCCGCAGCAGGGAGAGATCGGCTTCACGCTGGCCCGGTCTCACCAGGGACACGGATACGCCACGGAAGCGGTCACAGCACTGCTCGGCCATCTGTTCGGTGCCCTGGGGCTCCACCGCGTCCGGGCCGTGTGCGACGTCGAAAACCCATCTTCGGCCCGGGTCCTTGAGAGGCTCGGGTTCCGCCGAGAAGGCGAGACCTGCGAAGCGACGTGGTTCAAGGGCCATTGGAGCAGCGAGTACTGGTACGCCATCCTGCGCCGGGAGTGGGCGGCGAGAGGCGGGGGCCGGTCCTGATCCGGCGGTCGTCCCCGGCGCGCGCGATCCGGGCCCCTGAACCAGAAACCTGCGCCGGCGACCGGGTTCCGAGCCTGCCCGGTCCGACCGCCCTGCCCCGAGACGGCACTCTCTCATTCCGCGACCCCACATCGCGGTTCAGGTTCGGGCCGAATCTTCCGCAAACTAAGGAGAGGGGGCCTTCCGCCCTCTTCGCGGATGCGCTTGCCGCGCTTGAGTCGCCACCGGCGAGCGCCTATCATCTGCGCATGGAAAGCGAACGAGGGATGTCATGAACATGAGGCAAGGCCTGCATATGGGTCAGCGGATGGCGCTGACCCAGACGCTGACGCCGCAGATGCGGATGAACCTGGAGCTGATCCAGGCGCCCATTCTCGAGGCGGTGCAACAGCTCGAGCAGCAGGTCATGGTCAACCCCTGGCTGGAGCGCAACGAGCAGGCGACCGATCCGCGCTTCATTCGTGACGCCGATGTCGTCGCTACCGGCACGCGGACCGCCCGCCAGGAGGCCGATTTCCAGGAGTCCGAGGCCTGGCTGGACCCGGTGGCCGCCTCGCCCTGGACCCACGAGGAGTTCCCCGCCGACGAGACCACGGGAGTCATTGCGGTAGCCCAGGTCTCGCCCTACGAGCAGCTCGAGGGGCAGGTCCGCGAGCTGGATATCCGGCGGCCGGTGATGGAACTGGCCATCAGACTCCTGCAGAGCCTGGACGCGCACGGTCTGCTGCCGCCGCCGGAAGAAGACCGCGACTTCGAGGTTCTGGGTCTCGTACCCATCGACGAGTGGCGGGCCCGGTTGAAGGAAGACCCGGACGCCTGGCTCCTCGCCGCCCTTCAGCTCAAACCGGAAGACCGACCCTTGCTGAACGAGGCGCTGCAGGTTCTCCGCTTCCAGCTCGATCCACCGGGAGTCGCCGCCTACAACCAGTCCCACTCGTTCCTGATCCAGTTGGAGCGGCAAGGCAAGCAGGAGTCCCTGGCGGCTCGTCTCATTCGCGAGGACGTGCTCGCCGACATCAAGCCGCGGAATCTCGACCAGGTCGCCCGTCGCCTCGGCGTGCCCACAACCGAACTGCACAAGGCGCTCGAGGACCTGCGCCGGCTCTACCGGAGCCCGCTCTCGCTCCTCGATCAGTCGACCGAGCCTACGCGCTATCCCGACCTCACGGTTGAGAAGGTCGATGGCGAGTGGCAGGTCAACCTCAGCCACCCGCTCTCCGGACGCTATCGATACCGCGAGACGAAGATCCCGCGGAAGAACGCCCTCGAGAAGGAGCAGAACGAGCCGGCCGACGATCCGGCGGAGACCCTGCGTCGGCTGCGGGCCATGCGGCAGGATGCGCGGATGCTCGTCCGGGCGACCGAGTATCGCGATCGCACGCTCTACGAGATCGGCACCACGCTCGTGCGCGAGCAGTCGGAGTTCGTCGAGCGCGGCGAGGAGGCCTTGAAGCCGCTCCTGCAGAAGGAGCTGGCCGAGAAGCTCGGCCTCAACGAAGCCACCGTCTCGCGGATTCTGAAAGACAAGTACATCCTCACTCCGCGGGGGCTCATCCCGCTCTCGAGCTTCTTCTCCCGGGCTCTCACCAACCGGCGCGGCGAGAAGGTCTCGAACAAGTCGGTCATGGACGTTCTCTCCCGGCTCATCGCCGAGGAGGAGAATCCCGAGAGCCCGTGGAGCGATCAGGAGCTGGCCGAGATCCTCACGCAGCGCGGCACGACGATCAGCCGGCGCACCGTGACGAAGTACCGGATGATCCTGAAGATCGGGGCCGCCGGGGACCGGAAGGCGCAGAGGAAGATCCAGGACGCGCTGTAGGTCGGAGACCTGGATCGCCGGTCGACGACGCGTTGCGCATAGGTGAATCGGCGGGCCACCCGCGCGTTCTCCGCCGATTCCATGCCGCCCTCAATTCCCCCCCATCCCCGTCACCAGATACTCCCCCATCGCATCCTCCACCCGCAGTCGGTCGCGGCTCTCGAGCCCCCGCGCCACCGCCGTGAACGCCTGGATGAGGTCGAAGCGCGGAACGCCGAAGAGCCCCGCGCTTTGCTCCACCTCCGTTCGGACCCAGCGTCCGATGCGTCCGTTGGGGCTGCCGAGCCGAAACGCCCGGAACACCGAGTCGACTTCCCGGCCGGGGTCGCGAATCGCTTCCCCTCGCGTGGCCGCGAGGCGCGCGGCCATCTCCCGCCCGTGCGTCGCGGCCTTGTTGACGGCCATGCGGACCATCTCCTCGAAGCGGCTGCGGTCGATCTCGGTGTAGCGGCGCTTCAGTACCTTCTGATCGTGGACGAGGGCCGTCAGGCCGTTCGAGCAGACCTCGCGGAAGAGGAGGTAGCGCATCTCCATCGGACCGGCGCCGGTCTCGCTCGTGACCAGATCGATCCCCATGAAGGCCCGGTCGGTCTGGGACCCGGTGCCCAGGTCCAACGAATCGGCTGCCGCCCCCGGCAGCAGGAGGCGCAGGTGCATCTGGTCCTCGTCGACCTCGATGTTCTTCACC
The DNA here is from genome assembly GCA_964473865.1 of uncultured bacterium. Classification (GTDB taxonomy): domain Bacteria; phylum Eisenbacteria; class RBG-16-71-46; order CAIMUX01; family CAIMUX01; genus CAIMUX01. Next base: position 117,554 of record CAYYQN010000003.1, on the reverse strand, counting down.
TGGAAGCCTCCCGCGGAGACCCGGTTCAGCACCCGCAGCACCAGCCGGTCATCGAACCGGACGAAGCTGTGCGCCAGGATGGCCCGAAGCCGCGTGCCGCTTCGCTCGCTGAGCCGGACCAGGAACTGGCGGCCGTCCGCCTTCTCGCAGGTGTCGAGCAGGACCGAGAAGATCCGCAGGGCCATGTTCGCCGGGATCTTCTCGACGAACTGGATCGGGATGCCCAGCAGGTTGCAGTACTGGCTGAGCGAGTGCATGGTGGGCACGGCCGTGAATGTCTCCCGTCCTCCCGTGCACCGGAAGGCAAATCGGCCCGGGAGCGGCGCCAACGAGTCGCGAACTTGTGGTTGGATCTGCGCCAGCGGCAGGTACTCGTCACGATTGGCCTGGCGCTCCTTGAACACCACGTTCTCGGCGCTGCCCATCGGCATCTGGGCGGACCCTACTCTCCTTGCCATAGCATTCTCCCCCTCGTTCACAGACCGTCCGGTCCGGGCACTTCTTGCAGAGCTTCAGCGGCACCAGATTCTTCTTGAGACAGAGCGCGGCGGCATAGGCACGGCCCTCATCGTCGACGAAGAGAAACCGACGCGATCCCGGGACGTGAAACCAGGCGCGGCCGTCGGTTTGCGGCTGACCAGGGTCCGGAGGCCCGCCGGCCGTCGGAGTTGAGCCGTCGAATCCGGCCCCGGACGGTGCGCCGGTCCGCAGCCCGCCGTCGCCCGGCCCCCCGCCACTGACAACACGCGTGCCTCTCGAATCGGCCTCTCCCTCCGCGACGAAGAACCCCTCCTCCTTCAGCGCGGCAATCCGTTTGCGGGCGTGCCCACGAAAGACGCCGGCCTCGTCGTCATCCCGAAAGTCGTAGTAGGTGCAGGCGCTTTTTCCCGGTGACAGGCGCATCCCGCGCCCGACTGCCTGGATCACCTTCGCCTTGGACTTGAGTCCTCCCGCCTGGATCAACACCTCGATGCCATCGATGCTGACTCCCTCCTGGAAAAGCCCCGCCGTCGCCACGAGGCACGGCAGCTTCCCGGCGCTGAAGTCGCTCGTCACCTCTGCCAGCTGGGTCCGCGCAAGCTTGCCGTGTACAAGCCCGCAGGCGCGCGGCACCGGCCCCGCCGCGAGGTCATCAAGTGCATTCCGGATCCGGGCCTGCAGCATCTCGCCGTGGCGAATTCGCTCCACCAGCACCAGAACGGAACGCCCGGCGTCAACCTCGCTGGCCGCGATTGCGGCAATGCGCGCGTTGCGCTCCTGGTTCTCGGCGATGAACTCGCGATACAAGGTCGCGAATGGCTTCTCGTGCATCGCCCCCGAGATATGGCAGGGTTCGATGCTCACTTCGACGGGGCAGGCATAGCCGTTCTCCACCAGAAACGCCGCGGAGTAGCGCCGGCCGGTGAGCGACTTGCCGGCCAACGCGTCGAGGACGACCTGGTCGCCGCCGGCGCGAAACGGGACGGCCGTGAGGTAGAAGTGGTGACGGGGCGCCACGGTGCGCACGAGCTGGAGGAACGTCCGGGCCGCGGCGTGGTGCCCTTCGTCGAAGACCAGCGTGCCGCCGCTCCAGGGGCTCAGGAACGGTCCGTCGAGCGGGACACCCTGCACGAGACCGACGGTAAGCCGTCGGGGATCACAGACCCCGTCGCCGACGATCCCGGGCCGCACGCCGAGATACCGCTCGAGGGCCTCGACCGTCTGGTGGAGCAGGGTGCGCGTCGTCACCAGGTACAGGGTGGGCAGCCCGAGCCGCGCGAGGATGGCCGCCGCGAGGATCGTCTTTCCGCCGCTGGTGCCGATGTCGATGATGCCGTGCCCAGCCCGAATCGCCGCAGCCACAACTTCCTGCTGGTAGTCGCGCAGCTCCCAGCCGTCGAGTTTCCAGTCGTTACGCCGGGAGTGCAGGAGCCTCCGATCCCGGACTCGAAACCGGACGCCCGCCCGGCGCAACGCTCGCTTCACGACGGGAAGGGCCCCGGTCAGAAATGACGCCTCCGCGGGCTCAAAGACACACGAGAGCGTCGGCCGGGCTCCCTCGCCGGACACCTGCAGGGCCGGCAGATGTGGGTTCAAGACCCGGTCGAGGAGCTGGACCGGCACCGGGCCGGAGATCTTCGATTCCACGTTACCGATTGCGATTTCGACGGTTGCGTTCCGATAGGCCATGTCGCCACCTCCCTGTGACGCTGTTTGAAATGGGAAACGGATCGTATTCCACAGAAAACGATCCGTCAAGGGGGGAGTTTTCTCTACGAAACGAGAATTCGCTCTTGCAAACAGCCAGAGGGGGACTACTCTGCGGAAGCATGACCCCGGATGAACAGGCCACCCTCGGCGCCCGGATCAAGCGAATCCGCGAGGAGCGGGGCTTGAGCCTGGGCGAGCTGGAGGCTGCCTCCGGAGTCACCAAGGGCTACCTCTCCCAGCTCGAGAGCGGGAAGGCGACGAACCCGTCGGTGATCTCGGTCCACAAGATCGCCCAGGGTCTTGGCGTGCGACTCGCTGATCTCCTCGAGGAGGTCGGGGCGGAATACGCCCTGCCGGAACACCTCCCGGAAGGGCTCCGCGAGTTCATCGACCGCGCGGAATCGAGCGGCTTGCGCGTCAGCGAGGAAGACGTGAACATGCTCGTCGGAATCCGCTACCGGGGCCGTCAACCCGCGAGCGCCGATGACTGGGCCCTTCTCTACGATCTCATCAAACGACTCGTCAGCTAGCAGTCCCACGGGCAGACGGAAGCTGCCCGCACAGCCCTCAGCCACGGAAAGGCGCGTCATGCCGGACTCTCGTCGTTCCGCATCCCCGGTCCGCAGTTCCGCCGAATCCCGCCAGCCCATGGCACCGAACTCGATTCACGAAAATGACCAGGAACGAGGCGTTCGAGATCGCACCGGAGCTCCTCGGGCGACCGAGACGCGCGTCGACCCCAACGCGGGCATCCCCGGTCCCGACGAGGCCCGCTCCCTCGCATGTGACCTGCTCGCCACCACGCAGCAGGAGTGTCCCGGCTGGAACCCTCCGCCGTTTGCGCCGGACTTCTACGCCAAGGTGTTGGATATCGCCGTCCTCCGTGTCGATGAGAACGGTCCCTGGGACGCCATGTACATTCCGCGGCGAGACAGACCGCGCATCGTCCTCAACACTCGAAACGCCTCGGCCGGACGCGTGAACTTCAGCCTCGCCCACGAAATCGCCCACTCGCTGCTGGACCCGGCGCCGAGCGGTGCCCACTACTTCCGCGCGCGCGCGGACTACTACGACGGCAGCGCGGCCACCCAGAAGCTCGAACGCGCCTGCGACGAGATCGCCGCGGAGCTTCTGATGCCGGGACCGTGGTTTCGCGAAGCGCTCTCCCGCCGGGGTCTGTGTGCACAGGCCGTGCCGGTCATCGCGGGCGACTTCGGGGTATCGCTCGAGGCCGCGGCCGCCCGGATCGCGGAGACCGCGGATGCTCCGTGCGCGGTCGGGTTCTTTCATCACACCGACCGGGGCGGACAGGTCGCGACTCCGCCCGCCGCCGCGCGGACCTGGTCGTTGTCCGAGGAAGAGAGCCACTCCGGCTGGAGCGCTCGGCGCGTTTTCCACAGTCGGGATTTCCCTTGGAGATTCCGCACCGCACAGCCGGTAGCGCCCGACTCGGTTCTCATGACCACGGCCGTGACCGGGCGGCCGGGATCGGCGGTCGAAGCGTTCCGTCTCGGGCGGCAGTGGGTCGCGCTGCGGGTGACCACCGCGGCCATCGGCGCCTTTGCTGGCCGCGCGCCCCGGACGGTGGTCGGAGTCTTCTCGCCGGCCGATCGGGAGCACTAGCCGGGCGCGGAAACACCCGGTCAACCGCTCTTGCCGCGCCGATCGGTTCGCGCCGAGGCGCGACGACGAGTTCGATGCCGTGGCGCGTCGACAGGCGCAATAACCTACAGCGAAGAAACAGATTACGTGACACGCGGCGAATGCTCTTGACTGTCGGTTATAATCGAATAATTATTCGACCATGACCGCGGACAGCTTTCCACTCGGCTATCCCGCATGCCGGGATCTGCTCACCAGGCGCCTCGGCGAGCCCGCTCCCGGCCGCATCCAACTGCTTGCGGGTCCCCGCCAGGTCGGCAAGACCACGCTGCTCTTGGAACTCGCCGACCGGTTCGGGCGACAGGCGATCTATGGCGCCGCCGACGCTCCCGAGGCAGCGCTTCCCGGATTCTGGGAGCGGCTCTTTGGCCAGGCGGAGGAGATCGCCAACGCTCAGGGGCGTGCCATCGTTCTCCTCGACGAAACGCACCTGCTCCACGACTGGGCCGCACGGCTCAAGGGGATCACGGACGGCTTCCGGCGCCGCCGGGTCCCGGTTCACATCGTGGCCACGGGTTCTTCCGCGCTCGACCTTGCAGCCGGCTCCCGCGAGACGCTGGCCGGTCGTTTCGAACGGCTGACCCTGACCCACTGGTCGGCCGCCTCGCTCGCAGAGGTCTTCAAGCTCAACGCGGAGGAGGCGGCGGACCTTGTGGTGCGCATCGGCTCGTACCCCGGAGCCTTTCCCCTGCGTGCGGACCACCTCCGCTGGTCGGCATACGTTCGTGACTCCATCCTGGAGCCGGCCATTGGGCGCGACATCCTCGCGCTCTCGACGGTGCGGCGGCCGGCGCTCCTCCGGCAAGTGTTCGGTATGGCCGCCTCATCACCCGCGGGGATCATCTCCTTGCAGAAGATCCAGGGACAGCTTCAGGACGCCGGTGCGCTCGAGACGATTGCGCACTACCTCACCCTCCTGGAGGAAGCGTTCCTCGTCGCACCGATACCCAAGTATGTGAAGAGCGCCCCGCGCCGCCGGGCGTCTCCACCCAAGCTCGTCACGCTGAGCAACGCGCTGGTCGCGGTGATGGCTCCGCAGGGAGTGGCCGGCTCCGACTCTGATCCCGCGCGGTTCGGACGATGGGTCGAGAACGCGTGCCTTGCCCACGCCTGGAACGCGGGACAGCGCGTCTCGTACTGGCGCGAAGAGCCACTCGAGGTCGATGGCGTGTTCGAGGGGAGTTGGGGGTCCTGGGCGGTCGAAGTGAAGGCAGGCCGGTTCCAGATGAGCGACCTGAAGGGGCTTCTCGAATTCACCCGGAGGAATCCGGAGTTCCGCCCGATTGTCCTCTGTGATCGCGCTGACCTGCCCACGGCGGAACGCGCGGGCGTGAAAGCCACGACATGGAAGGAGTTTCTTATCGGGGGGCCACCTGGTTCAGCCTAAGGCTCAGCCCGCTGCCGCCTCTCGCTGCCCCGATTCCGCGATCGCTCGCGGCACATCCACGAAGAACGCCAGCAACGCCGCCCCCGCCACAAAGAAGACCACGAGCGAGAGCATCGCTGGCCTGAGGCCGCCCGTGGATTGATTCACCAGACCAAAGATCAACGGGCCGATCCAGGACGTTCCCCGCTCGCCCACCTCGTAGATCGAGAAGAACTCGGCCTCCTTGCCGGGAGGAATCATCTTCGAGAACAGGCTGCGACTGATGGCCTGGCTGCCGCCCAGGACGACCGCGATCGCCGCGCCCAGCACCCAGAATTCCGCCACCCGGCCGGCCCCTCGCAGCCCGACACAGGCATAGATGACCACCAGGCACCAGATCGCCAGGCTGAGAAGGAGGGATCGCCGCGCGCCGATCCGCTCGGCCAGCCGCCCCCAGAGCAACGCTCCGCCGAACGCCACGAACTGGATCATCAGGATGACCATGGTCAGGGTCCCCTGGTCGATCTGAAGGCCTCCCTGGGTCAATGGGGCGGCGGCAAAGACCGCGGCCACGGCAATCACAGTCTGGATCCCGTCGTTGTACACCAGGTAGGAGAGCAGGAAGCGCAAGGTGTGACGGTATCGAGAGGCTTCGCGAATCGTCCGGCGAAGCTGATTGAACCCGGCGGTCAGGTATGTCTCGCCGGCCGGAAGCGGCCGCGAGGCGCCGCGGGGACGGAGCGTCGCCCAGGTCCAACATGACCAGCCGAGCCACCAGACTCCGGCCGAGGCCAGATTGACGCGGACCGCCAGGCCGGTCGGCACGCCCAGCCGATCGCGAAACTGGTAGAAGAGCAGGTTCAAGAGCAGCATCACCCCGCCGCCCAGGTAGCCCATCGCCCACCCGAACGACGACGTCCGGTCGCGCCGGTCTTCGGTCGAGATGTCCGGCAGATAGGCGTTGTAGAACACCATGGCCGCGCCGAAGGCGAGATTGCCGATGAGGTAGAGGACCCCGCCCAGCCACCATAGGCTCCCGCTGACGAAGAACAGCGCAACGGTGACGGCGGCGCCCAGAGTGGCGAATAGCTGCATCATCTGCTTGCGCCGGTGCGAGAAGTCGGCGATCGCGCCGAGAATGGGCAGGAACAACACCTGCAAACCGACCGAGAGCGAAATGCAGTACGGCAGGAAGGAGTCGGGCGCCACCGGGATCCCGAAGAACGAGACGGTCGGGCTGCCGCCCTGCGCGGCTGCGGCCCGGGCCAGATTGGCCACATACGGACCAAGGAAGACCGTGCCCACCGTGGTGCTGAACGCGCTGTTGGCCCAGTCGTACATGGCCCAACCGCGGATCTCGCGGGCGTCGTTGACCCTCACAGACTCGGCCACGGATTCGTGCCTCCCGTCTCTTCGCGTTGGGGCCGGCGCTCGGGGCGCCGCCCACGCAGTGTCGAACATCCTCCCGACGCTCGCAACCGCACGTTTGCGCATGGGCGGCGCTCACCTTCCGAACCGGCCCTCCCGGGTTACTCGAACTCGCCCTTCTGACGTCGTCAGACCGGTCTCAGGCGGGCCGTCCACCGATTCCTGCGTCGTGCCGTCTCCGCCCGGGTGCTATCCTCTGCCCCTCATGAGTTCCGAAATCGACTTCTCGATCATCCTACCGGTGTGTCACGGAGGCGTGCTGCTTCGCGAGACCTTGGACTCGATCCGGCAACTCGACTATCCGCGGGAGCGATTCGAGGTCGTCATCGCCGGCCGCGAGGAGGTGCCATCGGCCGGCGCGCCCTACCCGATGCGCACGATCTCGGTAGATACGGCGAATCGCTCCGCCGCTTTGAACGCCGCCTGCGCCGCGGCTCGGGGAGACTGGCTGGCGTTCGCCGACGACGACTGTCTGATCCGTCCGGACTGGCTGCGGACCCTTGCCGCCGTCATCGCGCGAGAGCCCGGCGCGGGCATCATTGGCGGCGTCGACGAGCTGGTGACGGATGGCTCGGCGTTCGACCTGGCGCTGGACCACGTGCTGCAATCCTTTCTGGGCAGCGGTGGGTTGCGTCGCGGAAAGGGCGTGCGAACCGGCCGCTACTATCCGCGGCTCTGGAACATGGCCCTATCTCGCGGCGTCACCACCTCGTTGCTAACGGGCGTCTTCGACGAGACCATTCTCGTCCATGAGGACGTGGAGCTGGCCGAGAGGGCTCGAACGAAGGGGTTTCGGATCGTCTTTGCCGAGGAGCTGCGGATCGGGCATCGACGCGACACCACCTTTCGGTCGTTTGTGCGAAGGAACTTCCGGATGGCTGTCGTGGCCGGCAGGTTCGGCCTGCATCGGTGGGCGCACTCCGTGCTGGCGGCGGCCGTTCTTGCCATGCCCGTGTTGGCGGTTGCCTCGCCGGTTCAGCCAATGGCCCGCGTGGCGCTGGCCGCCGGGGTCGCCGTCTACGCCGTAATGATCCTTGGCGTCTCCATTCAGGGCGCGTGGAAGCGGCGCAGGCTCGCGGTCCTGGCCATCACGCCCGCCCTGTTGGCATCCTGCCATCTCGCGCGCGGCACCGGTTTCCTTTGTGGAACCTTGAGTTCCGGGCGCCGCCCCGGCGCGCGCTAGAACCCGCGCCGGGCGCATGATGCTGCCGTCCGAGCGCCGGCCCGGGTCGCGATGCGGCCCGAAACCACCGCAGCCCCTTCCTTGGCAGGGTGCTGGTTCCCCGGGATAGATCCGGTGATAAGATCGGGGTGATGCCGGACCGGATCACCGTCAATCGCGCTCCTGTTCTGACCCTCTGGGCCTCGGTGGTAGCCGAGCGGCTGGGTTTCGACGCCGCCACCGCGCTGACCCTGGGCAAAGCCGTGGCCGGTCTCACCGCTCAATCCAAGGGCCGCCACCTCGGCATCTTCAAGCCTCCTGAGACGGCTCCGAGAAAGACGGCGCAGAAGTCCGGCCTCGGGGAAGAGATGTGGATTGACCTCTGCGGCCGAGCGATTCCCACGAAACACACATCCGAGGGGATCCGCGCCGTCGTCAAAGATGCCCCGATCGACCCCGCGCAGGTCCGCTCCTATCTGGAGAAGGCGTTCGGGGAAGACCTCGCCGGGGTCCGGCAGGCGATGCAGCGACTGGCCCGGTCTGTTCCTCCGGCCGAGCTCGCGGAGAAGGCGTTCGGTCTCTACGAGAGATTCCGCCCGGCCGTGGCCCCGGGCCAGAAGGGCTGGGGACAGAAGGGGACGCTGGATCTTGTACGAATTCGCATGTTGGAGGGGCAAGGGGGGTCCCGAAAGAAACAGTCCGACGACGGGAGCTGAGGCTACGGACTGAACGATGCGAACGGAGAGTGCGGACTGTGACTCGGACGGAGGGATCCGGACTGAAGGATCCGGGCAGCGATAGGACTGAGGATGCAGATCGAGGACCAGGACCGATGGAATCCGCTATGTCCCGGAGGCGATATGGTTCGCGCGACCACGCAGGATCCGCCGGGCGCCCTGCCCGGATACGCCGGCGGCGAATCCCGGAGCAACGTCTCGCCACGCTCTACGTCGCTCTCCTGGTGGCCATTGTGAGCGCGGCTTGCGCCTCCGCTCCGGGAAATGGAGAACGCGGCGACGCCGCGGCCCGGCAGGCAATGGTGCGGGAGCAGATCGCGGCTCGAGGCATCCGGGACGCGCGCGTTCTGGACGCCATGACCAAGGTGGAACGGCACCGTTTTGTGAGACCTTCCGATCGACCCTATGCGTACGGGGACTTCCCGCTTCACCTTGAGGCCGGACAGACGATATCCCAGCCCTATATCGTGGCGCTCATGACCGAGCTGCTCGGACTGAAAGGGAAGGAGAAGGTTCTCGAGATCGGCACCGGATCCGGATACCAGGCGGCGATCCTGGCCGAGCTGGCCGATTCGGTCTTCACGATCGAGATCGTCGAGTCCCTGGCCCAGTCTGCTCAGCGTCTTCTCGGCGAACTCGGGTACGCCAACGTGATCGTGCGTTGCGGGGACGGTTTCCAGGGCTGGGCAGAGCACGCCCCTTTTGACGGAATCATCGTCACCTGCGCCCCACCGGAGATTCCCCCACCCCTGCTGGAACAGCTCGCCGAAGGCGGCCGCCTGGTGCTGCCGGTGGGCGATGCCTGGCAAGAGCTGATCGTGGTGGAGAGGCAACAGGGGCGGTTCGACCAACGAAACGTTCTGCCTGTTCGCTTCGTGCCGATGACCGGCGACGGAGTGAAGCGGGGCCGCTGAGCATTCAATCCGACGGATCCGCGCCGAGCCGCAGTCGGCCGACCGGGTCGGACCAACCCGCATGTCTCACCAGCCTCTGCTGCGGCGACGGCTCTGCCCGGCGGGCCAGGCCACGTTCGCGGACGCGTTGAAGCCAGGCGATACGGATCGTCCCAACCCTCAGCGGAGAATGATCGCCTGCGCTGTGTTCGTCCGGCCGTTCGCCCGCATCCGGACGAGGTAGACCCCCGATGGAACCGGCTGTCCCGATTCGTTCCGGCCGTCCCACCGCACCGTGGCTTCTCCTTCGGCTGGTTGTGCCGCCAGGAGATTCCGCGTGACGTGGCCCAGACAATCGAAGACTCCCAGATCGACCAGGCAGGCCCGCGGAACCGTGTAGCGGATCGTTGCCGAAGAGGAAACCACGGGGCCGCCAGCAATGCAGAGCGTCGGACCGGAGGTCGCTGCGTCGGAGACGACCCCGTCCGTGCCGCCGGGTTCACCAAGCGACACCATTCCGATCGGGATCTCCGCGGGGGGGATCCCGGTGGCACCGCGAATGGCGTTCTGCTCTTCGGCGGTGAGGCCCGAGTTGATGAACGCTTGCAGATTCAGCCCGGTTGCCTCGAGCGCCGCCCCCATCGCGGCAAACCCGACCTCCAACTCCGGCCACGCACCCGCGGTGCCGACACAGATCACCAGGTAATCGGGTGCGGACGGAAGTCCGGCGACCCCCTCGCGCAGCTGCGGGCCCGCGTCGCCCGCCTGCACCAGCTCGATCCGGTGATCCCGGGTCGTCGCGTCTGTGCCCGGAGGCTGGCGCACGTGGTACCGGTACACGCCTTGCGGTGTCACCAGGTAGATCCGGCGCGTGAGATAGTAGTTGGCCACCGCAGAGGAACAGACCAGACCGGCCTTGCCGCTGGCCGTGTGGTTGCTGCAGCCGTAGGCGGCCCACAGGATCTGGGACCGCTCCGCCAGGCTCAGCTCCCGGGATGCGAACGTCGAATCGACGGCCAGACTCGCCAGCGCCGCATCCAGATAGACCGGCCCATCCATGACCGGATCGGGCAGGGAGCCGTCCGACGAGATCGCGACCAGGGTGCTCGTGCGCCCGGGCACACTGCGGATCCCGTAGCAGATCACGATGTCGATCGGTGTGGTCGGGCTCCAATTGCTGTTCGCAAAGGTCGTCGCGCTGGCCCGCGGGCAGCTTGCCAACTGTCCGGCGGTTCCGGTCCAGAGCGCGGCCGCTTCCAGCTGCGCCAGATGCATGGACGCGCCGGCGTCCGTCGTCCGCTCCGCGGCCACCCCCACCTCAAACGCCGCCGTGGCATCGGAGCGATGATCGCCCGCCCGGTGGAGGATCAGCTCGTGGTTCGCGGCGTCGTACCGATAGACATTGGCGGAGGTCGCCGCGTAGATCGTCAGCGGACCGGATGTAGACGGCGCACGAGAGGCGGCATGGAGCACGTCGGCCAGCTGCTGTTGCGTGCCGGCGGCGCTCCAGCCTCCGTGATGGGACAAACGGGAGTTCATGCAGATCTCGATCGAGCTGGGATCCACCACCGGCGGCGGTAGGGCATCCCGGGGCTCCTGGCCCGATGCGCGGGTCGTCAGGGTCCAGGAGAGGAAGAGGAGAAGGAGTCCGGCATGGCGCCGCAGCCGGCTCCGACGCCCCGGACAACCTTTCCGTGGCTCTCTCTCGTTTCCACCGTGCCGGCGATGATCCATCGGCGTCTTTCCTTCTGTCCCCGGGCGGTCAACCTTCATGGGCGACTCCGGCTCCCGCCCGGAGTCTCGAAACGGCGGGAGGAGAGCGCCGGCGCAAAGAATCAGCGGACGTTACCGCGTCAGGTGGACCACCCGGGACACGGCCGTCACGACCTGCCCCCCGTCGGTTCGGGCCCAGGCGCGCGCGCAGTAGACGCCGGCCGGCAGGCTCCGCGAGACGTCAGACGGGTCCCAGGAGAGCATCCAGGTTCGACGCGCCGTGGGCACCGCCACTCCTCCAGTCCGACTTCCGGCCCCGACAAACTCCCCGGTCCCTCCGTTCGCGCCTCGACTCTCCGGGGTCCGCAGGATGGCGATGCGCCGCCCGGCGGCGTTCCACACTTCGACGCGCGCCTCACGCATCGGTTGATCACTCTCCAGGCGGAACTGCACGCGGCCCCGAAAGGGATTGGGCCAGGCGGCGAGGCGCGTGGCGGATCCGCGCAGGTCCGCGGCCTCTTCCGGCATTGCCGCGGCGGACCCGGTATTCAGAAACAGTTCGATCGGACCATTGGCCACGCCGATGGCCAGGTCGGGCATCTGATCGCCGTTTACGTCGCCGAAGGCCAGGGCCGAGCCGCTGGAGGCGGCGTCGTACTGCCAGTCGGCGATTGTCGAGAGAACACCCTCGTTGTTGAGGTGGATGCGAACGTGCCCGGTACTGAAGTGAATCGTACCCAGGTCCTCATCGCCGTCGCCATCGACGTCGACCCAGACCAGATCCTGGCAGCCGTGATACGCCTCGGTCGAGGACCATTCCGGCAGCGCCGCCAGCATGGAGCCCTCATTGTGGAACAGCCAGTTGGGATCGCCATTTCCCCCCACCGCGAGATCCAGGTGGCTGTCTCCATCGACGTCGCTCCAGCCGATTCCCTTGTCGGTCCGCTCGGGGTGTCCCGTCGTCCAGCAGAAGTCCGGGTCCAGCGTCGTGCCCAGGTTGCGGAAGACGCCGGTCTGCCAGTCCACCCAACCGGACACCGCCAGCTCGGGATACATGTCACCATCCATGTCGCCCCAGTCGGCCGCGCTGGTGATCCCGACCTGGCTCGACTGCCAGAATGCGCTGGTCTGGAGTCCGGTGCCGGTATTGCGGAACAGGTAGACCGGCCGGTAGGGGTTGGCGGTATTCCCCTGGGCGGAGAGAGCAACGTCCAGATCGCCATCGAGGTCGAAATCAGCCACTGCCGCATCCGTGGACCAGGGAGCGGTCGCGGCGGTCCAACCCGGCGTGGTCGGGATGAGACCGGCCTGTCCGTAGAAGACCTGGCTGGGGTGCAGCGAGGAACCTCCGTTGGCGCAGAAGAGGTCTGGTCTCAGATCCCCGTTGAAGTCGCCCCACTGCACGTCGCCGGTGTGCTTCTGGTCCGCGGAGATCCAGCTCGGATTCGCCTCCAGGGTGCCGTCCTGATTCAGGTAGATGAAGTTGTAGTAGTCCGCGAGCGGCGGGTACTGGTTGGCGAAGTAGGTGCCCACGGCGAGATCCAGATCGCCATCGCCGTCGGCATCCCCCCAGGCCAGCCCGCCGGTGGCCCGGATGCGCGTGCCCACCCAGTCCGGCGTCAATGGGAGCGGCACGGCGCCCCGGCGGAACGATGCCCGCGGCTCGTCCTGAACCCAACCATCGGGGCTGACCGACTGATCGGCAGACTCCGCGGCGGTGGCCGGCCGACAGGTGCAGACCGCCGTCTCCCAGCCATCGGGAGAGGTGTGCGTGTGCATCGCGGCGATCGATGGAGCGACAGACATCGCGGCCAGCAGGAGAGCGGCCGCCGGGGGTCGGAACGGAGAACGTCGCATGGGAAGCCTCCGTGGGTTTGGGGGGACGAGGACGGGAGTACGAACACGAAGATCATACCACGGAACGAACTGCGGCGCAAGAAGATCCGGCGATCGGGCCGGGTTCCGGCACGATCAGGCAGGAGGTCCGATTCGGCCGCGGAGGAGGACCTGGCCGATCGGCCGACCGGGCATCGCCCGGCCGGCCGACAAACCGCGCTGTGGAACCGAGGATTACTTCTTCTTGCCGTCCAACGCGAAACGAACCGGAATGACAACGTCCAGATTGACGGCCTGGCCATCCTTCAGCGCCGGTTCGAAACACCACTTGCGGATGGCGGCGATGGCGGCCGTGGTGAAGGCCGGGTGGCCCTTGATCTCCTCCTTCGCCGAGACCGTTCCAACCGTGCCATCCGCTTTCACTTCCACATTCAGGTACACGGTTCCCTGAATCCCCTCACGCCTCTCCGGCTCCGGGTAGACCGGTTGGGTGAAACATGCGGGCTTGAGCTTCGGCGGCGTGATCTCATCTTCCGCGCGTGCGGTGCCGGCCGCGGCGGCCCAGCCGCAGATCCCGAGCACCGCGATCGACAGAACCCATCGTCCGGCGAGTCGCTGACGCAGATGCATGAACGAAACCTCCTCTCGGCAGAACCCCGGCGCGAAGCGGTGCCTGATCGACGCACCGCATGTCCCATCTGTATGAGTGCGCGCGGCGCGAGAAGTTGCCGAGAAAAGAGCATCCGGTCCATCCATGCCGAGGGGGAAGGATGGCCCGGAGTCGGTGCTGGCCGTGATCCGGCGATTCTTCACGGCGCGGACCGCCTTCGTCGTCGCGGCTCACCGCGGACCGACCGGCGCGCCGAACGCGGCTGATTGGGTTCCTTCGCGGCCTGCTAGTGGAGCCGATACCGGACCGGGACGACGACCCAGATCTCGACCGGCTCTCCCTTGGCGCGCGCCGGGTCGAAGGTCCACCCCTTCACCGACTCGACCGCGGCTTTTCCCAGGGCCTCCGGTGCGGTCTGCCCTGGCTCCATCGCGGTTTCGATCACTCGGCCGTCCTTGCCGATCAGCGCCTTCACTTGCACGATTCCCTCTTCGCCGCGCGCGCGAGCCTCCTCGGGATAGGTGACCGGGGCGGTCAGGAGCTTGGGCATCACGTCGACGGGGATCGTCGGAGCCTCCCGCGGAGCCGGCGCGGCGGCACCCGGGCGGGCGGCGTCTGGCGCTGCCTTCTCGCGGGCGCAAGAGAGAACGCTCGCCGCGCCCAGACAGATCACGAGCACGGCGGTCATTCTGGCATTCATCGAAGATCTCCTCTCGGGACGTGTGCGCAAGGCGGCGTCAGTTCCGAGGACTGACGCCCACGACATCGACCGGAGGCAGGCCGCAGACCACCACGACGCTCGCTCCGGACGGACTTCGGTGCCCCTCCGCTCCGCGTTGACCCGGAACGTATCCGACCCGAGATCCTAGCAGCGCCCCGCCGGCAAGCAACAGCACCGCCAAGCCCACGGCGATCGGGGCCGGCACCCGCCATCCGCCCGTCAGAGCCTTCAACCAACGCCTTGCGCCGGGTCGAGGCCAGGCCGGAGGCGAAGGTATCCCCGGCGGCAGGACCTCCGCCGCCGCGAGAAGGATCGCCTCCTGGTCGTCCTTCACCGCCCGACGCATCCGGATCATGGAGTCGAAGAACTGCCGGCACTCCTCGCACTCCTCAAGATGCCGGAAAAGCACCACCTGGTCTGACTCCCGAAGCCGGGCGTCGATCAGCAGGCTTACCTGCTCCTGTTTGGATTCGCAACTCACGGCTCAGTTCCTCCTCGTAAACTCCGGCTTGAGAGAGTCGTGCAACGCCCGGCGCGCCTTGAACAGCTTCGACTTGACCGCGCCTTCCGTCGACCCCGTGATCTCCGCGATCTCACGATATGACAGGTTCTGGTACTCCCGGAGAACCAGGACCTCGCGGTATTCGATCCGGAGGCGTACCAGCGCTCCCCGGATCAGGCGCACGTCCTCTGCCGCTTCGCGGCCGTCATCAGCCGCCGAGATCGCGATCGCCTCGTCCGGGGCCTCCTCCAACGGGGTGCGCCCACGACGCTCCCGAAGGACAGACAGGCAACGATTCCGTCCTACGGTGAAGAGCCAGCTCCGGAAACTCTCCGGGCACTGGAGCTGCTCCCGTTTTTCGTAGATGGTGACGAAGACGTCCTGCACGAGCTCCCGCGCCGCGTCCACCTCACCCAGGAGTTTCAGGGCAAAGACATAGAGGGCGCGCTTGTAGCGCTCGTACAGGAGCGAGAACGCGCGCTCGTCTCCGCTCCTGAACGCGGCTGCCAGTTCCGCGTCGGTCCTCATCGGCCGTATGCCCCCGGGGTTCTTCCGCACTTGCCGGCTTCGGATTCCGCCGGATTGTGCGCGCTCCCTTCCGTAGACGCCAGGGCGAGCGGGAAGTTGCCCGGAAAAAGACGCGCCCAGGGATCGGGTCACCGGCCCGAGGCCAGCCCCGGCCGGGGCATCGGGTCCGCGCCGAGTCCGTCGCACGCCTTCCGCTTCCGCGGAGAAGATCTCCCTTGACGCGCGCCCCCCCGGGACTGCTCGATCTCTGGACGCGCTTCTCGGGGGAGGGTAACCCGAAGGATCCATGCCTGTCCAAGGCAGATCGGCCATCCGGAGGTCCGCAATGAAACCGAGCCCTTTGCTCCCTTCTTTGTTGAATCCGCTCGCGCTTTCCATTGCGCGTGCCATCGCCGGCGTCCTCCTCGCCGTCACACCGGCGCTCGCCTCCGACCTCTCGGCACCGGCTCCTGCGGACGAACGACCGGC
Organism: uncultured bacterium; assembly: GCA_964473865.1. GTDB lineage: Bacteria > Eisenbacteria > RBG-16-71-46 > CAIMUX01 > CAIMUX01 > CAIMUX01. Next base: position 101,738 of record CAYYQN010000003.1, on the reverse strand, counting down.
AAAGGCGGTGGTCGCGCCGCCCTGGGAGGACCTGCTCGCGCGCCACATCGACTGGCTCGGGGGAAGGGAAGCCCTGGAGCGCATTCAGTCGATTACCGCCCACGGCCGTCTCGAGGTCTCCGGCCTGTCCGGAACCTTCGAGTCTTTGCAGCAACGCCCGGACCGGATGCGGTTCAGCTACGACCTCGGCATCACCAAGGGCGCACAGGGCGTGTCGACCGAGACGGCATGGTCCATGGATGGGAGCGGCCGGGTCGAGCCGATGGGCTCCGCCGGAGAAGCTCAGGCTCGCCGCGAGATCGCGCGGGCCTTTTCCCGGAACCTGTTTCGCGCCGATGGATCCACCATTTCCGACCTCGGCACCGTGGAGCACGAAGGTGGTTCCTGGCGGGCCGTCCGTTTCGCCTATCCCGACAGCGACTTCTGCGACCTGTTGCTCGCGGAGGACGGGTCCTGCACCTGGTTACGCGAACGCCGAGACACGGAGACCTGTTGGCGCCGCTTCACCGACTGGCGCGTGATCGACGGCCTGCGCGTTGCGTGCCGCATCGAGGAGCTTCATGACAACCCCGCCGCCAACCAGACCGTGACGATCGAGCGGCTCTCGTTCAACCAGCCAATCGCTGCGGAGCTGTTCGCTCCGCCCCGGACTGCCACCAAGCTCCACCGGATCGAAAACGACGCGGCAGCCACGGCCTGGATCCCGCTGGAGCTCTTCCGCGGCTCCTACATCTACCTTCAGGGAACCGTTAACGGAGTGCAGACCGACCTGCTGCTCGATTCGGGTGCGGGGATGACGGTGCTGGACCAAGCCTTTGCGTCGGCGCACGGAATCGAATCCGCCGGCACGGTCGTGGCGCGCGGGACGGGCGGCGAGTCGACCGCGTCCTTCGCCGGCGGGCTCACGGTGCGCATCGGCGAATTGGAGCTGCGGGATCTCCGGGCCGCCGTGATCGATCTCGGCGGGATATCCGCCAAGCTCGGAAGGTCCATGCCGGTCATCCTCGGCAAGGAGGTCTTCCACTCGCTGGTGGTTGACATCGACTACCCGGCAAGGCGGCTCCGCTTCCTCGAACCGGCCGACTACCGCTACGAGGGCCCGGGCCGCCGCCTGCCGCTCCTTCCATCCGAGGACGGGCACAAGGATCTGGAGATCTCCGTCGAGGGGACCGCCCCGGTGCGGGTCGCGCTGGACACCGGCTCGGGAAGCGCGCTCGACCTCTTTGGATGGTACGTGGATGAGAAGCGACTCCTGGACGGCCGATCTCCCATCTCCGAAGGGTTGTCCGGCGGGGTCGGCGGTATGACCTCGGAGAAGCTCGCGAGCCTACGGGAAATCGAAATCGCCGGATTCACCCTTCCGGACGTCCCAATCGGCATGCAATGGAGGACCACCGGGGCCTTCGCCACCCGACGGATCGCCGGAAACCTCGGAGCCGGGATCTTGAAGCGTTTCCGCATCGCCTTCGACTACGCGCACGAGTGCCTCTGGATGGAGCCCCGCCCCGGAACCGAGACGGACCCGTTCGACCGCAATCACTCCGGATTGACCCTGGAACGAAAGCCCGGAGCGCTGGAGGTGCTCTTCGTCGCTCCGGGGAGCCCCGCCGCGGCGGGAGGGTGGAAGATCGGCGAGAAGATCGTGGCGCTGAACGGCACGCCCGTCGGCGACACCTACACCGAATCGATCGACCGTTTCGGGCGGGGTCCGGAAGGCACTGCGGTGGCGCTTCGGCTCGAGGGAGGAGAGGAACGCACCCTGATCTTGAAGCGGTACTACTGAGTCGTTCCGGGCCCGAGGCCGGCAGCCGTCTGCCCGGCCGTGCGGACCGGGCCGGCCGGGGACGTGGGCCGGCGGATCGAGCTCGTTGCCGGAGATCCCGTCGATCCTCCTCGGCACGAGCGGCTCCGGTCCCGCCTGAACCTCCCGGGGACCTTCCCCGCGCGCCACGCCACTCTCACGTCGCCCTCATCTTCACCGGGTGCTATGATTCCCACTTGTTGCCGGGCGGCGGTCCCTTCGACCAGCCCGGGACGGATGATTCGTCGAGGAGGTCTCGATGGCCCGCACGCGCGTGTCCGGCTTCAAGCAGATCGTCCACGAAGAATACGACTCGCCCGTGGGCCGCCTCTTCCTCGCGCAGGGCGTCCAACCCGGTTCCGGGAACGTGCCTCTGGCCGTCCTCTTCATCGGACCCGGGGCCGGTCCCACCGCGGTGAGCGCCGGCACGGAGGACCCTGAGCACTTTCTGGACTGGTATTACCCGAATCTCCGGAGGGTCGAGGGACCCTGCCGCGACCTGCGTGGACGTCTCGACCAGTACTTCACCAAGCGCGAGTGGGAGCCGCTCGAGGTGCCGGCAAAGCTGGGAGGCACCGATTTCCAGCGCGCGGTCTGGAAGCAGATCGCCCGCATCCCGATGGGACAGCGCCGGACCTACAGCCAGATCGCCCACGCACTCGGGAAACCGGGAGCGGCCCGCGGGGTCGGTCAGGCCACCGGCGCGAACCCACTCCCGATCGTCGTCCCCTGCCACCGGGTAGTCGGCGCCGGCGGGCGCATCACCGGCTATGGCGGGGGAGTCGGACGCAAGGAGTGGCTGCTGCGGTGGGAACAAGGACCTCGGAAGACTTGAACCTGTCGCGATCTCGGATCCCGTGGCTACGCCAACTCAGGAGGAACCATTGGCTACGCTCTGCCCCTTCCTCGGCTCCGACTGCGTCGAGGACAAGTGCAAGATGTGGCGGGACGGCGACTGCCTGATCCCCGCGTTCCTGTCCACCTCCATCGTCCGCAACATCCATGAACTGGCCCACGACGAGGACGAGTTCGACGAGGATGACTTCGACGACGAAGACGATGAGGAAGAAGACGAACTCGAGGACGAGAACGAGGAAGAGGAAGACAGCGAACTCGAGGACGAGGACGACGGAGACGACGAAGACAGCGAGCTCGAGGATGAGGTTGAGGATGAGGATGAGGACGAGGACGACGAGGATGAGGACGAAGAGGACGAGGACGAGGACGCGAAGAAGAAGTAGACCCGATCTCCTCCGCCGCATTCGGACCCGCGCCGGGAGAACCCCGGGACGGCGCACCTGATCCCGCCCCCCCCTGGCCGCGCCGCGGCCGCTGCCGGACCGAGCGGTGGCGGGAATCGTGAACGCCCGTTCACAAATCCCTTGACACCATCTCGAGATCGCCGGTATCGTGAACCGGTGTTCACGGTTGGGGGGGAAGATGAGGAGGCGGGGTGATCGTGGCACGTTCTACGGGTGCCGGGGTCCGCGCCAAGCGTGCTGCTGGCGGCGGACCCCGACCCACATCTCGGGGGAAACCCGCGCGGCCCGCTTCCGGAACCGGCAGAAGGGGCGCTGACAAACAGCGTCAGGCGATCGAGCGCGCCGCCGCCAGGGTCTTCGCGAGCCATGGCTATCGCGGGGCCACCATGCGCGAAGTGGCCGCCCGGGTGGGCTGCAGCGTCGGGCAGATCTACAACCACTACCCGGACAAGCTGGAGCTCTACCGCGCCATCATCGAATCCAAGTGCCGTCTTCTGGGCAACCTGGCCCAGGAGATACTGGACTCGACTCCCTCGCCGGAGGAGCGCCTGCGGCGCACGATCCTTCTTCATCTCGAGTTCTTTCAGAGTCACATGGCATTCTTCCGGATCATTGCTCTCGAAACCGGGCCGTTGCTCTTTCGCGGAAACCACCACTTCCTCGAGTGCGTAGGCCGTTGGCGGACATGGATTCTCGACCAGATCATCGACGCCATTCAGCAAGGACAGACGCGCGGAGACTTTCGAACCGAGTTGGACTCCCAGCTCGCGGCAGTCTCGCTTGTCAGCCTCCTCAAGGGGCACATGGGCGACTTCATCCTGCATCCGCGCGGGTCGCTGGTGGACCGCGCGGACGCGATTCTGGACCTGTTTTTCGCCGGGATGCGGCGGGGGAGGACTGCGTGAGGAGGACGCCCGGGGGCCTCGTCGCACTTCTACTGGCGACAGCCATCGCCTCGGGAATGCCGGTTCGAGCCCAGGATCGGCCGGTGGAGCCGGAACCGCTCCTGCTCGGCCGCGGAGATACGCTCGGCGTCTCTCTCGATCAGTGCGTCGAACGAGCTCTGCGCTCGGGTGAGGAAATCCGGTCCGCGGAAGCGGTTCGCTCCACGGCGCATGCGCGCTATCTGCAGGCCCGCTCCACGGCCCTGCCGCAGGTCACCCTGAGCACCACGTACACGCGGCAGCTGGAGAGCATCTTCCAGAGCACCGGGGACTCCGAATTCGAGTTCGAACCCGACACCCTGGCCTCGCCGGAAGAGCGGATTCGTTACCTGGAGGATCAGCTCCCAGCCTCAGGGTTCTACGCCATCTCGCAGCTCTTCTCCAACAGCAGTTTCGCGAGCGAGAACACCTGGAATGCCGCCCTGAGCCTGCGCCAGAAACTCCTGCAGGGCGGCTCGATCATGGCCTCGATCCAGGCCGCGGGGCATGCTCTCACCGCCGCGCAGGACGCTCTCAAGGACAAGCAGGCTGAGATCACACTCGGGGTGCGGGAGGCTTACCTCAACGCCCTGCTGGCCGAACGGGGAGCCCGGATCGCCGCCCTCGCACTGGAGCAAGCCGACACCCAATTGCGCCGGGTCCGCCTGCGGCAGGAAGCCGGACAGGCCTCCGAGTTCGAGCGGCTCGGCGCCGAGGTGCAGCGCGAAAACCAGGTGCCGACCCTGCGGGCTGCGCTCTCGCAGCGCGAGCTGGCGGAGCGTGAGCTGCGTAGACTGGCCAACCTTCCGGAAGGCGCACCGCTTGAGCTGACCACGCCGTTGTTGGACGAGAGCGTCTTGCCGGCGGATCCGGCGCCGGTCGATACCACCGGCCTCGTCGGAGCCGCGCTCCGCACGTCGGGCGTGCGCGCCCTCGAAGAGCTGCTGGCGGCCCGCGGACACGCGGTGACGGTGGCTCGCGCCGGGTACTTCCCGGAGTTCTCGCTGTTCGCCGGCGTCTCGCAGCAGGCGTTTCCGTCCGGAACCTTTCCCTCACGGCGCGACTGGCGGCGGGACAAGAACATCGGGCTGGCCGCCACCTGGACCCTTTTCGACGGGTTTCTCACCCGCGGTCTGGTCGAGGAGTCGATCGCCAATCGAACCACGGCCAGGCAGGACTTGAACCAGGCCCGCGAGATGGTGCGCCTGGCCGTCGTGCAGGCGAGTTGGGAACTCGACCGTGCCGCAGCGGACCTGCAAGCGCGGTCGCGCACCGTGTCGCTCGCCCGGCGTGCGCTCGACCTCTCCGGCTTGCGCTACGAAGAGGGGGCCGCGGGAGCGCTGGAAGTGTCTGACGCACGCATCGCCTGGCAGATTGCGCAGACGAACGAGGCAGTCGCGCGGCGCGACTACTTTGCGGCGTTGGCCCGGCTGGAACGATACACGGGGCAACCGCTCTTTACCGGCGCGGAGCCCCCGGCGAGAGGTGGACAATGACCGGAGAACACCAGAACGTCCAGGCATTGCCGGACCTGGATACCAGCTGCGCGTCGGCGCGCTACGCAAACACGGAGCGTTCAATCATGAAACAGACGATGCGGATCGTGGCCACCGGGGCCATTCTGGTGTGGGTGGCGGCTGCGGGTTGCGGCTCGGCCGCTTCGGAGAAGAAGATCGAGGCGGCGCGCAAGGCTGCGGCCGAGCAGGCCGTCCTCGTCAACGTCGTGGATGTGAACGTCGCTACCCGGCGGAGACTGGAGTCGGGCATCTCCTTCACCGGAGAGCTGAAGCCGACCGACGAGGTCAAGGTTACGGCCCGGTTCGACGGCGACCTTCAGGACATCTTCGTTCGCGAGGGTTCTCGCGTGCGGCGCGGCCAGTCGATGGCAGCCTACAACCCCCGCGACGTGCAGAACGACCGGGCCGCCGCCGAAGCCGGCCTCCTGGCGGCCAAGTCCGCCCTGGTCTCGGCGGAGAACACGGCGCGCCGGGCGAAGAGGCTCCTGGACGCGGGCGCCGCGGCTCCGGCGGATCTCGAAGCCGCGGAAGCGGCCCGCTCGGCCGCCGAAGCCCAGGTGCGGGCCGCCACCTCGCAGAGCGAGCTCGCCGCCGATAATGCGGCCCGACTGGCGGTGCCTGCTCCGATCACGGGATCCGTCAGTCAGGTCTTCGTTCACGCCGGAGATCGACCCGGCATCGGGGATCCTCTCTTCACGCTGGTGCGTACGGACACCCTCGAGCTGTCGGCCACCCTGCCGTCCGAGTCCCTGGGGCGCGTGCAGCGGGGAACCCCGATCGTCATTCGCGTCGACGCCTTCCCGGGCGAGAGCTTCACCGGCGTGGTCGACCGGATCAATCCCGCCACCGAGCCGGGCACGCGCCAAATCCGCATCTACACGCGCGTGCCCAACACCGATGGGCGGCTGGTAGGAGGGCTCTTTGCCAGCGGCCGGGTGGTCGATCAGGCCAAGGATGACGCCGTAACCGCCTCCGTGGACGTTCTGCGCCGCGAGGGCGGGGACCAGGTCGTGTACCGCCTGCGGGGCGGCATCGCCTCCCGCACGGTCGTGCAGACCGGCCTGCTCGACGAGGAACGAGGGATGACCGAACTCATCGGCGCGATCGCCCCGGGCGACTCGCTCCTCTCCGGGATCGTGCCGGGGCTCCGGGATGGAGTGAAGGTGCGGCTGATCGAGGAAGCCGGCCAAGGCGAAGGTCGTCCGGCCGGAGTCTCCTCGGGCAGCCCCGCGAGCGGGTCGACAGGCGAACGGTAAGACGTTTCGCGCGGCTGCGGCGGTCCGCGATCCGCGAACGCACACACGAGAAGGCGGGAACCATGCTCCTCTCCGATGTCTCCATCAAGCGTCCGGTATTCGCCACCATGGTCATGCTGGCGCTGATCACCCTCGGGATGTTCAGCTATCGCCGGCTCTCCATCGACGAGTGGCCGGACGTCGAGTTCCCCTTCATCGTCGTGCAGACCGTCTACGCAGGCGCGTCCCCGGAAACGGTCGAGCGGGATGTCACCCGCAAGGTGGAGGAAGCAGTAAACCCGCTCCCGGGAGTCCGTAACCTGACCTCCAGCTCGCTGGAAGGTCTGTCCACGATCTTCATCGAGTTCGAGCTGAATGTGAAGGACATCCAGGCCCAGCAGGATGTCCGATCCAAGATCGAGGAGATCCGCGAAGAGCTTCCGGACGACATCGAAAACCCCAAGGTCTTGCGCTTCAACATCGCCGACACCCCCATCGTGTCCCTCTGCCTGACCTCAGACACGCGGAGCCAGCGCGAGCTCACCACCCTCGCGGACGAGACGCTGCGCAAGGCCTTCGAGGGAGTCGAAGGCGTGGGACAGGTCATCATCGTCGGCGGCGAGACCCGGACGATCGCCGTGGAGTTGGATCCCGCCCGGCTGTCGGCGCGCGCCATTACCGTCGATCAGGTGCTGGGTGTGCTCATGTCCGAGAACATGGAGATCCCAGCCGGGCGGCTGGAACTCGGTCCGCGCGAGCAACTGGTGCGCGTGGCCGGCCGCTTGCAGCAACCAGCCGACTTCGACAAGCTCGTCGTGGACATTCGCGACGGCGTGCCGATCCGCCTCGGCGACGTGGCCACCACCCGGGACGACGCCGAGGAAGCCCGGTCCGCCGCTATGTACAAGGGTTCTCCCGCCATCGCCATCGACATCCGCAAGATCACCGACGGAAACACCGTGGAGATTGCAGAGCGCGTGCAAGCCAAGGCCGAGGAGCTCCGCAATGTGCTTCCGGAGGGGGTGCGGCTCACCACCGTCCGAGACAACTCCCAGTGGATTCGGGAGTCGGTCGACGACGTCAAGACCACGCTGCTCCTCGGCGCCGTCCTCACCGTGCTCGTGGTCTTCACCTTCCTGAACTCCTGGCGGTCCACTGTAATCACGGGACTTACCTTGCCGGTCTCGGTCATCGCCTCGTTCCTGGCCATCCACACGTTCGGCTACACGCTCAACACCATGACGCTGATGGCCCTGTCCCTGGCCATCGGGATTCTCATCGACGACGCCATCGTCGTACGGGAAAACATCGTCCGTCACGTCGGTCTGGGCGAAGACCACTACCAGGCGGCAAAGAAAGGTACCAGCGAGATCGGCTTCGCCGTGCTGGCCACGACTCTGAGCACGCTCTGCGTATTCGTGCCGGTGGCGTTCATGGGCGGCATCGTGGGGAAGTTCTTCCGCGAGTTCGGGGTTACCGTGGCGGCGGCGGTTTCCGTGAGCCTCTTCGTATCGTTCACTCTCGATCCGATGCTCTCCTCGGTCTGGTATGACCCGGTGGCCGAAGGACACGCCGCCCGGCATGGCATCGGCAAGTTCCTCGAGCGATTCAACCAGGGCTTTGTGGGACTCGGCAAGTCGTATCGACGGGCCATCGGCTGGTCCCTGTCGCATCGGCTGAGGGTCTTGGGCCTCGCGGTGATAGCATTTATCGGGGCGATGGCTCTATTTCCTCTGGTGGGCGGAAGTTTCATGCCGGATGCCGACAGCGGCCAGCTTGCGGTCGCGGTGGCCGCTCCGGTCGGTTCGACGCTCGACTACACGCGGGATCGACTCCGCGAGATCTCGAGCCTGATCCGGCGTCACGACCGGGAGGTCGCCTACACCTACGAAACGATTGCCGGCGGCTACACCGCCCAGGTCAATGAGGCTGAGATCTACATCAAGCTGGCCGAGAAGCGCAAGTTCGTCTTCGGTTTCCCGAAGGGAGAGGACGGGAAGAGGCGATTCGTCGCCGGGTGGAGGGGGACCCGCACCCTCCGGCAACAGGAAATGATGCGGCTTCTGCGCCGGGAGTTGGAGACGCTCCCCGGGGTGACCATCGCGGTGCTCGATGCCGGCGGATTCGGGGGCTCCGAGCGGCCGATCCAGATCTATGTCCAGGGCGAACAGATCGAGGAGTTGCGCCGCATCAGCAACGGTGTGCTGTCGGTCGTCCGGAGCACGCCCGGCGCCATCGAGGCCAAGTCGGGGCTCGAGGAGGAACGACCGGAAGTGCGCGTCGACCTGCGGCGCGACGCCGCCAATGAACTGGGCATCGGCATCGGCACGCTCGCGCGCACCCTACGGCCCGCCCTGGCCAGCCAAAAGGCATCCACCTGGCAGGACCCGGCCGGCGAGAACCACGATGTCATCGTCCGGCTGCCCAAGTCTGCGCGGCGATCCATAGACCAGCTCGCCTCCCTTCCCCTGGCCGCGGCCGGGCGCGATCCCCGCACCGGCGCGCCGATGATCGTCACGCTCGGACAGGTCGCCGATATCTCGGAGAGCTCCAGCCCGCAGAAGATCGATCGGCGGGACATGCGGCGCGTGGTCATGGTCGAGGCGAACTACGAAGGCCGGGCCCTGACCGAGGTGAGCAATGACATCGAGCGGGGCGTGGAGGCCCAGGTTCAAGTCCCCTCCGGTTACCGCGTCCGCCTGGGCGGCGAGACGGAGATGTTTTCGGAGACGGTAGGCTACATCGTGGAAAGCCTGCTTCTTGCCGTGATCTTCATCTATCTGGTGCTCGCAAGCCAGTTCGGCTCCTTCCTACAGCCCTTCGCCATCATGTTCTCGATGCCGTTGTCGCTGGTCGGCGTCATGGTCGCGCTGCTCGCCACCAACACCACGTTCAACCTCATGAGCATGATCGGCGTCATCCTGCTCATGGGCCTGGTCACGAAGAATGCGATCCTGCTGATCGACTTCGCCAACAAGGGGCGCGACCGCGGAAAGGGGCGCAGCGAGGCGCTCATCGACGCCGGCGAGATCCGGCTCCGGCCGATTGTCATGACGACCCTCGCGATGATCTTCGGGATGTTGCCGCTGGCCCTCGCGCTGGGTGCCGGCGCGGAGTTCCGCGCCCCGATGGCGCGGACGGTAATCGGCGGTCTGGTGACCGGCTCGTTGCTCACGCTCATCGTTGTACCCGTCGCCTATACCTTGTACGACGATCTGGGGCACAAGGTCTCGCGGTTCCTGACCCGCGGGCAACCGGCGAGAACCCATAGGATGGAAGAGAAGGCGAAGGCGTAGCGGCAGGGGGTCGCCCGGCCCGGAGGCCCTGTCCGGCGGACCGCCGACTCGCGCCGCGGCGCCCGGCCAGATCGGTCGCCCCGGCCGGGGAGCCGATGCCATAACGTCCTACTCGACAAGGAGCTGAGGACGTGCAGCCCTGGTGGAACACCTCCGTTGCCCCGGCAACGCTCCTTGCCGGCGCGAAGCCCCGTGGCTACACTCCGCGGCAGCCGAAGGGGGGTTCGCGCATGCTCGGATCATCACTGCGGCCGGCCGGCTGCCCCACATTCACATACGGGTCCCTCCGTTGACCAAGCTGATCATCCAGGTTCCCTGCTACAACGAAGAGAACACGCTCGGTGTCACCCTCGCGTCTCTTCCCCGCACCCTGCCCGGCGTGGACACCATTGAGTGGCTTGTCGTGGACGACGGCAGCCACGATCGTACCGTGGAGGTTGCCCGGCAGGGCCACGTGGATCACGTCGTGCGTCTGCCCGAGCATCGAGGGTTGGCTCGCGCCTTCATGGCCGGCCTGGAAGGCAGCATCCAGGCCGGGGCGGACATCATCGTCAACGTCGACGCCGACAATCAGTACTTCGCCGGCGACATTCCGGCCATGATCGCCCCGATCCTGGAGGGGAAGGCGGACCTGGTCGTAGGCGTGCGCCCGATCTCGGAGCTCAAGAACTACTCCGTGTTCAAGCGGCTGCTGCATCGCGTCGGTACCCGGGCCATGCGCCTGGCAAGCGGGGCTGAGATTCCGGACGCGCCGAGCGGATTCCGGGCCATGAGCCGCGAGGCTGCCATGCGGCTGAATGTGTTCACCTCTTACACGTACACGCTGGAGACGATCATCCAGGCGGGCCGGCAGGGAATGGCCATCACCTGCGTTCCGATTCGAACGAACCTTCCGCTGCGTCCTTCCCGCCTGATGCGCAACGTCGTGGCCTATGTGTGGAGATCGCAACTCACGATCGTGCGCATCTTCGTCACGTACCGGCCGCTCCGTTTTTTCGCCGCCCTGGGGCTGCTCTCCCTGACACCAGGGATCCTGCTGGGGGTCCGCTTCCTCTGGTTCTACTTCACCGCCGGGGGCCGGGGCCACATCCAGTCCCTGATCCTGGCGGGGATCCTTATCGGCAACGGGTGTCTCCTGTTGGTGATCGCCCTCGTGGTGGACCTCATCGCGGTGAATCGACAGTTCCTGGAGCGGATTGACTGGCGAGTCAAGCGGCTGGAGGAACTGGCTCGGGGTCGGCCTCCCGATGGGCGCTGAGACCGGCGTCGCCTCGCCGCTCCTCGGGTTGATCGGTCCCGTGTTCCCCTATCGTGGAGGGATCGCCCAGCACACCACCTTGCTGCATCGGACGCTGCGCGCCCGGGGCGGCGTTACGACCGTGTCGTTCCGCAGGCAGTACCCCGACTGGCTCTTCCCGGGCCGGAGCCAGCTCGAGCCTCTGAGTTCGGGCTCTTTGGAAGAGGGCGTCCGCTATCTCCTGGACCCCCTCAATCCCTACACCTGGCTGCAGACGGCACGTCATCTCGAGGGCGCCGGCGTGCGGGCGGTCGTGCTTCCCTGGTGGACCTCGTTCTGGGCGCCGTGTTTCGGTTTTCTGGCCGGCCGGTTCGAGCGACAAGGCCGGGAGGTGGTGGTCCTATGCCACAACGCCTACGAGCATGAGACCGGCCGGTGGCGATCGACCGTCGCCCGCCGGTTCCTGAGAGCCCGGCGCCGGTTCCTCGCCCATACGCCGGGGGACGCCGCGGCGCTAAGACTCCTGGCGCCCGCCGCGGAGATAGCGATCCACCCGCACCCGGTCTATGATCACTTCCCGGACGGAAGGGGCGTACTGCCTCACCGCGGCGGATTGGAGCTCCTCTTCTTCGGCTTCGTTCGTCCCTACAAAGGCCTGGACGTCCTGGCCGAGGCATTGGACCTGCTGGCCGGCACTGAGGTCCACTTGACCGTCGCCGGGGAGTGGTGGCTCAAGGGACGCGAGGCGCGCGAACTGCGCGCGTGTTTGGGGCGGGCGGCGAATGTGGAGGTGCTGGACTCCTACCTGTCGGCCGAGGATGCCGCGGAGCTCTTTCTGCGGGCGGACGCTCTGGTGTTGCCCTACCGGCGGGCCACCGGCTCCGGAGTTCTGCCGCTGGCATACCGCTATGGCAAGCCGGTGATCGCGGCGCGCATTCCCGGTCTGGAAGAAGTCGTTGAAGACTACGTCACTGGTCGGCTCTTTCCACCTGGGGACGCCGCTGCGCTGGCCGCCGTCATCCGGGAGTTCACGGTCGGCCGCCCCGTCGAACCGGCCCGCATCCGAGCGGCCGCAGACACGATGCAGTGGGCCAACCTGGCGGACGCACTGTGCAACCTGGCGCGTGGAGGCACGGAGGCGTCGGCCCGGACAGCGGCGGCAACGACCGTACCCGCGGGCGGCAGGCAATGATGATGGAGGCGTGTTCGCGGGCAACCTCTTCCGCGGAAGGGCACGACGCGGACATCGCGAGTGTCATTCTGTGCACCTACAACCAGGCCGGCCTCCTGGAAAGGGCCTTACGGGCGTTGGCTCGGCAGACCGTCTCGACCGGATCCTGTGAAGTCATCGTCGTGGATGATGGCTCCGACGACCGGACGATCCAGGTGTGCCGGGAGAGCGCGAACATCCTTCCGCATCTGCGCCCCGTTTCCACGGGGGCAAACGTCGGCCTCGGCAGCGCCTACAACCTGGGAACTCGGACCGCACGGGGAAAGCATCTTCTCTTCCTGGACACGGACTGCATCCCGCAGGAAGACTGGATCGAGGAGATGAACCGCGCGCTTCTGGATCACCCCCTGGTGGCCGGCACGGTGCGGAACCCGGGAGGGTCGTACTGGGTCACCGCGCACAACATTGCCCAGTTCCATCCGTTTCTGCCGGGACGGCCGGCCGGGCCGGTGCGATTCATGGCGGGGGCCAACATGGGGATTCGCCGCGGACTGCTGACGGACCTGGGAGGGTTCGAAGAGGGGCGGCGGATCGCAACCGACATGGAGCTGACGCTCCGAGCCTCCAGCCGGGGGCATCTCCCCTGGTTGGCGCCCCGGGCCGTCGTCACGCATGCCCCGGAGGGGAGAGATAGGCTGTCCATGGTGCTGGGATACGCCGCCGAACACGCGCGGCAGACCATCCAGCTGCGGCAGCGGCACCGGCACGTGTTGGACCTGCCGGTCGCGCTGCGATCGGCGTGGATGTTGTATGTCCTGGCCCCCGTCATCGCCGCCGGAGTGACAGTTCGGATCTTCGGCGCCAACCCCCGGCTGTGGCGCTGGCTTCTCGCCGCGCCGGTGGTCTTTGCCGCCAAGATCGCCTGGTGCCGAGGGGCCGCGGCCAGTCTGCGCCACCCGCCAAAAGGCCGCCCCGAGCCCTACGGAAGTCGGCCATGAGCTGGGCGCAGGCCGTGTCGGCCGTTCGCGCCGCGGCCGGAATCGCCCACGGGTCCCGGGCGTTCGGCGGCCCCATGCAAGTCTCGCTGTCGATCACCAATCGCTGCAACGTGATCTGCAGCCACTGCTTCATCCGCTCCCCCCATCTGTCCCGACCTCTCTTCCGGGCGGAGCGGCGGGCCAGGCTGGGAACCGAAGAACCTGCCACGGAGACGCAGAACCGGGATCTGGCGTCCCTGGACGCCGACCCCGAGCAGACCCGAGGCCTGCTCTCGGACCTCGTGCGCATGGGCACCCGTCGGATCCAGTTCAGCGGCAACGGAGAGCTCTTCCTGCACCCGCAGGTTCTGGATTTCATGGCCCGCGCGCGCACGTCCGGGTGCTTCTGCGTCGCGAACACCAACGGCACTCGCCTCGATGAGACTGCCATCGAGGAACTGGTCCGCATCGGGTTCAACGAACTGCGGGTCACTACGATGGCCGGCACCGCGGAGGGATACCGCCGCACGCACCCCGGCACGAGTCCCGACCTGTTCGACCGCCTGGAGACCTCGCTTCGGCAGATCGCTGCATGCAAGGCGGCCCGGAACCGCGCCCGGCCCCGCGTGGTCCTCGTCTGTATCGTGATCGGCCAGAACTGCGAGGACCTGGCGGCGTTCGCGGAGTTCGCCATACGCGTGCGGGCTGACGGCGTGCTCTTCAAACCGGTCGATGACTTTCACGACCCCGGGCTGAGTGCCGTGGTGCCCACGCCGGAGCAGGCGCTGTCGGCCAGATCCGACCTCCCGGCAATCGCGCAGCGGCTCGGCTGCGCCGGCGTGCGCCACAACATACCCCACTTTCTGGGCGTGTTCGGCCGCCAGCTCGACACCGCGCACCTCTATCGCCACATCCCCTGCTACTATCCGTGGTTGGGCGCGCTCATCGAGGCCGACGGCTCGGTCTACCCCTGCTGCCGGTGCCCTACGCCCCTGGGGAATCTGGGAAGGTCGACGTTCCGTGAGATCTGGCACAGTCCGGAGTACGAGAGCCTTCGCCAGGAGTGCCTGAACCTGGCTCGCCGGAAGGCCCCGGTGCGCAACTGCGACTGCTACTCGTGTGTGCATCACACGGCCAACCTGCGCGTCTACCGGGCATTGCACCCGATCGGCGGCCGGAAGCAGGAGATCAAGGCACTGGCCCGGGAGGCCGGCGCCGGGACAGACGAATGAGCCGGCCGGGAGCCGGCGGGAGTGGAGTCCGCGGACCATGGGCTGGATGCGCGTCTCCCAGGCGCTGCGACATGTACCGGAGGTCGTGACCCGGGGCCGGTTCCCGTTCACGTTCGACGACCTCGCCATCCCTTTCACCGGCCTCTCGGCGGCGCAACGGGTCAATCTGCTTCGGGAGGGATTTGATCTGCTCATCCGCCCGGAGCGCGCGTGGGGACGGCCGGCAGTCCTGCAGGTGGAACCGACGAACCACTGCGGGCTGCACTGCCCGCTGTGTCCCACCGGATCCCGCACCGCTCGTCGCCCGCAGGGACACATGACTCCCGAGTTGTTCGGCCTCGTCCTGGAGAGCTGCGCACCCACCCTGCTCTGCGTGGTGTTCTACGGCTGGGGAGAGCCGTTTGAGAACCCCGCCCTGCCCGACATGATCGCTGCCTGCACAGAGCGCGGAGTTCGGACCGTCGTCTCCACAAACGGCCAATGCCTCCGGACTCCCGAGGAGGCCGATGCCGTGGTGCGGGCGGGCCTCTCCGCGCTGATCGTGGCGGTCGATGGAAGCACGCAAGAGACCTACGAACGGTATCGGCGGGGAGGACTTCTGGATCGCGCCCAACGCTGCCTGGCGAACATCGAGACCGCTCGGCAACGACAGAACGTCAGGCGTCCGTACACGAACCTTCGCGCGGTGCTGACGCAGGACGTGTCGGCCGAGATTCCGGCCCTGGAGGCGCTGGCGCAGAGGCTGGGTGCGGACGTGTTCTCCTGCAAGACGCTCGGGTGCATGGTGGGGCAGGCCCAGTTCCGGCAGTATGAGCCCGGCTCCGCAGAGTTCCGTCGCTTCCCGCGCCCAGAAGACTCTCCGGCTCGCGGGCGGTTCCGATGCCCGTTCCCGTTTCGACAACCCACTGTCTTCTGGGACGGCACCGTCGTGGGATGCGAATTCGACTACGAGCTGGAGCAGCCTTGGGGGCGGGCGGGCGAGCAGCCGTTTGCGGAGATCTGGAACGGACCGCCCGCGCGCGAGCTGCGCCGCCGCCTGCGGAAAGGTGAGGTGTCCGGGTTCTGTACACGCTGTCCCTACCGGAATCGACTGCAGACGGGCTCGGTCGTCATGCGCCGCGAGCTAGGACCGCGCCCGCAGAACGCAGCTGCGACAGAAGGGGCCGGCAGCTGAGATCGCTCAGCCGAAACCTCGTCTCGGCCTTCGTGCTGGTGGCGGTGACCGCGTGGGGCGCCTACTACCTCCGGCGCCACCCTACCGAGCTGCACCTGATGACCACCGTGTCCTGGCCGGTGGTGATCGTCATGCTCGTCACCAAGATCGGCCTTTTCCTTCTCAGCGCGCTTCAGCTCCAGGTGCAGGTGGAGGAGACCGGACTCAGGATGACATTCGGTCAGTGCTTCGGAGTGAGCCGTATCACCCAGTTCACGAATGTGGTCGTGCCGATAGCGGGCGGAGCGCCGGTCAAGGCGGTGTACTTGAAGAAGCTACTCGGCTTGTCGTACACGAGATTCGTGGCCCTCATGACGGTCTCCAACATCGTGAAGCTGGGCGTGGGCTCGCTGTATGCCCTGATCCTCCTGCTTCCGCTCGGAGTCCGCGGCGGCGGATCGATCGCGCTCGCGGCGGCGCTCCTGGCGTCGGCTCTGCTCTTCCTCCTGGTAATGCACCGGGTGCCCGAACGGTTCCTGGCCGTCTGGCCCTGGGCCGCACGACTGGCGGCCGAGTGGCGAGCGCTGCGGTCCAACCGCCGCTTGTTCGCCCGCCTGGCTCCAATCAGCGCATCGACGTTTCTGCTGGCCAGCCTCGACGTCTACGTGTCGTTCCGCGCGTTCGCGGTTCCGGTCTCACCTGCAGCGTGCGGCACGATCACGGCCTTCTCCACCCTCGCTGCCATCCCGAACCTCGTCCCGGGCAATCTGGGGGTGCGCGAACTCCTCTATGTGGCGATCGCCGACCTCTATGGAACCGGCTTGAACTCCAGCCTTCATGCCGTCGCGCTCAACCGTTTTGCCGGGATGCTGGTGACGCTCTCGCTCGCTCCGTGGTCCTTGCCGCGATCCTCGCCGCAGCGTAGTCTCTAGCTTGGAACCGGCCGACTTCCACGGCGCACGAAGCGAGGGCGACGGGGGCGTACTCCCGGCGGTACGTCGAGGGGCCTGAGCGGGCGCAACGCGGTAGGTGCGGGCAGATCCGGCACCGCAGCCGGGCGCTCCCGGATGATCCGGGCTGGGGAATCCTGACCGAGCGAATGCCGGCTTCGCGCCAGAAACGGAGCGTAACCCATGCATCCTTGGCATGACGTCTACGTCGATGAAAAGCTCACCCGAGACGAGTTCCCGGTGGTCATCGAGGTTCCGCACGGGAGCAAGAACAAGTACGAGCTCGACAAGGAGACCGGTCTCCTTCGCCTCGACCGCGTTCTCTACAGCGCAGTGCACTATCCCGCCAATTACGGCTTCATCCCCCGCACCTTCTGCGATGACGGCGATCCGCTCGATGTGCTTGTCCTGGGCCAGGACCCCGTGGATCCTCTCACCATCGTACCGGCTCGGGCCATTGGGGCCATGCGCATGCGCGACGAGAAGGGCATCGACGACAAGATCCTTGCGGTCTGCACGGTCGACCCGGCAGTGGAGCAATACCGGATCCATACCGAGCTGCCGCCCCACACCCTGCGCGAGATCAAGCGTTTCTTCGAGGACTACAAGAGCCTCGAGCACAAACAGGTGGTGGTGGAGGACTTCATGGGACCCGAGGACGCGATCAAGATTCTGGTCGACTCACTGGATCTCTACCGAAAGCTCCGGCGGGGAGAGATCACCCGGAAGTAGTCCCGCCGGGGCCTGCCGGGCTCCTGCGCCCTCAAGAACCGGCGCCTGGCGCCCACGCCCGGGAGACCGCGCCCGGGTTACCCGGCGCCTGGCGCCCACGCGCTGGAACCGGCGCCGGGGAAAGCGGACCTGAGCGCCCGCGCTCGCTCCCCTCACTTCCATGTGACCAGCAGCACTCCGCCGAACGCCAGCACCGCCGCCGCCACTTTCCGGCGGCTGAGCCGCTCGCGGAGCAAGAGCACCGAGAACACCAGGATCCAGAACGTGGATGACTGCCCGAGGATGGCGGCGACGCTGGCCAGCGTGTACTTCATCCCGGCGATCCACAGCGTGAGCGCAAGATAGGAGCCGAGCAGCGTCGCCGGCACCATCACCTTCCAGGCCGAAGACGGGCGCCAAGCGGCAAAGATCTCGCGGCGGCCGGGCGACAACAGCGCCCAGACGCACAAGACGATCGCCGCCACTCCCTGGCGGTAGGCTGTGGCCCAGAGAACCGGCAGCCGGTTCAGCGCCGGCTTGGCAATCACGATTCCCAGGGACAGCAGCACGATGGCCAGGATCCCGACGCCAATCCCCTCGATGAGCTGTACCCGGGACCGGTTCCGCGGCGGCTCCAGCGTACTCGAAAGCAGCAACGCTCCGCTGACGAGAGCCAGCCCCGCGTAGTCGTTCCATTGGATCCGCTCGCCGAGAAAGACAAAGGCGAAGAGCACCACGGCGGGGGCGTAGAGGGTATCAATGATCGCGACGATCCCGGCGCCGACCAGCTTCAGGCTCTGATGAAACAACGTGTCCGACAGGACGATCCCGAAGATCGCACTCAACGTCAAACGCGCGCAATCCGCTCCGGACACGGCGGGTAACAACGGCTGTCCCACCGCCAGAACTGTCGCCACCAGCAGCGGAAAGGTGATGCCCGCGCGGAAGAGGTTCAGGGCGAACGGCTGGATCTTCTCCACCGTGTGCTTGAGCAGCACCACCGCCAGGCCCCAGGTGAGCGCGCACGCGAGGGAGTAGAGCGCTCCCGCTGTACCGGAGTCGATCACCGCGAACGTCGTCAGGAGAAGACCTGTGCGATCGCCTTCCAGCAATCCTGGGTGAGGAACTGAATCCGCCCGATCAGGAGCGACACCCGCGCCATCACTGTGTAGCCGAACGACGCACCGAACCCGGCCATGATGCAGAGCCTGCCGAAATAGGCCAGCCTCCCCACGCCTCCCTTGTGCTCGACCGAGAACAAGAAGAACACGAGGCAGGCGATCGTCCCCACCACCAGGAAGATGGAGACGGCGGTCTGCAGGAAGGTGCTCCAGGGGTCGCCGGACACCGGCACCACCAGACTCGCCGTGGAGCCCTCGATCTGCTTCAGGACCCGACTCTCCAGGTTGGAGGGAATGCTCATCCCGGAACCCGCGCCGAGCAGAAAGGCCAGGGACCACCGACTCACCCAGCCCCACTTCGGCACAAACCGGCTGTAGAGAAGCACTCCGAGTATGAACGGGAGAAGATAGTCGAATTGCCCTTTGTGTATGACGTTGTCCCAGACTTTCGGCACGAAGACGGTGTAGTAGTAGTTCACCACCATGAAGCCCACCGAGACTCCTACCGCCACGTGCTCGGCGAGCTTGTAGAGCGGATTGTCCTTGTACAGGAAGGAGAAGACGGCCAGGGTCACCACTCCCCCCACCAGCGTCCAGGCCACCGCGCCGGCTGTCGCCTCCATCAGCGCCCCCTCCTGCGGATTACGACATAGGCGACATTTCCCAGGACGATGAAGAGGATGATCATGTAGTGGACGACCTTCTGCGAGCGCATGCCGGCCGTACCGCTTCCGGGGTGGGCGACAAGCTGCTCGTACTCCGCCGCCCCCTTGAGTCCCCCGAGAACGCCCTTGATCTGTCCACTCTGGTAGAACGGGATGATGTCGGCGACATAGACAGCGGTCAGGCCGGTCAAGACCGTCAGACCGTAGCGCATTCCCGGATAGGTCGCCCAGTACTCACCAACCGCGGTTCCCGCGAGCGAGAGAACGGCCGGCACCTGGTCGTAGTTCTGGATGTTCTCCATCAACGGTATCCGGTCCACGGGGGTGCCGTAGTAGTCGGTCGGAAACGCCTTCTTGAAGTCCTCGCCCATCTGGAGCATGGCAACAACCGCGTTTGGCTGAAAGCCCATGAAGACCCAATCGACGTTCTGTTCGCGACCGAACTCCCGCGCGATGCGCGGCATCACCTCTGCGGCAATGCCGGCGCCCTGGCCGCTGTACTGCAGGCTGATGGCGAGCACCCGGATTCTCCTGGCGAAGCAGTGCCGAAGCACCGCCTCGGCCATCGGCGTGAGTTCCGCCGCGGAGGCCGGATCGTAGTCGAAGGACAGCACCAGCGGGTTGGCGTCGGGCGGAATCGCGTTGATGACGTCGTAGGCGTCGCGGGTCTCCTTGGAGACATCAATTCGGATCGGCGGCCAGTTCATGTAGAACGGCACGATCACACACACGAAGACCAGGGTGTAGATGACCCGGCGGTCCAGGTCGAGCAGCTTCTGGAGCAGTCCGGTCGAGCTCACGGCCTACTCCTTCGCCGACCCGAGGTAGGAGCGTTCCAGGCCCAACACCACCTTGAGCGCGGTCGCGGCCATGCCCAGGCCGACGCCAAGGACAATCGCGCGTTTGGCCACCAGGTTCGGGCCGTTCAGGATCTGCCGAGACAGCCAGGGGATCCCCAGCGTACCGCCGTCGTCGAGCC
Source organism: uncultured bacterium (assembly GCA_964473865.1). Lineage (GTDB taxonomy): Bacteria > Eisenbacteria > RBG-16-71-46 > CAIMUX01 > CAIMUX01 > CAIMUX01. Next base: position 81,508 of record CAYYQN010000003.1, on the reverse strand, counting down.
GGCCGATCATCACCACAACGGCAGCGACCAGCAGCACCACGGCGTCCACGCTCCGCACCCGGAAGGCGCGAAAGGCGGCGGAGGCGAGATAGAAGGCGAGGAGCGCGAACATCGAGGACTGCACCGGCAGGAGGATCGAATCGAAGAACGACTGGAAGAGCGGTCCTCGTTGGGTGACGAATCCTGCAGACAGCATGGCAGCCAGGCCCAACAGAGCCGCCAGGCTGAACGGCCAGTCCCGGTGCCGGGTCCGTTCCGGCCCGCGCGGCTGCATCCGTCCGACATGCCGGTGAATGACGCTCACCACCCCGAGCACCAGGGAAAACGCCGTCACGACCTGGATGTAGTCCATCACCCGGTTGTAGATCGGCAGGGCCGCCGGGATGAAGTACTGCACCCCCATGAAGAGCCCGGCCACCAGGCAAATGAGGAGGGGGAGCTGCGTCTTCATGAGCCGGATCTCACCGTGATGAGCCTCAGGATGATATCGTAGGGCCGTCCTCGGAAGATCACTCCGAGAGTCATCAAGAGAACGCCCAGACAGATGACTCCCAGGCAGACCATCTTGAAGAGGTCCTGCCCCTTGAGCGTGCCCAGTAGCGTCGGCTCGCGGCCGATGTACGCGCTGGCCGCGTAGAGCTCCTCTCCAATGATCGTATAGTCGCAGGCCGTCACGAAGAACGGCAGCTGGGAGATCGCGTCGGTTCCGGCAATCTGGATCGCTCCCACCGAAGCTCCGGTCTCCGCCAGCACCAGAGACTCCGCGTAGAACATGCCGAGAAAGAGGTTGGCGCCCGGCTTCTCCCGCACCATCGTGCCGCAGACCGCCGCCGCGTAGGCAAACTGATCGTTGGTCACGAAGTAGACGTCGTCGCTACGGTAGTTGTGGGGATAGCCGGCCTCGACAAACGCCTCCTTGACCACATCCTGCGTCACCGGGAACACGATCGGATCGCGGTTGGGAACGAGAATGCGCGCCTGATACTGAGCGATCTTCTTCGACACCTGGCCGAGGATGTTCAGGCTGGCAATGGTGGCCACGTCCGAAATCGTGCTGATGCCCGGGATGTACAACGTCGGCTTGCCCATTTCGGTGCAGCGGCCGACCGCCTCGTCGATGGCATCCAGTCCGGCGATGCGGCGGATGAAGAGGGGCTTTCCCCGGCGGGCGGCATTGATGAATCCAAGCACCAGGGCGCAGAAGATCACTGTGGCCACAAGCGTGTTGAACTTCGTCACGAAGAACCACTGCCGCTGCGGCGCAATCGACGGAGACGGAGGAGTCACCGCCAGGGAGCCATCGGCGCCGACCGTCCGGACTTGATACCGGTAGCTTCTCCCCGGCTTGAGCCCGGTATCGTCATAGGTGAACCGAGCAAGCCTCTGGTTGGCGGCGAAGGAACGGACAACCCGGTAGCCGCTGTCACCGGAGGCCTGCCGCAGCAGCTCATAGCGGACGACGCCGGTGCGACCGAGGGAGTCTCCGGGCGCGCGGCTGAAAGCGATCTTCAGCACCTCGCCGGCGTCGAGCGGCTTGTCCCGGACAGTGAAGTCCGGGGCGGGCTCCGCAGCGTAGAGGGGTGACGACAGAAGGAACAGAATCAGCGCGGCCCACAGGCCGGAAGATGCGGTGAGTGGACAACGGGTGGTCAAACGCCATCCTCCCAGGCCCATCGTCCCCCCTTCGCCATACCCTCTCCCCGGGCGTTGCGCCTCCCGGAGAATCCCGCTCCGCCCACGGCCCACGGGACCCCCGGAGCATACTCGCCCGGCTGGGCCGTACGCAATGCGCCACTCCAGCGCTATCCGGTCCCCAACAGGATCCCCAGAGCCAGCAGCCCCAGGACCACGGTCGAAACCAACGCCATGAAGAGCTCCCTCCGGCGCAGGTAGACGCTGACCATCGCCAGCACGCGCAGGACCGGGGTGGCGGCAAGAACCAGCAGCCCGGCATACAGGAGGCACACCCCTCGGCCTGCGGCCACCCCGCGAACGACACTCGCGAGCGCCGGGGGCTCGTTCGGCCGCTCCTCGTGACCAAACCACACCACCAGCAGTCCCGCCACCAGCATCGCGGCACTCAGAAACACGCCGGACAGAAGGGCCCGACGCGCCGGCCGCTCAGCTTGATCCGCCTTGCTGGCCCACGCGTCCACCTCTTGGTAGATCCTGTCGAGGAGGGTCATGCCGGGCTCCTATCCGCGGTCCTGGCGGCGGGTCCGGCGTCACCCGTGGTCGCGTGTCCGGCTGGCTTGCCAATCATTGGCTGAGACCCCGAATCCCCCGGTAGATCATCTGCACGGCGGCAAGGGCAACCAGGATCGCAAACAGGCGGATGAGCTGGTGGCTGTGGAGCCGTCTCGAAACATGCGTGCCGCCCGCGCTTCCCGCAAGCACTCCGAGAACCACCACGGCCGTCAGCGCCGGGCGAATCTGCCCGCGGCCGAAGTAGAGAAACGCGCTGGCGACCGCGGTCACGCCGATCATGAAGGTCGAGGTTGCGGTCGCGACCCGGGCCGGGATGCCACAGAAGACCGCCATGACCGGCACCTTGATGATCCCACCGCCGATGCCGAGCAGACCGGAAACCGTCCCCGCACCAAGGGACGCGCTCATGGCCAACGGCAGGCGGCGCATCCGGTAGTCGGTCTCCGTGACCGGGGCGGCCGACGGCGCCTCGTTCCCTTTCCGCCACATCAGCCACGCGATCGGCGGGAGGATGCTTCCGAAGACCACCGTCAGGACGTCACCTCGGATGAGCCCGGCGATCGTGCCTCCAAAAAGCGCTCCGGCCGCAGTCGCCACCTCAAGGAGCATACCCAGGCGGATGTTTACGGTCCCGCGTTCGAGGTTGAAGCTTCCCGCCATGCTCGACGTGCCAATCACCGTCATGATGCTTGTCCCGATGGCAAAGTGAATCGGGACCTGGAAGATCAGCACCAGCAACGGAACCAGGATGATCCCCCCGCCCACGCCCAGGATGGAACCGAAGAAGCCGGCGGCCGCTCCGGAAAGGCACAGCCAGTGGAGGTTCTGGGCAGTGAGAAGGTTCATGAGCCTCCGGGGTCGGGGATCCGAGGTGTCGCCACACTCCTTGCCGTTCGCCGTTCATAGTATCGTGCCCCAAGACCCGATGCCACCGCCGGTATCTCGGCGGCTCTCGCCTGCCGGTCGGACCGGTTGACCCTGTCCGTGAACTGTCGTACAACCATTCGGGTCGGTTGGGCACCCAACCGTTTAGGGAGGACCCTTGCCCTGGATCGTCCGTAACCTTCTGGTCAGCCAGATACGACCAGGCTGGATCGCGCTCCGAGAGGTGACCGTTCGCCCGAGATCGGAAAACCTGGAGCACGAGTTCACCACCCGCAGCGGCGAACTGATGGCCCACTATCCCAGCCCGGCCTTGGCGCTGCCCGCCTTCGCCCCTGCGCGGCGCATGTACCATGCATGCGGTCTCGATCCATCCAAGGTCCGCCCCTCGTCGGAGGCGCTGATACGGCGGGTCCTTCTGGGAAGGGGCCTGCCGCGCGTCAACACGGCCGTTGACGCGGCGAATCTGGTCTCGATCTCGATTCTACGGCCGGTGGGGCTCTACGACGCGGACAAGATCGAACCGCTCCCGGCAAGCGAGACGAAGGGCCACGCTGATCATCTGACGCCCGTGATTACGCTAAGACTGGGGCTCGCGGGAGAGGAGTACGCCGGCATCGGGAAGGAGACGATCCACCTTCATGGACGTCCGACGCTGGCCGACCGCATCGGACCCTTTGGCAACCCTTCCGCCGACTCGGCTCGTACCCGGGTTACCGAAGACACGACTCGGCTGCTCTTTGTGGTCTTTGAGCCGGCGGATGAACCGCGCGACACGGCAGAGGCGCATCTCACCCTGGCTCTGGCAACTCTGCAGCGGCACCTCGGCGGGAAGCTGGAGGGTTAGCCCCCAGCCAGACCGAGAGGACCTGCGCTCGACCCATCGCGCGCTCAAGTAGCCTGCGGCCCAATCCGATCAACAGAATGAGTGCGCGAGACGAACCTCGCCGCATTCAACCGGGTCGAGGGCCCGTGGCATCGATACCTCCAGCGGGACGGGCGGGAATCCGCACCGAGACTGGCACCGACAGGTCCGCCCCCGAGGTCAACATCCGCTTCGCGCGACTGAGTCAAACGCCGGAGCCCGGGCCCCCGCCATTTTCCTCGCCGGCAGAGGCTATTCCGGCGTGGCCTTCGCCGGATCGGCGGCACATCGGAAGCCAATCTTGGTGCTGGTCAGCGCGGGTTCGAGGAACCATCGCTGGCCGACTCGGACTTCCCCTGCGGGGCTGTCCCAACCTCCCCCTCGCACCACGCGGCGGGAGCCGGTCGAGGGGGGCTGGTGCGGATTCGGGTAGGGGGCGAACCAGTCTTCACACCACTCCCAGACGTTGCCCGCCAGGTCCAGCACCGGGGTACCCCACCACCGCGCCGCCCCGTCCGGAAGCGACCCCACGGGACGCTTCCCGTTGAAGTGACGGTTGTAGTTGGCCAGTCGCTCGTCGGGGGGGGCATCACCCCACGGATACCTGGTGCCCACGTGGACCGCCGTCTGCTCGTAGGTTACGGTGGAGTCAGCCGTGCCGCGCGCGGCTTTCTCCCACTCGGCCTCTGATGGCAGCCGCCGCCCGTGCCAACGGGCATAGGCGTCGGCGCCGAACCAGGAGAGACCCGTCACGGGATAGTCCTTCAAGTCCGAGGGAACCGAGAACCCATCGTGAGCCGGATCACGGTCGACCTGGCTCCCGGCAAACGACAGGATGACCTGCCCCTCCGCGCTAACCTCCGTCTCGCTCACAACCAGCCGCCCCTGAGCCGATGCCTCGATCAGATACGCCACGAACTGCCGGTTCGTGACCTCGTGGGTCTCGATGGAAAAGGCCTCGACCTGGACCGGGTTTCCGGGATGAAGCTCATTGCCGTACTCGTCGGGATATGAACCCATGATGACCGGCCCGGCCGGCACGGTGACCAGGGGGCTCGGGGGCGTGAGCACAACCACCGGGGTATAAGGCGTGGCGACCCCAACGACCTCGTCGATGTTCACGGCGGCTACCGCGAACGAATATCGGTAGTCCTCGGACCCGGCCACTTCGCGCACTCCGCCCGTTCGGGGCAGAGGTCCGCCTGGAACTGGCTGAGGCAAGCCCTGACTGTCGCCGCTGACGATCATGCTGAGGTTGAAGCCGGTCGTCGCCGAGGGCGGGACTTCCGGGAGCCACTGCACGCGGAGGCGATCGCCTTCGAGCTTCGTCACCGTGAGCTCCCCAGCGGGCTGGGCCGGAGGCGCTGCCTGCAGGACGACGTCGCGGTGCACACCCGGGGGCTGGACATCGACAGTGTCGCTGGCCGTGTAGTATCCGCTAGCCCGAACGGTGAGTAGCTGTGGCCCCAACAGCACGCCGGCGAACGCATACTCCCCGGCAGGGTTCGTGGAGACTTCATCCTCGCCGACACCGCAAACCGCGCCGGCCACCGGCTGGCCAAGACGATTGGTCACCGTCCCCGCCAGCGGCGCCCGGGCCGCCGCCGGGGTGAGCATGACCTCCACGCTATTGGCCCCTTCGCGCACCAGGAAGTACTCTTCGTACAGGTCGTACCCCTCCCGCACCACGCGCAGGGTGTCGCCACCCGGCGGCAGGAGTTCCAGCCGAAAGTGACCATTGGCGTCGGTCGTGGTGGAACGTCCGCCGATCGCGAGCATTGCGCCCGGCACCCCTCCGCCGGTAGATCCGTCCTTCACCACACCAGTGAGGGTGCCGGTGTGCCCCACCACCCGCAGGGCGACGTGGGCGTGGACGGAATCGGTGTGGTCGAAGACCGTAACCCAAACGGTGTCCGCACCTTCCACGTCTGGCGCAATCCACGACACCTGGGAGTAGCCTGGGTCGCGACGGATGAAACGCCCGGCACTCGCGGTCCAACGATAGGAGAGGAGATCCCCGTCCGGATCGTAGACTTCACACGTGACGGTGGAGGTATCCTCGATCGCCAACGTGTCCGGATCGGCCGTGAGCGTGGCCACCGGTGGAGTGTTCACGAACCTTACGAGCTGCTTCTCAGCCCCGCACCCGGAGATCGCGACCAGCAGGGCCAGAACCACAAGGAATCGTCTCATCTGCGGAGCACCTCCTGCCGGCATTCTACGAGAGACCGGCGTCAGCGCAAGGAGCACGGAAGAGGCCTGCCTGGGAAGCAGCGATATCTCATTGTATGAAAAAGAATTGCACGACTGCCGGCGTGCCCGATGAAGCCGCGCCCGGATCGGGGCTCGACCCGGAATCGACTTCCGACTAGACTCGCAGCTTCATGAACGCTCGAATCCGAACACTCCATCGACGCATCACCGACCTCCTGCGCCACACGATCTGGGAGCCGGACATCGTCGTGGTCTCGCGGCTTCGTCGGTGGGCGTTCCGGCAGCTTCGGATCGGTGTGATCTTCGCCACCGGCCTGGCCCGGGGCCGGATCCAGCTCCGCGCATCGGCCATGACGTTCACCACGCTCTTGACGCTGGGGCCGGTTCTCGTTCTGGCGTTGTCGATCTTCCGCGCGTTCGGCGCACTGGAAGGCTTACGCCAACAGGTCGAGGACTTCCTGGTCACCAACCTGGCCCCCGGGAGTCAGGGGCAGGTACAGGAGTGGCTGCGGTCTTTTTTCGCGGCGGCCGACCGCGGCGCGTTTCGAGAAGTCTCCATCCTGGTGCTGGCCGGTGCGGTGGTCGGTCTGCTCGGATCGCTGGAACAGGCCTTCAATGACATCTGGGGCGTTCACCGCGGACGCTCGATCTTCCAGCGGTTCTCGATCTACACGACGCTCGTGGTGTTCGGGCCCATCCTCATCGGGCTCTCACTGTCGGCCACGGCAAGTCTGGAAACGCTGGCCCTTCAGAACTGGCTGGCCACCTTTCCGGCCGGATTCGAGACGCTGCTCGGCGTGGTCTTTCAGCTCGTGCCGGTGCTACTGACCGGCATCGCCTTCACCCTGGTCTACACCATCCTGCCCAATGTGCGGGTGAGCGTACGGGCCTCCCTGCCGGCCGGCCTGGTCGCCGGAACACTGTGGGAGCTCCTGAAGGTCGGGTATGGGGCCTACATGCGCGGTGCGGCCCACTACGGCACTCTGTACGGCGCCGTCGCGGCGGTGCCGTTCTTTCTCATCTGGGTCTACGTCAGCTGGCTGGTCGTGCTCTTCGGCGCGCAACTCGCCTTCGCGCGCGAAGCGGCCCAGGACTTCCGGCTCGAGATCGGCGCCGCCCGAGCAGGCCTGGAGGAGCGGTTTCGGGCCGGCATGCATGTAGCCCTGGAGACTGTCCGATGCTACCGCGACGAACTGGATCCCCCGGAGTTGACCAGCCTGTCGCGCCGATTGCGGCTGCCGCTCCGCCTCGTGCGCTCGGTGGCCGAGACCCTGGTTGACGGTGGCGTGCTGCATCAAGTCGCCTCCGGCCGCCGGGAGATGATCCTCGTGCCTGCGCGGAACCCGGAAAAGATCAGCGTCTTCGACGTCTATGCCAGTCTGACCGGCCCGCCGGGCGGCGACAACAGCGCCGACACCGGCGGAGTCGAGGCCCCGCGCGTCGGCCTGGAGAGCGCCGCCGGTCCGGGCCCGGGCATCCCCTCTCGGGGCGGGCGGGCCGGCATCCCTCTGGATTCCCAGTCCATGAGCGCCGCGGCTACGGTCGACAAGCTCGTTTTCGACATCACCCGCGATCTCCGCGAGAAGTGGGACCGGCGGTCGCTGCTCGAAATCCTGGCTTCGGAAGACCGGCAACGGCGCCAGGATTTGCTGCCGTTCACCCTGCTGGACGGGCGGGCCCGGGCGCATGGAGATCACGATCAACCATGAGAGCCAGGACCGATTCCATCGTCCGGGACAACCCCGACGTGCCGCTCGCTTGAGCGGCCGGTGTCAAGTGCGGTTCGCCGTGCCGGGAGCCGCCGAGGTCAAAGACAGGAGTGGCTCGCATGCATCGTCTCCACGGCGTCACCGCGTTTGTCACAGGGGCCAGCAGCGGAATCGGGCGCTCGGTCGCCCGGGCCCTGGCCGTCGAAGGGGCGCGTCTCATCCTCGCCGCGCGACGCCGCGATCGCGTAGCCGCACTGGCTGAGGAACTCCGCGCCGCCCATCAGGTCGACCTGCTCACCCGCACGCTCGACGTCCGCCGCCAGGAGGACGTGGAGGCGATGGTGGCGTCCCTGCCCCCGGAATGGGCCGGAATCGACATTCTCGTCAACAACGCCGGTCTCTCCCGGGGTCTCGCCCGGCTTCACGAGGGGCTGCTCTCGGACTGGGAGGAGATGCTGGACACAAACGTGAAGGGCCTGCTCTACGTGAGCCGCGCGGTCATCCCGGGCATGGTCGAACGGAATCGTGGTCACATCGTGAACATCGGATCCATCGCCGGGCGCGAGGTCTACCCGGGAGGAAACGTCTATTGCGCGTCGAAGTTCGCGGAACGCGCGATCTCCAAGGGCATGCTCATCGACCTGAACGGCACCGCGATCCGGGTCACGACCGTTGACCCCGGCATGGTCGAGACCGAGTTCTCGATCGTCCGGTTTCACGGCGACGAGGACCGGGCCCGGAAAGTGTATCAGGGACTCACACCGTTGAGCCCCGACGACGTCGCGGACGCCGTGGTCTACGTCGTGACTCGCCCCGCCCACGTGAATGTCGCAGAGATGGTGCTCCTTCCGACTTGCCAGGCCGCGGCCACCGTAGTCAGCCGGAAGGGTTAGCCGCGCGCCAAGAGCGAAAGGAACGCCCGGCGCAAACCCGTGGGCACGCCCTACCTCCCGGAAGGGACCGGCGACAGTGGTGACGCATTCGAGTAGGTAGCCGCGGGCAGAGGGGCGGTCCGACACTTCGATCGAGGCGCGCCTACCTTGTCTGGTCCCCGTAGAGCCGTCCAATTCAATGCGATTCCGGCTATGGCCGGCGAAAGACCTCCGCGCCGACAAATCCAAGATTCCTACACATCGCGCACCGGAATGCCGAAAGCAGGAGGGGATCGAAGACCGAACATCGGGTCTCCGTGGGCTCAGGACCGGGGGAAACCGCCGCATGAGGGGTGTCGAGACTCGCCTGATCGGATTCGGTCTCTGCGCAGTGGTCTATCTCTCGGTGGCGAAGGCGGGCTTTCTCCCGGGCCCTGTCGGCGGTCAGGCGCTTCCGATGTCTCCCGCGGCTGGATTCTGCGTCGCGCTGCTCTTCTCGTTCGGCGTCGGTTTCTGGCCGGGAGTCTGGCTCGGCGCGAGTGTGGCCGCCGTCATCTCGGGCGTCCCGCCGCTCGCCGCCGCAGCGATCGGTGCCGGCGGCACACTCGAGGCTGGGGTTCTGGCGCACATGCTACGCCCGGGCCTCGGATCGGCTGAGCCCTATCGCGCTTCCCGGCACGCTTTCCTCTTCAGTTCCGTCTCCGGCCTGGCCAGTGCAACGGCCGCTCTGATCGGAACACTCGCACTGCGGCAGGTCCACCGGATCGCGCCGGACGTGTTCGTTCTGTCTTGGGCCACCTGGTGGCTGGGCAACTGGGCCGGGATCCTCGTCCTGGTGCCGCTCTTTCTGAGCTGGAGAGAGGCGCTCCGGACGCGCCTTGACCTGCGAACCCTGGCCGGCGATCTCTGGGCCCTGGCCGCCGCCGCGGCGAGTGGACTGGTCCTGCTCCTTCCGGACAAGCCTGCGGCTCTGCACGAGGTCACTCCTCTTCTGCTCCTGTCATCGGTCGCGGTGGCCTCATTCCACCTGGACCGTCGTCGGGTGCAGACCATACTGCTCGCCTTCGCCGCCGTAGCCATCGTGGCAGCCCGCCTCGGACGGGGACCCTTCGACGCTCCTGGTCCCGGCCAGGCTCTTCTCGTTCTGCAGTCCTTCCTCGTCATACTGTCGCTGACCGGGCTCATCGTATCGTGGCGCGTGGCCGAACGGCTCCGGGTCGAAGCCGCTCTGCGCTGTTCTCACCGGCGGCTGAAGTGCCACGTGGAGCAACGCGACACCGCGCTGCACGAGAGCGAGAAGACATTTGCCAGGCTATTCCACTCCAGCCCGATCGCCCTGGCCGTCAACTCGGTGGAAGAGGGGCGCTACGTGCTGGTCAACGATTCCTTCCTCCGCCTGCTCGGTTGCCCCCGAGAGGAGGTCATCGGCCGCGCATCCTGGGAGATAGGCGTCTTTTCCGGTCCGGATGAGCGGGAGCGCATGCGGACGAGACTCCTGGCCGATGGCCGACTCTCGGACGCCGAGCTGACCGTGCGCACGAAGTCCGGAGAGGAGCGGGACTGCCTCCTCAGCGCGGAGATGATTGAGATCGGCGGCACCCGTCGCTTCCTCACCAGCTTGCGCGATGTCTCCGATACCCGCCGGGCGGAGAAGTTGATTGCCCACCTTGCGTACCACGATCCGCTGACCGGGCTGCCCAATCGTCTGCTCTTCCAGGATCGCTTCGACCAGGCCATCCTGCACGCGCGCCGACAGAGCCACATGCTGGGCATCCTCTTCGTGGACATCGACCGATTCAAGTCCGTGAACGATAGCCTGGGCCATGCGGCGGGCGATCGCTTCCTTCGCCGCGTGGCGGAACGGCTGGTCCGCTCGGTGCGGGCGTGCGACACGGTCGTGCGTCTCGGCGGTGATGAGTTCGTCGTGCTCCTGGATGGAATACAGCAGCCCGAGGACGCCGGCCGGGTCGCACGGAAGATCCTCGACAACCTCGCCCGCCCCTACGAGATTGACAACCGCGAGTTCTTCACCACGGCAAGCGTCGGGGCAAGCGTCTATCCGGTCGACGGGACTGACGCGGACACGCTGCTTCGGCACGCCGATACCGCCATGTACGGGGCCAAGAGCCTGGGCGGGGACGTGTTCCGGGCGTTTGCTCCCACGATGAATCGCCGCGCCTCGGAACGACTGGGGCTCGACGCAGAGCTGCACCGGGCCGTACGAAGCGGCGAATTCGTGGTCTACTACCAGCCGCAGCTTTCCCTGGATTCGAACCGGATTGAGTGCGTCGAAGCCCTGGTCCGTTGGCGGCATCCGACGCGAGGATTGCTGCTCCCCCGCTCATTCATGCGCATCGCCGAAGAGACGGGGCTCGTCGTTCCGATCGACTTCTTCGTCTTCCGTCAGGCCTGCCGCGATCTTGTGACCTGGAGAGGGGCAGGGCTCCCACCCGTCAAGGTGGCGGTGAATGTCTCGCTGCGTCAGTTCCAGCAGGCCGACCTCGCCTCGCGGCTACGCGAGGTCATCGCGGAGACCGGCGTCGATCCTGCCCTGCTCGACCTCGAGATCAACGAAAGGGTCGCGCTCAGCACGGTCCGGAGCCATCGCGGCACGATCGCAGACGTGAAGAGAATGGGGCTACGCCTCTCCCTGGACGATTTCGGACATGGGCACTCCACGCTGAGCCACTTGCGTGAATTGCCGATCGAGACGGTCAAGATCGACCGTTCCTTCATCCGCAAGTCGGCACGCGATCCCCGGGATGCCGCAATCGCGCGAGCTCTTATTTCCATGGCCCACACTCTGCGCATGCGCGTGGTCGCCGAGGGCGTCGACAACCTCCCGCTGCTGGGCTTCCTGCGCGACGAAGGATGCGACGCGATTCAGGGGTTCTGCTTCAGCCGGCCGGTTCCGGCCCCTATGTTGGAGGAACTGCTGACCACCTGGGGCGACGATTCCTCGCGGGCGCGGGCGGCGTGAGTCTTCGCGGGAATCCCGGCGCTGGGGACACACCGGCGGTGTGAGCGGCCGGCCCTCAGGGCATGCTGTCGCCGGGCGTCGTTCCGAGACTCTCCCCGCCCGACATGCGCTCCCTTTGCCTGTCCTTCCGATTCTGTCGTTCGACGACCCGGTCCCGATACTCCTGAAGCACGGTTCGCCGTGCCGGTTCGGTCTCCAACTGGAGAGCTCGCTCCAGATGCATCATGGAGCGGTCATCCAGGTACTCGCTGTTCGTGTAGATGATCCCCACGTTCGCGTGCGAGTAGAGATGATCCGGAAAGACGGCAAGCATGTCCTCGAAACAACGGGCGGCCTCCACGTTCTTTGCCTGCGTCATATACACAAGCCCCTGATGGAAACGCGCCCGGGCGTGCACAACCCGATAAGCCTTCTTCTCCGCGGTTCCCTCGACCGCGGCCGTGAATGCCCGCATCGCCAGGCCTCGCTCTTCCTGGCCGTAGTAGGCTACCCCGAGATTCACCCAGGCTTCCCACGCATCCGGCCGCTGGGCCAGGGCCTCTTCATAGGCGGAACGCGCCGTGGCCAGCTGTCCCCGGCTCAGTCGGATGTTGCCCAGGTCGTACCAACCTTGGGCGCTGCGGGGGAACTCGAGCGTCTGCCGCTGCACCAACCTCTCCCAGTTTGTGTAGTCGCTCGTTCGCGCCAGCGTGCGCCAGCCCGCCAGGCCGATAATCGCCACACCGAGTACCGGCAGCGCGACCCGGAGCGCGACGTCGGTCCGGCGAGCCAACACCCACCGTGCCGCCCACAGCGAAAGGCCCGCCACCCCGGGCACCAGGAAGAGCAGGGCCCGGGGCGGAAGGATCGCGCCGGTCGGAAAGATGATCCCGGAGACTCCGATCGCCGGAAGCAGGACCATTGCCAGCCAGAAGGCCACTGGGTCGCGACGACGAAGCGTTCGCACGAGGAGCCACGCCATCGCCCCCAAGAGGAGGAGGCCGAGGCCGGCGCGCAGCGGAGTGAGCGCGGAGGCAACCAGGTAGTCGTTGGCATACCCGATTGGATACGGATAGACGATCAACCGAAGCGACTCGAAGATGCCGGCCAACCCGACGAGCAGGCGCCTCCCGAGACCGATCCCACTCCAGGACTCCACCGCACGGGCGATCTTGAGATGCTCCGGCAAGGTCCACTCGACCACCGCCCGGTAGATCAACACCGCCAACCCCGCAAGACCCGAACCAACCACAAACGCCGTCCGCGGATCGGCCCACACGCTCCGCCGGAACCCCTCGGAGGGAAACCGAGACCCGGGTCGGGAACGGGACCAGGCCCACGCGCCGACGACCGGAATCGCCACGAATGCCATCTCGTTGCTGAGCAGCGCGAGCAAGACAAGACCGCACGCGCCAGGCACATTGCGGTCGTCCCGCGTGATCCAGAAAGCTCCCAGGAGCAGAACGAGCGCCAGGAGTCCGCTCACACCCGCGACCCCCGCCACGGCCGGGACGGACAGCGGATGGGCAACCAGCAGAAGGGCCCCGAACACCGCGCCCGGGATCGACCCCCATTGCGCCGCGAGTAGAAGAAACAGCAGCACGCCCGACACCGCCAGCAGCAGAAGTTGCACCAGGCGGTAGCCGGCGGCGGTCGGGCCGAAGGCCGAATGCTCCGCGCGCAGGAAGAGGACAGAGAGGGGGCGGATCGTCTCCCGGTAGCCATCCTTCGCGGAGTCGTAGAATCGACCCAGGAGTGCGGGCTTCTGGTCCGGGCCAACCACCGCCGGGTTGGACCAGCAACACAGTTCATCCTCAGGCAGCCGCGACCCTGGTTGTCCCGCCGGCGCGATCGTCCCCGCGTGAATGGCGGTCGCCAGAAACACGAGTAGGGCGCCCAGAACCACTCCCGGACGCGGACTCACCCTGTAACCACCGGAGCGGGGCCCCTCGGCCCCTTGGTCGCGATGGAGCGTCGCGCCAGCCACGGGCCGTTGAGCCTACCGGCCGGGCTCGGAAGTCGGTATGTACGCAGTCCGGAAGCCGACCGAGACGAAGCTCTCGTGGGGCAGCAACCCCACGCGCGCGGTGCACCGAACACCGGCGCGACTGGATTGGTAGCTTCCTCCGCGGACAACCTTGAAGACGCCGATCGGACTCCCCTGGGGATCGATATCGAGGCCGGGATTGTAGTTGTCGTGCCAATCACCGACCCATTCGCCGACATTGCCGGCCATGTCATAGGTCCCCGACACACTCGGAGTGTCCTGCGTCTGGAAGCCTTGATAGACCTGGCCGTTGTAGAAGCTCCGCGGCGTTGTGGTATCGACGAATGGATCCGCCCCGCTCCGGCTCCCGGCGTAGTTGACCCGACGCGGGCCCGTCGTCTCGTCCAGTTCGACTCCATCGATGAAGGGGTAGTCGAAGGTGGAATTCACGCCCCGCGCGGCAACCTCCCACTCCGCCTCTGTCGGCAATCGCAATCCGAACGCCAGGGCATACGCGCTTGCGCCATACCAGGTGACCCCGGTCACCGGGTGGTCCTCATATCCCGGCTGGATGGCAAAGGACTCGGCATCGAGATTGTAGAAGATTCTCGAGTTGCTCAGGATGAGATACACCTGTTGGGCCGTGTCGGGATGCGCCGGGTCAAAGGAGTAGATTGCGCCTCCCGCGTATTCGATCGTGGCGGAATCGGGCTCGTCGGGACGCAACGCCGCCTGCAGGTAGTCCAGGTACAGGCGGTTGGTGACCTCGGTCTTCTCGACGCGATAGTTGGATGTGAACAGGACCTCGTGAACCGGCCGTTCGATCGCGTCGGTCTGGTATGTCCTGCCATTCAGGACGTAGCTGGAGTCCCCGAGCACGTAGGTGCCCATCGGAATGTCGACATAGTTGTCGGGCTCCGGGGGCCGCGGGTTTCCGCCGATAGGCGTCACCAGGAGATCCCGGGTGGTGGTGTTGATGGAGTCCGGCAGGTACGAGTTGTGGGCCTGCAGAATCGCCCGGTAGGATCGGGGAGTCACGTATTGCCACTCTTGCGGCTCGTCGGCCCGCGCATCCGCGCTCCAATCCACGTCCCAGCCGTTGGCGGGATTTCCGTCGAAGTCCCAGCGCACCCGGATCAGATGAGGAGGGTCGATGTCGTCTGCGGTTGCCGATGCGTCGAAGACAAAGGTGTCGGCGGTCGTCCCGGACTGGGGACTGACCGTGAAGACCGGGCGAGGACCTTTGATGTCATCACCGAGGTTTGTCACATGGATCCGGATGACATCTTCCGTGCGACCGACATTGCCTGCCGCATCATAGGCAAGGGCAAAGAGCTGGACGTCCGTCCCGGTGTTGATCGGCGTGCCGATCGGGGGCAGGGGCGTGGGACCCGTATACCAGACCTGGGTGTACAAGGTCCAGCCCGCGGGAAGCGTCACCAGAGGCCGAATGTCTTCCGGAACCTGGTCGATATCGATCGCCCGGCTCGGGGTCGCAATCAACACCCGATCGGAGCTCCCGGGGCGTGCGAACCAGAGCTCCACCTTCTGGACGCTGATGGGCTGTCCGTTCCGGCTCAGATCACGGGCTGCATAGTAGACGTCGATCGAATCGCTCACGACGAATGTCGCCGGCTCGGTGTCGTACGGGAAGAAGATGCGAACCTCCGGCTCGCTCAGATCCTGGACTGCCGGCGTGTCGTTTTCGGAGCAGGTCCAGAGGAACGGTGAGGCAAGGGCAAAAAGGACGAAGACCAGCCGCCGCATCGGATCCGACCCCCCTTTGAAGCTGAACACCAACCCCGCACCCAGATCTGACCGGACGCTACCTCATCCCATGGAAACAGATAGGGATGACCGACCCCGATGTGCCGATCCAGAACTCAATCTAGTGCACCGCCCGGCACGTGTCAAACGGAAAGGCGGGACACATGAGACGCCTGGTTTCAACAAAGACAACAGACACTACCCTCGGCGGGTGACGACGAATCGTCGGGCCTATCAACATCGAACGCGGTCACCGTCCCACAGACATCGATCCCTGGACCTATATATATCACGGGACGTTGCAGTGTTGTCCACACCATGGACATCCCCAGGGTGCCAGATCGCAAGGTTTATCCACAATTTCGTCCACACTGTCTTGCAGTCTGGGCACGGTCCTGCGGGGGACCATCCCGACTCAGACAATCCGGGAGAAGCATCCACCGGGCGCCTCCCCCTCCGGCCGGTCTACTGGTAGATCTTCTCGAACCTGCCGGTCTCAGTGGAGCCGTCGGCGACCTTCGAGGCGAGAGGGTCGTAGTCAAGCCCCGTCGCGGCAGAATCGCCGGATCGCATGTTGCAGTTGCCGTGGAAGTGGACCCCCTCTTCGATCATCAGAATCGGCGACGCGATATCCCCGACGACGCGGGCCCCTTTGCGAAGCTCGAGGCGGCGCTGTGCCCGAACGCTACCCTCCACCGTTCCCATGATGATGGCCTCTCCGGCCTCCACCTCGGCATGCAGCACACCGGAGGCGCCAATTGTAAGTCTTTCTGAGACAACTACTTTACCAATCAGGCGGCCATCCAGACGAACGTCTCCCTTGGCCTCCAGGGTTCCCTCGACCACCATCCCTTCCTGCAGGATCGAGTGCCCGTGCTTGTCCCCGCTCGTCACTTCGCTTCCCTTCCCGAACATCGCGTCCTCCCCGGGCCTCCGCTGCCGCAGCCCGCGCGAGCCCTATTCGACACCGGATAGAGAGTCGGCTTCCGACTGGAGCGCCGACGGATCCACCCCCAACATCCTCTGCATCTGCTCATTCAGCTCGGACATCCTGGCCAGATTCGTCTCGAGCTCTCCCAGCCTTCGGAACTGGACTCTGAGCGAGTCGTTCTCCGATTGAAGCGTCCGCACCCGATGCATCGACCCGACCCAACCGAAGAGCCCGCAAATCCCCACGACCACCACGAGCGCGAGCGCGATCCCAGCGCCGATCCACATCCGCACGGCCCGCCAGGACATCGTTCGGTGAAACGTCCTATCGCTGGCCGAGGATGCAATGTGAATGGTGACTTTGTGTTCCCTGCTTGACGTCCCCCTGGAACGAGATGTCGTGGAGCGAAACATCAGCCTATCGCTCCAGCACCCCGCTCGAGGCACACCCGCCGCTTCGGCGCCGCCGCCGGCTCAATGGATCTGGATCCCGAGCACATCCAGGATCCGCTCCAACTCGTCGTTGTCCCCGTAGCGGATCTCGATCCGTCCGCCTTTCGGCCCATGATCCAGGTGGACCTCCGCGCCGAGAGCGTATCGGAGCGCCTCCTCAATCCGCACGACATCGCGGCCGCGTGGAGTCGCTGCGGCCCTGTTCCCTTGTTTGCGGGCCGGCTTGTTGATCTGGGACACGAATCGCTCGGCCTGACGGACGTTCCAGCCCTCGGCAGCCATGCGTCGGGCCAGGTCGAGCTGGCGTCCTGGGTCTTCGACTCCAAGGAGAACGCGCGCGTGCCCCACCGACAGTGTTCCACGTGAAACATCATCCAGGACCGTCTGAGGTAACCGTAGAATTCGCAAGAAGTTCGTGATGGTCGTGCGATCCTTGCCAACCTCCTGTGAGATCTCCGCGTGCGTCCGCCCGAACTCCTCGGACAGCCGCAAGTAGGCCTGTGCCTCTTCCACGGGGTTCAGGTCTTCCCGCTGAAGATTCTCGATCAAGGCGATTTCCAGGCTCTCTCGATCCGCCGATTCGCGGACCAGGACCGGAACCTCCTCGAGCCCCGCGAGCTGTGCGGCACGAAGCCGACGCTCGCCGGCAATGAGCTCGTAGCTATCGGCATCCCCGAGGCGCACGATGAGCGGCTCGATGATCCCCTTCTCGCGGATCGAGTTGGCTAATTCGTTCAGCCGGTCATCGTTGAACTGCTGTCGGGGTTGCCGCGGGTTCGGTCGCACGAGGTGGGTGGGAACTCTCTTTACGACTTCGCCGCTCGGTTGCCCCGATTCCGTCGCATCACGCGGGATCAGCACATCCAAACCGCGCCCCAGGACTTTCTTAGCCATCGCCGAGCATCTCCTTTGCCAGGCTAACGTAACTCGCGGCGCCGAGGCAACCAGGGTCATACGCCACGACCGGCCTGCCGAAGCTCGGGGCCTCGCCGAGCCTCACGTTCCTCGGAATCATTGTGGCGTACACCTTGCCCCCGAAGTGCCGCCTGGCCTCTTCCGCCACCTGGACAGACAGATTCAGCCGACCGTCGAACATTGTCAGCAAGACACCCTCGACATCCAGTTGGGGATTCAGGCGTTCTCGGACGCGACGGACCGTATCCATGAGATGACCCAGACCCTCCAGCGCGTAGTACTCACACTGGAGAGGGATCATGACCGAATCGGCGGCCACAAGAGCATTTACGGTCAGGAGACCCAACGAAGGAGGGCAGTCGATCAAGACGTAGTGGTAGTCCGCCCGCACATCCTGAAGCGCCCTTCGCAGCCGGTGTTCTCTCCCCTCCTGGTCCACCAACTCCAGTTCGGACGCCGCCAGCTCGGGCGTCGCCGGCGCCAGGTCAAGCCCTTCAAACGGAGTTCGTTGGATGATCGGGCGTAACGAGTTACCGGACACGAGGATTGGGTAGGTGGAGTTGCCGGGCGGGGTGCCGGATACTCCAACACCCGAGGTCGCGTTCGACTGGGGGTCCAGGTCCACCAGAAGGACCCTTTGCCCGCTCTTCGCCATGGACGCGCCCAGGTTGACGACCGTCGTCGTCTTGCCGACGCCGCCCTTCTGATTCGCCACGGCGATCACACGACCCATCGTGCGCCCCGATTCCTCCAAGATTCGCGGTCTTCCGCGCGTGTGCCGACAGCCCACGAAGGAGAGTCGCTGGCCGGCGCCGTTCAGCGACTCTTTCCGATCCCGCGGCAAACTAGCACCGGCGCGCGGCGCAGGTCAACCCGAAAGTTCCACGTGGAACATCAGATGGAATTCGGTTCATCTTATTTATAAAAAACAAGTTACTGTGTTTCTATCTACTTTGGAGAGGATCTCGCAACCCAGAATCGTCGCAATCCGGCGCACGTCCGTCAGGCGACCGATGCGCCGTCCGGACTCCAACGCAAGAGGCCAGGAACTTTATGCTTATCTTGATATTTGACGACAGATTAGCAGGATTTCCGCAATGTCACCAGATGCCCAGCCATCCAAGGGATCCGCGTGACGGACTCTACCGAAACCCCGCCCGGCTTCAACAGGCCGGCGGTGCGAAGCGTCTGGATCTCCTCCGGCCACCGCGGTCCCTTGAACGTGACGATGCGTCCGCCTGGCGCAACCAAAGGGCCGAACTCCCGAACCGTGTCCACCAGCGACGTGACCGCGCGCGCAGTCAGCACGGTGTAACGGCCCAACCCCTCCCCGCGTGCCACAAGAGTCTCGACCCTTTGGGGCACGACCGGAACCCGCCCCAGTTCGAGACTTCTCACGACTCCTTCCAGGAACAAGCAGCGTTTGCGCGCGGAGTCCAACAGCGTGATGCGCAGGTCCGGCCGCGCAATCTTCAGAATCAGGCCAGGAAAGCCAGCCCCGGTTCCCACGTCGATCCATTCCTCGCCGCCGGTCGGGTGCGCGACCAGGAACACACCCAACGACGCCGCCACGTGTTTTCGAATGACCAGGGGGGCATCAGCCCGGGACAGCAGGTTCAGGCGCTCGCTTCGGCTGAACAACTCCCGGGCGAAGGCTCGAATCCTTTCCGGCGCCCGCGGCTCCAACGGAATCGAGAAGGGGGCGATCACAGCAAGAAGCCACGCCAGGTCCGGTTCCAGATCCGGTCCCCGGCGCGGCTCTCCGAATCGCTGCCGCCGTGCCGGGCTAT
This sequence comes from uncultured bacterium, assembly GCA_964473865.1. GTDB lineage: Bacteria > Eisenbacteria > RBG-16-71-46 > CAIMUX01 > CAIMUX01 > CAIMUX01. The sequence continues at coordinate 61,957 of CAYYQN010000003.1, read as the reverse complement.
TGCCCCGGCGCCGGCGTCGCGGTCTCACTTCCGACGACCCTTGGCGGGTTTCGGCCGCCTTCCCCACTCGGGTGCCGCCGCGGAGGACGATTTGTCATTGTTCGCCGGAGTGCTGTCCCAAGGATCGATGAGAGATCGCGGCGCCAGCGCGGCGGATGAGACCGGTGCCGGCGTCGCAGACCGGGCGGGCGCGGTTGCCGCTGACTCTTCCCCACGAAGCTCTCGCGCCCGGGAGTCGACCGAGGACCGGCCGGAGGTCGAATGGGAAGCGCCCCCGCGACGAACGACGACCGGGGCAACGTCGGACATGCTTGGCTTCGCGCTCTTCAATCCGACCCAGACGGGCTTCACCTGGCCGTCGCCGAGACTCTGCGTCGTCACCTCCGGATGGTCCGAAAGTGCGCGGTGGATGGAACGTCGTTCGGCGGCCGGCAGTGGCTCGGTGATGATCTCGTGGCCGGTTTCCAGGACTTGCCGCGCCATCTCCAGGGCCCGCTCCGACAACTCGGTGCTCCGCTTCTGCCGATACTCGGCGATGTCGACGCGAACTCGCAGGAGCTCTTCCAGGCCCCGGCTGGCCATCTTGGCCAGGACATGTTGCAGGGCGTCCAGAGTCTCCCCCTTCTTCCCGATCAAGATCTCATTGTTCTCGCCGGCGTCGATCCTCACCTCATAGGCTTCGTCTGTATAAGCGGCCTCCACGCGCGCGGTGTATCCCATGCGGCGCAGGATCCCCTGCGCGAACTCGGCAAGGACGGACGGCTCGACCGTGGCGGGTGCCGACGGTCGGGTGGATGGCTCCGATAGAGGCGCCGAGGAGCGCGCGACCGAGGAGCGCGGGGGCGGGGTGGTTCGCGGTTCGGTGTGTCTCTCGGACACCGGGCGGCCCCCGCCGGAGCTCCGCCGACGAGGAGCGGTCGAGTCGCCACGCGCCGGCAACGTCCGCGCCTCAGAACTTCCAGTCACCGGCTCGCGCCGCCGGGAGCCGCTGGTGGGAGCGACGGATCGCGCCGTCGACCCCATGGCGGCACCACGGGCCTCGCGCGGTCCGGCTCCCCGAGCCGTGCGGTGCTTCTCGACTTCCCGCTCCAGTCTGGCGATGTCCTCACTCGCGCGGCGGCCGCCGGGCAGGCCCCGCCGGCCGCCGGAGTCTCCAGTCCCGACTGACGGCCGACGCTCGGGGCGACCTTCGGCCTTGGGCTCGGTCCGGTCATGCCGGCGCACCCGCACCCTGGCCTCCCGGGACCCGATCCCAAACAAGCCGCTTCGGCCCTCCTGCAGGACCTCGACATCAACCTCGTCCCGGCGCGCACGCAGGCGGCCCAGTGCCGCCTGGATCGCCTCGTCCACGGTCTTTCCCGCAGTCTCAACGGATAGTGGGCCGGTAGTACGGCGAAATCTCTCTCTGTTCATCCTTCTTGTCTCCGCGCCGCGCTTCAGGCGGCTGCCGTGGGTTGTGCCACGCTTCGATTGATCCAGATCTGTTGGCCGATCGCCATGAGGTTCGTCACGGTCCAGTACAAGACCAGCCCCGAGGGCATAGCGTAGAAGAACACAGTCATGACGATCGGCATGAGGTAGGCCATCGCGGCCTGTCGCGGGTCGGTGGGTGTCAACTTCTGCTGCCAGACCATCGTTGCCGCCATGATCAGAGGCAGGATATGGATCGGAATTCCGCCGACGGACCCCACCCGGTCCGGCGCCGAGAGGTCGCTGATCCACCCGACGAACGGTGCCTTCCGCAGCTCGACGGCGGTGTTGAGTACGTTGTACAAGGCGATGAAGACAGGCATTTGCACGAGAATGGGCAGGCATCCACCGAGCGGATTCACCTTGTGTTTCTTGTAGAGCTCCAGGGTCGCCTGGTTCCTCCGCTGCGGGTCGTCCTTGTACTTCGCGTTCAGCCGGTCCAACTCGGGCTTGAGCCGTTGCATGTCCCGCATGCTCTCCACGCTCTTCCGCGAGAGTGGATAGAAGATGGCCTTCACGAGCACGGAGAGGATGATGATGCAGAGCCCATAGTTGGGCACGACCGTGTGAACCAGCTGGAAGAACTTGATGAGGAGCTTGCTGAAGGGGACGATCCAGCGCCAGCCGAGGTCCCGAGCCTTCTCCAGGCCGACCTTGTAGCGCGAGAGCTCATGGTAGTCCATGGGACCCACGTATAGATCGACCAGGTACTCGGTCGGCCCCCTCAAGTTGAGGGGCAGAAGCACCTCAGTCCGGAAGTGCCCCTCGCCGGCAAGCCGCCGCATGGTCACGCGACCGTCCACCCCCGACACGGCCGATTCGACGTTTCGGGGCATGACTGCGGCAAGAAAGTACTTCGACTGGGCGCCCGCCCAGTGGATCACCCCCTCGGCCTCTTCAGACCAGCCGTTGCCTCTGCTTCCCGAACCGAATCCCAGGCCGTGCCCGCCTTCCAGGTTGTGCTTGACCTTCCGCGTCCCGACCAACGCCACTCCCGCCCCGGCAGCGCGATCGCTCTTCACGTCCCGTTCGATGTGGGCGACACCTTCGGGAAACACGAGTTGGAGATACGCTCCTCGGCTGTCGGCACCGGCGCCGCTCACCAGAATGCGCAGTCGCGCCGAGTAGTTGCCGCTGCCGGGGAATTCATAATCCAACCGAATGGCGGCTCCGGTGGAGTCTCTGGCCGTGAAGGTGGCCCCCGGAGCTGCTCCCTCGCGCGGAGCCACCTCAAAGGCGGTTCGAGAGAGGTCCAGACTCTCCCCGCCGATCAAGAGCTGCGTCACCAGGAGTCCGGTCTCCGCGGACGGAACGATGTCAGCCGGTCGTTCCGCGGCGTCGGTGTATCGCTTGAGAACCCAGGAAGTGACCCGCGCGCCGATCGGGTCGACGACAGCACGGTAGTCCGGGAGGTCGAACTCGAGGGGCGCGGCGGCGGCCTCGCGGGGCGCGGTTCCGAACGTTCGGAGCCCGGATCGGGTCGAGTCTTCGCTCCTCAGCGTCCCGGGACCCGACTCCCGCGGGGGCGTCGGAGCGACCTCAGCCTTCTCGGCCACCGCCGGCGGCGGCGCGGGCGGTCTCTGCGGCCTGCTCGGAAACAGGTAACTAAAGAGCCACAGCGCGGCCGCCATCATGGCGAACGCGAGGAGTGTCCTTCGATCCATCAGACCTTTCCCCTACCCCCCCTTTGCGCCCCGGTACGGGGTCCCACCCCCCCGCGTGCCATGGATGGCACCGCAGGATCCGGCACACGGCAAGGCCGGTGCCCCGCCACACTCCGTGCTCGCTGATGGCCTCGAGTGCAAAGGAAGAACAGGACGGTTCGAACCGGCAGGCCGGCGGAAGAGCAGGCGAGAGAAACCGTCGGTACAGCCCGATGATCCAGATCAGGAAGACGGCCATCGGCCCTTTGGTTCTTGCGCGGTGCGTTTCAGGAGGAATCTCAATTCTCCCCCGGGTGATTCGGTTGTCCGACGGGAAGAAGCCCCTCGCGAAGAAGGAGAGACTCGACTTGATCCCGCAGGGTCCGGCTGGACTGGACCACCGCCCCGGATTTTGCGATCAGCAGGATGTCGATCCCGGCAAGGCCGGCGCAACGATAGAGCTGCCGCAGGGCTTCCCGCAACACGCGCTTCGCCCGGTTCCTGCGAACCGCCGATCCAACCTTCCGGCTTGCCACGACGGCATACCTACACGCGGAAAGGCCCGCGCAGGTATAGACGACCACAACGTCCGGGCCCCGCAGCGCCCGGCCCTCACGGTGTATCCTCTGGAAGTCGACCTTTCTGGCGAGGACTTCGATGGGGCTCACGCCGGGTCACTTCACGAAACAACGAGCCGCTTCCGTCCCTTCGCACGACGGCTTTTCAGAACCCGGCGCCCATTGGCGGTGCTCATACGCTTGCGGAATCCGTGCACCTTGAGCTTCCGCCGGTTGTGTGGCTGGAATGTCCTCTTCATGGATCTCCTCATCTCCCTGCGTTGACCAAGTTGGCGGCTGCCGTCTTGGTCAGACCTTCGGATACGTGGCGAGGCTACCGGACGGCCCGGGCCGAGGTCAACTGCGCATTTTGCGCCCGTTTTTTATGGTGTTCGTGATTCCGTCGTTCTCCACAGCGCGCCACTGAAAGCGTTTTCGCCCCAAGAGGCGAGAATCGGGACGGTCCGGCCCGGAATCGTCTGTCCCGCTTCACATTGGGGAATATGTTCCCGCCGACAGATTCCGATTGTCCCTCTCTGGGGTGCGTGCTAGGATGCGCACCGCTTTCGGATCTCGCGGGGGGTTGTGAATAACCTTTGTCGCCGGCTCTCCTCGGAGGCAGGAGATTGTACCGGCCCCCCGAGGCGGTCCACCGTTTTTTCGGGGAGTTGTTGGGCTTTCCTGTGGAGAACCGCATTGGCCTCGCCGCAACCGTTTGTTCCTCACCTGGTTGTGCCGACACCTGCCGGTGGACAACATTGTGCGGTTCCGACGCGGAAAGAGCGTTCCAGTGCTCTGGACCTGAGTTCGCTTTCGATTACTCCCCGTGATCCAATGTGGGTAATTTTGTGGACAACATTGTTGCGCATCCGCTTTGGGGGGTCTGAACCTTGCACGAGTCGGCGGCTGTTGACACGTGGTCCAAGATTCTCGAAGTCTTGCGAAATTCCGTCTCTGAACAGAAGTTTGTCACGTGGTTTCGGCCCATTCGCCCTCTGGAGGTGACTGCCGAACGCGTCCTTCTCGAAGTCCCGAACCCCTTCTTTGTCGACTGGTTTGAGGAGCACAACTTGCCGCTTTTGAGATCAACAATCTCAGACCACTTCGGCCAGACTCCGGAAATCCGCTTCTCCGTAGCCGATGGCTACGACATCAAGTTCTCGCGGTCTTCCAGCCGCGGGCCGGAGCGGACGACCGTACCGGAATCACCCCGCGCATCAGCGGTGATCTCAGCCTCTAACCTGAAGTCCCAGTTCACGTTCGACAACTTCGTCGTCGGTCGGGGTAACGAATTCACGTCCGCAGCGTGCCGGGCCGTGGCCCAGGATCCAGCCCGAGTCTACAATCCGCTCTTCATCCATGGAGGCGTAGGACTGGGCAAAACCCATATCATGCAGGCGATTGGCTTCGAGGTGAAGCAGCGTACCCCATCGGCGCGGGTCTACTACGTCTCTTCCGAGAAGTTCATGAATGAGATGATCGAGTCGATTCAGCGTGGACACACCCTGGAGTTTCGGGAGCGGTACCGGAATCTGGATCTGCTGCTGGTTGATGACATCCAATTCATGTCGGGGAAGGAATCCACGCAAGAGGAGTTCTTTCATACATTTAACAGCCTATACGACGCCAACAGGCAGGTCGTGGTCACGAGTGACCGCGCTCCCAAGGACATCCCGGATCTGGAGGAGAGGCTGATCTCCAGGTTCAACTGGGGTCTTGTCACCGACATCCAGCCGCCGGACCTGGAAACCCGGGTTGCGATTCTTCGAAGAAAGGCCGAACGCTCCCAGGTCGCCATTCCGGACCCCGTGCTCTTCTTCATCGCTGAGAACATTCGCTCCAACATCCGGGAACTGGAAGGGTCCCTGGTTCGGCTCTCGGCTCTCGGGTCCCTCACTGGAAGTGACATCACCATCGATCTGGCTCGGGAGGTGCTGGGCGACTACATTCGCGGACAGCAACAACGAATCCCGGATGTTACTGACATTCAAAAGGTTGTGGCGATTCACTTTGAGCTTCCACCGGAATCTCTTCGGGGGAGACGTCGGACAAGCTCCGTTGCGTTCGCTCGACAGGTTGCCATGTATCTCACGAAACAGTCCACTCCGTTGACCCTTGTCGAGATCGGACGCCGCTTCGGCAACCGGGACCACAGCACCGTGCTCTACGCCTGCTCTCGAATCGCGGACAAGGCATCCCGAGATCCCGCCTTTTCCGCAACGCTTGAACAAATCCGCAAGGATCTCACCTCGAGTCTCGAACAGGGCAAGTGACGCCTCCAAAGACCGGCTTCTCGGTTCATCCTGTTGTCGCGGTCACCGGTAGCGACCTGTCAACAGGTTCGCCCGCACTCCATGTCGAAATGACCATGTGGAGCGGACTTGTGGATCGCGGCGCGCTTTGTCCCCAGGTCGTCACCACACCCCATCCGGCGCAACCGCTTGGAGTCTGGACTCCTCCCGTCCGTGGTTCCACATACTCACCCAACTCACACGCCTACTACTTCGACTCTTCTTCTGTCCTTGTATCGTAGAGGATTCCTCTCATCCCTCTAACCAATGGTCTGCTAGCTCATTAGATCGCCTCTGTCGAGAGCCTTTCGACTTTACTTGAGGGGAAACCTTTCCTATCCTGTGCGGGCACCGAATGTGCTCCACGGGGTTTCAGACGGGCTGGCGTCAGAAGCCGTCCGGGACAGGATTCCGGGCCTCCCGGACGCATTGCCTCCGGGTCGCGGAAGAGATGAGTCAGGGGGACAACCCTGGGTCGGGACGGTCGCGGACCACAACAGGGGACGCATTCAGCGGATCCTTGTGGTGCCGGGAGGGGTCATGAAGTTTTCGCTGGTTCAGAGTGAGCTGTACAGGAGCTTGCAGCTGGTGGCAGGGGTTGTGCCCACAAAGACGGCGGCGCAACACCTGACGTCGATCCTGGTGGAAGCCACCGCTGCCGGAGAGCTCCGGTTCACCGGGACGGATCTGGACGCCTTTCTCGTGACGACCCTGCATGCTGCGGTCGAACAACCCGGGATCGCGGCGATCCCGGCGCGAAGACTCCTGGAGGTTGTACGAGAGCTGCCAGGGGATGTCGTGGAGATTTCGTCCACCGCCAGCGGCGTTGGCATTCAGTGCGGAAATGGACGGTTTCGGATCGTGGGCCCTGATCCCCAGGAATTTCCCCCACTGCCGGAATTGAACGAGGAGAAGGTTTTTGCCGTTTCGAGCTCTGTGTTGGCCCGTCTGGCGGCCCAAACGGTTTACGCCGCGAGCACCGACTACACCCGACCGGAGCAGACAGCCGTCTACGTTCATATTGTTGGAGGCGATCTCCGCTTTGTCGCCACGAACGGACACCGCCTGGCGATGTCATTTCACAGCGCGGACTATCCCTCCTGGGGCGAGGTCCTGGTGCCGACGAAGACCCTTGCCGTCCTGCAGAGGCTGCTCTCGGAGGCCCAGGAATCGGTGTCTCTCTCCGCCAACAAGCGGTACTGCCTTTTCAACCTCGGCAATACGCGGCTCTATACGCGCCTCCTGGACGGCCCATTCCCGCCCTATCAGCAGGCGATCCCCAGTGGGTGTAACAGCCACGCGGAACTCGACCGCGAGGTTCTCGCCGCCGCGCTGCGTCGCGTTACCGTCTTCAGCGAGTCTGCGACCCGCATGGTCAAGGTCACGATCGATTCGGGACGGCTGGCTCTGGCCGCGGAAGCCCACGACGTGGGAGAGGCGAGCGAGGCAGTGCCGGCCGACTACGAGGGACCGGCGTTCCGCACCGGATTCAATGGAGGGTATCTCCTGGACCTGCTCAAAACCATGATCTCGGACCGGGTGCGCATTTCCTTCAAGGAAGCCGGTGCGGCCAGCATTTTCGAACCCGCGCCTCGGGAAGGCAAGCCGGACCTGCTCTGTCTGGTCATGCCGCTGCGGCTGCAGGACGAGCCTGCCCGCAGCGGTGAGACCGCGGCTGCCCACTGAGCGACCGCTCGTGTCGGGGATGAATCACATCTCGGGGATCCTGGAGGCCGTTCTGCGCGGCCGGGACCTCGAGCGCGGCGTGGCCAACTACCGGACCTTCCCGCGCTGGCGCGAGGTGGTGGGCGAGCCGCTGGCCGCCCGCACGCGGCCGCTCCGGATGCAGGGAAAGACCCTATGGGTCTATGTGGAAGACGCGGTGTTGCAGCACCATCTCTCGTTCTTGGTGCCAAAGATGCTGGAGCGGCTCCGGGAGATCGCTCCGGGCAGCACCATCGACAGCATTCGGTTCACTCCAAACCCGGAACCATGAGGACAGATGACCGAACCTGAGCAAACGAACGGTTACGATTCCAGCCAGATCCAGGTGCTGAAGGGTCTGGAAGGGGTTCGGCGGCGCCCGAGCATGTACATCGGAAGCACGGGGCCGCGGGGATTGCACCACCTGATCTATGAGGTGGTGGACAACTCCATCGACGAGGCACTGGCTGGGTTCTGTGACCGCATCGAAGTGACCCTGCATGTCGATGGGACCTGCAGCGTTCTCGATAACGGACGGGGCATTCCGACCGACATTCACCCGGAGCAGGGCCGGCCGGGGGTCGAAGTCGTGATGACAATCCTCCACGCGGGAGGGAAGTTCGACCACTCCAGCTACAAGGTCTCGGGCGGTCTGCACGGCGTCGGCGTCAGCGTGGTCAACGCCCTATCCGAGTGGCTGGAAGTGGAGGTCTACCAGCGGGGCCAGGTCTTCCGCCAGCGCTATCACCGGGGCGAGGTCGTCAAGGACCTGGCAGTGGTCGGGGAGACCACGGCGACCGGCACGCTGGTGACCTTCAAGCCCGACCCGGAGATCTTCACCGAGACGACTGCGTTTGTCCCCGACATGATCATCCATCGGCTCCGCGAGCTGGCGTTTCTTAACCGCGGCATCACGATCGTGCTGCGAGATGAACGCGACGGCAAGGAGCAGGTTTTCCACTACGAAGGGGGAGTGGAGCAGTTTGTTCGCTATCTGAACGAGAATAAGGTCCCGTTGCACGCCGATCCGATCTACCTGGCTCGCGAGAAGGACAAGGTTTCGGTCGAAGCGGCGTTCCAGTACACCGACGCCTACAACGAGACGCTCCTTTCCTACGTGAACAACATCGCCACGACTGAAGGCGGGACGCACCTGGTCGGCTTCAAGACCGCGATGACCCGGGTGTTGAACGCCTACGGCGAGAAGAACGGGCTCCTCAAGGAAGGGGCGCTCTCCGGCGAAGATGTCCGGGAGGGTCTCACGGCGGTATTGAGCGTCAAGCTGGTCGATCCCCAGTTTGAGGGACAGACCAAAACGAAGCTCGGAAATAGCGAGGTTGCCGGGATCGTCGCCTCGATCGTGGGAGAATTCCTGGCGGAGTATCTCGAAGAGAATCCCACGATGGCCCGCCAGGCCCTGGAGAAGTGCAACCAGGCGGCGCGCGCGCGTGAAGCGGCGCGCAAGGCCAAGGAGCTGGCGCGCCGCAAGGGCGTTCTCGACGGCGGGGGACTGCCGGGGAAACTTGCGGACTGCAGCGAAACTGACGCCGCGCTTTGCGAATTGTACATCGTGGAGGGAGACTCGGCTGGGGGCAGCGCCAAGATGGCGCGCGATCGGAATACCCAGGCCATCCTTCCGCTGCGCGGTAAGGTGCTGAATGTGGAGAAGGCGCGCCTGGACAAGGCACTCACCAACGAAGAAATCCGGAACATGATCCAGGCGATCGGCACCGGCTTCGGAACCGACGACTTTGACCTGGCGAAACTCCGCTATCACAAAATCGTCATCATGACAGATGCCGACGTGGACGGTGCGCACATCCGGACGCTGCTCTTGACCTTCTTCTTCCGCTTCATGAAGCAGCTGGTGGACACCGGGCACATCTACATCGCCCAGCCGCCGCTCTACCGGATCAAGAAGGGGAAGATAATCGAGTACGCCTACGACGATGCAGAGCGCGAGGCGAAGCTCGAGCGCGTCGGACGGCAAGGCGTTCATCTGCAGCGCTATAAGGGGCTGGGGGAGATGAACGCGGAGCAGTTGTGGGAGACCACCATGGACCCGGCGCGTCGGACGCTGCTGCAGGTGTCTTCCGAGGACGCCGCCGAAGCGGAGCGGATCTTCTCGGTCCTCATGGGTGACGCCGTCGAACCGCGACGGCAGTTCATCGAGGAGAACGCGCACTACGTGCGCAACCTGGACATATAACGCCGGCCGAGCTCGGCGGGGCGACAAAATCACGGCCGACACGGAGCGCGGCGCCGGGGGGACACACCCAAGGCGGGTTCCTCAGGCAGTCGGAGAGCGCGGGGGCAATCGAGCGGAATGACCGAGGACACGGAGAACAGGGGCGAAAGAATCCACCCGGTGCTCATCGAGGACGAGATGAAGTCCTCTTACATCGACTATTCGATGAGCGTGATTGTTTCCCGGGCGCTTCCGGACGTGAGGGACGGACTGAAGCCGGTGCAGCGCCGGATCCTCGTGGCGATGAACGACCTCTCGCTCTACCACGACCGGCCGTACCGCAAGTCGGCCAAGATCACCGGAGATGTCACCGGCAACTACCATCCGCACGGAACCGTCGCGGTGTACGACACGATGGTGCGGCTGGTGCAGGATTTCTCGCTACGCTACCCGCTCATTGAGGGGCAGGGGAACTTCGGCTCGGTCGACGGCGACGCCGCGGCGGCCGAACGCTACACCGAAGCCCGGCTGAATCCGGTGGCGGAGGAGATGCTTCTCGACCTGGAGAAGGAAACCATCGATTTCCGGCCGAACTACGACGAGACCCGGGAAGAGCCGGTCGTCCTGCCCGCGAACTTCCCGAACCTCCTGGTAAACGGGGCCACCGGCATCGCCGTGGGGATGGCGACCAACATCCCGCCGCACAACCTCGGCGAAACGATCGACGCCCTGGTCCACCTCGTCGATGAGCCCGAGGCGACCATCGACGATCTGATGCGCTTCCTGCCGGGTCCCGACTTCCCGACCGGCGGAATCATCCTGGGCCGGCAGGGGATTCGCGATGCGTACTCCACCGGCCGCGGACTCATTGTGGTGCGGGCGCGCGCCGAGATCGACACGTTGCGGAACGGCAAGGACGCAATCATCGTTACCGAGATACCGTACCAGGTGAACAAGGCGGCGATGATCGAGAAGATCGCCGGCCTGGTCAAGTCGGGGCAGATCACCGGGATCTCCGACATTCGCGACGAATCCGACCGCAACGGCATGCGGGTGATCATCGAGTTGCGCCGGGACGCCCAGCCGCGGGTGGTCCTGAATCAGCTGTACAAGCACACCCAGATGCAGACGACCTTCGGGGCGAACCTCCTGGCCCTGCGCGACAACCGTCCCGTGGTCTTCGGTCTGCGGGGCATGCTCCAGGCGTTCCTGGATCACCGGACCGAGGTGATCATCCGGCGGAGCCGTTTCGAGTTGGCCCAGGCGGAGGCCCGCGCGCATATCCTCGAAGGATTGCGGCGGGCGCTGGACGAGCTGGACGCCGTCATCACCTTGATCCGCCATAGCCCCGATCCGGAGGCGGCCCGCATCGGGCTTATGGAGAACTTCGGCCTGTCGGAGAAGCAGGCGGTGGCGATCCTGGAGATGCGGCTGCAGCGTTTGACCGGGCTGGAGCGGAAGAAGATCGATGACGAGTACGCCCAGGTCGTGGCGCGAATCGCGGAGTTGAAGGAAATCCTGGCCGACCGGGCGCGCGTAATGGGGCTGATCCGGGCGGACATGCTGGCCCTCCGGGAGCGGTTCGGCGATGCCCGGCGGACCGAGATCGGCATCTTGGAAGGCGAAGCGGGATTTGACATCGAAGACCTGATCCCGGAAGAAGAGATGGTGATCAATATCACCCACGCCGGCTACATTCGCCGCACGCGCGTGAAGGAATACCGGAGTCAGGGGCGCGGCGGGCGCGGCCTGCGGGGACAGTCGACGAAGGAAGACGACTTTGTCGAACACCTCTTCATCGCCTCCACGCACTCCTATCTCCTGCTGTTCACCGACCGGGGCCGGGCCTACTGGCTGAAGGTCCACGAAATCCCGGAGGGCGGACGCACCGCCAAGGGACGCTCGATCCTGAATCTGATTGGTGCGCAGAAGGAGGAGCGGATTACCGCCTACGTGCCGGTGCGCGAGTTCCGCGAGGATCGTTTCCTGGTCCTGGCCACGCGCAGGGGCCTGATCAAGAAGATCCGGCTCTCGCGCTTCAGCCATCCGCGCCGCAAGGGAATCGTCGCGCTCGATCTGAAGGACGGAGATGCGCTGATCGGCGCGCGGCAGCTGGAACCCGGCTGGCAGGTGGTGATCGCCACCCGGCGCGGTCGCGCCATTCGGTTCCCGGAAAGCGACGTGCGGCCCATGGGGCGCAATGCCGCGGGCGTGCGGGGCGTGCGCCTGCGCGGGCCGGACGATGAGGCGATCGGTATGGTGGTGGTGCACGACGCGTCGCAGCACCTGCTCGTGGTCACCCGCCGGGGTTACGGCAAGCGGAGCGCAATCGAGGACTACCGCCTGACGCGCCGCGGGGGGCAGGGGGTGCTCACGATTCGGGCTTCCCATCGCAACGGCCCGATCGTGTCGTTGCTGGCGGTCAGCGATTCCGACGAACTGATGGTGATGAGCTCCGGCGGGATCGTCATCCGCCTCAAGATCAAGACGGTGTCGGTGCTGAGCCGGGCGACACAGGGAGTGAAGCTCATCCAGCTGGGTGAGGAGGACTACGTTCAGGATGTCACGCGGCTGGCCAAGGACGTGCCGGGGATCGGCGGCGGCTTTGGAGGCGCCGAGTCGGCCGGCAACGGTGCGGCCACGGATGAGGCGGTCGAGGACGGCGCGGAGGGCGCAGATCGCCCAGGTTCGGAATCGCTGGAGAGTGAACCGGCGGAAATGGAGTCTGCCGCGGACGGCGCGGACGAGGATGACGGAGATCCGGACGACCAGGATGATGAGGGTGATTCGGCGGAGGACGAGGACGACGAGGATCTCGGGGACGACGATGAGGAGGAGCAGGAGGACGGAGGCGAGGACGAGGACGACAAGAGTCCCACGACCTGACCCTCCGTCCGGGAATCGGTGCTGAGTCGGGCCGCGAGCGGTACCTCGCGGCCCACCTGATTCCGGGGAAGAAGTACGAGCAGGATTCGGGCTCGAAGGAGTAGCAGAGTGGAGCCGATGTTCGCGCCGGTCAACCTCAAACAGGACTTTGTCCAGTTGGAGCGCCGCATACTCGACTTCTGGCGCGAGGAGCGGATCTTCGAACAGCAGATGGCGCGCAACGCCGGGCGGCCGCACTGGTCGTTTATTGACGGACCGATCACCGCGAACAACCCGATGGGCGTTCACCACGCCTGGGGGCGCACGTACAAGGACGTCTTCCAGCGCTACAAGGCGATGCGGGGGTTTGACCAGCGCTGGCAGAACGGATTCGACTGTCAGGGATTGTGGCTGGAGGTGGAGACCGAGCGGGAGCTGGGCTTCAACAGCAAGCGCGATATTGAGCAGTTCGGACTCGACAGTTTCTCCCGGGCCTGCCGCGCGCGCGTCGACAAGTACAGCGGTGTCATGACCGAGCAGTCACTCCGTCTCGGTCAGTGGATGCGCTGGGACGACTCCTACTACACAATGAGCGACACCAACATCGAGTACATCTGGCACTTCCTCGGGATCTGCCGTGAGAAGGGCTGGCTCTACGAAGGGCACAAGGCGATGCCGTGGTGCACGCGCTGCGGGACGTCGCTGTCGCAGCACGAGCTGGCCGACGGTTATGAAGAGGTTGCGGACACATCGGTCTTCGTGCGTTTTCCGCTGAAGGATCGACCGCAGGAGTCGCTCCTGGTCTGGACGACGACACCGTGGACGCTGACCAGCAATGTGGCGGCAGCCGTCAACCCGGATCTCAACTACCTGCGCGTGCGCCACGAAGGCAACATCTACTACCTCGGGGCGGGCGTCTTCGCGACGATTTTCCGGAAGGGCGCCGAAACGCTCGGCGAGCTGAAGGGAAGTGAGATGCTTGGGTGGGCCTATGATGGGCCGTTCGACGACCTGCCGGTGGCGGCCGGGCTCGAGCATCGGGTCATCCCTTGGAGCGAGGTCGGCGAGACGGAGGGCTCGGGGATCGTCCACATCGCGCCGGGATGCGGTGCGGAGGACAGTGAGCTGGGCAAGGTCCATGGCCTGCGCGTCATTGCGCCGCTGGACGGCTACGGAGTCTATCTCGACGGCTTCGGTTGGCTCACCGGCATGGACGTTCACGAGGTGGAGAAGCCGATCCTGGCGAAGCTGAAGGAGAAGGGGATTCTCTACCGCCAGGAGACCTACCGGCATCGCTATCCGTTTTGCTGGCGCTGCAAGGAGAAGCTTGTCTTTCGCGTGGAGAATGAGTGGTTTCTCTCCTGTGACGAGATCCGCCCGCGGATGAAGGCAGCGGCCGACACGGTGCGCTGGATTCCGGAGTCGGTGGGGAAGCGGACCCAGGACTGGTACAACAACATGGGAGACTGGTGCATCTCCCGCAAGCGCTACTGGGGTTTGCCGCTGCCGTTCTACTTCTGTCCAGAACGCCATCTCACGGTGGTGCAGAGCCGCGCGGAATTGCGGGAGCGGGCGGTGGATCCGGCTGTGGTGGATGGGCTTCCCGAGCTGCACCGGCCATGGATCGACGAGGTGCGGATCCATTGCGCGCAGTGTGGAGCGGAGGCCAGGCGGATCCTCGACGTCGGCGACTGCTGGCTGGATGCGGGGATCGTCGGCTTCTCCACACTCAAGTACTTCGAGGATCGGTCCTACTGGGAGAAGTGGTTTCCGGCCGAGCTGGTACTGGAGATGCGCGAGCAGGTCCGACTCTGGTTCTACGCGATGATGTTCACCTCCGTGACCCTGGAGGACCGTGCCCCGTACCGGACCGTCTTCTCCTACGAGAAGGTCTATGACGAGAAGGGCAAGCCGATGCACAAGTCATCGGGCAATGCGATCGAGCTTGCCGAGGCGGTGGAGAAGATGGGCGCGGATACCATGCGCTGGCTCTACTGCGCCTTCAACCCGAACAACAACCTCCGCTTCGGCTACCACATTGCCGACGACATCCGCCGGCGGCTGATCACGCTCTGGAACGTCTACGGGTTCTTTGTGACCTATGCCTCGCTGGACGGGTTCGATCCGGCGGAGGCGCAGGTGGCGCAGACCCTCGGACAAAGCCCGAATCCGCTCGACCGGTGGATCCTCTCGGACCTCTATCGCACGCTCGAGCTCTTCACCCGGGGTCTGGAGGGGTACGACGTGGCCGGTTCGCTCCGAGCCGCCGATGCATTCCTGGACGCGCTTTCCACCTGGTACCTGCGCCGCTCGCGCCGCCGGTTCTGGAAGTCGACGGCCGACGAGGACAAGCGGTTCGCCTACCGGACGCTCTTCCATGTCCTCGTCACCTTCAGCGAGATGCTGGCTCCGGTCGTGCCCTTCGTGACCGAGGAAATCTACCGGAACCTGACTGGCTCACTGCGGAAGGCGCGAAGGGCCGCCGCGGGCACAGTCGCCGCGGGTTCTGCCGCCGCGGGGCCCAACGTCTTGGAGTGGCCGGAAAGCGTGCACCTGCGCCCCTATCCCGACGTGCGGCGGGAGCTGGTGGATTCGGCGCTCAACGCGCGCATGGAGCGGGTCCTGACGTCCGTCAGCCTCGGACGGGCCGCGCGCGAGAAGGTGCAGATCAAGGTCCGACAGCCGCTGGGCCGGATGTGGATCCTGGCCTTGGATGGCGCCGGCGTCGATCTCGACGAGGATCTCCTGGTCCAGATCGGCCAGGAAGTGAACGTGAAGCAGGTCCTGATCCATGGGGAGACCGAAACGCTGGTCACGCGCGAACTCAAGCTCAACTTCGCCACGCTGGGCACCAGGCTGGGCGCGGCAATGAAGACGGTCGCCAAGGCGGCCAAAGACGGGGCGTGGACGCAGAACGCAGAGGGCGGGATCGAGATCGGCGGCCACACCCTCGAGCCGGGGGAGTTCGACTTGCAGTACGCCGGCCGCGAGGGACTTGCCGCGGCGGGGGACCGCGGTCTTCTTGTGGTGATCGACACCGCGATCACCGAGGAGCTGCTCCGGGAGGGCTACGCCCGGGAGATCGTCCGCGCGGTTCAGGAATTGCGCAAGCAGGCGGGATACAACGTGGAGGACCGGATCACGGTCGGCTACGAGACCACCGATGAGCGCCTCCGGGCCGTAATTGGCGCGTTCGGCAACTACATTTCCCAAGAGACCCTGGCCCAACGGCTGATGGAAGGCTGCGCGGAAGTGGACCGGGCGGCAGACCTCGAGATCGAGAAGGGGTGCGGCGTGCGTCTGGGGGTGAAGCGGTAGAGGCCCGGGAAGACCTGTCCCCTGATCGCGAGGCCATCTTGCTTGCGGTTGAGGATCCAGCGTTTCGGCGCCACCGCGGCGTAGATCTGGCGACCCCGGGGGCGGGGATGACGACTCTCTCCCAGGGCCTTGTGAAGCTACTCTACTTCCCGGATGGGTTCCGACCGGGGGTAGCCAAGATCCGACAGACGCTCATCGCCCAGTACGCGCTGGACAAGCTCGTGTGCAAGGACGATCAGCTGCACCGCTTTCTGAACATTGCGTACCTGGGCCACAAGGACGGGCGGGCGATTCATGGTCTCGCAGATGCGTCGAGGTCTTGCTTCGGAACTCGTGAGGGGCAGGAGGGCGCTTTGGGCCGGTACGGGGACAGACCCGTCGTCGGCTCACCCCGCCGCCCGGCCGCGGAGGAACGGGCTGTGATTGCGGGAAGACAGAGGGCGCGGACATGTCGGGCGATCGACGGACCGGAGCCTGCATGAGAGGCTACTACGCGCGAACGCTATCCGGCGAACGCCTGCGGCGGTGCTATGAGGTCGCTTCGTCTCGCGTGCGACAGTACCTGGAGGCAGAGATCGAGTTCCTGGTGAACCGGCTGCAGCCGACGGACACGGTCCTGGAGCTCGGGTGCGGCTACGGTCGGGTGACCACTCGCCTGGCGGCTGTTGCGACCCGGGCGGTCGGTGTTGACAACTCGGCAGAGAGCCTCGTCCTGGCCCATCGCCTCGCCGGCCCGGAGTCGCGATGTCGGTTTCTGGGGATGGACGCGTCGGTTCTGGCCATTCGCGAGGGTACGTTTGACCTGGTTGTGTGCGTGCAGAATGGAATCTGCGCGTTTGCCGTCGATCCCGAACGGCTGGTGCGCGAGGCTCTGCGGGTGACGCGACCCGGTGGGAGGGTCGCGTTTTCGTCCTACGCCGCGGAATTCTGGCCGGAGCGGCTGGAGTGGTTTGAGGCTCAAGCCGCGGCCGGGTTGCTCGGAGCCGTTGACTACGGGCAGACGGGGAATGGGACCGTAGTCTGCCGGGACGGGTTCCGATCCGGCACCTTCAGCCCCGAGGCGTTCCAGATGCTCTGTCACAGAGTGGGCGCGGACCCAACCATCACGACGGTCGACCACTCCAGCGTGTTCTGCGAGATCGTGACGCCGGAGTTGTCCCGCACGACAGGGCGTCATCCCAAAGCCACGCCGGCGGTCAACGAATAGCGGCGCGCGGGAGCCGCGACAGAGAAGCCGCGTTGGAAGATGCAGGGTGGGGCCGGGTTACTGCCCTTTTCCGGCGGGGCGGGCTCGTCCTCGGCGCTCAGAGGTCCGTGACTCGGCCGACATAGAGTCCTCGTCCCGTGAGCCCGACCGGGTCGAATCTCACCGCGAGTCCCGCCTGGCGGAATGCCGCGAGCATCTCCCTTCGGGTGCGCAGCGCCATCCGGTGCTCTTCCTGGAAGCTCTCGATCCCCGCCGGTGTGGCCACCAGGTAGTGAAACGGCATGACGGCATCGCGCCCCTCGCGCCCCGAGACGTTCATCCGGCAAACCTTGATCTCGGAGGTCTCGGCCGTCTGCATGTGGATCGCTCCCACGCGCCACTCCTCCGGCGTGAACCACGGCTCGACCAGGGCCACGCCGTTGGGACGCAGGTGGCGGCCAAAGCAACGTAGGGCGGAGACCAGCCGGGCGTCCTCCCGGAGGTACCCGATCGCACTGAAGAGGCAGAGGACGGCATCGTACTGGCGCCCGAGATCGAAATCGGCCATGTCTCCCGGAACAAAGCGTCCCGATGGCACCTTCGCGCGCGCGATCTCCAGAAACAACGGTTCGAGGTCGAGTCCATCGACACGAAGGATGGACGCAGACCCGGCGGGTGGGGTGCCAGGCCGGGTGGGAGGGTTGCCGAGGTCCGGTCTACCCGCGGGGGCCGCACGCGATTCACCGCCGGTTGAGTGCTCCACCAACCATCGGGCGTGTTCGGCGGTTCCACAGGCAACGTCGAGCAGCTCCCGGGCGACGACGCCCTCCTGCTCCAGGATCTCTCGGATCTTCGCCGCCTCGGCGGCGTAGTCCTTGAATCCATAGATCAGGTCGTAGACCCGGGCGCTGCGCGCATAGGCCGATTGCCGCATGTGAGATGCCCCCTATCGCTCCGGGACTTCATGATCCAAGAGCCGGCCGAGAAACGCGACGAATGCGGTGAAGCCCTCGCGCGAGATGGTGTGCGGGCCGTCGAACGGCACGAACTCCACGCGCGCGCCCGCGAGCGCCAGCAGATCACCTAGTCGTTCCGCGGTCTGGAACGAGAGCAGAGGATCCATCCGACCGTGGCAGATCAGGGCCGGCACTCCGCGCAGGACCGGCGCCAGCGCCGACCAATCGTCGACATCGAGGAGTGAGCCGGAGAAGACACAGAGGGCGGCGGGCGGGACCGGGAGATGCAACGACACGTCCGTGGCCAGCATCGCTCCCTGCGAGAAGCCGCCCAGGACCACTCGGGAAACGGGAATCCCTTCCTCACGCTCGAGGTCGGCGAGCAGCCGGAGCATCGTCTCGCGAAGCTGCGGCAGCTCGGACGGCGCGGCGCGCACCGACTCGATCGGGACCCCGCGGATGATCGCGGCATCGAGCACACTTTCGTCCAGGCGCCACCAGGCTCGGGACTCCCAGGGACCCAGCGCCGGCAGGGCCAGTGGGGCCTCCGGGAAGACGTAGGAGATCCGTCCGGAAAGCTGGGGGGCGGCCTGGCTCACTTCCGAGGCCAGGGAGACCAGGTCGTCGCCGGGTGCTCCATAGCCGTGGCAGAGGACCACCGCGATCCGGGGGGAAGGATCTGTCCCTCCAGATCGAGGAGGCGGTCCGGCGCTCGCCGCGGGCGAGGGCGGGGAGACGTCTCCGGGACGACGAGTCGGCGGCGCCGAGCGGCGCTCTTCATCGATCGTCTCGGGCGGCCGGCCGCTCTCCCGGACGATCCGACAGCGTAAATCACCCAGAGTCCGGTCATCAACCTGCATCGAATTGCTCCCGGTCCACCCACCAGCGCCGGCCGCAGCGGGGACAAAAGACCTCGACCCGATTCTCGTCATGAAAGAGCTCACTCGGATCCTTCGCGAAGATTGAGCGCATGACCTCGACGATTCGTGTCGGGGAGCAGCCGCACTCAAACCGAAATCGCCGCTCCTCGATCGTCCGGGCCGAGTGCACCAGATCCCGCGCCTCCTCGACTCCCAGCGCCTGCAGCCACTCAGAGTCGGCCCCCGGCAGGCCAAACACCGCCGCGAACCGCTCTTGTCCAAGAAGGAAGAACCGGGCGGGACTCTGCTCCGAGCGATCGAAGTACTGCGCGAAGATCTCCAGGACGTCGAATCCCGAGACGTCGAGCCGGCTCGTCTGCGGTTCACCGCGAGGCCTCACGACCTGGACAAACAGGCGGCTTGACTCCTCGGTTCTCACCCCGACCGTGAAGACCCGACCGGTGATCGTTCCGTCGAGGGCGCTTCCCGTGAGGAAGAGATTCGTCGGCGGCTGTTTCAGGTTCAGAGTCCAGGCCATCGTCTCGTTGCGCGGACGATTGGACAAGTGCAACACCGCCGCGGCCAGCCCCTGCCGCATGAGGATGGACGACAGGCCGTCCGGCTCACCTTCCCAGAGCACGACGTGCCGCCACCACGCGGCCAGCAGATCGGCAAAGTCGCCCGAGGCCACAAGGCAGGCCGTCGTGTCGTCCACCTGTCGCCGGACAATGACCTCTCCCGGACCTGTCGTTAGGGGCGTGGCCACCTCTGCCTTCCCTGGCTTGACCGGAGGGGGCGGCCCCTCCCGGCCGGAGATCTCTCACCCGGGGCGATCCGCCCGGGGGCGCCGCCGCTCCGGCGGAGCATAGCCCGACTGCGCGGTAGCTTCCACCGAGCCGTCGATTTTGCTGCCACAGATCGGGGACGTGTGCCAGATTCTACCCATGTTCGTCCCGGCACGGAGAAACACAGGTGGGTGGCGCCGCTTTGGATGGAGACCCGTGTGGGGTCCACTCGCCGGATCGCGACATCGGACGCTCCTCCTGGTAATCCTGGGCGGCCTCCTCCTCTCGTGGTCGGGATCCGCGTCGTCGTCGTCGTCGGACTATCCACGGCCCACGGGCTATGTGAACGATTTTGCCGGGGTCCTGAGCGCGCCTGCCCGCGGCCGTCTGGAGCTGCTTCTCTCCCGGGCTGACGAAAAGTTCGGTGTCCAGATGGCGGTGGTCACGACAACCGATATCGGCGACGAGGAGCCGCGGGAGTACGCGAATCGGCTGTTCGGGGCGTGGAAGGTCGGAAACAAGAAGACCGATCAAGGCCTCCTCCTGCTCTACCTGGCGCGGGGACCAGGCAAGAGCTACGCCTGGATCGAGGTTGGATACGGGCTGGAAGGCGTGCTCAACGATGGTCGCGTCGGCCAGATCCTGGACGAAGATGTGGTGCCGTTTCTGCGCGAGGGGAAGGCGGAGCAGGCGTTCGCCTCCGCGGCCCGCGCCTGCTTCGGTCTGATCCTCGCGGAACAGGGCGAAGACCCTGCGCAACTGGACGCGTTGCTCGCCTCGGGTGGATACGGCGCGGGGCGGACACCGGTCCGCACGAACCCGACCAGCCTCAGGTTGCTGGCGATCCTGGTTGGGATCGTCATCCTCGTCTCGCTGTTGGACCGCCGGCGCTACCGGGGGCCCGGCGGATACGGTGGGGGCGGATTCGGAGGTTTTGGAGGGTTCGGGGGCTTCGGAGGCGGAGGATTCGGGGGCGGCGGGGGTGGATTCGGGGGCTTTGGCGGAGGTGGAAGCGGGGGTGGCGGCGCGGGACGTGGATTCTGAGCGAGGCCGTCGGGAGCCGGGATCTGCCGCAGAGACGAATGCGACGACCCGGGAATCTCGAGGTCCGCGCGATGGAGGAGAATGACCATGGCGGACCACGAAACGGTCTTCGGCGGATTCGTCGAGGGCGTTCGCGAGCGTGCCGGAGATTCGCTCCGTTCAGTGGTGGCATACGGCAGCGCCCTGGGACCGCAGTTCCGTCCCGGTGTCTCCGACTACAACTTCCTGATCGTGGCCGATCCAGTGGACCTTGCTCTCCTGGAGCGTTTCGCGGCGCTGGCCGGGAAGTGGCGCCGGCGCCGGATCTCCGCTCCCCTGGTGGTACGTCCAGTCTTCATCGCCCGGGCCCTGGATTCGTGGCCCCTGGAATTCCTGTCGATGACCGCGCGGTACCGGGTGCTGCACGGGGACGATCCTCTGGCGGGACTCTCCTTCCAGACAGAGCATGTCCGTCTGCAGTGCGAACGGGAGATTCGGTCAAAGCTGCTGCTCGTCCGCCGGGCCTACATCGAGAGCGAAGGCGCGCCAAAACGGCTCAAGCAGATTCTCGATCGGGGCTGGCCGTCATTGCTGGCCATCTTCCGCGGACTTCTCTTTCTGAAGGGAGGACCCTGGCGGGAAGAAGGAGATCCGGCGTGGAAGGCTTGCTCCGAGCTCTTGCCTGTACCGCCGGATCTTCTTGCCGAGCTTCACGCCATGCGTCTCTCCCGCACGACACCGGCTCGCCACGTGGCGAACGCGCAGTTTGGACGGTTGCTGGAGGTACTGACACGTCTGTCTGAAGAGGTCGACCAGTGGTGAGAGAAGGGGTTTCACGGCGTCACCCGTGCCGGGCCCACTTCAGAGGAGGAGCCAGATGAAGAGGTTTGGATGTTCTCTCGCGGTTCTTGTTGGTCTCGTGGTTGTCGTCGTTCTCTCCGGTATCCGCATCTACAATGGGCTGGTGAAGAGCGACGAAGGAGTGAAGGCAGCCTGGGCACAGGTGGAGAACCAGTTTCAGCGCCGGATGGACCTCATTCCGAATCTTGTGGAAACCGTCAAAGGCTACGCGGCGCACGAGCGCGAGACGCTCGAGGCTGTGGTCCAGGCACGTTCACGTGTGGCTGGGGCCGGCACCCCGGAAGAGAAGATCAACGCCAACGATCAACTGTCGGGCGCCCTCTCGCGGCTCCTCGTGGTGGTCGAGCAGTACCCGAACCTGAAGGCCGACCAGACCTTCATACGCTTGCAGGACGAACTGGCCGGTACTGAGAACCGGATCGCGGTAGAGCGGCGGCGCTACAACGAGATTGCGCGGGACTACAACGTTCAGCTGCGCCGTTTTCCCACCAACGTCTTCGGTAGGTTCCTCGGATTCAAGGGGGCGACGCTCTTCGAGGCTCAGGCCGGGGCGGACCAGGCTCCCAAGGTGCAGTTCTAGGGCGGGTCGGTCCGGATCCGGGGCGGGCGGTCCCGGGTCGGCTCAGACGATCGTCGGCCAGAGTGGAGCTCCGGCCCGCCAGATCAGAACGAAGTGATAGCAGACGACTCCGGCGTAAAGCAGGAAGATCACGGCGATTCCCTTACGCACCATGGGAAACCGGCCGTGAAACGCCAGAAAGAGGAGTCCCAGGCCCGCGATACCCAGTTTGGCCGCCACGAACGTCGCGGGACTCCGGCTGAGGAAGAAGTCCATGAACGGGTTCAGCTCGGTGCCCCCGCGGGCGATGTGGGCCAGCGTGAACATGGCATCCAGGACGTGGAAGACGAAGATCAGGAGTAGGATCGAGACAAGCCCCCAGCCCAGTTGATCCACGTAAACCGCTTGGGGATCGGTGGTTCGGCGAGGACCTCGGCGTCGGCCGCCAAGAAAGGTGTAGCGACTCAGCGCCGGCGTCGGACGCCGTCTGCGGTCGTGTCCCTGGCGCCTTATGGTGTCGACCGCTTGCATGACACCTCCTATTCTACTTGAAGACGAGGGAGGCATCAACGGGCCACCCCGCGAAGCAAGAATAATGGACATAACCCGATCTAAATCAACGTGTTACAGCCTGAGCTCTTCCCGCGATGGCGAGTTGTTGCTCGTGGCGGAGGGGATCGGTTTCGGGTTTGGCGGGAGGCCGTTTCTGTCGGTAGAGCGGCTGGAACTCCTTGCGGGAGAACTCGTTGGTCTGCTCGGCCCGAATGGCGCCGGAAAGTCGACATACCTTCGGGTCATGGCAGGGTTGGCGACACCTCTGCGAGGGGTTGTCTACATCTGTGGACAACCAGTGGAGAAGGTGTCTCCCCGAGACCGGGCCAGGTGGGTGGCCTGGGTTCCACAGCGCGCGGAAACCCCCTTCGAATGGACAGTTAGCGAAATGGTGTCTCTTGGAAGGCATCCTCATCGAGGACGAGCCTGGCGGGAGCGGAAGGAGGATGGGGAAGTCGTAGAGCGCGCCCTGATCGGCGTCGGACTTTCGGCACTACGCAACCGGGCGGTGGGCACGCTGAGCGGGGGGGAGTGGCAGCGTGCCCTGCTCGCGCGGGCGCTCGCCCAGGAGGCCAGGGTTCTCCTCCTCGATGAGCCGGTGGCCAGCCTCGACCTCGGATACCAGCGGCACATCTACGAACAGATCCGCGAGTTGTGTCGCCAGCACCAGGTCGGGGCCGTTGTGGCCGACCATCACATCGATCTCCAGGCGGCTTTCTGCGACCGCCTTCTCCTGATGGATCAAGGGCGGGTGGTCGCAGAGGGCCCGCCCGGAGCCGTGTTGACTCCTGCGAATCTGGAGCCGGTGTTCCGGACACCCCTGCGCGCGGAGGTGGATCCGAACACGGGGCGTCCACGCGTGACCTGGCGGTTCGAGACGAAGCACACGGGAGCACCGGAGTGACCCGGCATCGAAACGGCCCTGCCGGTTCCTCTCACCGGCTCCCGGACGCGACCCCACGGGATCGGCAGTCACTCCGCCCCGCAGACGGGACCGTCGCGTGCCTGCTCGCCACCGTGGCCGCGATCCAGATCGCCGCGGCTGCCACCCCGGCCGCCACTCCCGGCGACCTCCTTGCCACCGCGCCGGATGCTGCACAAACAGGTCAGGCGACTGCCATGTCCATGGGTATTGCCCCAGCGCGAGTTCGACCTGCCATGATCGATGCCTTCGGGGACACGATGACTGGCGGGCCGTGTCCGGAGCGCATCGTGTCGCTGTCCCCAAGCATCACCGAGATTCTCTTCGCACTCGGAGTCGACTCGAGCCGGATCTCCGGGGTGACCCGGTTCTGTGACGAGCCGCCGGCGGCGCGACGCCGGCCCATCGTGGGCGGAATCGTCGATCCTTCACTCGAGAGGATCGCCGCCCAAGGACCCGATCTTGTGCTGGCCGTGCGGGGCAATCCCCGGCCGATTCTCGGGCAGCTGCGCCGGCTTGGTCTGCCGGTGTTTGCGCTTGAGGACCGGACCGGACTGCGCGGCATCGGAACCATGATGGAAGCGGTCCGCTCCGTGGCGTGCCCCGACGACTCAGCGCGCGCCGACGCGGTCGTCTCGGCTTTTGCCGAGGTTCTCTCCGCGTACGAGGCCTGGTCCGCATCGATTCCGGCTGCGGAGCGACCGACTGTCTACTATGCCGACCCTGAGTTTCCAACGTGGACTGCGGGCCGCGGCTCGCACATCGACGACCTGGTGCGGTTGGCGGGAGGCGTGAATCTGGCGGGAGCTCTTCCCGGCTGGCCGCAGATGTCGCTGGAAAGGATCATCCTGGATCAACCCCGGTTCCTTCTTCTCGCTCTGCCGGAGGGGAAGGAGGCGGAAGCGGCGTATCGCGCGTTGATGGGCACCCCAGGTTGGCCGGCGCTGGAGGCTTTGCGGGACCGACGGATCTGTTGGATTCGGGCGGCCCGCCTGCAGCGGCCGGGACCGAGACTGGTCGGCGTGCTGGAGGAACTCGCGTCGACCCTCCATCCTGACCGGCCCCGCCCGGGGCGAGCGGGACGGACATCGAGCGATCGGCTCTCGGAGGCCCCTTGACCCCCGATGAAACGCGAACCTCCGGGGACACCGAATCGGTGACGCATCTCGCGGGCCGCGGGGCGTCAGACTCGTCGTGGGGAGCCTCCCACGGATCGGTGCAGTTCCGGCGGCTGCTTCTTCTGGCCGGGATCCTCGTGGTGGTGCTGGTGACCGCGCTGTTGCTTGGCGCGGCGCCGATCTCCCCGGGACGGCTGTTCACCTTTCTGCGGCATGCGGCTTCACCGGATCCGGTCAGCCGGATCCTCATCGAGCTGCGTCTTCCGCGCGTTGTGGTCGGCGCGCTCTCGGGCGCAACCCTCGCGCTGAGCGGCGTGCTGCTGCAGGCCTTCTTCCAGAATCCGATGGCCGGACCTTACGTTGTTGGCGTCAGCTCCGGCGCCGGATTGACCGCTGTCGCCGCGATGACCCTGGGACTTGCCTTTCGTTGGGGACCGTTCGACTCGGCGGCCGTGGCCGCGTTCGCTGGCGGGATCGGCGCGGTGGCCCTGGTCTACGCCCTGGCCGGACGGATCCGGTTCCTCCAGTCGGAGGGACTCCTGCTCATCGGCATCGCGGTCGGTTCGGTCTTCTCTGCCCTCACCTCGGTTCTTCTGGTCTTCAGCCGCGAGGGAATCCAGGCGGCTCTGACCTGGATGCTGGGAACGTTCTCGGCGGCGGAGTGGTCGCATGCGTGGGCGTTGTCGGCGGCGTTGCTCGTGGGGGGAGGGGGAGCGCTCCTCCTGGGGCGCGACCTGAACCTTCTTCTGTGGGGGGACGACGTCGCCCAGAGCCTCGGTTGCCCCGTGCGCGCGGTGCGTCGCTGGATCCTGGTTCTATCCTCGCTGTTGGCGGCGACTTCGGTGGCGGCGTGCGGGATGGTCGGCTTCGTCGGGCTCATGGTTCCGCACCTGGTCCGAGGTGTACTGCGGACGCCTGATCATCGCTATGTGTTGCCGGGATCAGTGCTGCTCGGAGCGGCACTTACCGTGGCGGCGGACGCGCTGGCGCGGACCGTTGCCGCGCCGCTGGAGATTCCGGTTGGAGCCGTGACCTCAGCGCTGGGCGCTCCGTTTCTCGTCTGGTTGGTGGCCCGGAGGCACTGCCGCGTCGAAGGGTAGGGGCCGCGAAGTCCGATCTTCCGTTACCGCACCAGCACCGTCGATCCGGCCACGATGTCGTGCAACGCCTGACGCCGGGCAGTGAACGCGGCGGGGAGGAAGCTCAGGAACGCGGTGATCTCCATGAACACGACCTTGAGCAACCCACGCATCATGGACCGGCCCAGCAGGAGCCGGTTGCCTTCGAGATCCGTGACCTTGAGTCCGAAGGCCAGCTTCCCCAGGGAGGCTTGCAGCGCGGAGCCTTCCAGCAGGCCGAAGTAGAGCCACGCCAAAGCCATGAAGACCGGCGTGATCGCGGGGTTGAGCTTTGCCATGTCCTCGATCGTGCCGCTGGTGGGCAACTCGGGACGGAAGACGAGGAGCACGGCCGCAACGAGAAGCATCAGGTCGATCGCCGCCGCTCCGGCCCTGGCCCACAGGTTGGCGTAGACCTCCGGAACCGCTGACCACCCCGAGGCTGGAACTCCCCAGGGACCGGGACCGGCGCGGCCGCGACCATGTTCGGAGGCCGGGCCGCCGACCGCCTGCCCGGACGCCGAGGAGGGCCCGATACCGCTCGGGCCGGCGGACGCCAGGTCGGGTCCTTCCGAGGCTTCGGGAGATGAGCCCTCGGGATGCGAATCGACTGCCTCGCGTCCTTCTTCGAGACCGGCGGCGCGTCCATCGCCGCCGGATCCTCCGAACTCGGGCAGTTCGACAACCGGCAGCCATTGGGCCATTCCCGCGCGCCAAAGCAGGTCGTCGGGCAGGAGGAATCCGGATTCGAGCCAGGCCCGGATCGACACCTCGGACACCGGCCCCATGGTCTTTCCGTCTCTGAGGTAGTACCACTCCATCGTGCGAATCGTGCCTCCGTGCCGGTCCCTGATCAGGCCTACTCTAGAGCAGAAAGATCGCCGTTACGAGCAGGAAGAGCGGCACCAGGATTCCGGCCGACCAGAGCATGTAGCCGAAGAAGCTGGGCATCCGGATCTTCCGGTGCTCGACGATCGCCTTGATCATGAAGTTCGGACCATTCCCGATGTAGGTGTTGGCCCCCATGAAGACCGCGCCGAGGCTGATGGCGCGCAGAAGCGCCGCTCCAGTCTCGTGGTGCACGAGTACCGAGAGGGGCCCCGGCGGTTCCGGGGCCAGGCCCGCCACGCTGAGCGCCAGTCGCGAAAACGTCAGGTAGGTCGGGGCGTTGTCGAGGAACGAGGAGAGCCCTCCCGTGAGCCAGAAGAACTGCCAGGGCTGGTCGATCCCGAGACTTGCGCCGCGGGATTGAAGGATGAGGAGTGCCGGCACCATGGTGACGAAGATTCCCGCGAAGACGATCGCCACCTCGTTGATCGGATAGAACGAGAACTGGTTGCCGCGGTGGATCTCCCGCCTGGTCGTGAAGTAGCTCCCGGCTCCCATGGCCAGCATCAGGAGCACTCGTGGAAGCTCGGAACGAACGAGCAGCACGGCCAGCAACACGCCCAGCAGGAAGACGAGATTGTGCGCTCCGAACACGCGCAGGGGGCGGGTCCGCCGGCGATCGAGGCGGAGTGCCGCCGCCGTCTCGTGCCGGATGGCGTAGCGGTCGGCGAAGTAGAAGATCGTCAACAGGGCGGCCACCATGAACGCCCATTCCGGGAGGAGCTGCAGCGTCCAGGCAAACGGCACACCTTCCAGGAACCCGAGAAAGAGCGGAGGATCGCCCAATGGCGTCAGGCAGCCGCCGACATTGCACACCAGGAAGATGAAGAAGATCGGCAGGTGCGAAACTCGCTTCCGCTCCGAGTTTGTCTCCAGGAGCGGCCGGATGAGGAGCACGCCGGCTCCGGTCGTACCGACGAAATTGGCCAGGACGGCGCCCACCGCGAGAAAGGCGGTGTTCACCGCCGGGGTGGCGCGCAGGTCGCCTCGGATGAGAATCCCCCCCGCAATCACGAAGAGACTTCCGAGCAGCGCCATGAACGCGAGGTAATCCCGGGCCACCAGCACCAGCTCATGCGGCTCGCGTGCGAGAAAGAAGCCGGCCACGGGGGCCGCCAGTACCACGGAAACCGCCGCTTTGCTCCCGAGCCGTTTCCACCAGTGTTCTGCCGTCAGGGGAAGAACTGCGACGGCGAGCAGCAACAGCACGAAGGGTAGAATCCAGCCCAGCGGAAGCGAGTCGCCCAGCGAATGCCCGGCCGGCGGATGTCCGGAGGCGGAGCCTCCGGAAGGAGCGGAATAGGCGCCGGGGGTGGACGGATCGGATTGGAGCCCGGACGAGGCCGGATTGGATTGGGCCCACGCGATGGAGCAGGGCCCGAGAATCGCGAGAGCCGGACCCAGCAAGCCCAAGGCCAGGAAGGCGACCATGCCGCGTCGCACCCACGGAGAATGGTATCGAGGCATGATCCCCCATCAAACCCGGATCCGGGCCGACTCACGGACCCGACGCACAGTGCACGAATCCGGAGGAATGGTACCGGCTCCCCGACGAACCAGGCAACCGGGATCGCAACTCCGGGCCGACCGGCGCTCATTCAAGAGCACGTCCGAGCTCGGGTGTAGCGTGCCGCAGGACCCGCCGCTCGGGACGCGCTGCGGAACGTCCTCCCGTTTCGAAAAGGGCCTTGCCGCACGCCGAGGCCATCCATAGCCTCAGTGGCGAACGGCTCTGCGTCTGGTTCGAGGGCCGCCGGAGGCGAGGGTCTCGACACTCGCGCGTCTCGCGTCGCTCCGCCCGGGGTTGACCTGAGGACGCTGTGGATCAGGCAGAAGATGAGCGAACAGACATCGGGTCGAGCGATCGTGATCCGCGGAGCGCGGGAGCACAACCTCCGAAACCTCGATCTGTCGCTTCCCCGGGGACGGCTGATTGTGGTCACCGGAGTCTCAGGCTCCGGCAAGTCGTCACTGGCATTCGACACCCTCTTTCGGGAGGGGCAGAGACGCTTCCTGGAGTTGATGCCGTCGTATGCCCGGCAGTTCGCGGGGGGCTTTCGCCGGCCGGATGTCAGCGCCGTCGATGGTCTGGGCCCGGCGATCGCGATCGGGCAGCGGGCGAGTCTGTCCAACCCGCGATCGACGGTGGGTACGCTCACCGAAGTGTGGGACCTGCTTCGCTTGCTGTATGCCCGACTCGGCGACGCCCCCGCGGAGGTCAGGCTCTCCCGCGGTCTGTTCTCCTTCAATGGAGGTGAAGGCGCCTGTCCGGACTGCAAGGGGTTGGGCCTCGAGGATCGACTGGATCTGGATCTGCTGGTGGCGGACCCCGGGAAGTCGCTGCGCGACGGCGCGCTGCGCGTCAGCACGCCCAATGGCTACCTGATGTACTCCCAAGTCACGCTGGCGGTGCTGGATTCGGTTCTCCGCGCCCACGGCGGATCGGTGGACATCCCTTGGCAGGATCTGACGGAAGAGGTCCGGCAGGTTGTGCTCTACGGATCGCGGCGCCTCCTCGTGCCGTTCGGCAAGCATCCGCTGGAGAGTCGGCTGCGATGGACCGGCATCACCCCGCGCCCGCGCCAGGAGGACTACTACCGCGGGCTGGTGCCGGTGATGGAAGAGATCCTGCGGGGAAAACGCAACGATTCCATTCTGCGGTTCGTCCGGACGACCTCCTGCCGCGGGTGTGGCGGAACCCGTCTGGGACCGCAGGCGCGGGCGGTCAGATGGCAGGGGCAGCCGATCACCGAGCTGTCCGCCCGGTCGGCTCGCGAGATGGCCGGATTCCTGGGCGGCGTGACGGACGGAAACCCGGTCTTCGCCGCCATCCAGAGAGACCTCGTGGCCCGCTGCGAGCTGATGGAAGAGCTGGGTGTCGGCTATCTCACCTTCGACCGGAGCGCGCCATCGCTTTCGCTGGGGGAGTTCCAGCGCCTGCGCTTGCTGACCCTCGCCCTGGGTGAGCTGCGCGGGCTGTTGGTGGTGCTCGACGAACCGAGCGCCGGCCTGCATCCGCGCGACATCGGCCGACTCCTGGGAGTCCTGCGCCGGTTGTGTGATCGGGGTCAGAGCGTCCTGGTCGTGGATCATGATCGGCAGGTGGCTCTGGAAGCCGACTGGCTGGTCGACCTCGGTCCGGGTCCCGGAAGCGACGGAGGGAACCTGCTCTGGAGTGGTCGCCCGGCGGAGCTGCTCGCGGCCGGCGGTCCGGACACGCCCACGCGGCGCTGGCTGGCCGGTGAGGCCGCCGGCCGCGCGCGGGCGTCGGCGCCGCGGGTCGGGGCGTCTCGGCTCGTCCTGGACGGACTGTCCCGGCATAACGTCGCGAACGCCATGCTCGAGATCAAGGTTGGCGCGATCAACCTGATCACCGGAGTTTCCGGCGCGGGAAAGACCTCTCTCCTCGACGCGGCGGTGGAACGATTACGCGACGAAGGCGCCTTCCGTCGCATCGTGACCGTGGACGCAGAGCCGATCGGCCGCACACCCCGCTCCAACGCCGCGACCTACACCGGGGCGTTCGACCCCCTGCGCGACCTCTTCGCCACCACGCCCGAGGCGAAGGCGCTCGGCCTGAGCAAGGGGCATTTCTCCTTCAACACCCCCGGTGGTCGCTGTGAGACATGCGAAGGAGCCGGTGCGCTCGAGGTGGGGATGCGCTATCTGGGCGCGGTGACCTTGACCTGCGACCGCTGCGGGGGCCGGCGCTTTCACCCCGATGTGTTGTCGGTGAAGGTGCAGGGCCAGTCGATCGCCGATGTCCTGGAGGGGAGCATCCAGGAAGCGGCTGACCGCTTTCGAGAGCAGCGGAGGCTGTCCCGCATCCTGAACGCCCTGGTCGATCTGGGATTGGGTTACCTGCCCCTGGGTCAACCCGCCACCACGCTATCCGGGGGCGAAGCGCAGCGGGTGAAGCTGGCGACGGAACTGGCGAAGGCGACCCATCCTACGCTCATCGCCTTGGATGAGCCGAGCACCGGGCTGCACGCGGCGGATGTCGCCGTGCTGCTGGCCGCGTTCGACCGGCTCTGTGAAGCGGGGCACACGTTGCTGGTGGTGGACCACGATCCGGATCTGGTCCGCGCCGCCGACCGGATCACCGAGTTGGGTCCCGATAGCGGACCGGACGGCGGCCGGGTGATTGCCGCAGGGACGCCTGTGGAGATCGAGGCGTGTCCGGATGCTCCCACCGGGGGGGCGTTGCGCGATGGATTCCGGCTCCAGGCCGGAGACGCGCCAGGTTGGCCGGCTCGGAGCATCGAGGCGGCGCGCGGCGGGCTCGTCCCGACGGACGCGGAGGCCACCGGCGAGACCGGGGCCGGGCGGGCCGCCGCGGAGGATTCAGGTGCGGAGGTACCCCTGGAACTACGGGGTGTCACCACGCACAACCTGCGGGGAATCGACGTGTCGATTCCGTTTCCGGGGCTCACGGTTGTCACGGGCCCATCGGGCTCCGGGAAGTCCTCCTTGGTGTTTGACACGCTTCTGGCCGAGTCCCAGGCGCGATTCGCGGACATGGTCTCCCCGTGGGCGCGCCGTCTTCTCCCGATGCGGGGAGCAGCGGAAACCGCATCGGTGCACGGCCTGCGCGCTGCCGTTGCGGTGCCCGCGCAGGCGGGACGGCGCAATCCCCGTGCGACCGTGGGCACCGTCACGGAGGTGGACGAACTCCTGCGCCTGCTCTTTGCGCGCGGGGGCGTACGGCGCTGCCCGGCGTGCGAGCAAGAGACCAGCGGAGCTGCCTGCGCGTGCGGCGAACTCCTCGAGCCGATGTGGGCCGTAGACTTCTCTCCCCACAGTGAGCGGGGGGCCTGCCCCGCCTGCCGCGGCCTCGGTTTCACGCAAGTCTGCGATCCCGCTCGGCTGGTGACCCATATTGATCGGCCGCTGCACGACGGGGCGCTCGCGGGCACCCGGTTCGGCGCCTATCTCGGCGAGGCCGATGGCCAACACCTGGCGGCGTTGCGGGCCGCGGCGACCGAGCTCGGTCTGGACGTCTCCGGGCCCTGGCGGGAGCTGACTCCGGCGGCCCAGCACCTGGCGATGCATGGCGCGGGGAATCGGACCTTTGAGGTGGCGTGGGAGTACCGGCGCGGGAAGCGGGCCGGGACGCATCGATTCGTGTCTCCGTGGACGGGCCTGGCTCGCCTGGTGGAGAACGAGTACGAACGGATCCATGCCGATGAGAGAAGCGAGGAGCTGGAGCCGCTGTTGGTGGATCAGATCTGTGAAACCTGTGACGGAGAACGTTTGAAGCCCGCGGCGCGGGCCGTGTCTCTTGCCGGGCTGCGCATTCCGGAAGCCCGGCGGCTGGATGCGGATCATCTGGTCGCGTGGCTTAGCGGCATCGAGGACGCGGAGAGATCTGCCGGGCTTGAGCGGCCCGGTGCGCGTCGCGGACCCGGTGATCAGAGCGGGACCGCAGAAGATGCGGCGAAGAAGGCGAGCCGCGTGCCGTACCTGGCAATCACGCGGCCGGTCCGCGACGAGTTACTCCGGCGCCTACAGGCGCTCTGTGATGCCGGCCTGGGGTATCTGGCTCCGGATCGAGAGCAGGCCACTCTCTCCGGAGGAGAGGCCCAGCGTGTCCGACTCGCGGCCGCCCTGGGAGGCGGGCTGGTCGGCGCGACCTATGTCCTGGACGAGCCTACCCAGGGGCTCCATCCGCGAGATACGGCGCGGCTCATCGGCGTCCTGAAGGGGCTGGCGGCCGCCGGGAATGCCGTGGTGGTCGTGGAGCACGATGCTGAGTTCGTGGCCGCGGCGGATCAGATCCTTGAACTGGGTCCGGGAGCCGGCGCGGAGGGCGGCCAACTGGTCGCCTGCGGTCCACCGAGCGCACTCCGGGACAATGCTCTCACCTACACGGCGCGGCTGCTGCGTCACGCGGCGCCGAGCGTGCCCCCACTCGCGCGAACCTTCGATCCCGGCGTCACGATTCATGGGGCATTCCGCCACACGCTGCACGACCTGGAGGTGACCTTCCCGATTGGCGTCTTGGTGGTTGTTGCGGGAGTGTCGGGCAGCGGGAAGTCGACCCTGGTGATGGAGGTGTTGGCGCCCTCATTGCGGGCCGCTCTGCGTGGACAGGCGCCGATCGGCTGCCGGTACCTCGAACTCCACATGCCGATCTCGGATGTGCTCTGCTCCGATCAGGAAGGACTCGCGCTCACCGCGGCCAGTACCGTGGCCTCCCTCACCGATGTGGGTGAGGTGATTCGCCGGCGGTTCGCGACGAGTCCGCAGGCCAGAGCGCGGGGGCTCTCCGCGCGATCGTTCTCGTCTTCATCTGCCGGCGGTCGCTGTGAAGCCTGCGCGGGGCGCGGTGTCATTACGGTGTCCATGGACCTGCTGCCCGATGTCACCGTTGGCTGCGAGACCTGCGGGGGGCGCCGGTTCTCGGAAGAGATCCTGGCCTGTCGGGTCGACGGCCGGAACATCACGGAACTGCTCGACGCCCCCCTACGGGAGACGGCCGGATGGTTCGACCATGATCGTGCGGCGACCAAGCGCCTGCGAGCCCTGGTCGAGATCGGCCTGGGCTATCTGCGTCTCGGCCAGGAGGGTATGACGCTCTCGCAAGGCGAGCGGCAGCGCATCCGGCTGGCCCGACTTCTGGCGGAGCCGCACGCGACTCCGGTGGCTCTCCTTCTTGACGAACCGACCCGGGGTCTGGGTTTCGAGGATGTCGACCGCCTGGTGGCTGCATTGCGGCGGCTAGCCGGCGCCGGCCATCTTGTCGTCGTGGTGGAGCATCATACCGACCTCCTCGCGGCGGCCGATTGGATCGTCGAGTTGGGCCCCGCCGGTGGCACGGGGGGCGGGCGAGTCGTGCACGAAGGTCCGGCTCGAGCATCTTGAAACGAAGCGCGTTCGGTGGCTCGTTCCCGCCGGCGTTCGATCGGTGCCGCGCGCGAAGTCGGCCGCGAGAGTCCTCACTCCGTGGAGTGATATCCGGTCGCCGGCCTGGTCTCGACTACCAGGATTCCAGCGGCGCGACCGCCGGCCGGGAAGCCGGCTCGGACTCACCCTCCACCAGGGGTCGGAACAGCACCGCAAGACGGGCCTCCTTCGTCCCCGGGATCCGGATGCAGAGCACCGAGCCCTTGTTGGAGGCCTGCTTCATCGGGTGAGGGCTGTCGGGCAACGGTTCTGCGGACCGAGTCGAGAAAGTCGCTCCGGTGGGAGAGAGGATGCGGACCGCCATCCGATTGCGACTCTCGCTCAGCATGGCGGAAGAGCCGGCCGCCCCGAGCTCAATCCGGGCTTCGGTGTGCAGGAACCACCAGACCTCACCGGGCCTCCGGAGGCGCCACTCGTCCTCGACCAGGACCTCCTTTCGTTGCCGGAGGGCGATCCCCCGCCGTACGTGATGGGCATCGCGCGCATAGGCCGCGGAGAGGTCGGCGATGGCGAACGAGTAGTCTGGTCGCGACGCGAAACGCACGATCGGCGCGGCGGCTGACGGGTCCTGGTCCGGCCCGGGCCCGGGGTTGATGACAAGCGTGTTGTGCCCCTCGGCTCGGAGCCGGTAGTAGTCCCAGCGCTGATCGCCGAAGTAGCCGGGCAGGTTGTAGTCATCCCGGCCCGGATCGACCGCCCAGCGAGTCCCGAGCGCCTCAAGGACGAAGCTGCCGAGATCGAGGTGGCTGTGGCTTGCCTTGTTGTCGCCCGCCTTGAAACCGATCCAGGTGGCGTCCGGATCCGTCCAATCGCCGCGGAACGAGGCAAACTCGGCGCGCCGGAACCAGGCATCGAGTGGTTCCGCGATGATGGCTCCGCGCGGCGGGTTCTGCGAGAGGTACACCAGGTCCAGCGGTTCCGGTCCGGCGATCTGTAGCTGGCGCGCCGCGAACCAGGGCTGATTGAATACGCGGGCCAACCAGAGCATCTGCGGAGCGTGGATGGGCTGGGCCACCGCGTCGGAGTAGTTGTAACTGTCGCCGGTGGGCCCTTGGACGTGGATCGCGTACCGCCCACACGCGGCAAACCCGGGGATCGTGGTCAGGCCGAAGTCGGTGCCGAGGGCCGATTCCAGTGCGGCGAGCAGAAGGACGTTGTACGTCGTTCCGTAGAGCCAGTAGTGAGGACCCTCCGGCCAGGCGCCCTCGGGCGCAAACTCGCGCATGGCGGGCCGGACTGACCGAAGCGCTTCGTCCAGGACGGCGCCCGCCAATTCCGGTTCCCACTCGGCCACGGCCAGGGCTCCCAGGCCGATCCCTCCGTTGCAGACCAGGTTCCAGTTGTCGGCCCGGCTGGGCCAGCCGCGAGGGGTACGATTCTGATAGCGCTTCCAGGCAGGTCGCAGGCCCATCTCCACGATCGCACGGCGCAGGAAAGCCTGTTGCTCCGGCGTCCACACCTCGAACAACCAATCGTAGGCCAAGGCGAAGACCGCGGTCATCTCCGCAGTGTCCAGGAAGTGCGACGGATTCCAGTCCGGAAACCCGCCCGCGGCCTCCAGCTCGTTCCATGCGCGGTCGGCAAACTGACGGTTGCCGGTCAGCCGGTAGGCCAGAGCCAGCGTCAGGACGCGTTCCTTCACCTGGCGGCCGACGTCGAGCAGCCGCACTCCGTCGGGGCGGGCGTACTCCGCGGGAGACACAACCAGGATCTCCTCGGCATCGTGCGCCAGCTTCGTTGCCCACGATGCCAGCAGCGAGTCGCCGCGGACTCGCTCCGGGAGCAGGGCGAACTCGCTTTCCGACAGCAGCAGGCGTGGATGGTTGGGACGCAGGGTCTTCAGGATCTCGATCGACGGGGGTGCTGAGGCGGATGGCGCGGCGGCGAGATCCGCGGACACCGCCCCGACCGCCGCGACCAGGAAGAGTCTCCATCGAAGAATGTGCGTGGCCATGGGCTGATATCAGCCGAATCAGACGTGGAACGTCAATCCCGAAGAGGGCGGCGGGACGGGAAGGGTATACTTCTCCCATGACGGGTCTTTGCCTCCATCGTCGCGAAGTCAAGGCGGCGCTTCGCCGGCGGGATCTCGTCGATTCGTACTTCGTGGGCAAGTTCTCCATGTCGCCCTATCAAGCATGCGCGCATGGCTGCGTCTACTGCGACGGCCGAGCCGAGCGGTATTTCATTGAAGGCGAGTTTGATCGGGACATCGTCATCCGCACGAACATTGCGGCGGTCCTGGAAGAGGATCTGGGCAGGCAGCGCGAGCGGGGCATCGTATTCATCGGCTCGGGAGTGAGCGACGCGTATCAGCCTCCGGAGGCTGAGGAGAAGCTCATGCGATCGTGCGCGCGCATCCTGGCCGATCGGGCGCTGCCCGTAACGGTGTTGACCAAGTCACACCTCGCCCGGCGCGATCTGGACCTCTGGCTGGAGGTCGACCGGCGGGCGGGTTTCACCTTCATGGTTTCGCTGATGACGCTGGATGAGGAAGTGCGGAGCGCCTTCGAACCCGGAGCCAGTACCGTAGACGAGCGGCTGGACGCCCTGGCGGCCTTCAAGGCGCAGGGATGTGTGACCGGGGTGGCCGCCATGCCGTTCTTGCCTGGCCTCTCCGACGGGGACGACCAGCTCCGGGCCCTGGCCGAGGGACTCCGGGCGATGGATGTGGACTTCGTCCTGCCGGGAGGATTGACCCTTCGCCCCGGAAGGCAGAAGCAGCTCTTCTTCGAGAGGCTGCGCACCTTTCGTCCCGACCTGGTGCCGCGGTACCAGCATCTCTACGGCGAGGACCGTCCGTCCGGCGCGCCGATACCGTCGTACAGCGATGACGTGCATCGGAGGGCAACCGCCGTGTTACAGGAGGCCGGGCTCCCGATCCGGATGCCGCACGCGATCTACCGCGGCCGCCTTCCGGTCTACGACGAGGTCCATGTTCTCTTGCAGCACATGATCGACCTCTACGCAGCGCGCGCCCGGCCGGTGCGCCGTCTGCGGGAAGCGCAGTCGCGCTACGCCGCGTGGCTCCTGGCGCAGAAGAGAGTGTTCAACCGGCGGCGTTCGCTCAGGCCCGGCGTGATCGAGTGGGAACTGAAGGAGATGGCCCGCTCGGGCCGGCTGGAGGAGCTTCTGGCCAACGCCAAGCTGGCCGGGTTCCTGCGCGAGGTGATCCTCGACGGAAAGGTCTTCGACTATCTGCGCCTCGCGCTGGGGTGAGCCGGGAAGCCGGCACCAGCGATTCTGGGCATCCCGGTCGCAGGGTTGGGTCTGTCCCGCGCGGGGAGGCGGCGCCGGAAACGTCATTGCCGCGAAACTTCTTGTAGAAAGACGTTCCCTCGTCTGGAGGGGTGCGCGATGCTCAGCCGGGGACCAGCGTCAGGGAGGATCGGGAAAGATGAAGAGGAAGTTCGTTGGTCAAATGAGGTCTGGCCCGATGCGGTTTCCGTGCCTTCTGGTCGTCCTTGCCTTGGTGCGAGGTGGGGGCGGGGCGGAGGCGGCAACCATGACGGTGTACGACGACGCGCTGCAGAGCCCGTTCGCAGACTGGAGCTGGGCGACACACGACCTTCAGGCCACGGCGCCTGTCCATGCCGGCACCTTTGCGATCTCCATGGAGCCGGCCGGCTGGTCCGGGCTCTACTTCCATCACCCAGGGATCTCGGTGGCAGCAAACGGCGTCCTGACGCTCTGGGTCCACGGAGGCGCGGACGGGGGCCAGCAGCTCCGCTTCTACCTGTATCGCAACCAGGCCTACCTCGCGGACGCACCTCTCACCGACTTCATTCCGGGGGGCGCGATTCCGGCTGGGTCGTGGGTCCCGGCCACAATCCCGTTCGCGGCGATGGGGGTCTTGAGCGGGACGATCGACGGGCTTGTCCTGCAGGCTGATGCGGCGGGTACGCAGCCGACCGTCTACCTCGACGACCTCGTCCTGCTCGACACGGCGGGCCCGCCACCGCCGGTCACAATCAGCGTCGACCCCGGAGCCGATCGGCGACCGATCAACCCGTTGATCTACGGCGTGAGCCTGGGCAGCGGTGCGGAGTTCGGCTCGCTCGGGTATACCGTCCGCCGCTGGGGCGGCAACGCGGTCACACGCTACAACTGGCGGAAGGATGCGACGAACCACGCTTCCGACTGGTTCTACATCAACCTGCCGGAGGGTCCGGACAGCACGGGCCTGCCGGACGGTTCCTCGGCTGACTCCTGGATGGACGAGACCATAGGAGCGGGCGCCGTCGCGCTGGTGACCGTTCCCACCATCGGCTGGACGGCGCGGGACCGCGTGAAGCGATGGGGTTTCTCGATCGCGGCGTATGGGGACCAGCAGGAGAACGAGTGCACGGCCAGCGGGTGGCCATCCTGGTGCGAGGCGGACGCCGGGAATGGAATCTGGGTCGACGGCTCCCCGGTGACCGGCAACGACCCCCACGACACTTCGGTGGAAATCGGACCCTCCTTCGTCACCGATTGGCTGGAGCACATCATCGGCCGGCTGGGCGGCGCCGGGACGAACGGCGTTCGGTTCTACGCCCTGGACAATGAACCGATGCTCTGGAACAGCACGCATCGCGACGTGCATCCCGATCCCCTGGATCTGGACGGGCTGTGGGCCTACACGCAGATCTACGCCGAGGCGATCAAGTCGGTCGACCCGGCGGCCGAAGTCCTCGGACCGGTGGTCTGGGGATGGTGCGCGTACTTCTACTCCGCGCTGGACGGTTGCACCCCCGGTCCCGACATGGCCGCGCACGACGGCCTGCCCCTGCTCGAGTGGTACCTGCAGCAGAACCGCGAGCGGGAGCTGCAGACCGGTTCGCGGCCGATCGACTACCTCGATGTCCACTACTATCCCCAGGCGCTCGGAGTGGCGCTCAATGATGACGAATCCGTTGCGGCGTTGCGTCTGCGTTCACTGCGCAGCCTCTATGATCCCGACTACGTTGATGAGTCTTGGATCGGACAGCCGGTCCGGTTGATTCCACGGATGAAGGAGTGGATCGCGGCGCGCTGTCCCGGGGTCAAGCTCGCGATCACGGAATACAACTGGGGCGGTGATCAAGGGATTTCGAGTGCGCTCGCGCAAGCGGAGGCCCTGGCCATCTTCGGCCGCGAAGGAGTGGATCTTGCCACGCGCTGGGTCGCTCCAGAACTTCCGTCGAAGGTTCGCGAAGCCTATCGGCTCTATCTCGACTATGACGGGGCGGGTGGGCGCCTGCTGGGTCAGAGCGTGCGCGCGCAGAGTTCCGATGTGGATCAGGTAGGCAGCTATGCCATCCTGCGAGACGAGGGCAGCCTCGCGCTCTTGCTGTTCAATAAGGCGGCTATGGTCTTGGCCACGCAGGTGACCGTGGCGGGGGCCGTCGCGGGTGCGGCCCCGCTCTACCGTTTCGATGCGAGCTCCGCCCTGGGTCCGGTGGGAGATTTCGCGGTGCCCGGCCCATCGTTCTCGATCGACCTGCCGGCCAGGTCGGCAACGCTCATGCTGGTGCCGCTTGGCGGAACCGGGTCGACGACGGAAGTACCGGGCGGATCGGACCGGCTTGAGCTCACCGCGGAGCCGTGTCCGTTTCGATCGGTGGTCTCGCTCCGCATCGAGTCGACCGCGCCCCTGACGGCGGGTGCCGTCGAGATCTGGGACGTGACGGGACGCCTCCTGCGGCGCCTGGAAGTCGGGGAGGGGATGACCGGAAAGGCGGGGCCGGTTCTGGCGGTGACCTGGGATGGACGGACGGTCGGGGGAGGCGAGGCGCCGTCGGGCGTCTACTTCCTGCGGGTACGCATGCGCGAGCGGGTGGCCACGGCGAGGGTCATGAAGATCCAGTAATCGCAACAAGGGGCGAAGGTCCGTTGCCGGTTCTTGACTGCCAAGGTAAAGTCGCCGCATGCGAAGGACACTTGAGGATCGGGAACGGCAGGAACTCGACCGCCGCGTCGCGGAGGCTGAGAGAAGGACCGGCGCGCAGATCGTTCTCGCGGTCGCGCGACGCTGCGACTCATATCCGGAGCTTCCGTGGAAGGCCTTCGCCCTGGGCGTGGCGGTCGCCGGGCTGCTGGCGTGCGTGCGGGACGTGCTTCGGCCCAGTTGGACTTCGGATACGACGGTGCTCTTCAACGTGGCGGCGACTCTCGCGTCGGGGGCGGCTTGCGCCCTGTTGACCGTGCTCGTCCCCGGATTCGCCCGGCTCTTCCTCGACCGTCACCGGGCCGAGGCGGAGTCGATGCAGTACGCGCAGTCTCTCTTCGTGTCCCGCAATCTGGTGTCGACCCGGGGGCGATCCGGTGTGCTGCTTCTCGTGGGCTTGTTCGAGCGGCGTGTCGTCGTGCTCCCGGATGCCGGGATCGCGGCACGCCTCGACTCCGGGGCGATCGCGGAGATCGTCTCCGTGATGACGTCTGCCATGAAGGATTCCGGGGTGGCGGCGGCCCTGGAGGCGGGTCTGGTGCGGTTGGAGGAGCTCCTGGCCGCCACGGCTCCGGTCACGATCGGCGGAACCGACGAGCTTCCCAACCGCGTCATTGAGGAGGACCGGCCGTGAGCCCCGCGGCGCGGTGCGCGCTTGCCCCCGGGCCTCCGGCGATGTTCTCCCACGCGCCCATCTTGCGGCTTCTCGCCATCATGGCCTGGTTCCTCGCAGTCCTGCTCCCGTGGAGGCCGGGGCCGGCCTCGGCTGCCGATCCCGTGGTCCCGTATCTTTCCGGTCGCGTTGTCGACGAGGCGGAGATCCTGGATGACGCCGCGCGTGCGTCGCTGTCCGGGCGGCTCAAGACGCACGAGGAGAAGACCGGCAACCAGATCGCCGTACTCACGGTCAACTCCCTCGGCGGAGCCAACATCGAGGACTACGCGGTCGCGGTCTTTGCGGAATGGAAGCTCGGGCAAGCAGGAAAGGACAACGGCCTCTTGTTGGTTGTGGCGCCGTCGGAGCGGCGAATGCGAATCGAGGTCGGCTATGGCCTCGAAGGCACGCTTACCGACGGAACCGCCGGGAGGATCATCCATAGTGTCATCACGCCGCGGTTCAAGGATGGCGACTTCGCGGGGGGCATTTCCGAAGGAGTGGATGCCGTTGTGGGCATCCTCGAGGGAGGTGCCGCGCCGGCTTCCATCGAGCTGGAAGAGGGCGCGCAATCCAAAGCGCCGTCCAACACCCTCTTCGAAGGTCCCGACCTGTCGATTCCGGAGCGGATCCTCATCGGCAGCTTCGTCTTCGGAATCATCGGGCTGTTTACAGTCATCGGCGTCCTGACGCCCGGGGTCGGGTGGTTCCTCTACCTCTTCCTGATCCCGTTCTGGGCGATGTTCCCGATCATCATCGTGGGAACGCGCGGCGCGCTCACGCTGCTGGTCATCTACCTCGTGTCCTTTCCGATTGCCAAGCTCCTGATCAAGAGGACCGCCTGGTATCGGAAGGCCCAGACCTCCCTGAAGCGCAAGGGGCGGGCGACCATCGGAGGGTTCACGATGACTTCCGGCGGCTCCGGGAGCTCCTGGAGCTCCGGTAGCTCCGGGAGCTCGAGCAGCAGCTCCAGCTTTTCGGGCGGAGGCGGGTCTTCCGGCGGCGGGGGAGCGTCCGGGAGCTGGTAGGGCGGGCACTTGCGAGCCGATCGAGGCGTGAGGAGTCGGCGCTCCGGCCCAGGGTGACTGGGTTTTTCGGCATCCTACTAATGAAAGTCCCGGCTCTCTCCTTCCGGCGGCAACGCCTCCAGCCTCGGCACCCATAGTTCTTCGGCGACCAGATTCACCACCCCCGACTCGGACTGGACCTTTCCGGTGATCCCGAGGAACCCGGCGGTGCGCGCCACCACCCGTTGCCTCGCGAACACATCCTTCCAGAGGACGAGGTTCACGAAGCCGGTCTCGTCCTCAAGCGTCATGAAGACCGCACCCTTGGCGGTAGCGGGCTGTTGCCGGCAGATGACGAGGCCGGCGTAGCGGGTCCGGCTGCCGTCGCGCATCGCCTGCACCTCGCGGGCGCTGGGCAGCCCCTGCTGCGCGAGCGAGAGGCGCAGCGACGCCAGCGGGTGGCCGCGAGTGCTGTGGCTCGAAGCGTCATAGTCCCACGCCACCTCCTCGAGGAGCGAGAGGGGAGCGAACTGCATCTCCGGCTCCTCCGGCTCGACACCGAATTCCGGATCGTGCGTGCGATGCGCGCCCCGAGCCTCCCAGAGCGCCTGGCGGCGAGACGCCCGGAAGCAGGAGAGGGCTCCGGCCTCCGCCAGGCGCGCCGTCTTGCTCGCGTCCAAACCGGTGCGGGCGACGAAGTCGGCCAGCGATCGAAACGGTCCTTCACGCCGGGCAGTCTCGATCCGCACGCCCTCACGTTCGGCGAGGCCCTTCACGTAGCGCAGGCCCATGCGAACAGCGTAGCGGTAGGAGCGTGAGGTCGGCGCGGTCTTCCCGGGCGCCCTCCGCCCGTCGCGCCGGTCCCGGGGTTCGCGATTCCGCTCTTCGATGTTTCGCGCGGGTTCGAATCGAAGATCTGCGCGTTCCGGCCCCGGCCGGGCGCCTGCCGTGGTGGGCTCCAGCCGGCAGTGCCAGTTCCCCGCCTGCGCGCTCACCGGCAGGATCTCCACTCCGTGGCGTTTCCCGTCGGAGACGATCGTGGCCGGCGCGTAGAACCCCATCGGCTGCGCGTTCAAGAGCGAGCAGACAAACGCCTCAGGATAGTGCCGCCGCACCCAGGCGGTCGCATAGGCGATGAGCGCGAAGCTCGCGGCGTGACTCTCCGGGAAGCCGTATTCGCCGAAACCGCGGATCTGTTCGAAGACTCGCTCGGCGAACTCCGGCGCGATCCCTTTGGCGATCATGCGCGGGACGAACCGGTCGTGATGCTGCTCGATCCGGCCCTTGATGCGCCAGGCGGCCATGTCGCGGCGCAACTGGTCGGCTTCCCCGGGGGTGTAGTCGGCCGCGACCACGGCGAGCTTCATGACCTGCTCCTGGAAGAGCGGAACGCCGAGCGTCTTCTCCAGGACCGGCTGCAACGATGGGTGCGGATAGACGACCTTCTCCTCGCCGTTTCGCCGCCGGAGGTACGGATGGACCATGCCGCCGGAGATAGGCCCCGGCCGGATGATCGCCACCTGGATGACGAGGTCGTAGTAGGTGCGCGGTTTCAGGCGGGGCAACATGGCCATCTGGGCCCGGCTCTCGATCTGGAAGACGCCGACGGTGTCCGCGCGCTGGATCATGGCAAAGGTCGCCGGGTCCTCGGGCGGGACTGTCGCCATCGACAGGTCGTGATCCCAGTGGGCGCGAATGAGATCGAAGGCGAGGTGAAGCTGGGTCAGGCCGCCCAGGCCGAGGAGGTCGATCTTGAACAAGCCCAGATTCTCGATGTCCTCCTTGTCCCACTGGATGACGGTGCGCCCTTCCATGGCGGCGTTTTCGATCGGCACCAGGGTGTCCACCCGCTCGTGGCCGAGCAGAAAACCGCCTGGGTGAATCGAGAGATGGCGCGGGAACTCCTGGATTTCCTCACTGAGCTTGAGGAGCCGGGTGTGGACCGGATTGCCGGCATCGAACCCGGCGTCGGTAAGGATCTCCGGCGTGATCGTGCCGTAAATCGGCAGGAGCTTGGCCAGCCGGTCGACTTCGGTCTCGGCGAAACCGAGCACCTTGCCGATGTCGCGCACCGAGGAGCGGACACGGTAGCGGATGAAGTTCGCGACCATCGCCGCGTGTGTCCGGCCGTACTTCGCATAGACATGCTGGATGACCTCTTCCCGCCGTTCGTGTTCGATGTCGAGGTCGATGTCCGGAGGTTCCGCGCGTTCCCGGGATAGGAAGCGCTCGAAGAGGAGGTCCATCCGCACCGGATCGACCGACGTGATGCCGAGACAGAAGCAGACCGCGGAGTTGGCCGCGGAGCCTCGCCCCTGACAGAGGATGTCACGCTGGCGGCAGAAGCGGATGATCTCCCACATGGTGAGGAAGTAACCGTCATAGTCCAGTTCACGGATAAGCGTGAGTTCCTTCTCCACCTGCCGGCAGACCTTCTCGGGAATCCCGTCGGGGTAGCGTTCGAGCGCGCCCTCGAAGGTGAGCTGCCGCAGCCACTCCGACGAGCTCTTGCCGTCGGGGAGCGTTTCTTCGGGGTAGCGGTAGCGGATCTCGGCGAGGGAGAAGGAGCAGCGGCTGGCGGCCTCCAGGGTGCGGGCCACGGACGCCGGATCGTCGGCGAAGAGCTCGTGAAACTCCGCGGGGCCCTTCAGCGCATACTCGTCATTGGCCTTCAGCAACCGCCCGGAGGTACTCAAGGTCACGCCGTGGCGGATGCAGGTGAGCACGTCCTGCAGGACTCGCCGCTCCCGAACGTGATACAGCGTTTCCGTGGCGGCGACCGTCGGGATGCCGTAGCGCTGCGCACGGCCGCGCGCGCGCGCCTCCAGCCGTGTCTCCTCCGAGCGGCGGTGACGGGGAATGAGGGCGTAGAGCCGGTTGCCGAATGCTTCGCGCAAGAAGCGCGCGACGAAGAGTGGATCGGGGTCTGAGACCAGAAGGCTTCCCTCGCCACCCCAGAGCGCGAGCAACCCCTCGGCGCGCTCGCAGACCTCGTGCCAGGTGACCCGGCTCTCTCCCTTTTCACAGCGCAGTCGGCCGGTCGAAATGAGCTGACAGAGGTTGGCGTAGCCGCGGCGGTCGGCGGCGAGGAGGGTGATGAAAGAGCCGTCATCGATGGTGATCTGCGAACCCAGGATGAGGTGGAAGGGTGCACGCGCCCGATCGGCGCCCGCGGCTCGTTCCCTCGGGGCGACGAGGGAGTCCGCTGCTGACTCGGGAACCGCGTGCGTCGCCTGGTCCCGTGCCGCGACGTGCGCCCGCGCCCCGCCGTACACGCCATCGCGATCGGTCAGCGCCAGTCCCGGCAACCCGAGCGCGACGCCGGCCTCGACCAGCTCCTCCGGGTGGCTGGCTCCCTCCAGGAAGGTGTAGTTGGATTTGCACCAGAGGGGGAAGTAGGACATGCGGATACTCCTCGACGGCATGACCCGCTCCCCCTGATGCCGCAGCGTAACGATACCATACAAACGATCGCTTATTTCGGAAAATAAGGCAAGTCGTCAACCTGAAGTGGGGCAATAAGTTCTACCTGGAATTCGGAATGGAGGATCCTCGCGCACCTCGGTCTCCACCCGCGCTCGCGCGCTCGCCGCAGTCCTTTCGACCACAAGCC
This sequence comes from uncultured bacterium, assembly GCA_964473865.1. Classification (GTDB taxonomy): domain Bacteria; phylum Eisenbacteria; class RBG-16-71-46; order CAIMUX01; family CAIMUX01; genus CAIMUX01. The sequence continues at coordinate 17,004 of CAYYQN010000003.1, read as the reverse complement.
GCCATGTGCGGGGAGAGCAGGGTGGCTGGAATCTCAGGACAACAGCCCAGCAAGTCCGTGAAGGGTGCACCGCGTGTTCGGGCACAGGTTCGGTGCCGGGCCGAAAACGGTGCAAGAAGGTCACCCCCCAGTCCGGCCGTCGACGTCTCGCAGAGACCACCTCGGCCGAGGCTGCCACGCGAGAAGCATCCGCAGGAAGACGCCCGGGCGCCGCACCGCGGTGACAGGAGGGTGTTTCCCGTGATCGGCGGTGTTATTCATGCGCGATGCCGGATGGCGCCCGTGCGCAGGAGAAGAAGGGGCTGTACTTCCGCACGGCTGGGTGCTCCATGTGGCGGGGAAGCCGGAGCGCTGGCTCCCGACTTCCAGTCCGTGGTATGATCCCCACCGGAAAACAGACCGGCGCGCTGCCTGCTCATGGCGCTCCATCCGAACGGTCCCCCGAGCGCTGTTTCCTCCTGTGAGTCTGAGCCCCTCGAGTCGGCGGCCGCGCCTGCGGCACAGCGCCTTGTGCTCGTGCACGGTGACTTCCCGATCCGTGCACAGGGAGGATGGACCGATGCCAACGTTCCGAAGACTCGCGGGATCGCTTCTCCTCTGCCTCTTGGGTCTTGGGGCACTCTTCACGCCGGCCGCCGGCACCGACCGCATGCTGTACTTCGGCGAGGTGTTCAACCCGTCGTTCAGCGACGGAGCGATCCACCGCGTGTTTCCCGACGGAAGCGGACTCGAGACCGTGGTGAACACCGGCGGAGGGTTGCGCGGAATTGCCGTTGACGATGTGGCCGGAAAGCTCTATTGGACCGACGTGAGCGATCACGTCATCCGACGTTCGAACCTGGACGGCAGCAACATCGAGACGATTATCGCCACCGACCTGCTCTTTCCGTATGGGATCACGCTGGATCACGACACGGACAGGCTCTACTGGGCGGATTTGAGCGGAGAGCGAATCGGCTTCGCCCACCTCGACGGTTCCGGCGCCATCACGCTGATGACCGCCCCGGTGGGTAGCGGCATCGCCCTCGATATGCTTCACAGCAAGCTCTACTTCACCACGGCCTACATCGATGCCACCGGCGCCATCATGCGTTCGAATCTCGATGGCAGCAGCCCCGTCTTCGTCGTGACCGGCCATGACCGTCCCTCCAGCATTGCCTTGGACGTCATGGCGCAGAAGGTCTACTGGACCGACTACGTCGTCGATGTTGTGCGTCGGGCGGACTTCGACGGCTCCGATGTCGAGGATCTCTACGTGGTCGGCGCCAATCTGAACCCGGATGGGATCACCCTCGATCTTGGTTCCGGAAGGGTCTACTGGGGTCAGTCCGTTCAAACCAACCGCGAGAAGATCATGTACATGAACCTGGACGGATCCGATGTCCACGACTTCCTCCCGGATGTCTTCGGCATCGTGACCGGTCTTGCCTTCGTGGAACTTCCATCGTCTGATGCAACCGCTGCGTTCTCCACCGAGACCGCGATGCTGCGGTGCGTCCCGAACCCCTTCGCAGACCGAACCTCCCTGCGGTTCGATTTGGCCACAGCCGGGATCGTTCGTTTGGCCGTCTATTCCAGTGACGGTCGCCGCCTGACCGCCTTGGCCGACGGGGTGCTTTCGGCGGGCTCACATGATCTGTCGTGGGATGGAACCGCGGATCACGGGGTGCGCGTTCCTGGAGGCGTGTACTACTGGAGGTTGGAGGCCGAGGGGAAGAGCCGGAGTGGTTCTGTGATTCTCCGGCGATAGATACACCCGGAACCGGAGCGCCGGTCGTGCCGTGGTTCATGCGCTTCCGCAGAATGGGTAGCAGGCGGGTGTTTGGTCCCCCGCCACGCCGTACACGCCGTCGCGATCGGTCGGCGCCAGTCCCGGCAACCCGAGCGCGATGCCGGCCTCGACCAGCTCCTCCGGGTGGCTGGCTCCCTCCAGGAAGGTGTAGTTGGATTTGCACCAGAGCTGGAAGTGGGACACGCGGGTACTTCCCGACGGCAGGACCCGCTCCCCCTGATGCCGCAGTTTAACAATACCATACAAACGATCGCTTTTTTCAAGAGACGAGGCGACTCGCCGACGGAAAGTGTGGTTTTCCTGGTGAGAGATCTCTGTCCGCGGGCTCGGAGGAGGCCTACGACGCCAGGTGGTCGTCGTGCTGGACGCCGCCCAACACTGGCGGGGCCGTTCCAGCGTCCCGGCCTCCGGCAAGTCTTCCCGAGCTCGGGACACGGATCGGGAATGGCGTGGATCGCCTGCGAGGGCCTCGCCCCGTCGTCGTCGTGGTCGAGGAGGCGCGGTAACTTGGCCTGCGAAGCGAGGTGCGACGTTTTCGCGGACTGCGGGTTTCGACCTGTGAGAGATCCTTCGTCCGGTCGAGGAGACGATCCGGATGCAGACAGGAAGCTAGCGACGAAGGCACGGCGCGACGGCAGTCGGCCAGCGCGCAGCTGGCACCAGTTCCGCAGGTGTTGCAGGGCGCACCGCCCGCTGCGGAACGCCGGCATTGGACCGACAGAGATCTCACTACGCGGCATTACGTCCTCGTACCTGAAGCTGGCACTGCTCCCGTTGACCATCGCCTGGTTGATGTCGTGTGGAGTGGATCAGCTACGCGCTCGTATCGGATGGGCTCGCGATTGTTTCTTGATGTCCCGGCGATTGACCCGGTATGGGTTGAAGATTCCACGCGCGTTGTCGTTGCTGAAGGGGACTGGGGCATCCGGTTCCACGTGTCCCACAATGGGGCGGTGGGACACTGCCTGGCGTACGTCGTGCCGCAACGTATCACTGCCCGGGAGGGCGCGGACTACTCCGCGATCAAGCAGGGAACATGCATCCACGATGGGGACAGCACGAGTCCTGATCCGTTCTTCGTCCGCGTCTTTGACGATGCCGTGGCGGATCCTGCCGAGGAGTTCGCCCTGGAGCTGGGGCAACCCGACTCCGGCGGGACGCTGGATCCGATCCGTCGTCGCATCGGCGTATGCATCGTGGACAACGACAACGTGCCTCCGTTCGGGACCGCCCCGCCGGACTCTTCCGATGTGTCCCGTCGGGCGCTTTGGGAACGCCTGCCCTGGATGTGCTCTGATCTTGCCGACCCGCCTCGAGAATGTCGGGATGGCTTTCGTTGGGCGGGCTCCTTGTACACGTCCCAGCCGTTCGTGTATACGATCGTCAATACGGCGAGGCGCAAGGCGGGGCAACTTACGCACATGTTGGGTAGTTCGGATCTGAGGTGACAGCTCGGGAGGCTGGGAAGTTCCGGTCTGGCCCAGCTGGAACGGAAGGAGCCTGTGGCGCGACTGGAGTCCCGGCTGTGGCGCCAGGTCCGGCCCCGAGACAGATGTCGTCAGATCCCCTGTGCCGCAAGTCCATTGCCTCGACAGAACGACACAGGAGGGAATCGCCGCTGGCGGCGGCGGATGCCGCGGGCCCTACCGGTCGCTCCCGGCCGTGGCAGATGCTGCAGGCCACGCACAAACCCGGGCATGAGTATAGGCAATAGCGGGGGTTGCGGCCGGTGGACTCCGGGTCGCGGAGCCGCGCCCAGCGCCGGGCCTATGCTTCCTTGCCTCGGGCATGCTCAGGGAGTATTCTGATACCGTGCAGATCCGAGGACGGTGAGCGTCACGACTTTGGCCGCCCGCGTACGCACGCTCATCGCTGCCCCGAGTCTCCGCCCGGACTCGGCCAACCCGGAGACGGCCCGAGTCGATCGTTTGCTGGGGGTTTTGGCACGGAGGAGGCAGGAGATGCGCACTTGCTGTTGGCTTCTCGTGATCGGTGGGTTGATCTCGGCTTTCACACTTGGCCCGGCGTCGGCCGCCGAGTACGTTGTGCTGCCGGACGGCAGCGGCGACTTCCCGACGATTCAGGCCGCGATCGACGCCGCCGTCGACGGCGATCAGATCCTGCTAGCCTACGGCCGCTTTACCGGCCCGGGCAATCGGAGCCTGAGCTATGGCGGCAAGGCGATCACGGTTCGTGGCCTGAGCTCGGATCCTGAGAACACGATCATCGACTGCGAGGGATCGCATACGAACTACTGTCGCGGAGTCGCCTTTGATGGTGAAGGGACCAATTCCGTACTCCAGGGCGTCACCATCGAACGCGGGTACGTGGACGGAAGTCCGGATGACGACTTCGGAGGCGGGATCCTCTTCGAGAACGGTGCCAGCCCGACCCTGATCGACGTTGTCATCCGGAATTGCGGGGCCCTCGGCGGAGGCGGGTTCTGGAGCTTCTCCTGCTCTCCGCACTTCATCCGGTGCCGATTCGAAAACGGCGGCGCCTGCGGGGGCGGCGGAGGCTACGCCAACGGCGGGTCACCCGTCTTCACGGACTGCGACTTTGTGGGCGGATTCGGGCTGCAGGGTGGTGGGGGCCTTGGGATCGCGTCCTGCTCCGCGACCTTCAGCAACTGCCGCTTCGTCAACAACGAGATCGACGGAGGATTTGGCGCGGGCCTTCGAATCCTCTGGAGCACCGCCGTGGTGACCGGCTGCACCTTCATCAACAACTCGGTGCTCCACGCAAGCGGGGCCCGGTGCGTGCCTCCCCCGGGGATGATGCCCGACGGGCGCGAACTGGAACAAGGCGGCGGCGCCATTGGGATCTACGACTCTGTCGTGACGGTCTCGGGGTGCACAATGGTGGGGAACGCCACTGCTGACAACCTGGGCGGAGCCATCGTCCTGGTCGGGAATGACGCGTCTCTGAACCTGGAGAACAGCATCCTGGCCTTCAATACCGGAGGAGGGGCCCTGGTCTGTGACCCGGCCACGGCGACGATCTCCGTCAGCTGCACCGACATCCACTCCAACGTCGGGGGCGACTGGACCGGATGCATTGCGGGGCTGGCGGGGATGGAAGGGAACATCAGCCTGGATCCGCTCTTCTGCAACCTGATGAACAACGATCTGAGACTGCAGCCCGAGTCCCCGTGCGCCCCCGAGCACAGCGGCGGATGCGGGCTCATCGGGGCCTGGCCGGCCACCTGCGATGAGGTCTCCGGCGCCGATCCGGTCTCCACCTCCGGATCGCTACAGCTCCGCATGGCGCCGAACCCCACGATCGGGACGTGCCGGGTCGAGATGCGAAGCCTGACGGCCTCTCCGGTCCGTCTCACGATCACCGACGTGGCCGGCAGGCTGGTGAAGGAGTTCCCGCAAGCCCAGCTCGGGGCGCGGACCGCGGGCTGCGCCATCCTCTACTGGGACGGCCTGGATAGCGCCGGCCGAGCGGTCTCGTCGGGGATCTACTTCGTCCGGGCGCAGACAACGGCGGGCCGCGCGGTCCGTGCGCTCGTCGTCTCCAGGTAGGACGCGAGCAGGGCTCGGAAGGTGAGGGCGGCCGAGGACGGCTGAGGATCGCGGGGATCGCTCCCGAGCCGGACGGCCGTTGGATCAAGCGACTGGCGCACCACGCGATCTGGAAATGGCAGGATCGCGATCGGCCGAAGCAGGCGTCGCTTCCTCGTTGATCGAATCATTCGGCCGCGTCATCATGGCCGTCGCTCGGTCGTGAGGGACAGAGCGAGGTGGGAGGTTACGAATGCCCAAGCGTTCGGTGGACGGCGGAACGAAGTCGGCGGCCAGACGCAGACGCGCGCCCACCGATGACTGGTCCGCGTTGGTGAAGCTGGGCCTCACCCAGATGGAGGCCGGGGTCTACGCCCATCTCCTGGTTCACCCTTCCGCCACGGGTTACGCCGTGGCCAAGGCGCTCGGCAAGCCGGCCCCCTATGTCTACCGGGCGATGGAGTCTCTGGTCCGGCAGGGCGCCGTGCTGGTGGACGACAGCCGATCCCACCTCCACCGGGCCGTCCCCTTTGAGGAGTTCCTGGACCAACTGAAGCGGCGTTTCGAACTGCAGTGTGCCGAGGCCACGGAGAGGATGCGACAGCTGGCCCCGCCCCGGGAAGACGACCGGGTCTACCGCCTGTCCACCGTCGATCAGGTCTTCGAGCGCTGCCGCGCGATGCTCTCCGGAGCCAAGGCCGTCGTCTACCTCGACATCTTCCCCGACCCGCTGGCCAGGCTTCGCGAGGAGATCGCGGCTGCCGCCAGGCGCAAGGTTCGGATCGCGATCCTGAGCCACGAACCGGTCGATCTTCCCGTCGCCTGGACGACCGTCTTTCCTCGGGAACGGCTGGTCAGAGGTTGGCCCCGGCAGTGGGTCCGGCTCGCCGTGGATGGCACGGAACACCTGACCGCGCTGCTCACCGAGGACGGGCGCGAGATCTTCCAGGCGGTCTGGACCGCTGGTCCCGTTCTCGCATACATGCAGACGCGAGCTCTGGGATCGGAGATCCTGGCCAACTCGCTCCAATGCACCCTGGAGTCCGATGCGCCGTCGGAGTCTGCCCAGGCGCAGCTCCGGAGGTGGGAGAAGCTCTTCTTGAACGGGCTGCTCCCCGGGGCAGAACGCGTCGCGGCCCTATTTGGAACGCGCCCCGGCTCGTAACCCGCAGCCCCGTTGCCCGTTCGCCCCTTCGCCAGGTCGCCGCCTGACCCGACGGCCCCCGGCCCTGGGAGCCTGCCTGCCTTCGACCTCACCCTCCCAGGCGACGCCTGCTGGATTGTGAGATTTTTCTTGTGTATTACTATCGATAGGTAGTATGTTCTGGGAGGAGTGGCGTCGGCCGGTCCCGCCGCGAGGTTTCAGGACGTCCATGAACGGATGAAAGGATGAACGAACATGACTGCACCTAGAATCGACACCAGGAGTCCCGGCCGCGGCCGGTCAGCCTCCCGGGCAGGCAAGTGGCCGGCTGCGGCCCTGCTCGCCGCGATGCTCGTGTCTCTTCCCTCGCTCTGTCTGGGCGAGTGTGAGCTCAGCGGTCCGCAGAAGATCGTCATCGACGCGACTCACGACCGCCTGCTTGTGTCCAACGACCACACGGGAGACATCACCCAGATCAACAGCGCTGGGGCCGAGAGCTGCTTTGTCCCGGCGGCGGGCTTCATCGACGGAATGGAAATCGCCGGCAACACCGTCTACGGGGCCTGTTCGGGCCGGAAGATCAAGGGCTACGATCTGGATTCCCGGCTCCTGACCGTGACGGTCACGTTCCCGGGCCCTGGTTACTTGTCCAGCCTCGTCGCTGACGACTCCGGGTACCTGTACGTCTCGTGCCCGCTCCGCAACGAGATCTACAAGATAAGACTCAGCGACCATGCGTTCTGGACGTTTGTGACCGGTTCGGCCTTGAACAAGCCGAACGGCATGATCTTTCAGGCTGCGCAGAACCGGTTGGTCGTCATCGAGGATCGCGCGAACCCGCGGATCATGGCCGTCAGTCTGGCGGATTCGTCGGTGACGACGTTGGCCACGACGACATTGGGGGGCGGCGATGGGATCGCCCAGGACCTGGCGGGCCGGTACTACGTTACCGGGTACTACCTGCCCGGCGTGTACCGGTTTGATCCCTCTCTCAGCGGTTCTCCGACCATGATCTTCGAGGGGGGAGGCATCGTCTACCCGACCTACGACGTCAGAGACAACACGCTCCTGGTGACGTGCTATGACTCGAGCAACTGGGTCCGCATTCCCCTGGAGACGGAGGATGTTGCGCCGGCCGGTCGGATCAAGGCTTGCCTGCTCGGGGAGAGCCGTCCCAATCCGTTCTTCCGCCAGACGGACATCCGCTTCGAGCTGGCTGTCTCCGCCCGCACGCGTCTGGACGTCTACGGCGTGCAGGGGGAGTTGGTCAGGAACCTGGTCGACGAGGCCAGGTCGCCCGGAGCGTACTCCGTGGCGTGGGACGGGAGCGACGGCTCCGGGCGTCCCGTAGCCTGCGGGACATACCACCTCCGTCTGGTGGCAAACGGCGTCGAACAATCGCGAAAGGTCCTGAGGGTGCGATAGGAGTTCGGCGTCCGGCCGGGCCGTCCGTCGTCCCCCCCCCGACGGACGAGCCCGGCGCCAGTTCTGCGCGATCAGCGGCGTCGGCTCCTCCATCGTCCCGGCCGAGGCATCGATGTGGGAAGGATGCCGGGAAGATCGACGTACGATCGTTGCGGCCCGGACGGATCGGGCCTTCGCTTGGGGCCGGAGGTCGAACTGCGCTGCGGAAACCGGCTCGATGCCCGGAGTCGGCCCGGATCCCGGCGGTTCCGGACCGGGGAGTTAATGTAACCTCCACCCGAGGCCGCGGTGGCCCCTTGTGCCCGCTTCGGGCCGCCGCCACACTCCGCCGGGAGAGGGTGGGGGGCCGGGGATGCCGATCACAGCGCTTGTCCTCCCTCTCCGTTCGACCAGGCTTGGTCCAGCCGGACGACCGTCCTGGCCCCGGGTTACCGGGCGGGTGAGGATCGCAAGTTCGGTGGCGTCGGACCCTTCCCGATCGCGACGCCCCCTGTCGGTCCCCCCGGGGGGCCAGACGATCCGCCGCACGACACCCATCGGGAGGCACGAATGGCTACCGGTCCGCAGTGTGAGGTCGAGGTTGCCGACGAGCCCGAACGGAGCCGGTACGTGGCGCGGCTCGCCGGTGAGGAGGCCGGCTTCGTCCAGTACCTCCGGTTGGAGGACCGCACCCGGTTCATCCACACCGAGGTGCCGGACCGGTTCGGTGGGCGCGGGGTCGGCTCGGCCCTGATCCGCACCGCGCTCGACACCGAGCGGGCCGCCGGCCGGGCGGTCGAGCCCCGTTGCCCCTTCGTCTCCCGCTTCATCGCCCGCCACCCCGACTACGGCAATCTCGTGCCCCGGGAACACCGGCACCTCCTCGACCGCTGACCGCCCGGTCGGCCGGCCCGCGATCGATCAGCGATCGATGCCCATCGCCTCCAGATCACCGCTCGTCGCCGACCACCCGATCAGGGACGCTCGGAGGCCGCTGCAGGGGATCGGGCCCGGGATCGGGGTCCGGGTCGCGGCAGGCCTCGGCGATGTCGGGCGAATCGAAGGATACCTTCCTGATCGACGGCGGCTCTCTCCGCCAACTCTCCGGCCAGTCCTGCGGAGGCTCCACGCGGCGCATGACCATGTCGGAAGGCCAAGCGGCAGTCGCCCCCGAGCGCGGCTCGCAGCTGCTCACCGGATGAGCAGAACGGTTCCGGTGCGCGCTCCGGCCGGCGCTCCGACCACGCGGAGGAAGTAGACCCCTGTGGCGACGGGCCGGCCGCCATCGTCGGTCCCGTCCCAGCGCGCTGTCTGGGGTCCGATTCCGGACGGCGAGTAACGGCGGACCAGCCGTCCCACAACATCCTGGAGCAGGAGTTCACCGCCGATCCCGCTCTGCGGCTGCCAGCGGATCGTCGTCTCTGCGTTGAATGGATTGGGGAAAGCATCGGCGGAGGTCCCGGCTTCGTTCGTCTCGTCCACGCTGGAGGGAACTGGCGACGTGAAGCTGTCCAGGATCGTGCCGTCGGTACTGATTGCTCGAAACTCCAGCGTATCGCCCTGGATATCCACTTCGCAGTAATGGTGAGCCGAAGCGGAAGCGACCACGTGGGGGTAGCTGTCGTCCGGCTGGTAGAGCGGCGCGCCGCCTCCACCGGTCGTGATGTGCTGGACCCCGTAGACATCCGCCCGCGCGTAGTAGTGATTGTGTCCGCCAAAGACGATCGCCACTCCATATTGCTGGCACAGCGGCTGGATGAGGGTCTGCACGGCAAGGTTGTTCTCATGGCCCCCCGCCGACCACCCGGGCTCGTGCAGATAGACAAACTTCCAGGGCTTTGTCGTCGTGGCCAGATCGCTCTCGATCCAGGCCAGCTGAGCCGAACCCGCTTCGTAGCTGGTGTACTGGTCCATCAGCAGGAAGTGCGCCGGGCCATAATCGAATGACCAGTAACGCTCCTCGGCAAACGGATAGGGAAAGTACTTGGCGAATAGAACCGCCGTTCCCTCGTGGTTTCCCCGAGCGCACTGGTACGGCAGCAATGCGATCAACCTGCGAACGTTCGGTGCCGCGGGAGTGAAGAACTCGTCCATCCAGTAGGACTCGTTGTCTCCGTCGTAGACCAGATCCCCGACCGAGAGAACGAGTGACTGCCGGCTGGAGTCCGCCGCCATCGCCGCGAGCATGTCGCCAGCCACCTCGTCGTGGATCTCCACGTTCGTGCGAGAATCGCCGTAGGCAAAGAACCGTACGGCGTTGCCGGAGGAATCCAATGCGGCGGTGAACGATCCCGGCAAGATGTCTCCCCCCACCGTGACCTTGTACTCGTAGTGGGTGCCGGGAACCAGATTCGGGATGGTGAACAAGTGCTGATGATCATCCCCGTACTCGCTGGTCGGAACCCGGCCCAGGGAGTAGGTGGAATCCCGCCCCCACACGATGGTCGCTGGCGCGGTGGCGTTGAGTTGCCAGAGCACCTGCATCTGTGTCGGATCCCCGCCGAAGATCAGGTAAGGCTGCTTCCGGACCAGGTCTTCGCGGTGTGGCGCCGCGGCGTACGCGTTGATCGGAATCGCCGAGGCAAGGACGCTGAGAGCACTCAGGGCCAGTAGCCGGCAAGCGGCGGGAGCGCGGTACACCATGCCCATCCCTCTCGACACTGGACCTAGCGCAGAAGCAGGATCCGGGCCCGCAAAGCGGTGCCGCCGGCTTCGTACGCAGCCGCGGATCCCGCCGGGACGTAGCGGACCCAATAGAGCCCTCCGGGCACCGCGCGGCCTCCCGCATCGAATCCTTCCCATGTCCCGGTGGGACAAAGTGAGGGACCGCCCGCCGCGTTCGCGGTGAGGGCCGAGGAGATCACGGAATGCACGCGGAGAACAAGGCGGCCACCCACGTCGAAGATCTCGAAGTCCCCGGGGCTGCCCGCCGCCTGACTCCACTGCAGGTGTACCTGGTCGGTAGCCGGGTTGGGCCAGACCGACAACGCTGCCGTGGTCAGACTCGGGGAGTCGCCCCCCGTCTGCAGCGAGTCCACGTCCGAAATGCTGGTCGCCAGGTAGAACAACCGCCGCCGGGGCGTGCTCGGAGTCGTATGCCCGCCCCTCTCCTCTGCCACCACGCGCCACCAGTATGCCTGGTTGGGCGGAAGCGGCACCGGCATGATCCGCCGACTGGAGCTGAGGGGCGGGGAGAGATACCCCCCGGCGAACGACGTGTCTGCGCTGATCGCGAGACGGTACCGGACCCGGTCGCCCGGCTCCCTCACGGTGGCGTCCGACCAATCGAAGTGCACGAGCCCGCCTTCCAGCGCGACCGCCCCGTTGGCGGGAGCGAGAAGCTCGAAAGCCGACGGTGGATACAGGAAGTGGCTGCCGAATGTCACGCGCGCGTCATCGATCCGTTGCAGCACATGGGCGTGCGCTTCCTCGCTCGGCCAATTGCCCCGGTTCTCCACAAAGATCTCGAGCGAATCGCACCAGTCCTGGAAGTACGCGGCGTCGATCGTCCGCTCTATCTCCAACCCGCCCAGGCGGACATAGATGGGTCCGGTGTGCGCGAAGAGCGAGTTCGAAACCGCGTGACGGAGATCCGTGACGCCGTCCACGCGCACGGCGATCCAGGAGCTTTTGTTCACTGTGAGCTGCGTGTCAAAGACGCCAGAGGAGCCGTCGGGACCGCCGGGAACGTCAAAGGTCTGCGCGACCTCGCCGTTCACAATGATCTTGGCGGTGGAGACCGGCAGGGTCGACTCGACCGCAAGGTGAACGGAGACCGTGGCCGTGGGACCCGGGTAGTCCAGCGTGCTCCCGGCATCCTGGCCGTCAATCGTGAACTCCGGGATCAACGGGTAGTTGGTGACAAAGCACCGCCCCGCCTTCAGCCCCTGGACCCAATCGGAGGAATTGTGCGACGTGCTCGTTTCTTTCACGTAGACCCGGTATCCGCCGGCCGGTCGCACCCAGTACCGGTCCATGATGGCGTCCGTACCGGCGCCGGGTGGGATGTGGTAGCCGCAGTTCAGGAGTCGGTACCAGTCATCCAGCGCAAGGTCCCCGACGTTGCTGTAAGAGGCAATGTCGTAGATGTCCAGGTTCCCGCTGGCCGCTTGCACCGGGACTTCGCGGGCCAGCCCGGCGGCCGGCCATCCTACCGAGTCATCGAAGAAGTCGGCGCCGCTGATCGGGTGGCAAAGGGTCATGGCCTCGTCCCAGCCCGGATTCCACTCCTCTCTCGTGTCCGACAGCAGCGGGTACGCGGCAGCGGGCACCCCGCAGCAGGCGATTGCGAAGATCTCCTTCAGCCCGAGCATGCAGGCGTGCCCAGTGGCCTTGTTGTGATATTCAACGCTGAAGTACAGGATGGCATCGGGGGTGCTCACGACGTCCGGACTGCCGGTGAAGTTGTACTCGTTGTCGGTCACCCAGGTCATGGGGAGATCCTCGGCTTGGGCGATTGTATGCATGTCGGCGGGCGTCAGGAGGTAGTCCTGCGGAGGATGGACCATGTGGGTATGCGTATCGCCGCCGAACCAACCCAGCGACCGCAGATCATAGACCCGCGGAATGGTGACGGTGACAGTGGTATCGTTCTGCAGGTTGAAACTGATCCGGACCGGGCGACACTCGAAGCCGTGACCGGCAGTGATCGTGGTCACACCGGGGCAGAGGGACAGGAGAAGCGGCTCCTGGTAATAGAAGTAGGCCCGCATCCAGGCCGAGTCGTTGTGGCTCATGAGGCTGGAGCAGGTGTCGGCGGGGAAGTAGTCCCCGAGCCCATCGAGCACCTGAACGCGGGCCGGGATGCCCTGCCCCAGCTCGTTCACCACATTGAGGTGCAGGAGCGCCGCACGGCCGATCCGGGGCGACGCGATCAAGAGGATGCAGGAGAACCAGACAACGGTGGCCAGCGGCCAGCGGCGAAGGGCGACATGCGAGGCCAGGCTCTGGAATGTCATCCGCATAACCTCCACGGATCGGCGCAGATATGCCTCCCGGCCAAACGGCATGTGAACCACCTTACCATTATACAGGATCCGCGCGCCGGGAGCCAGGGCCGGGAGGTGCGATTCGCCTTCCCTCCCGGGGGAGATCCGGCTACAGTTCCGGCACGCTCATCCGGAGCACTTGAGACTTGGCGCGCGTGCCTCCGGCCCGGCTCAGAGCCGATGGCCGGGACGACGGAGCGGATGTCATGATCTCCGGGCCCGAGAACGAGAGGCCGGATCCCGCCACCGGTGACAAAGACCCGCGATCGGCGGCTGGCTCTTCGGATGCAACGGCGGACTCCGCGATCCCGCCTTCGGATCGTCCGCCCAGCGTTCCCCTTCCCGAATGGATCGGCGGCTACCGGATGCTCCGCAAGATCGGCGAAGGGGCGATGGGTATCGTCTACGAGGTCGAGCAGCAGGAGCCCCGGCGTTCGGTCGCGCTGAAGGTGATCCGCGGAGGTCCATTCGTCAGCGAGGAGGCCGTGCGTTCGTTCGGCCGCGAGGCCCAAAGCCTGGCGCGCTTGAAGCATGCCGGTATTGCCCCCATCTACGAAGCCGGGCGCTCCGAGGACGGCCAGCCGTTCCTGGTGATGGAGCTTGTGCAGGGCACTCCGCTCCGCGAGCACCTGCGGAGCCGGCTCCCGGAAGGGATCGGCCACAAGCAACGAGTCGGCGAACGGCTCGAGATCTTCCTGCAGATCTGCAAGGCGATCCAGTACGCCCACCAACGCGGCGTGATCCATCGCGACATCAAACCCGGAAACATCATGGTCGTGGTCGAAGAGCCGCCTGCGCGGGCTTCGCCCGGCAGCACCCCGCGTCCGCGTACTCAGATCAAGATCCTCGACTTCGGCCTGGCCCGGATCGTGCACGCGGAAGCGGAGGCCGCTACGGCGGCAACCGAAGTCGGTCGAGTCCAGGGCTCGATTCCCTACATGAGCCCGGAGCAGGCCTGTGGGCGAACGGCCGAGATCGACGTGCGAACTGATGTCTACTCTCTGGGCGTGCTGCTCTACGAGCTGCTTGCGGACGAGCCGCCCTACCAGACCGACGGACTTCCGCTCCACGAGGCGGTACGTCGGATCTGCGAGGAGACTCCGAAAAAGCTCCGTTCCCTGCGGCCTCACGTACCTGCGGACCTGGAGACCATCGCGTCGAAGGCCCTGGAAAAGGACCCGGAACGGCGCTATCAGACCGTGCTCGCGCTGGCCGAGGATATCGAACGCCACCTCGCCGACGAGCCGATCCTGGCCCACTCTCCCAGCGCCGGCTACCAGCTCCGCAAGCTGATCGCCCGCCACCAGGCGGTCTTTGCCTTCGCCCTGACCCTGGTTCTTCTGCTGGCGGGCTTCGGAGCGACCATGTCGGTGATGTTCGCGGTACAACGTCGGGCCAAGGAACGGGCGGTGTTGCAGACGAGGAAGGCTGAACGGATCAACGAGTTCCTCCAGGAGATGCTTTCGTCGAGCGATCCGGACAGGGCGCGCGGGCGCGAAGTCACGATCCGGGAGGTGCTGGAGGCGTCTTCCGGGAGAGTCGAGGAAGAACTGGCCGATCAGCCGGAAGTGCGCGCCTCCCTCCATGCCACCATCGGCCTTACCTACATGGCGCTGGGCCGCTATGACGACGCGGAGCCGCATCTTCGCTGCGCCCTGGTCCTGCGCGACTCCCTGCTGCCGGACGAGGATCCGGAAGTGGCCAGCAGCGTGAACGACCTGGCCGTTCTCTGTTTGAAGAAGGGGAACGCAGACGCCGCCTATCCGCTGTTTCAACGGGCCCTGGCCCTGCAGCGCCAGAGCGTTGGGGAGAAGAGCGCCGAGGTTGCCAGCGACCTGGACGGGATGGCTGTGCTGTTGAAGGAGAAGGGACGGTACGCGGCGGCCGAGTCGCTGGCCCGCGCCGCGCTGGCCGTCAGGCGCGAGACGCTGGGAGACACCAGCGCGGCGGTGGACGTCAGCCTGAGCAACCTGGCCGCGCTCCTCCAGGCCGAAGGGAAGTACTCCGAGGCGGAGGCGGCCGGCCGTGAAGCGCTCTCGCGGGGTCGGGCCCGCTACGGGGACCGACACCCGAGCGTGGCTCTGAGTCTGAACAACCTGGCAACCATCCTTCAGGCTGAGCACAAGTACGCGGAGGCCGAACCGCTCATGCGGGAGGCGCTGGCCACCGCCCGGACGGTGTTCGGGGACGTCCATCCCTCGGTCGCCTCGACGACCAACAACCTGGCCGGACTGCTGAGCGAAGAGGGCAAGAACGACGAGGCGGAGGCGTTCTACCGCCGGGCCTTGGCCGACTTCGGCCGACAATTGGGGAACGATCATCCTTCCGTGCTTTCGACCCAGAACAACCTGGCCTGGGTTCTCCTCGAGGAGTCAAAGTACGCCGAGGCCGAGTCCATCTACCGGCGGGTCTACACCGCGAGACGACGGCTTTACGGCCCGGAGCATCCGGCCGTGGCCACCGGCCTGAACAACCTGGCCGTCGTTCTGGAGCGCGAGGGAATGCGGGAACAGGCGGAAGCGCTCTTCCGCGAAGCCCTGGCCATCCGGCGCAAGCTCCTGGGGGGGGCTCATCCACACGTGGCCAACTCTCTCCTGGGTCTGGGCTCGCTCCTGCTGGAAACCGGAAAGGTCCGCGAGGCCGAGCCGCTTCTGCACGAATGTCTCGCCATCCGGCGGCAACTGGCACTCCGGGACGACTGGCAGCGTTCCGCGGCTGAGAACGCGCTCGGTTATTGCCTTCTATTGCAGCAGCGCGTCGCAGCGGCCGAATCGCTGGTGGCTCGAAGCGCGGACACTCTCCTCTCCTCTCCCGCCGCGCCCCTGGCGATCCGGCGGGAGGCCGCGGAGCGCACGGCCGCGGTCTATCAGGCCTCCGGGAAGTCTGCGCGCGCGGCGGAATACCGGGCGCAGCGCGCTCGACTTGGGCCTTGAGAAGACGCGGGCGGATCCCGGTCGGTCTACCTCAACAGAGTCACCGTCCGCGTCCGGGTCGAGCGTCCGGCCTGCATTCTCAGGAAGTAGATGCCTGTCGCCGCCGGCCGGCCCTCGCCGTCGGTTCCATCCCAGGAGACCTGGTGCATTCCGGGTTCGATCTGCCCATCCACCAGCGTGCGCACCCTGCGTCCGGCCGCATCGTAGACCGTAACGCTCACCGGTAGCAGAGCCGGCACGGTATATGCGAACTCGGTTCGGTCGCGGAAGGGGTTTGACCGGGGCGCGCTCAGGGCCAGAGCCGCGGACGGCTCCTCGTCCGGCACCGCGCCTGGCGCCACACGCCTCACGATATAGCTGGAGCGCCAGGCGTGGCCCCGATCGTTGACCAGAACCATGTGGAGCGTCCACAACCCTACGTAGGGAAGGGACAGGACGATGTGGTAGGGTGGACCGGGACGAGGCAACCCATCATAGACGGCGGTTCCCGGGCCTCCCGCATTCACGTTTGTCTCCCGCGGGGAGGCGACCATGGTGATGCCGGCGAAGGCAGTTCTTCCTTGGCTCGCGCCGCCGGCCAGGTTGCGGATCTCCCCGGTAGCCGGATCGAGCTCTCCGGTGGATGTCCCGCCATTCCAGGGATCCTTGAAACCGATCAGAATCCGGCCGTTCGGGAGGGCGGTGTTCTGGATCGAGTTCAACGTCATGGCGTGGGCTCCCCCTCCGACCCAGAAGACACCGACGAGGACGTCGTGGCACCGTTCGAGCTCGTTGCGCATACGCCGCCAGTCCTGACCGGAGAATGAGTGCAGACCCAGAGAGCCGAAGTGCATGACTCTCCGGAGCGTGTATCCGTTCCCGTGGTCCGCGATCCAGGAATTCAGTCCTCCCCACCAGTTCGAGGGCACGGTGCCCCATATGAGGAGCGTATTCATGTATTCGCCCAGCGCGCTGACCAGGGCAGCATCACCCAGGCCTCCGGTTATCACCGCGTCTCCCTGCTGGTAGAAGTATTTGAGGCACTGCGCCGCCGCGGTCGGTGCGCAGTACATGTTGCCGTTGGTCACGATGTGCTGGTTGATGCTCGGGATGCCCTTGCTGAAGATCTCGTCCACGGGTCCCCGGAACCAGATGATGCGCGTGATGTTCGTGCCGTTCTCGTAGATGTCGGCGCCGAGAGCCCCGGTGGCCACCTGAACTTCCCCCACTTGTGGCCGGGTCAAACTCCTCCACC
>CAYYQN010000002.1:0-212488 GCA_964473865.1 uncultured bacterium | reverse complement strand
GACACCATCTTCTGCTATCGGGGTTATATCGGCATGAGCGGCTGGGGCAACTCCTACACCAACGCCCTGACCAACTACAACAAGCTCTCCTTCGCGGTGATCAGCACCTGCGGCACCGGTTCCTGGGCCGGCGGCACCAGCAACTCCGAGACATTTCTGCGGGCCGGTTCGGTGGCCGCACCCAAGGCCGGCATCGGATCGGTGGGCACCGCCACGAGCGGCACGCACACGCGCTTCAACAACTGCTACACGATGGGGACGTTCCAGGGGCTGCTCTACGAGGACTTGTGGGAGATGGGCGCGGCCCACACCCGCGGCAAGTACGAGCTCTACGTCAACTACTGGATGCACGACCTGGAGGAGGTCCAGTACTTCTCCTACTGGAACACCCTGATGGGCGACTCCGCCGTGCGCGTATGGACGGCGTTCCCCCGGCCTCTGACGGCGGACTACCCGGCGACCTTGGCCGTCGGGGCCAGCTCCGTGACGGTGACGGTGACCGAGGAAGGGCTTCCGTGCGAGGGGGCCCGGGTCTGCCTCTGGAAGGGGACCGAGACGTTCTGTAGCGGTCTGACTGATGCCATGGGCCAGATCGAGTTATTGGTCGACGCCGCCACCGCCGGGACCATGAAGCTCACGGTTACCAAGTACAACCGCCAGCCGGTGCTGGCCGACATCACCGTGGCCGCCTCCGACCTCTTTGTCGGCTACCAGGCCTCCACAATCGACGATGACAACAGCGGCGGCAGCCAGGGGAACGGCAACGCCGTCGTCAACCCCGGCGAGACGATCCAGCTCAAGGTCCAGCTCAAGAACTTCGGCTCGCAGTCGGCGAGCAACGTCACCGCCACCCTCACCACCGCGGATCCCTACGTCACCATCGCCGACTCCAGTGAGCCGTTCGGCACCATCGCCGGCGGCGCGAGCGCCTGGAGCACCGGAGACTACGACTTCAGCCTCAGCTACGCGGCTCCGGACAGCCATATCGTGCGGTTCGGACTGGACGTGGTGTCGGGCTCCAACCAGTGGCACTCGCTCATCGACATCCTGGTGGTCTCGGCCGACTTCAAGGCTTTGTCGACCACGCTCTATGGCTCGGGGAACGGCATCCTCGACCCGGGCGAGACGCTCGAGATGAGCGTCAGCCTGCGCAACAACGGCGGAGCCAACGCCACGTCCACCGTCGGCACGTTGACGTCGCTGAGCCCGTTCGTGGCCATTGTGGATGGGGCCGGCACCTTCGGGACGGTCAACGTCGGGAGCACTGCCGAGAACACCGGCGACCGCTTCACCGTCCAGGCGGACGGCGGCGCCTATCAGGGGCATCTGGCCGGCTTCCGTCTGATCACCAGCTGCAATGGCGGGGCGGCCGACACCACCGAGTTCACGCTCACCGTCGGGACCTGCAGCAGCGATGATCCGGTGGGCCCGGATCAATACGGCTACTACGCCTTCGACAACACCGACACCTCCTATCCGGATGCGCCGGTCTATGGCTGGATCGAGATCGATCCGAACTACGGCGGAAGCGGCAGCCAGGTCAGTCTCGGCGACTACGGCGACTACCAGGACAAGTCCCGCGGGGTGGCCCTGCCGTTCACCTTCAAGTTCTACGGAACCAACTTCGCCCGGGCGACGATCTGCTCCAACGGCTGGCTGGCCATGGGCGACACCTACCTGACCGACTATCGGAACTGGTACCTGCCCGGCGCCGGCTGCCCCCAGAACCTGATCGCCCCGTTCTGGGACGACCTCCAGGAAGTGAGCTCTCCGGCCGGTCACGTCTACCAGCTGTACGACGCCGCCAACCATCGCTGGATCGTGGAGTGGAGCCGGATGCACAACGTCACCGGCGGGACGGTGACCGCCCAGGCCATTCTTCTCGACCCGGCGTTCCATCAGACCGCGTCCGGTGATGGAATCATCATCTTCCAGTACAGCTCGGTCGCGTTCACGGACGACACAGATGGCTACGCCACGGTGGGAATCCAGAACTGGAACCACACCGACGCCGTCACCTATACCTACTACAACACCTACCCGGCAGGGGCAGCCGCTGTCGTCCCCGGACGCGCCGTCAAGTTCATCTCCTCCACCACCCTGCCGACCGGAGACTTTCAGGGGACGGTACGCAACAGCTCGCTCGACCTTGCCCCGCTGCCCGGCGCGGTCGTGAGCTTGCGCGGCACGAGCCGTACCTACTCAAGCGGGCCGGACGGAACCTTCGGCGGCACGGCCCCTGCGGGAACCTACACCGCCGTCTGCACCCGAGTGGGGTTCGCGTCGGACTCCGTCTCGAACGTCACCGTCACCGTCGGTGAAGTCACAACTGCGGACTTCCAGCTTCAGGACATCGCGGGTCCGGTCATTTCGGGCGTGACCGAGCTTCTGGCCACCATGGACCCGACCGGCCCCTTCCCGGTTGAGGCCACGGTGGAAGACCCCAGCGGTCTGGGTCCGGTCATGCTGGCCTATCGCGTAGGAGCCGGCGACTGGCTCGAGCTCCCGATGGTGCAAAGCGACGGGACCTGGCATGCGGAGCTTCCCGGCCTGACCGAAGGGGCCCATCTCGACTACTACGTCCGCGCCCTCGATTCCCTGGGACACACATCCACCGACCCGGTCGACGCTCCCGCTTCCTTCCACACGCTGTATGTCACCACGGTCGCCTACACGAACGACTGCGAGGACCCCGCCGCCGAAGGTTGGCAGATCGGGATGACCGGCGACTGGGCCACCTCCGGCGTCTGGACCCGGGACGACCCGGTCGGAACCTGGTACGGCACCCAACCGATCCAGCCGGAGGACGATCACTCTCCGGATTCCGGTGTGAAGTGCTTCGTCACCGGCAACGGCGTGCCCTACGGTCCTCCCGGAGATGCCGATGTGGACGGTGGCTGCACCACACTGCGCAGCCCGGTCTTCGACCTGTCCGACGTCACGTGGGCCCTGGTCCGCTATTGGCGCTGGTGGGGCGAAGGCGGCGCTGTCCTCGATGACCAGTTCGCGGTGGATGTCTCGTCGAACGGGGGCACCACCTGGGTGCCGCTGGAGCGGGTGCCCGAGGCCATGACTGAGTGGGGCGAGGGCGCCTTCGACCTCACGAAGGCGATCACCCTCACGGACCAGGTGGTCTTCCGGTTCGTCGCCTGCGACAACGGCCAGCCGGGGCTGGTGGAAGCCGCCGTCGACGACTTCACGCTGGAAGTGTACGCGGGCGAGCTCTCGGATGTGCCGGCACCGGCCGCCGGACCGTCGGTCCTCGCGCTCGAGCCGGGGCATCCCAATCCGTTCGCCGGGGGCACGACCCTGTCGTTCTCCGTCGAGCGGGACGGTCCGGTCCGGCTGGCCGTATTCGATGCCGCCGGCCGGATGGTCCGCCGGTTGGTGGACGGCCCCGTCGCAGCCGGGGCCCACTCCCTGGTTTGGGATGGGCGGGACGACTCCGGCGCCCGGGTGCCGTCCGGAATCTACTTCTACCGGCTCGACAGCGGAGACCGTCACCGAGTGGAGAAACTGCTCCGCTTGAAGTGAGTCATCCGCACGGTCCCACCTCGTGCTCAGCAGAGGCCGCCTTTCCGGGTCAGGGAGGCGGCCTCGCCGTCGACGACGCTCTCGCTCGCGCCGCCCTCACTGCGCATCACCCTGGCCACTCCCACCCGGACGAAAAATCTGGTATAATTGAAAGGCAATATGCCACTTCGCAGCACCTACGCCCCGGACAGAATCTGACGCCTGGAGGAGATCCATGCCGCAAGACCCATCGGCGCCAACCAGCGCTGCATCCAGAGCCGCCAACGGTCGCCAGCCTTTCGCCATCCTCGCCGTGAGCCTGGCTCTGACCGGATGGTTGTCGAACGGGGCGATCGCCGCACCGCGCGTCCTCGGTACCGGTTCGGAGAGCTCGCTGCCCGAACTGCGAGTCGTCTCGCAATCGACCACCGGCCTGCGCGCGGAATTCGCTCTTCCCGCCCTGGTCGTGGAAGACCTGGACATCGACGGAATCACCTTCCAATCTCTGGCAATTCCGGGCGGCGGGGACGACGGGGCTCTGGGCGCACCCGTCCTGCCCACCTTCGGTCGGTTCGTGATGGTGCCGGATCGGGCCGGCGTGACGGTGATTGCCACGGTGCAGGAAGAGGAAGAAGTCAGCGGCTTCCGGCTGGTGCCGATGCAGGACGAGCAGACAGCCGCCTTCGCCTACGATCCGGCGGCCTACGCGCGCACCGGATACGGGAACGAGCCCTGGGCCACGGCGGGTGAGCCGGCCCTCCTGGGCGATCTGCGGGTCGTACCGATCCGTTTCTCCCCGGTGCGCTACGACCCCTCGCGTGGATCGCTCCTGATCGCGCGGCGGCTGACGGTGGATGTTGCCTACGCCGGAGAGGATCTGCGGAACACGCCGCCATCCCGCTCCCGTCCCGTCCCTCCATCCTTCGACAACATCTATCGGCAGCTGGTGCTCGGTTACAGCGGCCCGCCCCGCGGCCAGGCCATTCAGCACGGCACGTATCTGGTCATTTGTCCCAACAACGCGACCGTGGTTTCCCACCTGCAGCCGTTGCTGGCCTGGCGGCAGCGTCAGGGCCTGCCGGTCAAGCTCGCGACTACGGCCGAAACCGGCACGTCGGCCACGGCAATCAAGGCCTATATACAGAATGCCTACAACTACTGGCCGATTCCGCCCGAGTATGTGGTCCTGGCCGGCGACGGAGGAGGCACGTACAGCGTGGCGACCTGGTATGAGAGCCTCTCCGGCTATGGGGGCGAAGGCGATCACCCCTACACACAACTCGCCGGCGGCGATGTTCTCTCCGACATCCTGATCGGCCGCCTCTCGTTCGGAACCCTGACTGAGCTCCAGACGATCGTGGCCAAGACGGTCGGGTACGAGAGCACGCCGTACCTGAGCGACACCGCCTGGTATACGCGGGCCTGCCTCGTGGGGGACCCCCAAGCCTCCGGCTACAGTTGTGTCCAGGTGCAGCAGTGGATCAAGACCCGTCTGCTGCAGTTGGGATACGCGCAGATCGATACCGTCTTCACCGGTAGCTTCGTCAGCCAGATGGCCACGGCATTGAACCGAGGCGACACCATCTTCTGCTATCGCGGCATCCAGGGGATGAGCGGCTGGGGCAACAGCAACACCAATACGTTGACCAATGGCTGGAAGATGCCATTCGGCTGCATGAGCACATGCGACACCGGCTCCTTTGCGAGCGGCACCTCTCGGACCGAGCAGTTCCTCCGGGCCGGCACGGCAACCACACCCAAGGGGGCCATCGGGGCGATCGGCACCGCCACCAGCGGAACCCACACCCGGTTCAACAACTGCTTCACCCTGGGGGTCTTCTGGGGCCTGCTGCACCATGGGGCCTGGGAAACGGGGGCGGCCCACACCTGGGGCAAGCTGAACCTCTACCTGAACTACCAGTCGAACGCCCCGAACTCCGTGGCAATCTACTCCCACTGGAACAACCTCATGGGCGACCCGGCTTGCGCCGTCTGGTCGGCGGTCCCGATGCCGGTGAGCGTCACCCACTCCCCCAGCCTGCCGGTGGGGGCGAACTCATTCACCGTCACTGCGAGCGAGAACGGCTCGCCCGAATCCGGAGCGCTCGTCTGCCTGTATCGGAATGATGCCGGCGGAGAGGTTCGCATCACCGGGACCACCGACGAGCTGGGGCAGTGCGAGCTGGCCCTGCCCCCGGCGGCGGCGGGCGTCTTCAAGCTCACGGTCACCAAGCACGACCGGCGGCCCTACCTGACCGATGTTCCGGTGACGGATTCCGACGGGTTCCTGGGATTCGAGGCTCTGCAGGTCGATGACGACGGTCTCGGCGAAAGCCAAGGAGACGGTGACGGCTCTGTCAACCCGGGGGAAACGGTCGAGCTGAAGGTCCAGCTGCACAACTACGGCACCGCGACCGCAAGTGGGGTAGCCGCCGAGATCACCACGGACGATCCATACGTGGAGATCACCGACGGGGCGGAGATCTACGGAGAGATAGCCGGCGGCGCGGCCGCCTGGAGCCTGGATGACTTCGGGTTCGCGGTCCGCGGGGACTGCCCGCATGGCCATCTTCTTCGCTTCGGCCTGGACGCCACCGACGGGTCGGCCCCGAGTCACTCAGTCGTCGAGATCCCGGTGGTCGCCGCCGATCTCCAGCATGCGTCCCACGCGGTCGGGGACGCGGGCCCCGGGGGAGTCTTCGACCCGGGCGAGACCGTGACCCTCACCGTCACCCTCCGCAACGACGGTGAGATCGTCGCCGCCGGAGTCACGGCGACTCTTCTCTCCGGTAGCGAGTACGTGGATGTGCCCGTGGGCAGTTCCGGATACCCGGAGATGTCGCCCGGCCTCTCGCAGGCCAACACCGGCCACCCCTTCAGCGTTCATGCGCGCTCTGACTGCCCGAGAGGCTACGAGGCGGCCCTCCGCATGATCCTCGACTACAACGAGGCCATGAGCGACACCGTCGATTTCTCGCTTCCCGTCGGCTCCCGGAGCAGCACCGACCCGATCGGTCCGGATGAGTACGGGTACTATGCCTACGACAACTCAGACGTCGCGTATCCCGACGCCCCGGTCTACAGCTGGATCGAGGTCGATCCCGGCCTGGGCGGGCCGGGGAGCCAGATCACACTCGGCGACTATGGCGATTACCAGGACAAGTCGAGAACCGTGACGCTCCCCTTCGCGTTCACCTACTACGGGCAGAGCTACACGACCGCCACCGTATGCAGCAACGGGTGGATCGCGATGGGGTCGACTTATCTCACCGACTACCGCAACTGGACCCTTCCCAGTCCGGGAGGCCCCAACGGGGTCATCGCCGTGTTCTGGGACGACTTGATCGAAGTGACGAGCCCCGCCGGCCATGTCTACCAGTGGTACGACGCCGCCAACCACCTCTGGGTCGTTGAATGGAGCCGCATGCGGAACATCGTGGGCAGCAGCACGGAGACCGTCCAGGCGATCTTCTATGATCCCGCCTACCACACAACCGAGACCGGTGATGGCATCATCGTGTTCCAGTACAAAGCCGTGAGCAACGTGGACTCGCAAGACGGCTATGCGACCGTCGGAATCGAGACGCCGGACAACCTCGGTGGGCTGCTCTACACGTACTTCAACCAGTACCCCGCGGGAGCGGCCACGCTCGTCGCCAATCGGGCCATCAAGTTCGTGCCGACCCGGGAGATTCTCATCGGCGCGATCTCCGGCACCGTGGGCAACGCGTCTTCGGGAGGTGCGGCCCTGCCGGGAGCCACCGTGTCGGTACTGGAGAATGGACACCAGTATTACAGCGGTCCGGATGGCACCTTTGAAGGAACCGAGCTGGCCGGGCGCTATACCCTGGTGGCAAGCCGCGCCGGATTCGCGCCCGACACGGCCAGCGTCAACGTTCCCGCGGGGGGCGTCGCCGCGCCGCAGCTCCTCTTGAACGACATCGTGGCCCCGGTGGTGAGCATCCTGCAGAGTCCGGTCTCCACTCCGGACACCCTCAGCGCTCACCAGGTCCGGATCTCGGCGACGGATATGTCGGTGTTCTCCGAGATCTCGCTTCGCTTCCGGGTCTCGGATGGCCCCTTCGAGATCGTTCCCATGGTCGCGGACGGCCCGAATTCCTACCGCGGCGAGATCCCGGCCCAGAGCTGGACGACGCGCATCGACTACTACATGGTCGTGAAAGACGGCGGCGGGAACGAAACGAGGCTTCCGGCGCAGGCACCAGGGATCCCATACCGCTTCTGGGTGGGCCCGCTCCTGTCCGCCTGGCAGGACGATCTCGAGACGGACACTGGTTGGACCGTGGGTTCGCCTGCGGACGACGCCACCGGCGGCCTGTGGGAGCGTGCCGACCCGAATGGCACGTGGAACGAGGAGTTCCCGGTGCAGCCCGAAGACGACCACACCCCTGAACCCGGTGTCATCTGCTGGGTCACCGGGAACGCTCCTCCGGGATCCGGCCCGGACACGAATGACGTGGATGGAGGGCTGACCACCTTGACGTCGCCCCGGGTCGATTGCGCGTTCGACGGCACGGTGCTGTTGCGCTACTGGAGGTGGTATACCAACAACACGGGCGGCGCGGCGGATGACGTATGGGTCGTACAGGCAAGCAACGACGATGGAGCGACCTGGACCGACCTCGAGCGAACGACCCGGTCCAACCGTGCCTGGCTGTATCAGGAGTTCGACCTCGCCTCCCGCCTGACGCTGACGACGCAGATGCGGTTCCGATTCCAGGCCTCCGACGAAGGGACGCCGTCAACCGTGGAGGCGGCGGTGGATGATGTCCAGATCGTCTACATCGGACTTCCCCCCAGCGGCGTGTCCGACGAGGTCGGCGCGCATTTCGGCTTTGGCGAGGAGATGGCGAATCCGGTCCGCCCGGGTGCGCCGATCCGCTTCTCTCTGGACCGGACCGCCTCCGCGCGGCTGGAGATCTTCGACATCCAGGGCCGCTGCCGGCAGCGGATCCTGGACGGCGTGCTGCCCGCGGGAACCCACACCGTCACCTGGACCGGACGCGACCGGAACGACCGCCTCCTGCCCGCCGGCCTGTATTTCCAGCGGCTGAGCACGAACGGCCGGGTGGTGACGCGAAAGGCGCTCCTGGTCCCGTAGGTCGCGCGAACAGCCGATTCACGGAGCGCCACAGAGCGTCCCCGGGCCGCTGCGGGGTCAGAAGAGGGAACCTGCGCTGCCCGGGGCGTCCCCTCGGGCGTGCGGACTGCGGCGGACAGGCAACGGCCGATCCGCTGCGATCGGACCTGTCACTCCGTTCGCGATCCCGGTCGCCAATCTGGCCGGCTGTCTCCGAGCTCGCCGGCAGCGGCCGCGCGGCCGTCGCTCCGCAGCGACCGGAAGAACTCCCGCAGCAGTGACGCGGACTCCGCGGCCAGAATCCCGCCCCGTACGCGGTACCGGTGATTGAATCCCTCCACATCCTGGACTCGGAGTCTCGACTCCATCGCCCCGAACTTCGGCTCGGGGGCGCCAAAAACGATCTCGTCCACCCGCGCGAGGAGAAGCGCTCCGGCGCACATCAGACAGGGCTCCACCGTAACGAAGACACGTGCGCCGTTCAGGCGGGAGTGGCCCAGCGTCGCGGTCGCCGCCGTGATCGCCAGCATCTCCGCGTGAGCCGTGGGATCGCCGGTCGTCTCCACACGATTCCAGCCCCGGCCGATGACGCGTCCATCCAGCTCCACAACGCAGCCGATCGGGACCTCGCCGGATGCGAGCGCGATCTCCGCCTCGCGGAGAGCGCGCCGCATCCAGCGTTCGTCGTCTGCCGGATCGACAAATGGGAGGTCCCGCGGCGCGAGGCCGGGACCTTCGTCCGAGATCACTTCGCCGGACGCGGAGGGAAGGCCGCCATCAGGGAAGCGAGCACGTCGACCACGACCTCCTCCCGGCGCTCCGGCTCCGGCGTGAGTCCGCTCGTGCGCTGGGCTCGGGAGATGCCGGTGTCATCCGTCGTAACGCCGGTGCCGTCACCACCCGGTGTGTACTCCTGCGTGTCGCGCCGGATCATCTTCTGCGCTTCCCAGACCGACATGCCGGTCTTGCCGCTGAAGATGGCGAGGCGGAGGGCAACCTGGGTATAGGACGTCCCCTCCTGCGTGAAGTCGATCTTCTCCCGCTTCCAATCGATCAATTCGCCGAACACCAGGCCGTCGACACCGAGCTTCTGACAGAGGCCCTCGACAAGGAACTTGTCGGCCATGCGCGCATCCCGCCAGGTCTTTGCCACGCGATCGAAGACTTCCGCCGCGCCGGCCGCCGACGCGCGATCGCGGGAGGTCTGCACGCCGAGAATGACAAACCGGTCCTGGCTGGATGCGAACTGCTCCTCGACGATGTACTCGACCGTCTGGCGCGCAACCTCGTCACCAACTGAGGACCCGACCGTGACGAGGCTCAAGCTCTGGATGTTCAGCGAATCCCATTCGGGCGAGACGACCGCGTTGGCCGGTCGAACGCCCTGCGTGGTTGCGCGGCAGGAAAGCCCCGCGAGGATCGCCGCCAGAATCATCGGCGCGATCGCCACCGAGCCCGGCGCGCGCAACGGGTTGGTGATTCGCGGCAGGCTCAGCATGCTGCCACCCCCTTCCACAGCCCCGACCCCGACTCGTTCGCGATTGCGTACGGAATGTGCGCCCAGGAGGATTCGAACCCCCAACCTTCTGATCCGTAGTCAGATGCTCTATCCAGTTGAGCCATGGGCGCGAACAGGTATCCCGATCCGAGAACCCCGCCGCGGA
Source organism: uncultured bacterium (assembly GCA_964473865.1). GTDB lineage: Bacteria > Eisenbacteria > RBG-16-71-46 > CAIMUX01 > CAIMUX01 > CAIMUX01. The sequence continues at coordinate 202,210 of CAYYQN010000002.1, read as the reverse complement.
CCGACCCGGCACCGCTCAGCCACGAGCGTTGAGGAGCCGTCCGCACTCGTCTCCCGTCGCCAAGAGATGGCGGAGAGGGGGGGATTCGAACCCCCGGTAAGCTTTTGGCCTACAACACATTAGCAATGTGCCGCCTTCAGCCACTCGGCCACCTCTCCGATCGATCCACCGACTGCGGAGGGAGTGGGATTCGAACCCACGGGTCTTGCGACCGACGGTTTTCAAGACCGTTGCCTTCAACCGCTCGGCCATCCCTCCTCGGGGATCGCTACGCTAGCAGCCGCGATCCGCATCTGTCAACACTCCAGACCGCACCGGGGGCCGCGATTGCGGCCGCGCCCACGATCGGTCGACACCGGTGACCGTCCCGGATTGCAGCCTCAATCGCGACCGGCCGACCCCAGAGGCCGTGGCGGCGACCGCTGCGGGTCCGGGGCCGGCGCCGATCCGGTGTTCACGGCTGGCAGCAGGCGCAGGCCCCCTCGATCCGCCCACCCCCAAGGACAAGACCTTCACGATAGACGACGCACGATTGTCCGGGGGTGATCCCTCGCTGCGGCTCGCGGAAGCGGACGTGCAGGCGATCTCCCTCTACCCGGGCCTCGGCCACCGCCGCCTCGTGTCGGTAACGTACCTTCACCGCGACCGGCGCGGCCTCCAACTCCCCGGGCGGTACGAAGAGGTGTAGATGGGTGGCGTACAAGCCGCGCCGATCCAGGCGGTCGGGGGGCCCGACCACCAGGGCGTTTGCCTCCGTGTCCAGGCGGAGAACCCGGTATGAGTCCGGCCCGCTGAGGCCCAGGGCATGCCGTTGTCCGACGGTGTAGCAGGCCAGTCCACGGTGACGTCCGAGCACCCGTCCCGCCTCGTTGACGATCGGCCCGGGCTGGAAGGCGGGGTGATCCGATCCAAGCCGAGTCCGCAGCACCTCGGCGTACCCACCAGCGGGCACGAAGCAGATGTCCTGGCTCTCCTCCTTGTCCCAGACCGGCAGGTTCAGGTTCCGGGCGCGGGCGCGCACGTCCTCCTTCGCCAATCGGCCCAGGGGCAGGAGCGTGAACGGCAGGACCTCGGCCGGAACGCCCCAGAGGACATAGCTCTGGTCCTTCGCCGGATCCCGGCCTCGGGCCAGCAGGTGACGGTCGCTTCCATCGCGCAGGCGGACCCGGGCCACCTCCGCATAGTGCCCGGTCGCGATCCGGTCGAAGCCGTTCCGGCGCGCCCAATCCAGCAATGGTCTGAACTTCACGTGGGTATTGCACTCCACGCAAGGATTCGGCGTGCGTCCGGCGGCATACTCAGACGTGAAGTCGTCGATCACACGTTCCCGAAAGAGCGGCTCGAGATCCAGCACCACATGCGCCACACCGAGACGCCGGGCGGTCGACTGCGCGTCGCGAATTCCCTCCAGCCCGCAGCAGGCCCTTCGCCCCGGCTCCTGTTCGCCATGGCAGTAGAGCCGGAAGGTCACGCCGGCCACTTCGAACCCTTCGTCCCGCAGGAGGGAGGCAGCCACCGCGCTGTCCACGCCGCCGCTCATGGCCACCAGCACCCGATGGCCGCGGTCGCTCGCGTCGCCGACGTTCATCGCGTTCCCGGGGCCGGCCGGCCGCCGCCAGAGATCACGGCCCGCCGTCGCCCACCATCGGGCGCAGAACCTCGATCCCCTCCGCGGCCGCGCGGCCCAGCTCCGAGTCCTTGTCGAACTCGACGACGATGGACCATTCAGAGATCGCCTCGCGGTAGATCCCGGCATCGGCGAACGCGAGACCGAGCTGGTAGTAGGGAGCCTGGTCCCGCGGGTCGATCCTCTTGGCCTCCAGATAGAGCTCTACCGCTTCCTGGTAGCGCTTCAGGGCGTATAGAGCCTGCCCCTTGCGGCAGAGAGTGTCGACCCTCCGGGGCTCGATCCGGAGCGCGGCATCGAACTGCACAAGCGCCTCGCGCGAGTCGCCGGACTCGTTGAGGACCGTTCCCAGCCGCACCATCGCCGTGACGTTGCGCGGATCCACCTCCAGAGCGCGACGGTACTCCTTCTCCGCGCCCTTGCGGTCCCCTTGGTCGTAGTAGAACTGCGCCAGCTCCATGATCAGTGCGATGTCACGCGGCTGTGTCTTCAGCTTCGACTTGAGCTCGCGCTCGCGGACCTCCGGAGTCGGGGACGCCGTATCGGAAGATGCGGGGTCCGCCGCCGGCGCCGCGCCCGGCATGAAGAGCAGGCAGATGACGGCGGCGAGAACGGTAGGCCGTAGACCCGGCTTCATGGGACCTCCTATCGAGCTTCGACGTTACCGCAGCCGCCCTCGGTGGCTCAAGGGCGGTGACGGGAAGAGAGACTAGCGATCCCACCGGCCATACCCAGGTCAGCCGGGCGCGGTGCCGCCCGGAGCCCCGGGGTCCGGGCCACCCGGCCGGTCCGGGTCGCCCAGGCTCTCTGGACCGCCCAGGCCCTCGTCCGATCCAGGGCGCGCCCGGGCATTGCGCCGCTCGGCCTCCCGACGGTCTTCCGAAAACGGCGACTGGGAGAGGAAGTGCCGCTCGATCTCCTCCAGCCCGTCGACCGGGCGCTTCTCGGGAACATACAGGGCGCGTGCGTGGACCCGCCGAAAGAAGTCGCGGACCGCCATCACCCGCACGCCGGGGACGAGGGTCGCCGCGAGCGTGCGCCGGTCGGAGGTCACCACTACCGGCAGCTCGCCATCCCGCAAGGCGCGCTCGGCCAGGAAGCGAATCCGGTCATCCGCCTCCTCGGGGGGATTCGAGTACTCGGTACGCAGGTGGGGCCAGGAAAGCGCGTCGGGGTTCCGTTCAAGATGGTTGCCGTCGTAGACCACGGTGACCCGCACGCCGATGGCGCGGCCGAAGTCCTCCAGGCTCTTCTCGAGAGCCAGGCGCGCCTCGCGACGCTGCCCCGCCACCTGTAGCTCCTCCCACTCGGGAATCGCGAAGATCGCGTTGTGGCCGTCGATGATCCAGCGAAAGCGGTCCGGGGCCGCTTCCTCGGCGGGCCGGCGACGGTCGGCGCCGCCGGCGCGATCCTGCAACCGCTCCCACCCCATCGGCTCACTCCGCGCGCGGGCACACCGGCCGCGCGCCTCGGATCATAGTCGTGTCCGGCCCGATTTGCGTGACTCCGACAGGCGAATCCGAAGACCGGATTACCCCGTGATCCCGGGGGAGGGTAGCTTGCACCCCGCACCCGGGAACTGCCATCCGGCCGGCGCAAACTCCCGCTCCGGAGGCCTGCGACCCGATCCCGCGCTTGACTTGCCGGCCGCTCCCGAAGATGCTGCCGGCGGAGCCGACATCACCCCATGTTCCCACTCAAAGACGACAATCCGACCGCTCGATTCCCGGCTCTCACGCTCGGGCTGATCTTGCTGAATTGTTCGCTATTCCTGGTTCGGCTCGCCATCTCGCCCGAGACCGACACGGCGTTCATGACTGCGCTGGCCTTCCGCCCCGCCCTGCTGTCCGCGGGAGTGGCGACTTCCCTCTTGACGCTCATCACATCGCAGTTTCTGCACGGCGGGCTGGTCCACCTGGGCGGGAACATGCTCTACCTGTGGATCTTCGGAAACAACATCGAGGACCACCTCGGCCGCGCCCGGTTCATCCCCTTCTATCTCGGCTGCGGGGTTCTCGCCGGGCTCGCGCAGTGGGCGGCGGCCCCCGGGTCGGACGTCCCGATGGTCGGCGCCAGTGGAGCGATCGCCGGCGTCCTCGGAGCGTATGCCGTCCTGTTCCCCCGCGCGCGGGTTCATACCCTGGTCATCCTGATCGTGTTTCTCCGGATCATACCGGTACCGGCGGCGATCTGGCTGGGAATCTGGTTCGGCTTTCAGGCCCTGAGCGCGGGGTTCGCCCATACGCAGACCGGGGGTGGTGTGGCGTGGTTCGCCCACCTCGGTGGGTTCGCGGCCGGTCTCGCCCTGGTTCGTCTGGTGACGCCACGCCGCCCGCGCCCCGCTCCGCCGGTTTTCACCGACCGAAGCTGGCTCACTCGCTAGGTGGCGTCCGATCCGGCCTCAGAGCGCCAAGAGGCGTTCCGCGTCAACGGGTGAGCACGATCCGCCGGGTCCGGGTGTCGTCCCCCAGGCTCAGTCGCGCGAAATAGACCCCGGACGGGAGTCGCCGGCCGGAGTCATCGCGCCCGTCCCACCCCAGAGCGTGCCGCCCGGGGGCTGCCGGAGCGTCGTGGAGGACGCGGGCACGCCGTCCGACCACGTCGAACACCTCCAGCCGAACCCGACCGCCTGGTGCCGGAACGTAGAAGATGAAGCCGGTCCGCCCGGAGAACGGGCTGGGCGCCGCGGGGCGAAGATCGAGCCGCGCGACCGTCCCGGGAGCGTGGGCCAGCAACGGCGCGGAGTAGTCGACACCCCCGTCGGTCCCCACGCGCGCCACCAGATAGGCGTACCACTGTCCGCCGGTCACGGCGCGATCCAGGTACTCGTGGGGTCCGGCCCCAAGAAACTCCTGGTCCCCCCCAACCGGATCGTACCCTGCGGGCGTGGCGTCTCCCGGATCGTCGGGACCGCCGGCGGTGCGACGGAAGAGCAGCCACCGCACCCCACTCTCGTCGGGCCCCGCCCGCCAGCGCAACCGGATCCCCTCCGCGACGCTGTCGGCCGCGGCCTCCAGCAGATCCACCGGCGTCGGGTCTCCGTAGATCACGAATCCGCCGGGATCCACGAACTGGCGGGAGGAGGCGATCGGAACATGCCGGCCGGTCACATACCGGAAGAGGGCGCCCGGAGCCCCGCCGACTTTGTAGGGATCGGCATCTCCGTCGGTGACGAGCGGATCGCCATCCAGCTCCGCCTGGACGTCCCTCAAAGCCACGAAAAAGCGAGACACGGAGATCTTGGAGACCGTGCCCTGCGGCGTGATCTCGAAGACCGAGCCGTACCCGCCGCCCGCCTCGTACGGCGTGGCGTCGCGATCGACGAGCAGCAGGCCGCCGTGGAGGTCCGAGCAGACGGCTCCGGGGGTCCGCCAATCGGTGGAGGTCGCGAAGAGCTGAAGATCCCCACTGGCAAGATTCAGGCGGTAGATTGCCCCGGTTCCCGGAGTGCCCGAACCGTTGGGATCCGCCTGGCTGTCGGCGATGGCCAGGACACCCGGCTGGAGCCAGTCCATGGAAAGGGGCGCCTTCAAAGTGGTGTCCGAGAAGACCGGCGTGATCTCGGCGGTCTCCAGGTCCACCTTGAAGATTGCACCGGGACCAACAACCGTGCCGCTGTAGAGGCTCTCGGGATCGGCCTTGGAGTCGAGCACCAACGCCGTCGTCTCCGTCCACGGCAGCACCTTGACCAGCCCCCGGAAATCGATGTGGCCGCCGATGTTTCGCACCTCGCGGGTCGCCGGATCGAACAGGAACAGGGTCCCGATCCGGTTGAGCTGATTGCGGCCGGCGATGTCGGCGATCAGGAATCGCGGCGCCGCACTGCTTCCCACCATCGCCACGCTCGTCGGCCGGCGGAACAGGGGGCTGGTGACCATGGGAACCGTGGCTCCGGTCGTGAGGCTGACCTTGAAGAGCGCTCCGGCCTGCCCGGTACCTGACTCGCCAAACGGATCCGCACCGAGGTCGACGACATAGGCATATCCCTGTTCCAGCGGGACAAAGGTTTGCAGCTTCGCCGTCCGGCCCAGGGTGGTCCCGCCGGAGCTTGAGACTGTCGGATGAAACGTGAGCAACCGCCCCTCCGCCACCGCCGGATTCAGTTGCACATCGTAGGAGATGACCACGGAATCGCCGGGCGCAATCGTCCCTGACCAGCGCAGGGCCCGGCTCTCGTCGAAACTGATCACTCCCTGTGGCGTGCCCCCTCCGCCCACCGCGTCGGCTGACTCGGGTATGACCGCCGTTTCTGCCGGTACGCTGTCGCAGTAGGCCACCCCCGCAGCCTCGGCCACGCCGATGTTGTGCAGGACTGCGCGCCAGCTCAGGCGATCCGCCGGGTGGATCGGCGGGCCGTTCACGTCCGACCAGTCGTATCGCGGAAACGTCACGATCGGCCCCGGCTTCATCACCAGGTCGGAGATCACCGCAAAGGAGTCCGACCAGGCGTACTCCGAGAAGCGGCGCGAGACCGGATCGTACTCCCGCACCAACCCCAAGCCGGTCTGGCCGAGATGCTTTCCTTCGCGATCGAGCAGGATCAACTTGCCGGCGGGATGGCGCAGCGCGCGCCAGAGCGACCGGAGGCCCGGCCAGGAGATGAGAGGTTCCAGCCGGGTCGCGCTGCCCGGCCGGTAGAGCATGAGGGTGCCACGCGGGCTGGTCGGCGTGGCCCCGATCGGATCACTGATCAGGAGGGTCGAGTCGTCATAGACAGTGACGCCGCAAGGCTGCGGAATCGCCGGGTCCTGCAGCCAACCCACCACCTTTCGACTGCTCGGGTCGATCGTGAACACCGCTCCGGTGTTCCCTGAAGCGCTGTCCGGGTTGGCTTCGCTGTCCGCCAGATAGAGCATTCCGCCGGGACCGAAGGCGGCCTGGGCCGGAACCCGGAACGACGAGTCCGCGCAGAAGAGCTCATAGGCGCCGGTACCCCGCCGCGAGAAGATCGCGCCCCGCGCCGGCAGGGACAAGCCAAGCTCCTGAGCATCCTCGTCCACGACCAGGAGGTCGCCCTCCGGACCGTAGAGCAGGTCCACGGGGGTCTTGATCCTACGGTCGACCGTCCCCGACTGCACCAGGGATCCCGAAGCGGTGTCGAACCGGTACAGCGCCCCCGGGGCGTCCCCGCGGCTCGCCGCGACCAGCAGATCGCCCGTTGGTGTCCACTCCGCCGCGGAGAGCCCCACGAGGCTGGAGTGCGTGTAGACGAGGCGGGTCGGGTCGAGCGCCTCCACCCCCAGTCGGAAGACGGCGCCGATCGGCACGCCGACTCGATTGGGATCGGCGCCGCTGTCCACCAGCAGGAGGTCATTGGGCCGGAACTCCGAACGCACCGGACGCCAGGCGCTGGAGGAGTAGACCGTGCGCCCCCCCAGCACGACGAGGGAAACTGTGGCCAGCCCGCCATAGGAGTCACTGGCGCGCGCGAGGCTGGGCACCGAGAAGCGCATCGTGTCTCCCCATGCCACTCGTCCCGTCCACGAGGCCCGATTGCCCAGCACGTCGATGCTCAGGCCGTTGACCGGGGAAACCGCCGGAAGCACCTGCAGGGACGGGCTCCCGAAGGTCAGAGACGCCAACGTCTGCGGCGAGGAGCGCAGGCCGCTGTTGATGACCTGCACGTCGGCCCACAACGTGTCGCCCGGACGAGGATCCCCCGACAGTCGTGTCCGCAGGCTGAGCCGGCTCCCGCCCAGTTCGGGCCAGCCGAAGGACACCACACCGTCGGGTTGGCGCATCAAACCGGATGCCGAAACCACGCTCACCTCCCCGGTGGACCGATTCAGCTTGAAGAGCGCGCCGCGGTCCGCTTCCGGAAGGTGTTCGGGGTTCGCATCCTTGTCCGCCACCAGCAGGCTGCCGTCCGTCTGGTTGACGGTCACGTCGGCGGGCTGCCGCAGCAGGGTATCCGCCGAGGCGACGGAGACGGTCACCGGTGTTCCCCGACGTACCTTGTACACGGCGCCACCTACGGGGTTGGGGCCGTCCGTTGCGCGATAGCTGGTAACGTAGAGATCGTCGGCGGCGTCGACCGTGATTCCGGTCGGGTTCTTGAAACGGAGGGCGTCGAGCACGATCTTCTGCTGCGCACCGGTCGACCGATCGATCTCCCACAAGGTTCCCTGCAGCTCCTCGCCGCCGAGGTAGTCCACAATCACGAGCTTCCCGCGCCGGTCCACCGCCAGGTCCACCGGCTCTTCGAAATCCGGGCTGGCCGCCGCGACGGATAGCGCCCGGGTGGCGGGATCGAAGCGGAATACCGCCCCCGGACCGGGGCCCATGCGAAATGGATCTCGCGGTGTGTACGCGTAGCCCTGTGGATTCGCGTCCATGTCGGTGATGAGAAGCGAACCATCGCGATCGAGGGCCAGCCCCCAGGGCCGGGCAAACCCCAGCTCCCGACGCAGGGCCAGCAAGACACTCAGCGTGTCGGTGGCATTGAAGCTGTAGACCAGGACCGCACCCAGCTGCCCGCCCGGGCTGCTCGGATCGAGGACGGCCAGCCGGCCATCTTCGAGGAAGACCGCGTCGGAGGGGCGCACCAGGAGCCCGCCCTCGCTCAGCGGCTCCGGACGGGTGGTGTCGGCCCTCGCAACGTAGATGACCCCGGAATTCTGGACCCCGGCGGAGACGTCGAGAAAGAGGTTGGACCCGACGGCGAACTCGCGCTGGGGCGTGACCGGCCGGAGGTAGGAGGTGGGCGTCCGGTCGGTTCGCAGCACGATCCGGTGATCCAGGCGGACTCCGGGAATCGCGAAGTCGGAGATCTTGAAGCGGAAGCGGACGGTCGTCTCGCCGCCGCGGGGAATGGGCCCCGACCAGGAGAACCTTCGCGTGCCCGAATCATACGACGCCTGGCCGGTCCCCACCGAATCGGATCCCGGCACGAACTGAAGCTGGACCTTCAGCGTGTCCTCGAGCGAGGCCGCAGGCGCATCCGCCGTTCCCGTGTTGCGCACCCGAGCGCGCACCGTGACGATGTCCCCGGGCCTCAGCAGCCCTGGTGTTTCATCCACATGCGTGACGGTGGAGGAGTCGAGCTGCGCGCCCGAGAGCTGCACAAAGGTGTTCAGGTTTCGGAAGGCACTGGAGACCTTGGGCGACTGCAGGAGCATGCCGTCACTCAGACGAAGACGGAACACCGCGCCCCGGCCAAGCGGCGCCTGCTCCGAGGTGGCGACCCGATCGAGAACGTAGACATCGTCCTCCAGGCCCATCATGACGTCCGTTGGCTCGGAGAACTCCGCCACCGCGGTCGGCGTGAAGTCCTGCGGGTCACCGCCGGCGCGGGGAACATAGAAGACGTCGCCCGGACTCGAGCCACGATTGTGGGGATCCGCATTGTGGTCCACGACCAGGTAGTCCCCCTGGCGGGCGCCCCGGTCGATCACCGTCATGGCTACCGGGGCGACGATCGTGCGACGATCGCCCCTGCGGAAGACCCGCTCCAGGGTGACCACGCCGGTGCTGGGGTTTACCCGGAAGATCGCTCCGGCCGGATCGGATACGCCCTGGGGGTTGGCGGACTCATCGACAACCAGGAGCGTGCCGTCGAGGTCGACCGTCAGGCTGCGCGGCTCGAGGAAGGACTGCGGAGCGGCAAGCACGGTCACGTTGCCGGTCGTGGGATCGATCCGGAAGATCGCGCCGTTGGCACCTCCCCACTCGTTGGGATCCGCATCGCCGTCCAAGAGCAGGATCTTCCCGTCCGACTCCAGCAGCAGATCCGCCGGCTTGCGAAACAGCTGATTGGCAACCACGAGGCGGGCCGGGGCCACAACCTGAGCAGCGGGATCCACCAGCCAGATGGCACCCCGGGAGCGATTCAGGCCCAGAGGATCCGCCCCCGCATCGGCTATGTACAGCCGCCGATCGGGGGTGACCGCCACCGCAACGGGTTCGACCATCCCGGCGGCCGCGGTCGCGATCCGCTCCACCGGCGGGTCGAAGCTGAAGATGATGACGGCGGGGCGGCTGCCACCGAATGACTCGTTGGAGACGGCGCCAACAAGGAGGATCTGCCGGACCGTTGGAATCGCCGCCATCGCGCCCAGGATCGGGATGAGGATGGCGGCCACAGGCAGGAGAAGGCCAAGACAAAGAGAGCGTCGAACGAAGCCGGAACTGCGGTCCGTCCGGTTCCACCGCAGTCCCGCGCGGGCCGAACCTCCGGTCACCGTGGAACTCCCGTCCGCCAGCCGCACGAGCCCGGGGCCGGCTCGATCAGTCGACCTGTTCCTCAAGGTCGTCGGGCTGGGAATCGAGTTCTGGTATCTCGCCCAGGGCCAGCTCTTCCCGCGCAACCTCCATCGTCTCCTCGGCGCCGCTCAGGATCAGTCGGGTCTCCTTGCGCCCGCAACGAGCCCCGTCCTGCACCAGGTCCTTCTGATCCTTGGCCAGCTTCAAGATCTCGAGAAGGTGGCTCTCCATGCGTCCCGGCTGCACATACAGGTGGTCCAGGCCCGCCAGCAGGCTGTAGACGTTCGTGTCGCGGTAGCCCAGCCGCTGGAGCAGGACCCGGAGCACCCGGTTCATGGCAAAGTACGACTGGATCACGCACTCTTCGTCGTTTCCGTCCGCGTAGCAGCCCCGCGCACGGCTCAACTCGGAAATCGCCGTCCGAATCTCCTTATCGATCTTCTCCGGGTCCGGCTCGACTCGCTTGAGCCGGCCATTCCTCAGGCAGCTCTCGAATGCATCCACCGCTTCCCCTCCCGGACCAAGGCGTCTTCACCGAACATGGAGTCTAGGGCCGGATCCCGCCGGGGACAACCGAATTCGCGGTCGGATCCAGTCCGCCCGCGCATACCCTGGCCGATCGAGTCGGCGAACCTCCGCAGGGACAATTCCGTAGCGGATTCAGCGATGGTGACGCCTCAATGCTTGACGGCCTGGATCGCCTCTGCGTAGTCGAATCCGGGCGACCACTCAGGCGTGTGGCAGCCGCGACAGACCGCTTCGGCCACCTCCACGCGACCCGTCCGCCGGTGCAACGTGCCCTGTCCGTGACAGGCTTCGCACTGCACATTCCTGAAGTCGATGCTCGCAGCCTGCGCCGGGTGGAGGTCAGGACTCGAGGGAGCGGGCTGGAACCCGCCTGCGCCATAGCCGGTGGCATGGCAGGAGACGCATCCCTCGGCCTTCGGCTTGCCCGGCAACGGCCGGTCGAGCGTGGCAAAGGCCCGCGCGTGCGGCGTCGCCTGCCAGGAGCGGTACTGCTCGCCATGACACCGCTGGCAGTTCTCGCCTCCCAGGTAGCGCTCGCCGGTGGTCGTCTTCTTTGCCGCTTCCGCCTCGCGCGCCTTGCGCACGTCCGCACGCATCGTCTTGGTCTTTTCGTTGACCTCGTTGACCAGTCTCAGGACATCGGCCTGTTCCGGGACTTCCTTGTCCAGCGCCAGGTTCCGGGAGCCGAAGTCGACCAGGCGACCGTCCGGGTCGAGGATCACGACCAGCTCGCCGGCGTACTGCCCTCGCATGCCGGTTTCCTGGCAGATCGTCTCTCCCTTCTTGCGGGCCTCCGCCTCCCATCCTGCGCGCTGCCCGTAGAGCGCAACGCCGATTCCCGGGACCGCCTGCAGCAGTCGGTCGGTGTCGGCGGTCGACATCTCCGACATGAGGACCACCAGATCCGCCTGCTGGCGAAGCTTGGGCACCAGCGCTGTGGCAACCTCGAACGGGTCCTTGAACCCGAACTCCACCCCGTCGGGTGCGCGCACGCCCGCCAGTTCGGCTCCTCCCATCAGGGCGAACAGCCCGACTTTGATGCCGTTCACCTGAGCGATCTGATAGGGCAGGCCGACCGGAGTCTCGGCACCGCCCCGTGTGACGGTCAGGTTCGAAGAAACGACCGGAATCGTTCCTCTCGCCTTCAGCTGCTCGAAGGTGTTCCACATCGTCAGTTCGCGCGGCCCGGGAGAGATGGCCGTGACCTTGGTCTTCTCCAGGATGTCCCAGATGAACCGGGTCTCGAAGTCCCCGGTCACGTCGTCGATCTTGGCGAAATCACCCAACTCCAGATGGATGAAGGGCCTCTGGGCTTCGATCAACGAGTCGATGACGCTGGCCCGCCGGGCCAGCCCGCCCTTCTGGCTGGAGTGTCACCCACAGGGGGCGAGTTCGCCCTGCAAGGAGCCGAAGGACGCTATGGTCAGGTCCGCGTTGGTCAGCCGCTTGCCGCCCACGCGATAGGCGGCGCAGCCTTCCAACACCGCGAGAAGTCCGATCAGGACAATCAGACCGAAGTGGCGAAGTACGCGCATCGTGACTCCTGTCCCCGCGTTGTGGGTCCCCGCGTTGTGGGTCCCCGCGTTGTGGGTCCGTGCTTTGTGGGTCCCTGTGGTAACGGTCCCCGCCAGGCGGGTCCCCGTACCGAGTACTGCAGGTCCCGAGGGCCCATGTCGAGCATCTCCCGGGAGTGTACCATTCCGCTATCGACCCCTCCAAGCCTGGGCTTGAGGTGGCTCCTGTCGCGCCGGGCAGTACGCGGCCGGGGCCTGCCCACCGCGCCCGCACGAACAGGAGTGACTACACCGCCGCGCCGGCGCAGGTTCGAGCCAAAACAGACCTCGGGCGCCGCCCGCGGCGTCGATCGGGGGTGCGCCCGGGCCACCGTCGAATGCCGGTGCCGCTACCGGCTTTCTCGCTCGTACTTCACCTCCGGAAGCTGCCGGATGCCCACGTGGAAGAAGTACTCGGAACGCCCCCCGACCGTGCGGTGGTTGAAGCGCAGCTCCCAGCAGTGGAGGTCGCGATTCAGGCTGAACGAGTGGGAGATGACCTCCCGTTCGCGAACGTCCGCATAGACGCTGCCGTCGCACCTCCACTTTGCCGTCGGGCGAAACGAAATGGTGAGATTCAGTGTCAGGCTTTTGGTTGGAGTGGAGACGCCTCGGGTTGTGGAGTAGGAGTGGATGATCTGGGATGACCAGGTGAGATTCGAAGTCGCCGGGGAAGCCGGAAACCGCCTCTGACTGCTCGCCGGTCCCTGGTTCGCGACGCTCCCAAATTCACCATACGTTTGTTCAGATGTGCCCACGGAGTCGCGCGACCCGGCGAAGGTGGCCGCCGTGATCGTCGCGTCGGTCCGGATGCTGAATGACAGCGGCACCCGCCGGTAGGGGTCGTGGCTGACGGATGCCGACGTTTCGAAGCTTGACCAGGGCCGGAACCGGAGGCTGTTGCTGATGGAGGAGAACCGGCGGGTGCGCTGCCCCGGCACGGACTTCGCCAGGAAGTCATAGGAAGAGCTGGTGGTGAAGGTGAGCAGGTTCTCCTGCTTCACGACCCGGGAACCAAGCTTCCACTTCGCGTGCACGCGCTGGCTCACCGAGAGGGAAAGCGCCGAGCGCTTGGTGCCGCTGAGCGAGATTCCCCCGACCGACGGAAAGCGCGCCAGCCGCCTCTGCCCGGTGGAGTCGGCGGGGTCCGCATAGGTGAGCGACTTCAACTCCGGGCTAAAGCCCCAGCTCACGGAGGGCTCGACGATGTGCCGCAGCCCGGCCAAGGGCCCCGCCGGGAAGAGATAGGTCCCGTACAGCGTGTTCGACGCGGAAGTGCCGAAGGACCAGGAGGCTCCGACCTGATTGCCACGACCCTGGTTGTCGCGCCCGAACAGAGCCCAACTCGCGTTCAGCGAGGGGCTCAGACGCAGAAAGGGGCCCAGCCGGCGGTTGTCGGAGAGGCTGACGTTCTGCTGGAACGCGCGGCCGGTCGTACGCTTTCCGTTGAAGCGCCGCTCGTAGGTGGTTCGATAGCGAAAGTTCGTGCCGTACGACACTGAGGAGAGCGCCGCCCAATGTCCGCTCCGGCCGGACGCATCCGGAGCCCGCCCCAAGGCTCCGGTGTTCAAAGTGAAGTCCGCATAAGGACCATCGACCTGCATCTTCACGCCGGAGCCGGTCGTCTCGTCCAGGTACTCGGTGCGCGTCGCGCCTGCGCTGAAGCTGGTTCGCGACCAACCCTTGCGCAGCTCCAACGAGGATTTCAGCTTTCGATTCAGGCGCTCGTCGATCCCGGCGCCGAAGTTCTGATCTCCACGGAAGGTCTGACTCGTCGTGAAGTTGGTGGAGACTTTCGCGGTGGCGTTCTTGCCCAGGGTCTGGGAGTGCGCGCTCTGCAGACTCCACCCTCGGCTCCGCCCGCCGTAGTCGTTCGTCTCGCGCAGCCACGATGCGTCCACGTTTCCATCCAGGAGATAGCGCACCCGGTACCGATACTCTCCGTTCAGGTAGTAGCGCGGCCCGCGCTCGTAGTAGTCGAACCAGGCCCGGGCATCCATGTAGTCGGAGAGCGCGAGGTAGTACCCGAGGTTGCGGACGAACCGACCCGCGTTGCGGTTGAAGCCCACCTCCATCTCGGGCATGGTGATTCCCGAGTGCCGGCCCTTTCGGAGCGGGAAGATGTAGTACGGCAGGGCAAGCACCGGAATCCGTTTGATGTAGAGAACCACGGGTCGGGCCACGGCCTTGTCTTTCTGGATGAGCTTCATGCGGCCGGAGCTGAAGTGATAGTGGGGCGCGCTGTCGAGATCGCAAGTGGTGTAGTCGCCCCGCTTCACCAGAAGCTCGTTGCCCGGCAGCTTCTTCACCTCGCGCCCCCAGTACCATGCGCCGTCGAATTCGGTTCGGCCGCGATAGACGATCCCCTCCTGTTCGTCGGTGCGGTAGGTCATCTTCACGCCGGTCACGGTGCTCTGACCGTCACTGAGCTCCGGCTTCTCGAACGCCAGCACCAGCCGGCGTTCGGCGTCGTAGTCGATCCGGCCCGACTTGAGCGTGCTCTCGCGATAGCGCAGCCCGCCGTTTCCCTGCAGGCGGATCCGGTCCTCCGGCACGAAGAAACGTATGGTGTCCGCCTCATACTCGACGCGTTCATTGAAGAGCTGATCGAATGAGCCGCCGCTGTCGGGAAACGCGAGGCTCCGCTCACGAACGAAAGCCTGGAGGAACTCGCTCAGAGGGGGCGGCTCCGCCCCCGGATCCCGCGCGGGAGCGGGCTCGCGAACCCAGGCCGGAACGATGGAATCGAGGATCGCGGGCTCGCGGAGACGGCGGCGCGTGGCGTCACTTGGATAGAGATAGGTGCCGGAGGCCTTCCCGATCAGATCCACCCACTGCGCCTGCCCCTCGCGCAGAAACACGTGGATCTCCCGTGCCTGGCTCAGGTTTCGCCCGCTGCCGGTGAGAACGTCCCGGATCGCGGGCAGATAGAGGCTCTGGGCGCGCCCGTAGACTTTCATCCCGGTAAGCGCGCCTCCGGAGAGTCCGGCCGTGAGGGTGTCGCCGAAGATCAGGTTTCGCTCCCCGGCCTTGTCGCGCGGCTCATAGCGAACCCGGACGGAGCCCCACGCGCGCAACTGATCGGCCTTCCGCTCGCGCACCCGTACGGACATGGTGTCGGCGCGGATGTCCCCGTCGAGATCCCACGCGACCGGCTCACCCGTGAGATCGATTCGATTCTGCTCGAGACGGAATTGCGCCCGCCGGCTCCGGGTGCGCAGATCGCCCCGAACGATGTGCACGGACCCGATCGCCTCACCGGACCGATCCAGCTCATGCAACACCAGGGTGTCGGCGCGCACGACCATCTCGGGCGCATCCGCGCCTCCCGGAACCACGAGACGCGGCTCGCCGGTCAGCACGGAGCGACCGGACCGGTCGTCGTAGTCGCAGCGTTCGCCGAAGGCCCGCACCGAGTCTGGGAGCAGCAGAATCCGGACGCGGCCCAACGCCAGGCCGCGGCGCGACTCGGTGTCGTACTCGATGCGCGCGGACTCGAGGACGCGGTCCAGCTCGGTCAGGACCGGCTCCCCGCGCAGGATCAGGCGCCCACTCAGCCGATCCCAGGTGAGGTCCGTGCAGCGGAAATCCCCCTCGGGCCCCTCTCCCCGGACGTCGCCGGCCATGTCGAGAAGGCGCGGGGTCCGGCGGTAGATCCCTTCGTTGGACATGAGCGTGCGCGCCGTGTCCGCGATGACGACCGAGTCGCGCAGGGAGAGAATCTCGCGGTCCGGGCTCATGTGCCCGGCTCGGGCCCTGATGTCGAGCACTCCATGGGTGATGTGCGGCACGCGCAGTTCGGTGCCGCTCTGGCTGGTCCCGTGCAGCGATTCCCCCTCGATGAACCAGGGTTCGCTTGCGCCGGCCGGCGCGGACTGGCGATCGGCGGCAGCCGGGCGGACGACGGATCGCCCGGCGGAGTCCGCCGGGGCGGCGCTCGCGCCGGTCGCGTCGGACCGGGAAGAGGCGAGTACCGGCGCACCGGACGAGGACTCCGTCTGCGCCGGGGCCGGCCTCGCCGCCGCCAGCAGCGAGACGAGAACTACGGCGGCGGCTCGTCGCGCGGCCCTCACCCCGCGCTCCCTTCGGCCGCGGCTCGCGCCGCGCCGATCCATCCCGCGTCGGGCCCGAGAACTGCCGGAACCACCCGAGGTTGCATCGCCGCGGGCAGCATGGCCGCCCCCTCGAGGGCGCGGCGCGCCGCGGGAAGGAACAGCGGGGCCGAGCGCGAGATCCCGCCCCCCACCACGAACAGTTCCGGATCCAGCAGCTGCGTGAGGCCGGCCAGCGCCAGCCCCAGGAGCCGTCCGGTCTCGGTGAAGGTCGCGATCGCCGCGGCGTCTCCATCCGCCGCTCGCTGGGCGAGCAGATACACCGTGAGCGGCGCCGGCGCGCACTGCGGGTGATCGTTCCGGGCGAGGGCGGGAGATCCACCGAGCGTCCGGTGACGCGCGAGAATGGCGCGCGAGCCGACGAGAGACTCCAGGCAGCCCCGGGCCCCGCATACGCAGAGGGGGCCATCCACCATCAGCGGGACGTGCCCGATCTCGCCCGCCGCGCCATGCCGGCCGATCCAGAGGGTGCCGTCCAGAACCAGCCCCCCCCCAACGCCCGTGCCCATTGTGATTCCGACAACGGTCCGAGCACCCCGCCCCGCACCCAGCCGGGTCTCAGCCAGGACGAAGGCGTTGGCATCGTTCAACAACACCGGCTGGACCCCGACTTCCCGCTCCACCAGCTCGGCAAGCGGGACTTCCGGCTGCCAGCCGGGCAGGTTTGGAGATGTGAGCACCAGGCCCCGCCAGGGATCAACGAGGCCGGCGCAGCCGATTCCGAGAGGGAATGGGGTGTCCAGGCGGCCCGCCGTCTCTTCCGGCGCCGGCGCAGGCCGGAAAGCGGGCAGGCCCAGCTCTCGGGCCATGTCGGCCAGGAGGGCGGCCATCACCGCCGGCCTCTCTTGCGCCGGGCTCGGCCGCTCCAGGCGCGCCTCGATCGCACCCTCCGGCCCGAGCCGGCCGGCCTTCACGGCAGTCCCGCCAATGTCAAAACCGAGCGCCGGCCGCATCCCCATCCTTCTCCGGATCCCAGAGCCGTTCCTGCGCCGGCACGCCGAGCTTCCGGTACCCTTCCTCCAGGGTGTGGAACGAGCCACACAACACCACCAGCGGTCCGTCGGGTTCGCGGGCCCCGGGAAGCGCCATGTCGAGCGCCGCGGCGACCGAACCGGCGGCGCGCACCGCGAGGCCGGCCGACGCGGCGGCCGCAGCCAGGAGTTCCACGGGCGCGCCCCGCTCATCAAGGAGGGGTGCAACCCATGCGGCGGACGCCACGCGGGCGAGCTCGCGAAAGAAGCCGGCGTGATCCTTCCCCTGAACCATGCCCACGACCGGCCGCACCTCGCGCCCGCGAGCCTGCGCAGTCAGGTGCCGAGCCAGCACTCGCGCACCCTCCCGGTTGTGGGCAACGTCGGCGACGAATGCAGCGCCCGGGCGCGGCCGCTCCAACCGACCGGGCCAGCGCACGCGTCGAATCCCCTCGACGATCTGGGCATCCGTGATGGCGAATCCCCGCCCCCGCAGAACCGCCGCGGACAGCGCCGACAGCGCCAGATTGCCGGCCTGGTGCGTGCCCGGAAGAGCCGACTCCAGGGACAGGCCGTCGGGCGGTAGCGCAAAGCCGGCGGGCGCCGCCGGCCGGCGGGCGAGCCGGAAGCGGACTCCCAGGCCCGCACCGGCCGGAGCAAGCGCGCTCACCCGCACGCAGCGGTTGCGCGGATAGAGTTCCGCCCCCACCTCGCGCGCTCGTGCCGCCAATGCCGCCGGGGCGCCGACCGCGCCGCCATCCGTGACCGCCGGCACACCCGCCCGGAAGATGCCGGCCTTCTCCCGAGCGATGGCCGCCGCGCTGCTTCCCAGGATGTGCGCGTGATCCATCCCCAGGGACGTGACCACGGACAGAATCGGCTCCACCGTGTTCGTGGCGTCGAGCCTCCCCCCGAGACCGACCTCCAGCACCGCCAGGCGCACGCCCGCCTCCCGAAAACGCGCCAGCGCGAGGACGGTCGCAGCCTCGAAGAACGAGAGCTCGAAGCGTTCCCAGGCCTCCCAGTCGCGCTCCAGGATTTCGTGCAGCGCCGCACGGTCGTCCATCCGCCCGTCGATCCGGATCCGCTCACGAAAGTCGAGCAGATGCGGTGAGGTGTAGAGAGCGGTAGGAGTGCCGGAGAGCGAGAGAATCGAGGCGAGCGCGGAAGCAGTGGAGCCCTTGCCGTTGGTGCCGGCAACGAGAATGGAGTCAAACGTCCGCTGGGGATCGCCCAGGCTATGCAGGCAGTCCCGCACGCGCTCCAGATCGAGCTTGATGCCCCGCCGCTCGAGATGATAGAGGCGGCGAATGGCCTCTTCCCAGCTCACGCGGAACCGCGCGCCGATCGCGCGTCCATGAACTGCCGCAAGAGCGTGGAGAGGGTTTCGCGCATCTCCCGGCGGGGCACGATTCGGTCGATCATCCCATGCTCGAGGAGGAACTCGGAGCGCTGAAAGCCCTCGGGCAGCTTCTGCTTGATCGTCTGCTCGATCACCCGTTGCCCGGCGAATCCGATCAGCGCGCCGGGCTCGGCCAGGATGACATCGCCCAGCGACGCGAAGCTCGCGGTCACGCCTCCGGTGGTGGGATGCGTGCAGATCGAGACGAAGGGGAGGTGGGCCTCGGCGAGTCGCGCCAGAAGCGCCGAGGTCTTGGCCATCTGCATCAGCGAGAAGATCCCTTCCTGCATCCGCGCCCCCCCGGAGGAAGACACGATGACCAGGGGAGTCTCGGCGCGGAGCGCTTCCTGTGCGGTGCGGGTGATCTTCTCCCCCACCGCCGAGGCCATGCTGCCGCCCAGGAATCCGAAGTCCATCACCGCCAGATGGAGGGGCAGGCCGTCGAGGGAGCCACGACCGGTGATCACCGCTTCCCGCCGGCCGCCGGCGGTGGCCTTGGCCAGACGATCCTTGTAGCGGATCGAGTCCCGGAATCCCAGCGGATCGACCGAGGTGATCCCGCCGAAGAGCTCGGTGAAGGAACCAGGATCGACCAACAGGTTCACGTACTCCAGCGCCGAGATCCCGTCGCGCGATATCCCGAAGTGGTGGTCGCAGCTCTGGCAGACCCAGAGTGCCTGCTCCAGCCCCTGCCGAGAGAGGATCTCGTCACAGCCCGGGCACTTCACCCAGGTGCCGGGCGGCGCGGGCGACCCGTCATCCTTCCCCTTCGACTCCGCCCGATCCGCCATCCAGAAGCCCCTCCCCTTGGCCCGTCTCCGCCTCCAGCGGGAGCACCATCACCAGCGCGTCCTCGCGCTCCTTCCGATAGTACCCTTTCCGGACTCCCGCCGCGCGGAAGCCATGCGCCTGGTAGAGCCCGATCGCCACGGCGTTGCCGGTCCGGACCTCGAGCCAGACATTGGCGGTTCCTCGGCACCGGGCTTCGGACAGGAAATCCCGGAGGAGCGCTCCGGCCAGGCCGCGCCCGCGATGTCCTGGATCGGTCGCGAGGTTCGCCAGGTGCGCCTCGTCCGCGACAAACCAGGCCACGCTGTAGGCGCGGACCGCCCCTGATTCCACAAGGACGCGAGAATACCCGCCCCGCGCGGCGCGGGCCAACTCCTCGCGAAACGCGCGCTTTGACCACGGGTCGGGAAAGATCCGTCGCTCCAGGCGGACGATCTGCGCCAGATGCGCTTCCGCCATCGGAACGATGGACGAACCGGGTGGGGCCGGTCTCGCGTCTGGGGAGCCCGGAGATCCCGGGGAGGCCGCCGGGGGCCGACGACCCCGATCCTCCGTGTCGCCGGCGGCGCACGAGCCTGGAGGATCTCCCGGATGGGGGAGGCCCGGCGGCCGGACCGGCGGCTCCTCAGGCACCGGGTCCCTCGGGGCGCCGGGCGTCGGCAGCTCGCAGGTACAAAGGCTCCAGCGAGTCCAGATCCGCGCCGCGGAGCGTGGGAGCGGTCAGGCGCGCCGCCAGGCACGCGACGGGCGCCGGGCGCCGGGCCGCGCTGAGCGGTTCTTCCACCAGGCGGCCGAGTCCCTCCAGCTCACCGGCAAGATCTGGCAGACCGGCCGCCTCGCCCAACAAGAGGCACGACCCAGCGCCGGGCACGGCAGTGAGGCAGGCGCGCACTCGGTCGACCGGGATGCCGGCGCCGGGGAACAGCGGCCGCCACTGGTCGCCGTCCCAACGGCCGACTTCGAGAAAGACCTCGCCCCGACGCAATCCGGTGAGGATGGCCAGAGGCCGATCCAGGTCTCGATATCGCCAGGCCATGGCCTCATGAGAGGGAACGCCCGCCAGCGCGAGGTTCCCGCCGACCGCCAGGGCCCGAGCGGAGGCCAGTCCCACCCGCACCCCCGTGAACGAGCCCGGGCCGATCGCCACTCCGACCCGGACCAGTTCGCGCGGCGTCAGGCGACACGACTCGAGGAGTTGCGCCGCCTGGGCCAGGAGCAGTTCCGAGGTGAGCGACCGCGCGTCGAGCGCGCTTTCGGCCAGGAGACGCCCATCGGCGAAGACCGCGGCCCCCGTGAGCCTGCCTGTGGTCTCCAGGCCGAGAACCGGGCCGGCGACCCAGCGACGGATCATGCGCTCGCTCCCGGCCCCGAAGAGGGCCCGCCCGGCCCCGGCTCCCGAATCTCCTCGAGGCGGAGATCGCCTACCGGGCTCACCCCCGCCGTCCAGGCGAGGTGGATCCAGCGGCGCGACTCGCCATCGGGCACCAGCCGAACCGTGAGTGATCCGCGCGGAGGCGTGGCCACCCGCTCCGCCCACTCCACCAGCACCACGGCGTCAGTTTCCTCCTCCCACCCGGCCCGCAGATCCCCGTCGTCGCCCTCGAGCCGGTAGTAATCGAGGTGAAGAATCGGCCACCGGCCCTGATAGCGGCGCTCCAGCACAAACGACGGGCTGCGGACGCGACCGGAGTAGCCGAGCCCCCGCGCCAGGCCGGCGGCGAAGCAGGTCTTTCCCGCGCCCAGCGGCCCGTGCAGGCCGATCCAGGCTGGACCGGTGAGCGCGCGACCAAGCGCCATTCCGAACCGGACGGTGGCCTCCTCGCTCGGGCTGCGCCAGACCAGCAGGATCATGCCTCGGACGAGCGCGGGATGAGGGTCGTGACCGGAAGCACCATCTCCTCGAGAGAAACGCCGCCATGCTGGAAGGTTCCGCGGAACTGCCGCTCGTAGTGGTGCTGGTTGGTGGGATACACGAAGAAGTAGTTCTCCCGCGCCAGGACGTACTGCTTGTTCAGGTGTCCCGGCGGCAGCATGTACTCGTCCGGCTTTCGGATGTGGATCGCCTCGTTCTCGTCACAGACCAGGTTGTCGCCGTACTTGTACCGGATGCTGGTCGAGGTCTCCCGGTTGCCCAGGACCACGGAGGGGCGCCGGCAGTGGACCAGGCCATGGTCGCTCGTGACGACCACCACTGTGTTCTGGCGCGAGAGGATGCGCAGCACCTCCAGGAGCACAGAGTGCTGAAACCACGACTGCAGGAGCCTCCGCAGCGCCTCCTCGTCCGGGGCCAGCTCGTGCAGGATCTCGGAGTCAGACTGGCCGTGCGCCAGCATGTCGAGGAAGTTGAAGACGAAGGCAAGGAATCGACGGTCTCCCCAGGTGCCGACCTTGCGGCGGAGCAGGTTGCCCTCCTGCTCGGTGTAGATCTTCTGATACCGCATGGTGTCCGGAGAGAGGCGATTCCGCTTGAGCTGATCCTCCATCAACTCCTTTTCGTACCGATTCCGTCCCGCCTCCTTGGGCGCCTCCTCCAGCCACCAGTCGGGGAAGCGCCGATACACCTCGAGGGGAAAGAGCCCCGAGAAGATGGCGTTGCGCGCATAGGGGGTCGCCGTCGGGAGGATCGCGTAGTAGTGCTCGGTGCGAACCTCGAAGTAGGGGGCGACCAGCGGTTCCAGCATCCGCCACTGATCGAGCCGCATGCAGTCGATCACCACCAGGGCCAGCCGGCGATCCGCCTGCAGATGCGGCAGAAGCCACTCGCTGAAGATATCGACCGAGAGCGGCGGGCGCTCCGCGCGGGGCTTTCCCAGCCAGCCTCGGTAGTTCGTCTCGATGAAGCGCCCAAACTCCCGGTTGAGCTGGACTTTCTGGTCCAGGTGCGCCTGGAGGAGGCTCTCGTTCTGCATGCCGCGCAGCTCGAGATCCCAGTCGACCACACCGCGGTAGAGCTCCAGCCAGTCCCGCCAGTCGAGGTCGCCGTGTCGCAGCGAGAGCATGCGGTTGTACTCCGCCACGTAGTCCCGGGTCTTCTGGGTCCGCTGGAGCGCCTCGCTTTCGAGCACCTTCTTGATCGCGAGAAAGACCTGGCTCGGATTGACCGGCTTCGTCAGGTAGTCGCTGATGCGCCGGCCGAGCGCGCGGTCCATCAGGTTCTCTTCCTCGCTCTTCGTCACCATGATGACCGGCAGGCTCGCATCCGCAGCCTGGATCGCTTCCAGGACGGCGAGTCCGCCGAGGCCGGGCATCATTTCGTCGAGAAGAACGGCGTCAAAACGCTCCTTCTCGGCAAGCTGGAGCGCGTCCTCGCCATTGGAAACCGCGACAACCTCGAACCCCTTCCCCTGCAGGTAGAGGATGTGGGGACGAAGCATGTCGATTTCGTCATCGGCCCAAAGTATGCGCCGCCGCGTGCTGGTCATCATCTACCCCCTTCGGCGCACCGTCCCCGCCCAGAGGTGAACGCACGGCAGGCAACGCCGGTTCCCGCCGGGGCGTCAGGCTGGGAACGAGATGACGACAGTGGATCCCTCGCCGGGTGAGCTGTGCGCAAACCAGACCCGCCCGCCGTGGTACTCCTCCACGATCCGTTTGGCCAGGGTAAGGCCGAGCCCCCATCCGCGCTGTTTCGTCGTGAACCCGGGGGCGAAGACCAGTTTCATCTCCGCGGGGGACATCCCCTTGCCCTGATCGATGACCCGGATCTCCACCGTCTCGGTTTCGCGGCGACGCACCACCTCCACTTCGATGATCCCGTGCTGTCGGTCGGTGGCATCGACCGCATTCTTCAGGACGTTTTCCACCACCCACTCGATCAGCTCCTTGTTCACGCTGACCGGGGGCACCAGCTCGTACCGCTCGCGGATCTCGACGTTCCGGCCCAGGTGGGGAATGCGACGGCGGAAGTACCGCACCGCTTCGCTCACGATCGGCGCGACATCCTGCACTTCGAGCCGAGGCAGGCTCCCGACCTGGCCGAACCGCATCGCCACCTTCTGGAGCCGTTCCGCGTCGTTCTCCATCTCGTCGAGGATCTCGCTCAGGAAGACCTCGGGCAGTCGCACCATCCCCTCAGTCTGCCCCGCCTCCACCTGGCGCTCCCGCAGGAGCTCCACCCAGCCCAGGAGCGAGGAGATGGGAGTCCCGAGCTGATGTGCAGTCTCCTTGGCGAGCCCGATCCAGATGGCCCGCTGCTCGCTCTGCTTGATGCTGGAGTAACCCACGTAGCCCACGGCCACGAAGAGGAGGATGGCCGCGATCTGAACCACGGGAACCCAGCGCAGGCGCTTGACGAGGGCCGGCTCCCCGTAGTGGATGCGGCCGAAGACCCGACCCTCCGCCGTCAGGATGTCGATCGGACGGTTGCGGCGGTCGAACTCGCGAAGATACCGGTCCACCTGCGAGGAGTCGGCTCCCGGCGGTAGCTTCCACACGCGGGGATGGCCGCGGTCGTCGGTGAGCACGAGGGGCAGATCGGACCGCCGGACCACCTCGAAGAGGCGCCGCACCTCCGGATTGTCGATGGCGGTCAACGTGGCGCTGGCGCTGAAGCGGGCGAGCAGGTCCGCGTAGTCCTGGGTCTGCTTCTTGACTCTCCCAGCCAGGTAGGTCGTGTATACACCCGAGGCGCCGACGAGAAGAAGCGCTCCGATGAAGAAGTAGGCTCGCAGAAGCTGCGGAGAGGCACCCGAGGACCGCATCGCGCTCCCTTCCCCGCCCGGTCAGCGTCCGGGCGGCGGTCCCAGTTCCTGCAGGCCATCCAGGTACGGCTGCAGGGCGGCCGGCACCCGCACCGTACCCCGTTCGGTCTGATGAACCTCCAGCAGGGCGACGAATACGCGCGGGAGGGCGAGCCCCGACCCGTTGAGCGTGTGCGGGTGCTCCAGCTTCCCCGCGGCGTTACGGTAGCGCAGCCCGATTCGCCGCGCCTGAAACGACTCAAAGTTACTGCACGAGGAGACCTCGAGCCAACGATCCTCTGCCGGGGCCCACGCCTCCAGGTCGTAGCACTTGGCGGCGGCAAACGACAGGTCGCCGCTGGCCAGGGCCAGGACGCGATACGGCAACTCCAGCCCCTGGAGCACCTTCTCGGCGGAAGCGGTGAGCGATTCCAGTTCGTCGTACGAAGTGGCGGGATCGACGATCTTGACCATCTCCACCTTGTCGAACTGGTGCACCCGCACCAGTCCCCGGGTCTCCTTGCCGTAGGTCCCCGCCTCTCGCCGGAAACAGGGCGACTCCCCGACCAGACGCACCGGGAGATCGGACTCGGCCAGCACCTCATCCCGGTACAGATTGGTGATGGGCACCTCGGCAGTGGGAATGAGAAAGAGGTCGTCCACCGGGCAGTGGTACATGTCCTCTTCCATCTTGGGAAGCTGTCCGGTCCCGTACATGCACTCGCGCCGCACCAGGTACGGCACGGAGACCTCCAGGAAGCCGTCGTGGATGTGCTGGTCGAGCATGTACCGGATCAGCGCTCGGCGCAGACGAGCCCCCGGGCCGGTAAAGACGGTGAAACCGCTTCCAGACAGGCGAGCGGCGCGCCGGAAGTCGAGCAGCCCCAGCTCCTCGCCGATTTCCCAGTGCGATCGCGGGCGGAACGCCGGCGTCGGAAGCGGACCGCAGCGGCGGATCTCGACGTTCGCCGAGGCGTCGGGTCCGACCGGCACCGACTCGTGCGGCAGGTTGGGCACCCAGGAAAGCAGGGTCTCCAGCTCGCTGTCGGACTCCTTCACGCGTCCGTCCAACTCCTTGATCTCGTCCGCCAACCGCTTCATCGAGGCGAGGAGACCGGAGACGTCCTGGCCCTGGGTCTTCAGACGCGGCACATCCTGAGAGCTCCGGTTTCGTTCCGCCTTCCTGGTCTCGACTTCCTGGAGAAGACGGCGGCGCTCCGCATCGAGCGATAGGATCCGGTCCAGCTCGTGTCGGGCGTTCTTGGCCTCAAGCCCACGGCGAACCCGATCCGGATCAGACCGGATGAACTTCAGATCGAGCATTTCGGACCTTTCCGGACGACCGGTGGAGGCGCCCCCGACACCAACGTTGCGACGAGCGACGCTAGCACGGGGACGCCGGTCGGTCAACGCAACGCCGTGGCGGCCAGGAAGAACCCGCAGACGGCCACAACCGCAACGATCGCGAATGAGGCCGCGTCCGATCGCAGACGACGCGCGAGGCGATGGGCCAGATGATCTCGCCCCCCTCTCCAGGGCGGGTCGCCGCGTTTCAGTCGAGCCCCGGTCACGAACAGGAAGTCGGCGAGCGGCCATGCGAAGGCGGGCAGGACCGCGGCGAAACGCCACGGCGAGAGGCCATCCGGACCGGAAGACCGGCTCAGCGGTTGCCCCGCGGGTGCCGTGAACCCGCCGGCGTCCGGGATCTCCAAGCCGATTCCGGAGAGCGCCGCGGCGAAGAGCAGGAGCGGCAGCACGGTGGCTACCGCAAGGCTTCCGCCATTGCCCAGATAGAAGCGGGCCGGCGGTCGGTTCCAGCAGAGAAAGCCCAGGGAGGCTCCGCAGGCGGCGAGCCCGGCCTCGCGAGGCCAGCCAGCCGGCCCGGCCAGCGCCAGGGCCGCCGCGGCCGCTGCCGCGTTCACAGCCAGGAGGCCGTCCAGGTGGTCGAGGATCTCCAGGGCCACCTGGAGCATCAGACCGGCGCCGAACGCGAGCGCCAGTGGCCAGAGCGGCGCTCCCCAAGCCGAGGCTCGGGGTTCGATCCCGGTACTCGCCGGCGGAATCCAACAGAATCGTTCCGCCAGGAGAAACAGGCCTGCGGCGCCTCCCGCCAGCACGCCGGCCTGGAGGGTCCACTTGCGCGCCGGACCGAGGAGCCCCCGATCATCGAGCCGGCCGACCAGAAAGGCCAGCAGGGCTGCGGCGGCGAGCGTCGCCGGGCCGAGCGCCACGCGTCCGGACAGGCCCGGCGCCCAGGCAGCCAGCGCGTCACGTGGATCTCCCGGGCCGGGACCCGCGCCTGGTGCCGCGGCGCCGGGTCCGATCAGAATCGCCCTCGCCATCGCGACCGTCAGACCGGCAAGCAGGCCGGACAGCCAGGCTGCGCCTCCCGCGCGCGACACCACACGGGTCGCGTGCCGGTCCGGACGAGGATTGTCCGTCCAGCCTCGGCCCCGCAGGCGGCGACTCCAGGCGGGCGCCGTACCACCGGCGACACCGAATGCGGTCAGGCCGGGGAGAACAAGAGCGAGTGGGAGGTCGAACGACACCGCCTGGCCGCCGCGCCTCAGGCGGTGGGATGCCCCGTGGCGGGGGAAGACGAGATCGAGGAGACATCCGGCGCCCCACGGGCCGCCGCCGCACGCCCGGTGACGGCGCGCAGGCCGCCAGGCACCGGGGTGGACGCGCCCGAGCCCGGCCTGGCTCCGTTGCCGGAGGCGACGATGTGCCGCCAGGTCAGATGGAGCAGCGTGTCGAGGTCGGTGAGCGGCAACTGACCCAGCACGCGCCGGATCTTGGTGAGGTCCGGAACGCGGCGCCGGACATCCTCGAAGCGATCGCCGTATGCCTCGCAGTAGGGCACCAGGCGAACCTGCGAAGAGGACCCGGTCACCCCCTGAACTCGGGCCGCCAGCTCCAGCACGGTGGTTTCGCGGTCGGAACCCACGTTGTACACCTCTCCCACCGTCTCCGACCGATCCGCCAGATTGAGCACGGCTCCCACCACATCGCCGACATAGGAGAAGCACCGCGACTGGAGCCCGTCGCCGAAGACAGTGAGCGGCTCGGCACGGAGAGCCTGACCGAGCAGGCGCGGCACCACCATCCCGTAGGTCGGAAGCTGCCGGGGCCCGCAGGTGTTGAAGCAACGCACGACGGTGGCCGGCAAGCCGGTGCGAAGGTGCTCGGCCAGGACCAGGAACTCTCCCATCACCTTGCCCGAGGCGTAGGACCAGCGCGGGACGTCGCTCGGGCCAAGCACCAGATCGCCGCTCTCCCGGAGCGGGACGCGGTCCGACTTGCCGTAGACCTCGGAGCTGGAGAAGAGCATGACCCGCGGCAGCGACTTCAGCGCGGCAATGCCGGCCACGAGGTTCTGCACCCCTTCGACGTTGTTGCGCAGGCACTCCGCCGGGTCCGCGGTGACCATGCCGACCCCGACGGACGCGGCCAGATGGAAGACCGCGGTGCAGCCGTCGAGGACTCGGCGAAATGTCTCCGCGTTCCGCGCGGTGCCGATCTCGACCTCCAGGCGCTCCTCCCGGCTGCAGGCGGCGAGGTTGTCGAGCGAGCCGGTGGAGAGGTCATCGAGCACGCGGACCCGCTCCCCGCGCCGGAGCAGCGCCTCGACCAGGTGGGAGCCGATGAACCCCGCCCCGCCCGTCACCAGGACGGGGCCGGTGCCTGCCGGAACCCGCGCGCGGGACTCCTCAACCATCTCGGCGCGTCCAGTCGTAAGGGATGCCGCCATCATGGGGAGGCACGCGGAGCTCGTCCGGAGCGGAATGATTGTACGGCTCGGTGGTCAGGTTCATCAGGAACGCGGGCTCGGTGCCGATCCCCTTCATCCCATGCAGGACGCCGTTGGGAATCACCACTACCGCCGGGTTCTTCTCCCCGAGGAAGAACTCGTTCACCTCTCCCTTGGTGGGCGACTCCTCGCGCCGATCGTACAGCACGACCTTGGCCATCCCCTTGACGATGCAGAAATGGTCGGTCTGCTTCTGGTGCCAGTGCCACCCCTTGACCACCCCCGGATAGATCACGGTGAGGTAGCTCTGTCCAAAGCGGGTGAAGAACGGATCGTCGCGGCGGACGATCTCCATCAACCAGCCGCGCTCGTCGGCGACGACCCGGAGCGGCTTGACGACCACGCCGTCGATCATGAACCCGTTCTCGCACGCCGGGGCCGGGCCTTCGTTCGCGAAGCCTTGCGCGGGGCGGCCCTCCGCCTTGCCTGACCCGCGGACTTCTTCCTCCGGTCCGAGGCCCGCACCGGCACTCGGCTCCCTCGTCCCACCCCCACGTGACGGAAGCCTTCCACCGTGAGCAGCGCCGGGTCGTAGATATTGCGCGTGTCGATCACCACCGGGCGCCGGAGCAGACGTCGGATCTTGCCGAGATCGAGCATGCGGAACTCGTTCCACTCCGTGGCGATGACCAGGCCATCGGCCCCGCGGGCCGCGTCGTAGGAGTCCTTGGCAAAGTAGATCGACTTCGGAAGCTCCTGGGCGGCCCGCTCCATGGCGACCGGGTCAAACGTGCGCACCTTCGCTCCCCGGGCCCGCAACATGCGCACCAGATCGACACCGACGGAGTCGCGAATGTCATCGGTCATCGGTTTGAAGGAGAGGCCGAGGACGGCGATGGTGGATCCCCGGAGACGCGGCACGAGTCCCTGGATCTTGTTCATCATACGGATCCGCTGCTGGCGGTTGACGTCGATGGTCGCCTCGACGATCCCGCTCGGCACTCCCGCGGCGCGGGCGAAGCTCGCCAAAGCCATGGTGTCCTTGGGGAAGCAGGATCCGCCGTAGCCCGGACCCGCGTGGAGGAACTTCGGGCCGATCCGCTTGTCCAGGCCCATCCCCTTGGCCACCGTCTTGACGTCCGCGCCGAGGACCTCGCACAAGTTGGCCATCTCGTTGATGAACGAGATCTTGGTCGCCAGGAACGCGTTGCTGGCGTACTTGACCAGCTCCGCGGTCTGCACCGAGGTCTTCACCATCGGAGTCTCGCTGAGGTAGAGGGGACGGTAGATCTCCGAGAGGATCGCCTCCGCCTTCCTGGACCAGGTGCCGATCACCACGCGGTCCGGTCGCATGAAGTCCTCGACGGCGGACCCTTCGCGGAGGAACTCCGGGTTGCTGGCCACGTCGAACGGAACGTGCTTCCGTTTGAGCAGTTCCTCGATGGTCCGCAGGACCCTCTCTCCGGTGCCGACGGGAACGGTGCTCTTCTGCACCACCAGCTTGTAGCCGTTCATGTTCGCGGCAATGGTGCGCGCGGCGGAAAAGACCTGGGCCAGGTCGGCCTCTCCCCCCTGCCCGGTGGGGGTGCCGACGGCGATGAAGATCACCTTGCTCGCTCGAATCGCGCCCGGCAGGTCGGTGGTGAAGCTGAGCCGGCCTTCCGCAACGTTGCGCGCGACGATTTCGCCCAGGGAGAACTCGTAGAAAGGCAGCTTCCCCTGCCGCAGAGCTTCGACCTTGCCTGCGTCGGTGTCGACGCAGATGACCCGGTTCCCGAAATCCGCCAGGCAGGCACCGGTGACCAACCCCACGTACCCTGTGCCCAGCATGGTGATCTTCTGCATTCCCGTCCTCCCCATGGCACCGCGGCCCGACCGCAACCGGAGTAACAGAATAGGCATGCCGGCCGGCTACGGTCAACCGGCGGAACGGGCGGAGCCGCCGGGGCTTCCGTGGCGCCCGATCGTGCCGCCGCCCCAACCTGGCCCGACCACCGAGGTTCCCACGGGCACTCCGCAGCCGGTCACGACCCCTCAGCCCAGGCGGCGTACGAACTCCCGGGCCGCCCTGGCCGGTTCCTCGGCCCGCGTGATCGGCCTTCCGACGACGATCCAGTCGGCACCACCGCGCACCGCTTCCTCGGGAGTCCCCACCATCACCTGGTCCTGGCGGCCTTGCTCCGGGAGCCGGATTCCCGGACAGACCAACGCCGGCCCACTGCCGTGCGCCGCCCGCAGGAGCGGCGCCGCCGCGGCGGGCGCAATCCAACCGAATACGCCGGCCTGTGCCGCCCGGCCCGCCAGCTCGACCACATCCCGCCACGGCTCGGTGGGATCCGGGGGGGAAAGGCTGGTGAGGCGGGTGACGCCGAGCAGACCGATCACGGGACCCTCCGCGTCGGCGATCCGTCGCGCCTCGGCGGCACAGGCCCGCAAGGCTTCGGGTCCCGCGGGGATGTGCAGCGTGCAGAGATCCACCGGGAGACGGGAGAGACTCCGGCATGCCATGACCATGGTGTTCGGGATGTCGTGGAGCTTGAGATCGAGGAAGATCCGCTTGCCGCGCCCGTGCAGCGCATCGAGGAGCCCGCGCCCCTCCGCGTAGAAGAGCTCCATCCCGACCTTGAACCACCTCACGTCCTCGCCCAGGCGATCGACCATCGCCAATGCGGCGGCGGCGTCCGGAAAGTCAAGGGCCACGATGAGCCGGTCTCCGGCCGATTGCGGCCGGGGCGGGCCCGGGGGTCGGGTATCGGTCATGTTCCCTCCCGGTAGGTGCCGATCAGAGATTCCACTGAGGCCAGGTTCTCGGCGGCCAGAAACCCCCTGATCCCCGCGACCATGTCGAGCGCCGCCCGGGGATTGGCGAAAGAGGCAGTGCCCACCTGCACCGCCCGGGCGCCGACGACCAGGAACTCCAGCGCATCCTCCGCGGTCACGATGCCGCCGCACCCGACAACCGGAATCGCCACCGAGCGCACCGCCTCCCGCACCCGGGCCAGGGCCAAGGGACGAATGGCGGGACCGGACAGCCCTCCGGTACCGGCAGACAGGCGGCTCCTCCGCGTGCGGACATCCACGCAGAGGCCGACGAAGGTGTTGATGGCCGTGATTCCATCGGCCCCCGCATCGGCGGCCGCGCGCGCCACCACGCCCACCCGGGTTACGTTCGGGCTCAGCTTGACCCAGATCGGGCGACGGCTCACCTTGCGGACGCTGGCGACCACCGCGGCCGCGGCCGCGGGGTCCTGACAGAACTCGATCCCGCCTTCCTTCACGTTCGGGCAGGAGATGTTGACCTCGTAGGCCGTGATTCCGGCGACACCCTCCAGATGCCGCACCGTATCCACGAACTCCTCGGCCCGCCGGCCGCCCACCGAGACGATGATCGGCACCCCCAGCCCGGCGAGCCGCGGCATCTTCTCCGCGCAGAAGCGGTCGACACCAACGTTCTGGAGACCGATCGAATTCAGCATCCCGGAGGGAGTCTCCCAGATGCGGGGAGGCGCGTTTCCCGCACGCGGCTCCAGGGTGATCGTCTTCGTGACGATTCCGCCGAGGTCGCGCACCCCGGTGAGCTCTGCGTCTTCGTCACCGTAGCCGAAGGTGCCGGAGGCGGTGAGTACCGGGTTCGCCAGGCGCACCGACCCCACGCTCACCGCCAGCGACGGACCCGGGAAGCCGGGACCACGGGTCGGTCCGGGCACACCGCGATCGTTGCGGCTCTGGTCTTCGTGCGAGCTCACTCGGGCACCCCGGTCCAATCGACCCGTTGCGCATCCATCACCGGTCCCTCCCGGCAGAGAAACGCGAACCGCTCGAACGCCGACGCCTCGACGCCGGGTTGTGCCCTCACCGGTACCGCACATCCGGCGCAGATCCCGAGACCGCAGCCAAAGTGCGTCTCCAAGGAGACCTGGCAGGGAAGATCACGCCGGGCGGTCCAGGCGGCGAGCGCGGCAAGCATGCGGTTGGGCCCGCAGGCGTAGAGAGCGTCGCGTCCCTCCCGAATCTCGCCGGAATCCAGCAACGACTGCAGGAGGTCGATCAGGGTCCCGTGGAGTCCCTCGCTCCCGTCGTCCGTGGCCAGCCGGACCGGACACGGCGGGTCGGGCAGGGGCAGGAGCTGGCTTGCGGTGCGAGCTCCATGCAGGAGGAGTGCGGGCTCGCGGCCCGCCCCGGGTGCCAGGCGATCGCTGCCGGCGTCGCGCCGAGGCTTCCGGGGATCGACGTCCCGCCTGAGCCGTTCCGCCAGCATCAGTACCGGGGCCAGTCCTCGCCCCCCTCCGAGCAGGACCGCGCGGCGTCCGGCGGGCGGAGCGAACGGGCGGCCAAGCGGTCCCAGTAGCGGGAGCCGGGAGCCGGGAGGCGCCTGCGAGAGCTCGCGTGTCCGCAGGCCGATCGCCCCATACACGATCCGAGCCTCGACCCTCTCTGCAGAAACGTCGCAAGCGGCCAGGCTGAATGGCCGGCGTAGGCCGAATGCCGGCAGGGGCGGACAGGCCAGTTGTACAAACTGACCCGGTTGCGCCGGGCCCCATTTCGCGGGGAGCGCCAGCGCGATCTCGAAGATTCCCGGAATGAGCTGCCGATTCGACAGCACGCGCGCTACCGCCTCCCGGGCCGGGGCGGGAACGGAACCGTGCCCCTCGGGCGCTGTCACGGCCGCCTCGGACCGGGCGGGAGCGTGTCGGGTGCGGCCCGAAGAGTGTCCGGAAGGCGCGCGCCGGGTCTCGGCGGCATGGTGTCCGGCGGAAAGGTGTCGGCCCCCGCCGGCAGGCTGTCCGGTGGAAGGGTGTCGGCCGCCGCCGGCAGGCTGTCCGGATGAAGCGCGCCGGGTCCCGCCGGCGTGGTGTCCGCAGGGGCCCCGGCGCGCGCATCTCCCTGCGACATCGGGCTGAAACGCGGCGGCAATCCGACGCTGTCGGCGAGGGGCACTCCCGGCGGCGCTTCCGTCGTGGGTGGTCGGACGGCTTCCGGCGGCGCCGCACCAGGAGCGACACCGGTTTCCGAATCCGCGGGCGACGGCGGGGCCGGGGCCGGAGTCGTTGCATCGGTTTCCGCGGTATCAGGCGGGGCCTCCACCAGGAGCGCGCTCAGCCCCGCCGTGTCCGCACCCTCGGCCGCCAGGAGCTCGAGTGCGCCACGCGCCGCCGGCGACGTCGGGAAGTCCCGGATCAACTGCACGAACGCGGTCAGGGCGCTGTCCCGTTGGCCTTCCATCCGCCGGAGCTGAATCCAGGCCAGCGCATACGCAGCCCGCGGCGCGGAACGGCTTCCTGGATACTCGGCCCGCACCTCCCGGTACTTCGCG
Organism: uncultured bacterium; assembly: GCA_964473865.1. GTDB lineage: Bacteria > Eisenbacteria > RBG-16-71-46 > CAIMUX01 > CAIMUX01 > CAIMUX01. The sequence continues at coordinate 169,282 of CAYYQN010000002.1, read as the reverse complement.
ATCGCCTCCGACACCTTGTTCTGGGAGAGAAGGTAGAGCTCCGCGATCCGCAGCTGGGCCTCCGCCTGCTTGTCCGAGTCCGCCGTGGAGTCGGACGCCGCCTGCGACGCCAGGGTCTGCAGCTGGGCCAGATTCCGCGAGCGGGTCTGGGCCTGGTCTCGAAACACGCTGGTCGACCCGGAGCGCCCGACCTGGTCATAGGCGGTGCGGGCGGCATCAAGCGAGTCGAGATAGACTTCGTACGTGTATCCGATCTGGAACTGCGCCTCGGGGGCATAGCTCGACTGCGGGTACTTCGTGACCACCAGTCGCAACGCCTCCAGAGCGTCCGCGGGTCGAGCGGTGGCATTGTAGGCCTGCGCCAGGTGCACCCGGACCAGCGCCGGCCACGTCTCGCCGGGCCGAATCTGCGTCTCGTCGCTCGGTAGCAGCCGCTCGAGCTGCCGCACCGCCTCGGGCGCCCGCTGCAGTCGGACCAGGGCATCCGCCGCCTTGACCTCGGCGTTGCGGATCCCCTGCTCATCGCGCGCGAGACGAGAGGCCTCAGCGTAGCTGGTGTAGGCGCTGTCGGCGTAACCGGCGTCGAAGTACAAATCGCCGATCCTCAGCAGCCCTTCCTGCCCGCGATCGCTACGGGGGAATCGCTCCACCAGTTCGCGATAGCGCCGCACCGCCTCCACCCGGTCACGTTTCCTTTCGGCCGCCCGGGCTCCGGTGTAGTAGATGTCGTCGCTTCGCTCAAAATCCGGATACTCGTTCAGCACCCGACGAAAACACGCCTCCATCAGCTCATCGTTCTTGCGCTGGTAGTGGGAAAGGCCGCTCTTGTACAGCGCCCAGGGAACCCACCGGGACTCGGGGTAGTTCGCCACCAGCTCGTCGAACTTGCGCAGCGCCTCTTCGTGCTCACCCTTGCCATAGAACGAAGCGCCCATGAGGTAGAGCGCATCATCAACCCAGCGGCTGCCGCCGTGATACTTGATCACCTTGGTCGCTTGTTTGATCGCCTCATCGTAGCGGCGGATCGCGTCGGGCGGAACCTTGTCCGAACCGGCCGCGCGGGCGAGCTTCTCGGCCTGAGCGAAGTACTTCTTGGCGAAGTAGAAGGTGTTGAAGTAGGCACACCCGCTGCTTCCCAGGACGAATGCCGCCAGGACGAGTGCGGCCAGGACCAGTGCCGCCAGGACCCGCGCGTCGGGAATCCGATCCCGGCGCCCCGCGCCCGACCGATCGGCGCCACGAACGCGGCTGTCTGGATCTCTCAGCATCCTGCTAGCCGCGGGCGCCGGGAACCCGCTCGCCCGCCGCCGGAGGTGACACCGCCGCGTGGGTGAATCGTCCCGCGGCCACGGTGAGAAGGACCTTCCCCTTCAGCGTCCAGCCGGCAAACGGACAGTTGCGGCTCAACGAGGCAAACGCGCCGGGATCGACGGTCCATTGCCAGTCCAGATCGAGGATCGTGAGGTCCGCCGGCTTCCCCACCTCGAGTCGTCCTCCGGGAAGGCCCAGGATCCGGCGCGGCGCCACCGCCATCCGCTCCACCAGATCCGCCAGCTCCATTCCCGACTCTTCCACCAGGACGCGGTGGCAGACTCCGAACGAAGTCTCCAGGCCGATCGCTCCAAACGGGGCCTGGTCCAACTCCCCGTCCTTGAGCACCGGAGCATGCGGCGCGTGGTCCGTGGCGATCGCGTCGATGAGCCCCGACTTGACGGCTTCCCGCAGGGCGGCGACATCCTCCGCAGTCCGCAACGGAGGGTTCATCTTGAAGCTGCTGTCGTAGGAGCGGAGGCTGGAGTGGTCCAGGGCGAGGTGATGCGGCGCCGCCTCGGCGGTGACCGGCAGGCCTTTCTCCTTCGCCCGCCTGAGCAGCTCCACGCCGGTCCGCGTGCTCAGATGACAGAGATGGAGCCGGGCGCCGGTCAGCTCGCAAAGCGCCAGGTCGCGCGCGACTCCGACTTCCTCGCTCGCGGCCGGAATCCCGCGCAGGCCCAGCACCGTCGACCAGTATCCCTCGTGCATGACGCCGTTGCCGCGAAGCGATCGATCCTCCGAGTGCGAGAGGACTGTGAGGCCGCACATCCGGGCGTACTCCATCCCGCGCCGCATGACTTCGCTGTTTTCCACCGGGTGGCCGTCGTCGGAGACGGCTACGGCACCGGCATCCTTCAACTCAGCCATCTCGGTGAGCAGCTTTCCCTCCAGATTCCGCGTCATCGCCCCCACCGGATAGACCCGGGTGCCGCAAGCCTCGCGCGCCCGCGCGTGGACCAGATCGATCGTCGGCCGGCCGTCGATTCGCACCGGGGTGTTGGGCATACAGGCCACGCCGGTGAAACCGCCGCGCGCCGCCGCCCGGGCGCCGGAGGCGATTGTCTCGGAGTCCTCTCCCCCCGGCTCGCGGAAGTGGACGTGCATGTCGAAGAGCCCGGGCAGGACCAGCGCCCCGCCGAAGTCGATCGAGGGACCTTCCCGCGCGGGAAGCTCCGGAGCCATGGCCTCCAGGACACCGTGGCGGATCCACAGATCACAACTACCCCGCATCGTTCCCCCGGGGTCCAGAACCCGGAGGTTCTGGAGCAGGACCGACTCGAGGCCGCCCCATACTGCGATCGGATCCTTCGTACCGTTTGCGCTCATCGCCGCCTTGCCTCCCGCCGGACCGCCCTTCATACGCCCGCCTCGATTTCCGATCCGCCCCAGGTGAGGAAGAGGACCGCCATGCGCACGGCCACTCCGTTTTGGACCTGGTCCAGGATCACCGAATCCGACCCGTCAGCGACCTCGGGATCGATCTCCACGCCGCGATTCATGGGTCCCGGGTGCATGACCACCGGGCGCCCCGCCCGGCGCAGCAGATCGGCGTGGATCCCGAAGGTTCGGGCGTATTCCCGCGTGGAGGGAAGATACGCGCCTTCCATCCGCTCGCGCTGCACCCGCAGCGCCATCACCACCTGCGCCCCCTCTACCGCCTCCTCGAGGCTATGCGTCACCCGTACGCCGGTCCGTTCCACCTCCGCCGGCATCAACGTCGAGGGACCGCACAAGGTGACCTGCGCACCGCACTTCGTGAGGGCCCAGATGTTCGAGCGGGCGACCCGAGAGTGGGCGATGTCACCGACGATGGTGACCCGCAGACCGTTCAGATCCGGAAAGCGCTCCCGAATCGTATAGAGGTCGAGCAGTCCCTGGGTGGGATGCTCGTGGAAGCCGTCCCCCGCGTTGATGACCCGCGCCTTCACCCGTCTGGCCAGGTAGTGCGGCGCTCCCGACGACGAATGGCGGATGACGACCATGTCGACCCGCATCGCCTCGATGTTGCGAATGGTGTCGAGAAGCGTCTCGCCCTTCGCAACCGAGGAACCGCTGGTGGAAAACGAAAGGGTGTCGGCCGAGAGACGCTTGGCCGCCAGTTCGAAGGAGAGGCGGGTGCGCGTGCTCGCCTCATAGAAGGCGTTGCAGACTGTGACCCCGCGCAGCGAGGGGACCTTCTTGATCGGGCGGTCGAGAACTTCCCGGAAGGTCCGCGCGGTGTCGAGGATGTGGAGGATCTCTTCCCGGGTCAGTTCCTCCAGCCCGAGCAGGTGCCGCCGTCGAAAGATCATTCCCGGCCCTCCTCCGCTTCTTCAATGCTCACGCCATCGACGCCGTCCTCTTCCCGCAGGCTCACCTTCACCACCTCCCGCCGCGACGTCGGCACGTTCTTCCCGACATAGTCGGCACGGATCGGCAGCTCCCGGTGCCCGCGATCGATCAGGACGGCCAGCTGAATGACGCGCGGACGGCCGAAGTCCATGAGCGCGTCCAGCGCGGCCCGCACCGTGCGGCCGGTGTACAGAACGTCGTCCACCAGCACAATCACCTTATCGTCGACGGAGAAGGGGATCTCCGTCGTCCGCACCACCGGTTGCTCGGCAATCATCTGGAGGTCATCCCGGTAGAGAGTGATGTCCAGAGCGCCGAGGGGCACCTCCGAGTTTTCGAAGGCGCGGATGTTGGCGCGGATGCGCTCGGCCAGCGGAAGGCCGCGCCGGCGGATTCCGACCAGAGCGATGTCGGAGACGCCCCGGTTCCGTTCGACGATTTCGTGGGAGATGCGAACGATCGCCCGCCGCATCTCGTCTTCGTTGACAATGAACGCCTTCTGTTTCAACGCGGGGATCCTCCATCGATTGGGAGAGAGACCGGAAGCCGAGTCGCCGTCCGGGGGAGGCAGGCGGGGGCGGGTATGGAAAACCCCCGCTTCGGACCGTTCACCGGCCCGCGGGGTCCAAGCAGAAGCGGAAGCGGCATGTAGACTCCTTGCCGGTCTCACCGGACCGGCTTAAAGGCTGTGTGCACCGAGACGCAATGGTGTTGTACGCCCCGCGATCTTCCTTGTCAAGAGGACACGAACGCGCGAATTCCCTCACGGTCGGGGACGGACCGGCGCGGGCAGCGGTCTACCCGGAGCCAAGGCCGCGACCCGCGGCCGCGCTCATCGCGGTGCCAGCGCGCCGATCGCGGATTCGACGGCCGGACCCAGGCGCTCGTGATCCGGACGCGGCAGAAGGCAATCGATCATTCCGGGCGGATGGCCAGGAACCTGGCAAATCGCCCGCACCAGGACCATCGACTCATTGCCCACGACAAAGCGCACGACCGGAATACGGCCGCCCACGCGAAAGCGGTCCTCCACCACCGTGGCCGGCTTGACCTGAGCCTCCATCTCCGACCGCACCCTGTCGATCCAGGCCTCGTTCATTCCGCCCGCGGGCGGCTCCCGGAAGTGCGCGACCTTGAACATGCCCACGCTGCCGGGCACGCCGAAGATCCAGACGGGATCGTGAGCCAAAGGATCTCCCAGCTTCGCCCCCGCGCGCACCATCTCCCGAATCTGCTCCACCCGCTCAGGGTTTCCCGGCTGGAACTCCGCGGGAAGTCGGAACTGAAGCCCCAGCAGGGAATCGACCTGGACCGGACCGAGGAGCGCCGTGTTCACCGAGAAGGGAGCGTCGGGAAGACTCCGGACGTCGAACGGATCTCGCGGGCGGGAACAGCCCCCAGTAAAGCTCTGCGCCACGAGACCGCAGACCATGAGGCTCGCCGCGAGCCTGAAACGACGTCGGTTCATGACGGCGAAGGATAGGGAGAGCGCCGGGCCTGGTCAAGTCCGCCCTCCCGCAGCCCGCCGGTCGCCACGCCGGAGGTCCCGAGCCCTTTGCCGGCCGGACCTTCCAGGGCCCGAAGCCCTCGGTATGAGTCGAGATGATAGCGGAGGAAACTCTCCACCAGCCCGTCGAGGCATGCCACCCAGGCCGGATCCGGAATGCGCAACCTGTCCGCGATCTGCGTCTCTCCGTTCACGGCCACCTCTGCCACCCGGGAGCCTCTTGCCGCCTCGGACGCCATCCGGTCCGTCGCGGCGGCCAATCCGCCGCTGTCGGACCCGGGCGCGCCGCGGCGTCCGAGCGCCAGGGCCCGCAGCCGCCGAAGCGCTCGCGGCGAGAGTCGAACCCCGGCCTCCGCCTGCTCCCGGCCGGCGCAGGCCGGACAAAGCACCCCGCCCTCCGCCGGGAGGAAGGTCCAGGCCGCCTTCGCCGGCGCAGCCTCCGTCTCGGCCGGCGCCACCACGCGATCACAGCGCAGGCACTGCTCCAGCCGCGGCGAGTACCCGAGCAGGGAAGCCACCCGCAGCTGCAGCCCCCGGAAGAGCTCCGGCAGCGCCGGTTGCGGCGCCGTTTCCAGCACGGCCAGCCCGCGCCGGGCGAAGGCGAAGAGCTCGCGCGCCGGATCCTCGCCGTGCAGCACCCGCTCGAGGAATTCGGCGAAAGCCGAGGCCAGGATGAAACGAGTGGTGTCCCGGAGCAGGCCGCGGAACTCGTGTTCCAGCGAACCCGCGCGGAGAAAGTGCAGATCGCGGCCCGGCCGGTAGTACACCGCGTACGTGCCGTGGGAGAGGAACTCGAGGGAGGCGCCGAAGGGCGACTTCGGATCGCGCGCGCCCTTGGCGATGACGCCGATCTTGCCCAGCTCGGGCGTGAAGAGGGTGGCGATGCGGCTCGTCTCCCCGTGGCGCAGGTTGCGCAACACGAGGCCCTCGCAGGAGACGAGCGCCGTGCTCACGTCCCGGTCTCCGTCCCACTCGACCGGTCGAGGGACCGCTCGGCGCGCACCCAGAGGATGCGCCGGTCGGTGGCTTCTTCCACGGTCAGCCGGAACCCGGGCACCTCCAGCTCTTCCCCGGGTGGGGGGATCGCGCCCAGCCGATCCAGGACGAGTCCGGCCACGGTCTCGTACTCCCCCTCAGGCAGCGATGCCCCGAGGCGCCGGTTGAATTCCTCGATGGTGCAGGCTCCATCAACGCGCCGCGCGCCCGAGTCGCGCCGGACGATGCGGGCCCGGACGACCTCGTGCTCGCCTTCCAGGTCGCCCACCAAGACCTCGACCAGGTCCTCCACGGTCACGAGCCCGGCCATGCCGCCATACTCATCCACGACAAGGGCTGCGGGAAGCGGGGCCGATGCCAGATCGCGGAACAACCGCAACCCCCGCACCGTCTCGGGTAGGATCGGCGTCGGCCGCACGAGCTCCCGCACCGGCCGATTGCGGGCGCTGGGATCCGCCAGGTCGAGGATCCGCACCACGCCCAGAGGTTGATCCACCGAGTCGCCATTCACGGGATAGAGCGCGTGTGGCCTCCGGCGGACTTCGGCCGCCGCATCGCCCACGGAGACCGATCCCTGGAGGGCATCCACCTGGGAGCGAGGAATCATGACCTCTTCCAGCCGGAACTCGGCCAGGTCGCGCACCCCGCGCCGGGGCGCATCCTCCGGCTCCACCGCCGCCGGAAAGGGTGTCATCCCTCCGGGGATCCCGGCGACCAGGTCGCGGCGCCGAGCCAGCGCACGCAGCCACAAGATCCAACCAGCCAGTCCGTGGTACGGCGTGAGGACCCAGCGCAATCCTCTCGGGAAGAATCGGCTTCGTCCGATCACGATCCCGAGCCCGAACGCCGCAAGGCCCGCCGCGGCGAAGAAACTCAGTCCGACCGCCAGGCCGAAAAGCTCGTGGACCGGCTCGTGGCCCCGCGTCCGGGAGAGACCCCAGAGCGCGGCGCCGAGCAACAACCAGGCCGCCAGACGCACCTCCAGAGCGTCGTGTTGGACCGACGGACCGCGGTCCATGTCGTTCCACCGTTCGCGGCGGCGGGCCGCGCCATCCCAGGACGCCAGGAACAGCAGCAGGCAGGTCACGACGGACACGGCAAGCGGCAGCAGAACCGGGGCCGGCAACGTCACGGCGATGTCCCTCCCCCGACGGAAGGCGCTTCCGGGATGGCGCCGCCGTCTCCCCGGGCCGACTCCGCGCTCCCACGCGTGCCGGCCAGGTGGGCAAAGACGTCCCCCATCGTGACGAGCCCCAGAGTACGGCCCAAAGGATCGGTGACGATGCCGAGATGGACGCGGTTCCGGCGGAAGTCGGCGAGGAGCCGGGCCACCGGTTGACCGTGCGGCACGCGCAGACAGCGGCGGATCTGACGACGGAGCGGAGCACCCGATCCGGCGATGACCAGCGGCACCAGGTCCTTGGCGTGAACCACGCCCAGGATTCGATCGAGTGAACCGTCCGCCACCACCGGCAGGCGGGCATGCCCGCTGGCGCGCATTCGCTCCACCGCGTCCGACACCGTCGCCGTCGCGCCGACTGTCGCCATCCGCTCGCGCGGGGTCATGATCGGCTCGACCGGTAGCGACTCGAGCGCGAGCACCCGCAGAAGCAGCGCCTCACCATCGGCGCTCAGGCTTCCGAGTGGGCCTGCCGCGCCGCTCCCGCCGTCGTCCGCGGAAGCGCCCGAGCCGGGATCTCCGCCTCCGGCCGAGCGGAGCGCCGGTTTCCGATGATGCACCCGGATCCCGGAGAGAAACACCGCTTCCACCCAGGCCGCGCCTGCAAGCATCACGAGAACCGTCGTGCTGGCGTCCCAGCCGGCCGGGCCGGGCCGGTGACCGGCGACCATCGCCAGCAGGGCGGCGCACGACGCGGCTGCGAGGTGGGCCACCGCCGACCCGAAGCGGCGAAAACCCGCCCGGCGGGTCTCTGCGGTCGCGTCAAGCGCCGCCCCTGCCACCGGAAGGAGGATCAATCCCGCCAGGGGGGCCGCCCAGGAGATCATACCGCCCCCCGGCGCGCGGCCGGTTGCGCGCGCGCGCGATGCCGTCCGAGTCGGCCCTCGCGCGCGCCACGAGGTCGGCGCGTGGGAGTGACCGGTCCGGGAGCGCGCAGCAGACCCGGGCCGATGCCTTGCCGCCCCGCCCACGCTCGCAAGCGCCGTTCGCACGCCCGCATCCGGGCGCGCGGCCCGGCGCACTCGTGGTCGTGCCCCAGGAGGTGCAGCGCGCCATGGATGACGAGGCGCGTCAGCTCGACGCCAGGGTCGACGCCCTGCTCCGCAGCCTGTTCACGGCACCGGGGCAGGGAGACGACGATCTCCCCAAGGCAGAGACCGACCGGGTCGTCGACCGCGGGCGGCAATGGCAGCGGATCGCCGGCGGGAAAGGATAGAACGTCGGTGGAGCGATCGCGCCCGCGCCACTCCCGATTGAGCCGGCGCACCAGACGATCCCCGGCAAGCACGAGGCTCAGCCCCGCCCCGGGGGCGGCACCGCCGGAATCAAGGCATCGCCGCAGCAGCGCGCGCAGGGCGCCGCGGTCAGCGACGACTCCGCGGGTCCGTACCGCGACGGGAAGGGTTTTCGCGGACGTTGGCATCATCCATCCCGCGGTCACCCTGGACGCGCCCGCGGAAGGCCGCCGCGAGGATCGGAACAAAGCTGTCCCGCACGCGCGCGATGTCGCTCAGGGTGAGTCCGCTGTCGTCCAGGTTCCAGTTGTCGAGATTGACCTGCACCACTCGGTGCACCAGGCCCTTGATCCGGCTTGGCGTCGGATTCTCGAGGCCGCGCGCCGCCTGTTCCACCTCGTTGGCGAGCAGCACCAGGGCCGACTCGCGACTCGTGGGCCGCGGACCGGGGTAACGGTATTCCTCCTGGCGTGCCGCCGGATCCTGTTTTCGCGCCTTGCGCCAGGCCCCGTCCATGAGCGAGATGCCGTGGTGCTCGCGGATGCCCTCGACCACCGGCCGCGGCAAGCGCTCCTCCCGGGCGAGGGCCACCCCGTCTCGTATGTGCGACTCCAGGATGAGCCGGGTCATGGACGGCGCGAGCTTGTCGTGGGGGTTGCGGACCCCGATCCCGATGTTCTCGGGGAAGTACTCCGGCTTGGCGATCTTCCCGATGTCGTGGTAGTACCCGATGACCCGGGCCAGCACCGGGTTCGCCCCCGACACCACCGCCGCGGACTCCGCCAGCGCGCCGACCAGGATCGCGTGGTGGTAGGTGCCCGGCGCGTTCATCATGAGGCGCCGGAGCGTGGGACGGTTCAGGTCCTGGAACTCGCGCAAGGAGATGTCGCTACAGCGGCCGAACGCCGCTTCGGCGTGCGGCATCAGGAATAGCGCCAGCGCCGCCGACAGGAGCGGATTGGCCGCCACCACCGCCCCGTCGCGCAGAAGGCCGGCGACCGGGTCGGAGTCGACCAGGGCCATGGCGACCAGCATCCCGAGGTGGACGGCCGGCAGCAGGGCCAGGTGCCGGAAGAACTGGGTCCGTTGGCGCACCGCATGGGTGAGCAACACGGTGGCGATGGCGCCGACCCCGATGACCACGATGAACTGCGACCCGGCCCCGGCCAGCACCGCCACCAGGAGCAGCGGCAGCATCGATGCGGCCAGCGCCAGCTTTTCGTCGAACAGGAGCGTCACCAGGATGGAAATGGTCGCCACCGGCGTGAGCGCGGGAGGGAGTTGCAGCGCCCGCACCAGCACGGCGGCCAGGACCAGCACGAGAGACTCCAGGAGCGTCAGGAGCCAGAGGTCCTGCGGATGCTCCAAGAGCTCGGGACGGTTGAGGCGGATGTACGCCACGAAGAGCCCGAGCGCGAGGAGCAGCACCAGGAGCCGGCCCAGCAACGGCGACACCACGGCCAGGAGGCGGCCCGACCCGCCGCGCTCGTGGCGCCAATACTCGTAGGAGCGGAGCACCCGCAGTTTCTCTCCGGTGATGCGTTCATGCGCATCGATGATCTTCTCGCCCTTGAGGACGCGCCCGGCGGAGGGATCCACCCCGGCCACCGCCTCATCGACCAGTTCCGTGGTTCCGCCGGAGTCGAAGACAAGGTTCGGCACGGCGCAAAACATGACGATCTCGGCGAGCGCCTCCGCCGGTACGCCGCGGGCGGCGGCCCGGGAGCCGGCCAAGTCCCGCACGCGATCCGGGGTCAGAAGCTGCTCGCGCGGGACAATCACGTCCGCCAACGGGTCGCGGATGCGGACACTCCGATACCCGGCGAGCTGGCCTGAGAGCTCGAACGACACAAACCCCCGGAGCATCACATCATGCAGCAGGGACTCCGCCTCGTGCAGCAGCGGCGCCGAGGTATCCCCGACCAGCAGGGGCACCAGGGTCTCCTGGGACAGGGGAACCAACACGTCGCCCCGACCGTGCGCGGTGCGCAGGATGCGCACCTTCTCCGCAAGCTCTCGCCAGCGCGCGTTGGCCACGGCGGAAGCGGAGTCGCTGCGCGCGACCACCGCCGGAATGTCGCCGGCTCGGGCGGCCCGCTCGCGCTCCAGCTCGCCCGAGTCCTTCAGCACCGGAAAGTCGAAATCCGCGATGACGGTGGTGGGCTGGACGCGGCCCAGCTCGTAGCGCTGTCCCCGGAATGCCCACGGCCACGGGATCAGGGTCATGCCGGCGAGCAGCATCATCGCCAAGGCGAGGATCCGGTGTGTCCGGGGCGGGATCGAGCCCAGTCTCTCGCGCAGCGAGACGCGCGAGGGGGTCTCCGGACTGCCGGCCGCGGCGTTCACGACCGCTCCGCGTCCTCGGATGGCGGTTCCTGGCTCCGATCGAACGCGAGGATGATCTCCCGCACCAGATGGTGCCGGACCACATCCCGATCGGTGAAGTAGCAGAAGGAGACTCCGGAGAGCCCCCGGAGGATCCCCTGTATGCGAAAGAGCCCCGAAGCGCCCGGATCATCCAGGTCGACCTGCGTGATGTCCCCCGTGATCGCCGCCTTGGACCCGGGCCCGAGCCGGGTCAGGAACATCTTCATCTGCGTGAGTTTCGTGTTCTGCGCCTCGTCCAGGATGACAAACGAGCGGGAGAGCGTACGTCCCCGCATGTAGGCCAGCGGGGCGACCTCCACCACGCCCATCTGCAGGAGCCGCTGCAGCTTCTCGAAGTGGATCATCTCCTGCATCGCGTCGTACAGCGGCCGCAGGTAGGGATCCACCTTCTCCTGAAGATCTCCAGGGAGAAACCCGAGGCTTTCTCCGGCCTCCACCGCCGGACGGGCCAGAACCACGCGCTCGACCTGCTTCTCCTTCAACATACGCATCGCCATGGCGACGGCGAGATAGGTCTTCCCCGTGCCGGCCGGTCCGATGCCAAAGACGAGGTCGTCCCGCCGCATGGCCTCCACGTAGGCGGCCTGTCCGACGGTGCGCGCCTTGACCACTCGCTTGTCGCCGAAGAAGACGACTCCATCCTCGGGTGGCTGCACCCCGTCTTTCACGGAGTCTCCCGCCGAGAACAGGAACTCGAGATCCTCGTCGGTGATCAGCCGTCCCCCGCGCGCCCGATCGCAGAGCAGGCGCAGAACCGCCGAAGCGGCCTCCACCGCCTCGGGCCGGCCGGTCACACTGAGAGTCTCGCCGCGCGCCCCGAGGGTCACGCCGAAGTGCCGCTCGACCGCCCGCAGATTCGCGTCGGCGGGACCGGACAGCGCCAGCCCATCGACGCCGGAGAGGCTCAGAGTGGCGGTGACCGCGGGATCGGACAAGGGAGACGGCCCTGCCTACTGGTCTTTCAGCCGCGGGATCGTCAGCCGCAACCCGGTCTTCAACTCGGCGTTCTCCGGCCCGATGATGGCCTTGTTCGCCTCGTAGATCTCCCGGTAGTACGCTCCGTCCCCGTAGACGGTACGGGAGATCTTTCGCAGATTGTCTCCGGGGGCCACGACGTAGGTGTTGGTCGCCTTCTCGCGCAGCCTCAGTTCACGCACCCGCACCGACAGCTCACGCGTGCGGCTCGCCACCTTGATCTCCTGATTGCGCAGGGTGTCGGCCGCGACGGCCAGGCTGTCCCTTCGCACCTGCAGGACCTCGCGCTCGGTCTTCAGTTCCTGCAGGCGGTTCTCCATCCACGCGCAGTACCGGGCGCGCTCCGCCGCCGGCAGTCGCATCATCTCGGGACCCGTATAGAACTCGCCGCGCGCGGGATCCTTCACCGGCGGAACCGGGCCCGTCGCGCACCCACCAATGCCCCCCACCACCAACCAGACCGGGAAGATGAGGGCCGCTGCCCTCGCCGCAGACGGACTGGGCGCGCGCATCACTTCTTCCTCCCGGCGGCACCGGCATCGCCCTCGATCTCGCCGATTGCCTTCTCCAGGTCCGTTGCCTCCTGCTCCATCTGAGCCATCCGGGTGGTCGCGATTTCCAGGTTCGAGCGCAACGAGTTCACTTCCGCGACCTTGGTTGCGACCTGCTCCTCCAGCTGCTCCGTGTCAAAGCGCACCAGCTCGAGCTGCATCGGGATGATGGTGCAGGGCCGCGGCTTGGCGCACCCTCCGACCACCAGCACCAGGGCCGCGCCGAGGGCGGCCCCCATTCGAAGTCTCATCCACCTACCTCCTGGTCCTGCCCTGCGTTATCGGCCATCAATCCTGAACATGGTAGCACCAGCGGGGTGCTGAAGCCCAGACCGGCCATCCCGCCCCGGGGGTCGCCCGCCGCCGGAGGCCCGCGCCCGCCAACCGTCCGCCAGCGGCCCGGCCGCCGCGATCCCGCGCCTCAACGTCTCCGCAGAGGCCGGCTACGGAAACCGAACCTCCGTCACCACATATGTTCCACCCGATTTGGTGTCCCGAGTGATCTGGATCAGCTCGTGCCGGGCGGCATCCTCCAGCAACTCGCTGAAGGCCCGATACCCATAGCTGTTCTCGCTGAAGGCCGGCTTCTTCCGCTTGATCGTGTCCTTGATCATGGAACTCCACAAGATGTCCTTGTTCTCCCGAAGAAGGGCCTCGATCGCGTCGAGGAGGAGGTCGAACGCCTCCTGCTTCTTCCCCGAGACGGCGACGCCGCCGGCAGCGGCCCGCTCGGCCTTGCGCCCCACCGATGGCGACTCCAGGTCCTCGTAGAACAGAAACTCATCGCAGTTGTCCGCCAGGAGCGCCGAAGTGGCGTCACGCAGCCCCAACCCGATCACCCGCTTGTTGTTCTCCTTCAGCTTGGAGACCAGGGGGGAGAAGTCGCTGTCGCCCGACACGATCACGAAGGTGTCGAGGTGCTCCTTGGTGTAGCAGAGGTCGAGAGCGTCCACGACCAGCCGGATGTCGGCGGAGTTCTTGCCGGTCTGGGACCGCTTCGGCACCTCGATCAGCTCGATCGCCGCCTCATGCAGGGCGGCGCGAAAGTCGGCATACCGCGTCCAGTCGGCATAGGCCCGTTTGGCGATGATCCGACCTTTCTCGAGAAGCCGCTCCAGGATGCGGTGAATGTCGAAACTCTTGCTCTTGCGGCCCTTCAGCCCCAGCGCAATGTTCTCGAAGTCGATGAAGAGCGCGAGGCGCGCCTCCTCGGGTCCGTTGCTCATTTCTACTCTCTCCCTTCCTGGACGCGGCGCCCGGACCGGCGGCCTCACATCCCCGGGTCGACGCGCAGCCTCAGCTCGCGCAGGTCCTCCGGCGCCACCGGCGCCGGGCACCCGTCCACCAACGAAGAAGCGCTCGTCGTCTTCGGAAACGCAATGGTGTCCCGCAAGGAGGGGCGACCGGCCATGAGCATGATGATCCGATCGAGGCCGAGGGCGATCCCCCCGTGCGGAGGCGCGCCGTATTGAAATGCCTTGAGGAGGAATCCGAACCGCCGCTCCGCATCTTCGCCGGTGATGCCCACGACGTTCATCACCGCCTCCTGGATGTCGCGGCGGTGGATCCGAATGCTCCCCGAGCCGAGTTCAAAGCCGTTGAGAACGAGATCGTACAGGCGGCCCCGCACCCGCGCCGGATCGCTCTCGACGAGCGGCAGATCCTTCTCCAGCGGCATGGTGAACAGATGGTGCGCCGGAGCCAGAACGCCGGTCTGGGGATCGGGTTCGAAGAGCGGGAACTCGGTGACCCACAGGAAGCGCCACGGCCTGGCCGCGTCCGGGTTCTCCGCCAACCACGCCGCCCCCAGGCGGGAGCGCAGCGCCCCCAGGCTGCGGCACGCGACCTCCCGGCGGTCGGCCACCAGGCAGAGCAGATCGCCCTCAACCGCCGCGGCTGCCTCGATGAGCGCCCGCTGGACCTCGGCAGAGAGGAACTTCGCCGGTCCGCCTTCGAGTCCCGCGGCCGTCACCTTGGCCCGCGCCAGCCCCTTCGCCCCGTATCGCTTCGCCACCTCCTCCAGCTCGTCCTGCTCCTTGCGCGAGAAGGCCGCCCCTCCGGGCCAGCGGAGCAGCATGACGCTCCCGCCCGCGGCCAGGGTCTCGTCAAATACCTTGAAACCCGAGCCCTGCACCGCCTCGGCGGCATCGACCAGGTTGAATCCGAACCGGAGGTCCGGCTTGTCGCTGCCGTAGCGATCCATGGCCTCGCGGTAGACCAGGCGCGGAAACGGGGTGGGGATCTCGGTCTCGAGCACGCGGCCGAAGACGTCCCGCATCAGCCCCTCGATCAGGGCGTAGACTTCCTCCTCACCGACGAACGACATCTCGAGGTCGATCTGGGTATGCTCGGGCTGGCGATCCGCGCGCAGGTCCTCGTCCCGAAGACAGCGCGCGAGCTGGTAGTAGCGATCCATGCCCGAGACCATCAGGAGCTGCTTGTACAGCTGAGGCGACTGCGGCAAGGCGTAGAAGCTGCCCGGGTGGGTCCGACTGGGAACCAGGTAGTCCCGCGCGCCCTCGGGGGTGGGCCGGACCAGCACCGGGGTCTCGATTTCCCAGAAGTCCTGCTTGTCGAGATAACCACGGACCGCCTGGGCGACACGGTGCCGCAGGCCGAGCACGGAGGCCAGCTCCGGTCGCCGCAGGTCCAGGTAGCGGTATTCGAGGCGCAAGTCCTCGCCGGCGCTGGGCGCCTCCTCGAGCACGAACGGCGGCGTTTCCGAATCGTTGAGCACGAAGAGGCTCGTGGCCTCGACTTCCACGGCACCCGTGGGCATCTGCGGATTGACCATGTTCTCGGGCCGGGGAACGCACTCTCCCTCCACCGCGACCACGAACTCGCTCCCCAGACGCCGCGCCCGCGCGGAGGGATGATCGGGCCCGTCACCGGGCCGAAACACGACCTGCACCAGTCCGGTTCGGTCCCTCAGGTCGAGAAAGAGGACTCCCCCGTGATCGCGCAACCGGTGCACCCATCCGCAGAGCCGTACCCGCTGCCCGGTCTGGGAGCGGTCAAGCTCGCCGCACCGGTGGGTTCGGCGAAAACCTGCCAGGTGGTCGAGTTTCATCCCTTCGTCCCTTCCGCTTCGTCCAGCGTGACGGCCACCCGAGCCCGGCTTCGAGCCGTCCACCATGCCAGGGCGACGCCGACGATCGCGCCCCAGGAGTCCGCCAGCCAGTCCCACGGGCTCGAATCCCTTCCCGCAACGGTGCTCTGGAACAGCTCATCTCCGGCCCCGAGCACTGCGGCCAGCACGATGGCCGCGGCGGTTGCGCCCCGATCGTGGCGGAGCGTCATCACAAACGCCCGGCGCAACAGCCAACCGAGCAGAGCATACTCGACAAAGTGCGCGGCCTTGTCCAGATACGGAATCGTCCGCGGCAACGGCACATGCGAGCGGCTGGAGAGGAACAGCACCAGCGCTTCAAGCACGAGGACCGGCAGCCAGGCGGAGACCCATCGACGCCCGCCGGCCGCAACGCCGACGGGCCGCGCGCCCTCAGCCACGGAGTCTCTCTTCCTCCTCGGAGATGATGCGCTGGACGTCGCCCGGGGCCTTGGCCTCGAGGAGCCTCACCTGCAGATCACCCGAGTAGAGCAGGCGCGAGATGCGGGCCAGCACCCGGATGAACCCGCCACGCTCCTCCGGACCCACGATCATGAAGACCAGCCGCACCGGCTTCTCGTCGAGCGAGTCGAAGTCCACGCCGGAGGAAGGGCGGGCGAGCACCACCGCCAGGGCCGGGACGCTCGGGCACTGGGCGTGGGGAATCGCCACCCCTCCGCCGATCCCGGTGCTCATGACCCGCTCGCGTTCCAGGAGAGCGTGCACCACCGGGCCGGCGTCGGGCACCCGGCCGGCGCGCACCAGCGCATCCACCATGTGGCGGATCAGATCGCCCTTGTCCGTACAGGGGATGTCGAGAAGGACGCAGTCCTCCTGGATGAGTGCTCCTAAGCTCATGCTCCAAGCCGGCGGAGTTCCCGCCCATCAGTCAAAAAAAACCGCCAGCGAATCGCTGGGTCTGGTCCGCAACCGGGGTCTTCCCCGGCCACCCTCCCCCTCTCAGCGGCGGGATCGGCGTCTGTCCAGTCTGTACCTTTCGATCTTCCCCTTCAAGCCCCTCCGCGAGAGCCCAAGGTCGACCGCCGCCCGGCTCTTGTTCCACCCCAGCCGATCGAGGGTATGCAGGATCAGCCCGGACTCGTATTGCTCCACCTTCGCCTTGAGCGTGCCCCCGTCGGCTTCCCGCGCAGAGTCCAGCGATTCCAGAACGGCCGCGGGCAGCAATTCCGGGCCCAGGATCGCGCCGTCTTCCGCGAGGGTCACGGCCCGACGAACCGCCTTCTCCAGCTCTCGAACGTTGCCCGGCCAGGAATGCGCGTTCAGCGCGGCCCGGAACGATGGAGAGAGTCCAGCCACGGTCCGGCCCAGCTTGCGCGCAAACTGCTCCGCGAACCACTCGGCAAGCAGCACAATGTCGTCCGGCCTTTCCCGCAGAGCCGGGACCGTTACCGAGATATCGTTGAGGCGATAGAACAGGTCCTTCAGGAACCGTCCGGCGGCCACCTCTTGCCGGAGGTCGGGACAGCTCGTGGCGCAGACGACACGTACGTCCAGCCGCTTGTAGGTGGTGGCGCCCACCGGGCGCACCTCCCCCGAGTCGAGCATGTGCAGGAAGCGCCGCTGCACCGACAATCCCGCCTTGTCGATCTCGTCGAGGAAGATCGTTCCGCCGTTCGCCTCTTCCAGCAATCCGACCCGGTCGGCGGCCGCGCCGGTGAATGCGCCCTTGCGGTGGCCGAAGAGCTCGCTTTCGAGCAGGCTGTCCGGGAGGGCCGCGCAGTCGACGGTCACAAAAGGCCGGCCCCGCCGTTCTCCCGCCCGATGCACCACCTCCGCCAGGAGCTTCTTCCCCGTGCCGGTCTCTCCCTGCAGGAGAACGGTGAGATCGCTGCTCGCCACCTTGCGCACCAGCTCGAGGATGCCGAGCATCCGATGGTTCTGCGTGACCACATCGGCGAGGTGGAGCGCTCCATCCAGGATCTCACTCGCCGGCGCGCCGGCACCGGGGCGCGACATGCTCGCCGCCTGGGAGCTTCGCTCCGGCACCAGCGGTCGGAGGTCCCGCGTCGCGCCCGCCAACAGGGCGTGCCCGTAGTCGAGATCGCCGCGGGTCCACGGCGCGCGTCCCGGTTCCCGGCGCTCCACCCAGGCGACGTGCGGCCGGCCAAACAGCTCGACCGGCCAAGAGAGGGCAAGACTCACTTCCTCCCGGCCGTCCGCTACTCGCAGGTTTCGCCGGATCACCGCCCGGTTCAAGTCAGCTCCGAGCGTCGCCGGCGGGAGCTGCCGCTTCCCCTGGATTCGCCCCATGGAGACGGAGGAGACCACCTCCAACCCCTCCCGGCCTACGCGCGCCAGCAGGCCGCCATCAGCCTCCAGCGCCTCCACCAGGACCAGGACCAGGCCGCGGAGCTTTTCTCCGCTGCTCGCGGAAGAGAGGAACAGCTCCTCGAGGCGAGCCCAGGCGCGGCCGCCGTCGATGCTCGGCGCGGACGTCGCCGGCACGCCGTCCGCAATCCTGGCCTCGAGATCGGCCAGCAACCCCGCCAGCGCCGGCGCGGCCAGATCCTCGGACGACAGCTGCTCGTGCACCCGATGCAGCGTAGCCTCCGCCTCGGGCGTACGCCCGAGATCGGCGAGAGCTCCGGCCAGACGCAGTTCGGCAACTGCCTCCAGCCGATGGCAACTCATGCGACGCCAGAGGTCGCGCGAACGCGTGTACCACTCGAGCGCCTTCCCCGCGTCGCCGCGAACCTCCTGTTCGATTCGCCCGGCATACAGCATCACCCGCGCGAGCGCGGGCTGCTCCCCGCTGTGCAGATGCCGGTCGCGCAAGGTGCGCACGATGTCAGACGCGGGCTCGGCCTCTCCGCACCCCAAGTGAAGCTCTAGAAGCGAAAGAAGCGCGCGATTCTCCGCAAAGCGGTCACGGTCCGTGCGCGCCAGATCGACCGCCCGGCGGATGTCGTCCGCCGCCTCGGCGGTGTCGCCTCGATCGAGGGCCAGATAGCCGTCCAGCAGGAGCGACTCGATCATGAGGTCGCCCCGCGAGGCGAGGGTCTCGACACGGGCGCGCAGCCGATCGGCCAGCTTCGCGGCCTCCTCGGCGCGTCCGTCGAAGCGCGCCAGGAGAGCCTCTTCCAGAATCAGGAGACATCCTTCACGACCGGGCGGCGGCGGCGCGGTCTGCGTGTTCGCCTCGGCCAGCACCGCCCGCGCCTCGTCACTGTGCCACGTCTCGCGGTGGAGCCGCGCCAGGGCGAGCCGAGCCCGCAAGGCCCGCGCCGGTTCGCCCATCTCGATCGCCCGGCGCAGGCTGGACGCGAGCTTCTCCGCCGCCTCCTCGAACCGACCGATCCTCATCAGAACCAGGGCGAGGTTCTGCAGAATCGCCCCCTGGTCCTGGAACTCCCCCTCCGTGGCTCGCAGGTAGTAGGCCGCCTGGTAGTGCTCCAGCGCCCGATCCCACTCGCACTGCTGCCGATGGAGATGGCCGAGGTTGATGTAGGCCAGAGCCAGGTTCGCCACATCGCCGCCGTGGCGGAAGTGCTCCAACGCGGCGCGGAAATGGACGCGCGCCTCTTCCGTGTCGCCGCGGCGGAACCGGATCCCCCCCAGGAGATTCCGCACAAAGCCGGTTTCGGGCCCCCCGGCCGAACCCTCCACGGCGGCGAGCGCCAACTGCCCCTGAACCTCGGCCTCCGCAAGACGGCCCGCCTCCAGGAGCGCTTTACCCAGGATGAGCCGGCACCGCGCGAGCTCCGCACGCTCCGCAGCTTCCAACTCGTGGGGCAGCGGCGAGGCGGCCAGGGCGTGTTCGAGGAGAGCGATGACCTCGCCGTAACGGCTGAGTTTCTCCAGACAGAATGCCGTCCGCCGCGCGAGGCCGAGATCTGCGGCGTACTCAGGCAGGCACGCCAACTCCTGCAGCGAAGAAAGGGCGGTGCTGATGTCGCCGGCGCGGATGTAGAGGTCCGCCGCGCCCAGGTCAGGCGCAGGTCTTGCGGCCCGCCGGGTCACCACCTCAGGCTGTCCCGGCGGGATCGCTTCGGTGTCTCGCTCCCGGGCGGTCTGCCCGGATGGCTGCTGATGTCGTTCTTCCATGGTTTGACGCTGACCCGGACAGCCGGGTCACAACCGTCCGTGGATCCAACGTCTGCTAGAGCCCCGCGACCCGGTATCCCAGCAGGAATCTCCAGAGCATGCGCAGTGTCGACAACGCCTCGCCGGGCTCCGGTTCTGCCCGCGGAGGAACAACCTGCGCCGGTCCGGGATTTTCGCCGGGCAACGCCGACTGCATGCGATAGATCCCCAGCTCGTCGGGATCGCCTGATCCGAGCAGACCCCCTCCGCCGGAACCTCCATCCAGCTGAGGATCCCCGGGATGGTTTCCGATGGCACTCCCACCGCCCCCCGGGGGCCCCGCCAGCACCGAGGCGGGCACGAGGAGCCCACCCAACGCGGCTGCCAGGAACAACACCAGGACGAAACGACACTTGGTCTGGCGAACCATGACATCAACCTCCAGCCGGCCGGGCGGATCCCGGTCGGCCTGAGCAAGTCCTACCCAACGACAAGGGTATCCCCCAGCGGGGAAAGATGTCAACGCCCGCCTGGGCCCTCCCCGCCGCCGATCAACGGACCCGCCCCCGGGCCGCGCGGAGCCGTCTCAAAGGCTGCCGGGACGAATCTCGGGCTGATCGGATATCATGCGTGCATCAAAGCGACTACTCCGGATACACTACCTTTGCCCGCGTGGTGCGGGACCTTGAGGCCGGATGATGTTCAATGGTATGCTCCTATGGGACAAGAAATCTCCGGGAAACCGGATCGTTCGCGGAACCTTCCGGCCGGACAACGAGCCGGGCGTACGAGGCAGCCCCATCTTGAGACGCATCCCGATCAGCTACCTCGACTTCCTGCGCGAGGTCGTGGCCACTGCTCCGCTCACCTGGGAGGAGCAGGCCATGCTGGACCGCATCCTCCGCGAACGGGTTCCCGGAGAAACCGAGCAGGTCACTCGCCGGCTGGTGGAGTCGCTTGTCGAACGCGGAAAACTCATCGTGATGGAGCGAACCCGCAACGGCAGCCACGAGTGGTTGCGGTTGCGCGATCCGGAGCGGAAGCTGCGCGCGCGCATTCGCCTCTCGCTTCAGCCGCGTGCCCCCGAGACACGCGCCGTGCCCCTCCCGCTGGATCCGTCGTCCAAGACGGGATTCCGCTACCACGAAGTGCAGGGGCTGCTCGCCATCCAGGCAAGCCTGGTGACGCACGACCGCGTGCTCACTCCCCGCGACCTCGTGCCGCGAATGGAGAAGACGCTCCAGGATCTCGTTCCCGCAACGAGCGTGTGGTTTCAGCCGCTGGAGAAGCCTCCCGGAGAGGACTGGCCCACGCCTCCCACCCGAAACGGATTCCCGATGTCGTTCCCGGAGCACGAGCCGCTGGCGCGCCAACGCGATCGCCTCGTTCTCTTCCCCGACCTCGGCAAGGATGGCTCTTTCCTGATCGAGGGGCTGGGCGATGAGGCGACAGGCTGGCGTGGCCTGCTCGTGCTGCGCCATCCCGACCGTGAACACTTCACCCGCGAGCGAATGGCGGTGGCGCACCTCGTGGCTCAGCATTTCCAGACGCTCATCTCCATGAGCCTCCGGCTCCAGGGATTGATCTTCTATGACTTCCTGACGGGGGTCTACAACCGCTCGTACTTCGAGGAGCAGCTGGCCCGGGAGATCGCGGTGGCGGACCGGCGCGGGCAGTCGCTGGCCCTCCTCATCATCGACATCGATGATTTCAAGGCCTTCAACACCCGTCACGGCTACGAAGGAGGCGACCGCGTCCTGGCCACCGTGGCCTGCGTCCTGCGCTCCGCCCTCCGGCACACCGACACGCTGGCTCGCTATGGCGGAGAGGAATTCGCCGCGATTCTTTCGCCTCCGGTCCCGCTGGAGGAGGCGCGCCTCATCGCTGAGCGCCTGCGCTCCGAGGTCGGCAACGAACCTCTGACAATGCGCAGCCTGGATGGTAAAACGGTGGCCGAACGGGTGACGGTCTCGGTCGGCGGTGTGCTCTACCCGTCCGGGGGGCGCACCGTGCGCGACCTGTGGAACGGCGCGAACCGGCTGCTGCTGGAGGCCAAGTCGCGCGGGAAGAACCAGGTCCGGTTCACCGGGGACAACTGAGTCGTCTCGCCGGCCCTCGCCGCCCGCGCCCGGACCTCAGCGGCTCCCGTCGGACCCAGCCCCCAGTTCGTCTTCCCCCGTCAGGCCGCAGGACCGGATCCGATCCGGAGCGTCGGGAACGGCCTTCGGGAGCGGCCGTCGGGGAAAGCCTGTCAGCGTCGCCGCGTCCCCTCGGCGGATGGCGGATTCGCCGGGTCTTCCGGTTCGGGCGGCAACGCCCGGAAGGTCAACTCACCAGCCGGCCCCGCATCGATCCGCACCAGATCGCCCTCTTTGACCTCGCGCGCAAGGATCAGGGTGGCCAGGCGGTTCTGGACCTCCCGCTGGACCGCGCGGCGCAGCGGTCGCGCCCCGTACTCCGGATCCCAGCCTACGGCGAGAAGCCGCTCCTTTGCCTCTTCAGAGACACGCAGGCGGATGCGGCGCGGCGCCAGCGTGCGGCCCAGCGCCTCCAGCTGCAGGTCGACGATGCGGCGGAGCTGGGCGCGGGACAGGGAGGTGAAGATCACGATCTCGTCGAGGCGATTCAGGAACTCGGGCCGGAAATGGGCCCGCAGGATCTGCTGCACCGCCGCGCGCAACTCTGAGCTCGGTTCGCCTTCGACGCGCCCGATCAGCTCGGTACCGAGATTGCTCGTCATGATGATCACGGCATTGGCGAAGGATACGGTCCGGCCCTGGCCGTCGGTCAGGCGTCCGTCGTCAAGGATCTGCAGGAAGACGTTCCAGATCTCGGCGTGTGCCTTTTCGATTTCGTCGAGCAGGACAACGCAATAGGGCTTGCGCCGCACCGCTTCGGTGAGGGCTCCCCCCTCCTCGTAGCCGACGTAGCCCGGCGGCGCGCCGATCAGCCGGGCCACCGCATGGCGCTCGCCATACTCCGACATGTCGAGGCGCACCATCGCCCCCTCGTCATCGAAGAGAAACTCGGCGAGGGCCCGCGCCAGCTCGGTCTTCCCGACCCCGGTCGGGCCCAGAAAGAGAAACGAGCCCAGAGGGCGGTTCTCCGGCGAGAGCCCGGCCCGGGCGCGCCGGACCGCTTCCGATACCGCGCGTTTGGCTTCGTCCTGCCCCACGACGCGGAGCGACAACCGCTCCTCCATGTGGAGCAGCTTCTCCATTTCCGTCTCGAGCATGCGAGCCACCGGGATGCCGGTCCAACGGGAGACCACCTCCGCGATGTCCTCGGAATCGACCTCCTCCTTGAGCATCCGCAACGCCGCCTGGTGCTCCCGCAGGGCCGCCTCCGCCGCCTCCATCTCCCGGTTGGCCGCCGGGGCGTCTCCGTAGCGGATTCGCGCCACTCGCTCGAGATTGCCCTCCCTTTCGGCCTGCGTTTCCTCCTTGCCGAGATGGTCGAGACGGGCGCGCGCGGAGCGGATCAGTCCCACCAGCTCCTTCTCCCGCTTCCAGTGGGCGACCAGACGGTCCTTCTCCGCCGTCGCCTCCGAGATCTCCCGGGCCACGGCCTGCAGCCGCTCCTTCGAAGCGGGATCGCCTTCCGCCTTCAGCGCCTCGCGCTCCACCTCCAGGGAAATGAGCCGACGCTGCACGGTCTCGACCTCCACCGGCATGGAGTCCATTTCCATGCGCAGCGATGACGCGGCCTCGTCAACGAGGTCGATCGCCTTATCCGGCAGGAAGCGGTCGGCGATGTAACGGTCGGACAGGCGCGCCGCGGCCACCAGGGCCCGGTCCTGGATCTTCACCCCGTGGTGCACCTCATAGCGCTCCTTCAGCCCGCGCAGGATGGCAATGGTGTCCTCCACCGATGGCTCGCCGACCAGAACCGGCTGGAAGCGGCGCTCCAGCGCGGCGTCCTTCTCGATCCGCTTGCGGTATTCGTCCAGCGTGGTGGCTCCAACGCAACGCAGCTCGCCCCGCGCCAACGCCGGCTTCAGCATATTGGAGGCGTCGACCGCTCCCTCGGCGCCTCCGGCGCCCACCAGGGTATGCAGCTCGTCGATGAACAAGATGATCTCGCCCGCGGAGGCGGTCACCTCGCGCAGCAACGCCTTCAACCGCTCCTCGAACTCCCCCCGGAACTTCGTCCCCGCCACCAGCGAGCCAAGGTCCAGGGCCAGGAGCCGCTTGTCCCGCATCCCCTCGGGGACGTCTCCGGTCACGATGCGGCGGGCCAGTCCCTCCACGACGGCGGTCTTGCCGACGCCCGGGTCGCCGATCAGGACCGGGTTGTTCTTGCGCCGGCGCGAGAGTACCTGGGTAACCCGGCGGATCTCCCGGTCCCGTCCCACGACCGGGTCCAGCTCTCCCTTGCGGGCCACCTCGGTCAGGTCGCGGCAGTACTTCTTCAAGACCTGGTACTTGTCCTCGGGCTCCGCGTCGGTCACCCGCGCGCCGCCCCGAACCTCGCCCAGCGCCCGGTAGAGCGACTCCCGGTTGGCCCCCGCCTCCCGCAGCAGGCGCGCCGCCGGACCCAGATTGTCGCCGGACGAGAGCGCCAGGAGGAGGTGCTCGGTGGAGAGGTACTCGTCTTTCAGGCGCTCCATCTCCCCCTCGGCGGCATCGAACAGGCGCGACACCTCCGGGGCCGCCGTGAGCTGGGTCTCCCCCTGCACCCGGGGCAGGCGATCCAGCTCGCGCCGCGCGCGCTCGAGTAGCGGTTCCACGGCCACGCCGAGCTTGGCCAGCAGGGGCCCCGTCGTGCCCTCCCGCTGTTCCAGGAACGCCGTCAGCAGATGGAGATTGGTCAGTTGCGGATGCCCGGCCTCCCGCGCGCGCCGCTGGGCCGATTGCACCGCCTCACCTGTCTTCACCGTGAACCGTTCCGGATTCATGCGTCTTTCTGCCCCTTCCCCGCCGGCGGGGGCTAACAGGCTACTGAAGCCGGGTTCGCGCGCCTCTCCGACCGACCTCAGCGCACGCGGGCCGCCCGCTCCACGCGGGAGATCGTGCGCCCCTCGGCGGTTCGCACCTCCAGTTTATACAGATACAGTCCATTGGCCACCGGGTCGCCGTCGGCGTCACGCCCATCCCAGGTGATCGAGTTGTCATTGGCCCGGGCCGACCCCTCGGCACTCCAGATCTTGCGTCCGGAGAGTGTGAATACGCTGACTTTCGCCGATGCCGCCGCCCGGCTCAGCCGGTAGCAGAAGGCCGTTCCCTGGTCGAACGGATTGGGGAAGTTGTACAAAAGGAGGAGCCGGGACTCCCCTCCCCCGGGGCCCTGGAACACCTGTGCACGCTCCACCGCGCTGCCGCCCGGCGCCGCCGTCCGGATCCGCAGCCGGTGCTCGCCGCCGGTGAGTTCCGGCAGCACGGCCCGCAGCTCTCCGCTTCGCGCTCCCGGAGCGAGTGCCGGACCGTACGTCGGAAGCCGCGCCGAGTCGAGCCAGAGGTCGGTCGCCGTCGCGTCGAGATCCACCGGACTCACGAAGCTGACCAGAACCGAGTCGCCCGTTTCCAGGATGTCCTGCTCTCCGAGCGGCATGCTGGCGCCGTTTCGGACAACGAAGAAGGCGGTGCCGAATTCGACCGGCAGGCTCGCGCGCCGGGTGCGGCCGGCGGCGTCGGTCACCTCGATCTCGATGTCGTAGTCGCTGGCGGGCGGGGCTAGCGCCCGGTCATAGGCCAGCTCCAGTCGCCGGTCATCGCCCGGATAGCGGGGATCCGAGGCCAGCCGGTACGCGGACGAGTCGATGTCGCCGGAGCCATCCCGCAGCCGGATGCGTCCGGAGAGACTCTGCTCGTCCTGCAGGCGGACCCGGATCCGCACCGTGTCGCTCCCGGCTTCCGCCGCCAGCGGTACCCCTTCCATCCAGGGCTCACAGGAAGGACCGGCATCCGGTTCGCAGTTGACGTAGACAGAGAACCGGGGCGGGGCCATTTCCAGCGGCATCGAGGGGTCACCGAGCAGGGTGTAGGTGGCCACCATGGCGGGAGAGGCGTACTCGGGCGACGCCATGCGCCACTTGGCGTCGGTGATGATCTCGCCCAACAGCCAGCGAGTCCGATCGGTGACGGGATCGCGCGGCGGGTCCACGAACATCGAGCGGATGACTGCAAGGTTGGGAGTCGCGGTGTTGCCCAGCCACTCGTAGTTGGTGGAGGCATAGGCCGCCACCGCGCCGCGGCCGCGGTCGGCAAAGAGCATCCTCTCGGTAACGCAGTCGCCGACGCTGCTCAGCCCCTCCTTGTATCCGGCGAACTGGGCAAGATGGCAGCCGAATCCCATGAAGAAGAACGGCCGGCCGTCGTTCTGAAGCAGCCGGGTATCCTCGCGGAGGCCGGTCGCGTCGTAGTAGATGTACTCGTGGCTCATGACGCGCGCGTGGGCGTGTCCCTGGTAGATCGCCAGCAGGTGGCCCCGGTTCAGGTATTGACGCAGGATCGGCGGGACCACCGTCCGGCCGTAGTTGTAGTTGTCCGAACGCGGGTCGGGGCTGTCGCCGTACGGGGCAGAGATCGTGTTGAAACAGTGGCGCGGCCCGCCCTCCCCGAACGGGCAGGGGTAGACCGTGCAATCCGGTTCCGACTCGCCGAGTTCCCGACAGCGCTGCAGACCGGGTACGGTGTCCATATAGGTAGCGGTGAAGAAGGTGTCGACTCCGAACTCCGCAAACCCGGCCGTCTCCTGGATGAGACGACGCGTTTCCCAAGCCGACCACCGGAAGATCGACTCGCCGGCGCGCCGCGGAAGGTGGCTCGTGTCGCCCTGGTACCGGTAGGCCTCGGTGCCGGCGAGGGTCGAGGAGAACTCGTCGTCTGAGATCAACAGCGCCCGGGAGCGCCAGGTGTCCGTGTCCTGGTAGTCGCCATAGGCGAGGATCTTGTCCACTGCGGCCGCCAGTTCGGTTGTCGAGCCGGCCGGAATCCGTCCCACGTGCATCTCGGGAGAGAAGTAGACCTGCTCGCCCAAGGTGCGCGAGAGGTTGTCCACGAACCACTCGTCACTCGCGACCAGCTCCCGCCCCTGGGTGAAGTCCGACGCGTCGCCGAATACCGTCTGGGTCGGCACGTAGTTCGGAGCGCTCTGGTCGAACGCCCCGGTGAAGTCCTCGCTCGCGTCCCCCACCAGGAGCAGGAACGAGGGGGGATTGGCGCGCGCCCGAAAGAGGTAGCGCAGGTAGCTCCGGATCGCTACCGGCGAGGGACGGCCTCCGTTGAAGCGATCGTAGATCTGCCGGGGCGTGGACACGCGCACGGAAAGCCCCTGATCGCGACGCGCCTGCACCAGCGGCGCGATCCCCTCGCGGAAGTCCGGATGCGCGACCACCACGAGGTCCTCGTCCGCGCCGTCCGGCTCAGTCAGATCGTCCTCCGAGACGCGCTCGATGCCCGAAGGTTGAATCGCCGCAGCCGGGGAGACGGCGTAGATGGTGCGCGGGCGCGGCGGGTCGCCCAGATCGAGCTGCACCCGCAGCACGATCCCGTCGAACTGCGACGCCCGCCAGGTGAGCAGGCGTGGCCCGGCCGTCGTCGCCGTGCGGGACGAGTCCGCGAGATCGAGGAGAAGCAGGCGGGAACTCGCAACGCTGTCGGCCGGCCCGAAGCCCAGGAGCCGGAACTCCTGCAGGCCGGCAAGGTCGTTGGTGTGAAAGAAGAGCTTCTTGTCGACGGCGACCAGATCGCGGCGCCAGGTCCACTCCATCCAGTCAAGCGCCGCCAGTCCCCCGACCAGCCGCATCCGCAACAGGTTGCCGGAAGGACCGAGTGCGATCGCCGCCAGGCTGTCGGGTCCCTGCGTGAAGACGCCCCGGGCCTTCCCCGTGAGCCGAAGGGCTCCGGGCAGATCGGTGTAGGCTCCGCCCGGCGCTCGGACGGCGAAGGTGACCCGCACATCGGGATCGCTGGTCATGAACGTCCGCTGCACCGGCGCGCTGACGCGCAGCAGATTCCCCGCGCCGGGGAGGATCCCCGGGAGGTCGAATGGGGCCGGGTAGTCGCTCTCGGGCCCGCCCACCCAGTACATGTGTTCCTCGCGGATGGCGTCGACGCCGAGCGAGATGGAGCCTGGCGTGTCCCCGGCGGCATAGGACGGCATGTAGACCCCGTCGTCTTCGTATCGTCGCGTCACCACCGAGGTCGTGACCGGGACCAGAACGGTGTCGGCGAACGACGGAGCCTCGGTGAATCGGACGCCGCCCTCGTCCCGCACGGTGAGGAAGTAGTCGTGCTCGCGCCCATAGCGCTTGTCGCGCGGCGCCGGGTGCAGGCGGTCCCAGGCATTCAGCCCGAAAAAGACGAAGTCGTCACCCGGCCCGAAGAGCCCGTCGCCATCCAGATCGCGCACCTGGATCGGCACCGGAGAGTCGCGAAACGCCAGGTCGATGCTGTCCGGCACGTCCAGATAGCGCTCCACAAAGAACCGTTCGGACAGCGCCAGGCGGGAGACCGGCACAGAACCGAGATCCCAGCCGGCAGCCACCAGCGACGTGTAGGGCACGCGATGGAGATCGCTCTTCGTCACCGGGACGCGGAACACCGGCCCATCCGGAAGGAAGGTCTTCGCCGACGTTCGCGTGGGGAGCGCGGGGGCACGGCGCCAGCTCCGGGCCGAATGCGCATTGAGGACTGTACGAGAATAGAGGCGGTCCCAACCCGGCTTGTCCGGTCCGAGAGTCCGGTCGGGTGCGCGGCGCAGTCCAGGCCCGCGGGCGTCGGCGGCGGGGTCGGCCTCGAACCGGACCTCCACTTCCAGGCGGGATGCCGCTTGTACCGCGCGCAAGGACGGATCCCAACGGTAGGGAGACACGGTGACCGGGACGATCGGGAGAAACCGGATGCTCTGTACCGGACCCAGGGAGGCCCAGGCGGCGGGGAACGGCTCCGCGTACCTGCGCTCGTCGACCACGCGCTCTTCCTGTTGTACCGGCAGACCGTCTGCGCCCTCGAAGATGAGCCGGGCGGGCGCGGGACGCGGGGGATCGCCCGGCGCAGGCACGGACACGACTCCGCGCACGGAAAGGACCGGCCGCGTTCCCGGCGGAATGGCCAGGTTGAACCCGGTGATCGGAAGCTCCGGGGCCCCTGTCTCCTGCGTCGTTGTCCATCCGTCTACCGACCAGATCGTCCGCCGATCGTCCGCCGGCACCACGTTCGGCGCGGGAGGGGTGACTTCCACCACCACGCCCGTCGCATCGTCTCGGATCACCCGGAATTCCGGTCGTGCCGGGCCTCCCGCCGCGGCGGCTCGGCAGGAGGGACTGAACGTCGCGGCAGCCAGGAGCGCCCCGACGCCCGCGCCGGCGACCAGATGGAGCTTCGACCGGATGGATCCCCTCAAGTTTCTTCCCCCCTCCTTGCCGTCCCTTGGGGACGATCAGCTTCCCGACCGGGTGGTCCGGCAGGCGTAGCAGTCACACCAGCCGCGCAGCATCTCCCAGGTGTAGATTCCCGTGCCGTGGCCGTCTCCCCAGGTCGGGGACAACCCGTAGCGGCCCACCGGGGCAACCGAGACCAGCTGCGTCGAACCCGGCGGCCAGGAGGCTGGTTCCGGGGCATCCCCATCTCCCGGATCCCGGCCTTCGGCCAGGCGCCCCCGAATCCGAGCTTCCCCTGCTTCGCGGCACTGCGCACACGGACAGAGAGACCGCAGACGGGCCGCATCCAGGGACGTCTGGTGACCATCGTCCCACTCGATCCAGAGCCCGCCCGTTGCGTCCAGGCCGTGTCGCACCGCGGCAAGCCCCGATGCCTTACCTCGCGACTGCAGGCCCATGCTGCCCTCCCTAGCCACCCCCGTGGCGAGCCGGGCCGGCGCCGGACTCCCCGCGGCACCGGCGAGCGGCCGCCGACTTCCGGGGGGCCGATCGGGTCCAGGATGGCGGTCCAGCGGACGGGGTGTCAAGGAACGCCCGACGAGCGGCCGGTACGGAGGGCTGAGAGAGAAATCCCCCGGCGGGAGTTGTCCGGCTTCAGGCAACCTTTGACCCCTCGGAACGACCCGTGGTAGGTTGCCGGGACGGCCCGCGCGGGGGCGGTGGTGGGGCTTCACGAGGAGGGGTGGACATGGGCCTCGGCAACAAGCTGCACCTCTACTGGGAGTTCGCACGCCCATTCACCCTCATCGCCCCGGCGCTCGGGATGCTCTCGGGCGGGGTCACCGCCCTGGGAGCCCACCACGAACCGGTCCACCTGACCCCCGGGGTTCTGTTGCGCATTGCCCTGGGAACGCTCATGGCGGCCGTTCTAAACGCGGCCAGCAACGGGATCAACCAGGTCTATGACCTCGACATCGACCGGGTGAACAAGCCGAGACGCCCCATCCCCTCGGGCCGCATGACCATGTCGGAGGCGAACCGGGTCACCCTCCTGCTGTATGTTGTGGCCCTGGCCCTGGCCCTCGCGGTCAGCCTGGAGTGTTTCGTTCTCGTCGCCGTCGCCGCGCTGCTCACCATCGTCTACTCGGTTCCTCCGCTGCGGACCAAGCGCTTCGGCGCCCTCGCCAATCTCACCATCGCCATCCCGCGCGGGCTCCTCTTGAAGGTAGCCGGCTGGTCGACGGTCCGCACCATTCTGGGCGACGGAGAACCGTGGTACATCGGGATGGTCTTCGGAACCTTCCTGCTCGGCGCCTCCACGACGAAGGACTTCGCCGACATGAAGGGAGATGAAGCCGATGGCTGCATCACCTTGCCGGTACGTTTCGGTCCGCGCCGCGCCGCGTGGATGATCGCACCATTCTTCGTGCTGCCGTTCCTGCTCATCCCCCTGGGAACCTGGCAGGGATGGCTCACCGGCCATCCTTACTTCCTCTACCCTCTGGGATTCGGCCTCGTCCTGTGGGGCATCTATACCGTGTCGCTGATCCTCAAGGATCCCGACGAACTGGCCCGGACGGAGAACCATCCCTCCTGGGGTCACATGTACAAGATGATGTTTGCCGCGCAGGTCGGGTTCGCGATCTCCTACGTCGCGCGCTACTGGCTCCCATGATGGCAGAGTCGGACTCCGGCGTCGCGGCCGGGCGAGCCCGCACGGACCGAATCGCCTCCGGGGTCCGTTCCGGGCCCGTCACCGGGAGGTTCGGCACCGACGGCCCGCTCGGCTGGACGGTGCTGCTGCTCTGCGCCACGCTGGGCAGTCTCGCCATTCTCACCGGGATTCCCTGGCTGGCGCCTTTGCTGCAGGCGCTGCCCGCCTGGTGGGTCCTGCTCGGAGACCTGCGCCGGGGACGCCCGGCGCGCGGCGCGGCCCGGATGCTGGTCTGGGCGCTGGTGGCGAGCATCACGGTCATCGAGATCTCGATGCGCAATCCCGAGTCGGCCGCGATCGGCGTGTTCCGCGGCGCCGCCTATCGCGACGAGATGTTCGCCTGGATCCGGACCGGAGTCGGCGCCGAGAGCGACCCCCGGCAGTTCATTCCCCAACACGCCCTGCACTTCGCCCTGGTACTCGGACTCTCCTTCGTGAGCGCGGGGCTGGCGGGACTCCTGTTGGGTACTTTGTTGCTGAACTACATGAACTACTATGTGGGGGCGCTCGTCCACGCGGCGGCATCGCCGGCGCTGGCCAGCCTGGCCGGATGGCCTCCGTGGTCCGTGCTGCGGGTCATCGGGTTCGTGTTCGGCGCCGTGGCTGCGGCCCACCTGCTCCTCGGCAGGGTGCTCCGCCGCACCCCCTGGGATCCGGCCGCGGCGCGCCGGCTCATCGGCCTCTGCACCGGTCTGGTGCTGGCCGACATCGCAATCAAGGCCGTGCTGGCGCCCTGGTGGCGGTCGCTGCTGGCCCGCGCGCTGGGAACCCAACCCTGATCCGGCGATCCGCCACGGCGAGAACCGCCTACGAGCCGGCCGGGGCCCGCAGCCTCACCTTCGCCAGCGCGTCCTCGTACACCTTCACCGGGTAGTTCGCCCGCACCGCGTCGATCCGCGACTTGAGCACCGAGTCGGCCCGCGCGGTGGCACTCCGCGCCCGGATTCCCAGCGCCGCCTCGGCCAGGGGAACGGTTCGCGCCGGCAGGATCTCGACCACGCGGGCGATCGTCCATCGCCCTTCCACCGGGATCGGCTCGGAGACACCGTTCAGCGGCAACGCAAAGAGGTAGCTGTCGAGCATCGGGGACTGCCCATACGACAGCGGGTCCGTTCCCTTGTCGCCGGACGTGGTGAGCGTGGGATCGCGGTCCAGGAGGCGCCGGCGCACCTCGCTCACGTTGAGCCCTTCCCGGAGCAGCGGCGGGATCTCCCGGGCGAGGTCGGCGTCGGCCGTACTGATGGCGACAAAGCGGCGCCGCTCCCCCTGGCGGAATTCCGCCGGGTGGGAGTCGTAGTATGCGCGCACCTGTTCGTCGGTGAGGGCGGCCGCCGGACGGATCTTCGTGCGATAGAAGAACCGGGCGCGGACTTCGCGCTCCTTTTCCTCGATCTGCCGGCGGATCTCGGGACGTTGGTCGATCTTCTGGGCCCGGGCCTCCAGAATCTCCAGCCGCTCCAACACGAGCTTTCGGATCAGCCGCAGCACGTCGTCGCTGCGTTCGAACCTCGGCCAGGCGATCGGCGCGTCGGTGAGGAGCTGGTCGATGACCAGATAGGGAGTGACGCGGCCGTTCGGTCCATTCCAGGTCGCCAGCACGCGGCCGGTGTCGGCCGGGGCCACCGGCGGCGTCTTGAACGGATTGCCGCTGATCTGCTCCTTCACCTCGGGATCGTCCAGCTCGCCGGGATCGAAGGCGCTGATGTCGCGCGGCACGGAGGCGGTCTTCTCCCGCAAGAGGGCTGTCATCCAGGCCACCTCGGCCGGATCGGTCCGGAACTCGTACTTCCGCAGGAGCTCGTCCAGGAAACGCTGGCTGCCGGCCACCGCTCGTCCGGCCATGAGCGCCAGGCGCAACTGGGGAGTCTCGGCCTCGAACGTGCCGCGCCCGACGTAGGGCCGCTCCTCGACGAGCTGGAAGATCTGCCATTGATCGTTCCAGGCGATCGGAGTGGTGATCTCGCCCGGCTTCAGGGCCCACAGGCGCTCGCGGGTTTCGCCCTCCACGCGATGGAAGACGACCCAGCCGATGTCGCCTCCCGACTCGCGACTCTCGGTGTCGAGGCTCTTCTGCGGCGCGACTCGGGCGAAGGCACCGCCCTGCCGCAGGACCGAAAGGACCTCCTCCGCCTCCTGCCGGCTGGCCAGAACCATGCGGCGCAAGTGCAGCTCGCGCCCCAGATCCTCATAGGCCTTCTTCAGCTCGGCCGCGGAGGGTTCGGCCGCGGCGAGGTATGACTCGCGGCGCAGCGTGCTCACGATCAACCCCT
The DNA here is from genome assembly GCA_964473865.1 of uncultured bacterium. GTDB lineage: Bacteria > Eisenbacteria > RBG-16-71-46 > CAIMUX01 > CAIMUX01 > CAIMUX01. Next base: position 136,346 of record CAYYQN010000002.1, on the reverse strand, counting down.
CCTCGAACTCGTCGACGCGCTCCTGCGGAGTGGCTTCCAGCACCGGAATCGCCTCCCGGGCAAGGTCCTCCCAGATCACCTTGTCCGCGAAGATCGGGATGTAGCGGCGCAGCGAGGCGCTGTCGGGAACGAGCGACTTGTTGGTCCGGCACTCATTCCAGAATGCACGCTCCAGTTCGTCGACCCGGGCTTCATGGGTTCCAACGGTGACGGCCACCGGAGACGCCCGGTCCTGCCCCTGGCAGCCCGGAGCCGCCACCAGAGCAAGCAGCGCCGCCAGCGCCGCGCCGCGAAACCACCCATCCGGCCCGCCGATCCCGGCGGATCCGCCTCGTTCCGGACCGACCCCCCCCATCCTCTGCAGCCAACCTGCGGTCATCGCGTGGACTCCTCTGCGTTACCATTGCCTCCCGGAAAGAATATCCGCATGATAGCCTCTTCGGGAGCTAAGTCTCAAGGCGAGGCCGGGTCCCGGGAGCTGGAGAAGCCCCACCGGAAGGCCGAAAACCGGGGAGGATTCGCGCCCCGGGGCAGGGACGGCCGCCCGGCGCTTCGGTCGGACGGTTCAAGCCGGAATCGGACAGGTGGAAAGCACAAAGCAAGACAGCCTTACGATCTTCTTCCCCTGCTACAACGACTGGGGGACGATCGCCTCGATGGTCGCGTTGGCTCATCTGGTCGCCCGCGAGCTGACGGATGACTTCGAGATTGTCGTGGTCAATGACGCGAGCTCCGACCATGTCGGGGGGATCCTGGAGGAACTGGCCCGCCTCTACCCGGGAACATTTCGCTATATCACCCACGAGTCGAACCGGGGCTACGGCGGGGCGCTTCGTAGCGGATTCGGGACCGCCACGCGCGATTTCATCTTCTATACCGACGGCGACGCCCAATACGACGTGCGCGAACTGGCCCTGCTCTGGGCCCAGCGCGCCGACGCCGACCTGGTCAACGGCTACAAGATCCGTCGCTCCGACCCGCTCTACCGGGCCGCGGTGGGGCGGGTCTACCACCATTTCACTCGGGCCCTCTTCCGCCTGCCCGTGCGCGACGTCGACTGCGACTTTCGCCTGATCCGCCGCTCGGTCTTCGACCGGGTCCGGCTGACCATCGACTCCGGACTCATCTGTGTGGAGATGATGGCCCGCATCGCTCGCGGCGGCTACCGCATCACCCAGGTGCCGGTCCACCACTACCATCGCATGCATGGCAAGTCCCAGTTCTTCAATCTCCCCCGCGTCGCGCGGGTACTCTGGGGCATGGGCGGCCTCTGGTGGCGGATCTTCGTGCGCGAGCCTCGGGCCGCGCGCGAGGCCGCCCGGGCCGAGACCGCGAGCCCCGGGCGGCCCTCCGATCAAACCATCGAGGGAGATCGATGAGCGCCGGCGCGGGATCGCCCGGAGCCCCCCGGAGCGCCCCTTCTCCGGACGCGGCCGCCCCGGTCCCGGCGTGGCGCGACGCGTATCGGGGCGCCTCCGTGCTCATCACCGGAGGCCTCGGCTTCATCGGCTCGACCCTTGCGCACCGGCTGGTGGAGCTCGGGGCCCAGGTCACGATTGTCGACTCGCTCATCCCGGCCTACGGAGGGAACCTCTACAACATTCGCGGCCTCGAAGACCGCGTACGGGTCAACATCACCGACGTCCGCGACCCCCATTCGATGTCCTGGCTGGTGCGCGACCAGAAGTACCTGTTCAACCTCGCCGGGCAGGTCAGCCATGTCGACTCGATGCGCGATCCGGAGACCGATCTCGACATCAACTGCCGCGCACAGCTGTCGATTCTGGAAGCCTGCCGGCGGAACAACCCGGCCATCCGCATCGTCTACGCCAGCACCCGGCAGCAATACGGGCGCCCGCAGTACCTTCCGGTGGACGAGAACCACCTGCTTCAGCCGGTCGATGTCAACGGCATCAACAAGATGGCGGGCGAGTGGTACCACATCCTCTACAGCCGCGTGCACGGCATACCGACCACGAGTCTGCGGCTGACGAACACCTACGGTCCCCGGATGTTGCTCAAGCACGACCGGCAGGGTTTTGTGCCCTGGTTCATCCGCCTGGCCCTCCTCGGCTCGGAGATTCCGATCTTCGGCGACGGCACCCAGCGTCGCGACCTGAACTTCGTCGACGACGCGGTGGAGGCGCTGCTCATGGTGGGGCCGGCGCCAGGGACCGTCGGCGAGATCTACAATCTGGGACATCCGGAGATCGTATCGCTGCTCGACTTCACGAAAGCGCTAGTGGAGCTCTGTCCGGGGAGCCGGTATCGGATGGTGCCGTTCCCTCCGGACGCGAAGATCATCGACATCGGCGACTACTACGGAAGCTTCGCGAAGATCCGGGCTGCGATCGGTTGGGAGCCCCGGGTCGGGCTCGCCGAGGGATTGGTCCGAACCGTGGCCTACTACCGCGACAACCTCGCGCCCTACCTGGAGTGAGATGACCCCGCCACGCGAGAGGGAGCCCGGCCCCGGGCCGTCGGACCCCGCGCCGATTCCCGTCTGTGACCTGCAGGCGCAGTTCGCCTCCATCGAGACGGAGGTCCGCGCCGCCCTGGACCGGGTCCTCGCGCGGTCCTGGTTCATCCTGGGAGAGGAGCTGAGCGCCTTCGAGGCGGAGTTCGCCGGCTTCCTCGGCGCCCCCCATGCCGTCGGCGTGGCGTCGGGAACGGACGCCATCCATCTCGCCCTGCGCGCGCTCGGCATCGCGGCGGGAGACCGGGTGCTGACCGCCCCCAACTCCGCCGTGCCCACGGCCGCCGCGATCCAGGCGGCCGGCGCGACACCTTGCTTCGCCGACATCGATCCCGCCACCGGCCTTCTCGATCCCGCGTCGGTGGAGCAGCACCTGAGTTCCGAGGTGAAGGCGATCGTGCCGGTCCATCTCTACGGGCGCTGCGCGCCAATGGACGCCCTCGCCGCACTGGCCGAACGCCGGGGCCTCCCGGTGGTGGAAGACGCCGCCCAGGCACACGGCGCGACCTGGCGCGGCCGCCTGGCGGGAACCATGGGCGCCGTCGGGTGCTTCAGCTTCTACCCGAGCAAGAATCTCGGAGCCTACGGCGACGCCGGGGCCTGCGTCACGGCTGACCCCGCGCTGGCGGCGCGTCTCCGGCGGCTGCGCAACTACGGGGAACAGGACCGCTACCACTCTGTGGAGTTCGGCATCAACAGCCGACTCGACGAGCTCCAGGCCGCCGTGTTGCGGGTCAAGCTGCGCCGCCTGGCGGAGTGGAATGCGCGCCGGCGCGAGCTGGCCGCCGTGTACCGCGAGCGTCTCGCCGCGCTCCCGTTGGCGCTTCCCCCGCCCGCGGTCCACGGGGAGGACGTGGTCCATCTCTTCGTCATCCGGGTCGCGCGGCGCGATCGTCTGCGCCGGATCCTGCGGGAGCGCGGGGTCCTGACCCAGGTCCATTACCCACTGCCGATCCACCTCCATCCGGCCTACGCGCACCTGGGCTTTGGACCCGGCTCCTTCCCCCATGCCGAGCGGTGGGGGGAGCAGGTCGTGTCCTTGCCGCTCTACCCCGAGTTGGCTCCCCGCCGGCAGGAGCGGGTCATCGACGCCCTGGCGGAGGCGCTCCGCGGCGAGAAACCGCCGGCCTAGACCCGGCTCGGAGGAGGATCCGTGCAGGCCATGTACAAACCGTTCCTCATCGTGCTCACCGCGATTTGCTTCTCGGTGAGCGGCGAACTGCTGCTCAAGTCGGGCATGAACTCGATCGGGGTTCTCTCGCTCTCCAACTTCTGGCCCACGCTGGGCCGGATCGTCACCCACCCGAAGATCCTGGCCGGCTTCGGGCTCTTCGGCATCGGCGCGCTCTTCTGGCTGGCGGCGATCTCGCGCGTGCCCCTGTCCTGGGCCTACCCGATGCTCTCCATCGGCTATCTGCTGGTCCTGCTGTTCTCCGCAATCATCCTCAAGGAGACTGTCGCGCCGTTGCGCTGGGCCGGCGCCATCATCATCTGCTTGGGAATCGTCCTGGTCTTCCGCTCCGCCAGCCCGCGCTAGCGTCAGAGCACGGAGCGAGCCTGATGGAACCCGCCGAATACGCTACCCTCTTCGCCCAGGAGGAGCAGTTCTGGTGGTACCGGGGCCTGCACAGCCTGGTCGAGCAGACGCTCCGGCAGGCCCTGCGGGAAGGATTCCCGGGCGGAGGCGCCGCCCCGGCTCGCGCGGGCGGGATTGCGACCGGGGCCGCGAGCGACACCGGCGGGCGCCCCATCCGGATCCTGGATGCCGGCTGCGGCACCGGCGGCATGACCCGACGCCTGGCGGCCTTTGGAAGCGTCACCGGGCTCGACTGGAGCCCGCTCGCGTTGGAACGGGCGCGCCGGCGCGGTCCGCTGCGGTGGACGCGCGGCTCGGTGGAACGGCTTCCCTTTCGCCGCGACTCCTTCGATCTCGTCATCTCGCTCGATGTTCTCTATCATCGAAGCGTGCGTTCCGATCTCGCCGCACTGTGCGAGTTTCGCCGGTGCCTGCGTCCGGGAGGAGCTTTGATCCTGAACCTGCCCGCGTTCGACTGGTTGCGCTCCAGCCACGATGCGGCAATCCATACCGCCCGGCGCTATCGCCGCGGACCGCTCGTGTCGCTTCTACGCCAGGCGGAGCTGGTCCCCGTGCGGGTGACGCACTGGAACGCTCTTCTCTTTCCCGGGATCGTCGCGGTCCGCTGGGTGCGCCGCCCGGGGTCGCGTACCGCCGGTTCGGAGGCTCCCAGCGATGTCCGCCCGGCTCCCGGGCCGGTCAACCGGGCTCTCGAACGGATCCTGGCCCTCGAACGACGCTGGCTGGCCCGCTGGAACCTCCCGGTCGGCTTGAGCATCCTGGCCGTGGCCCGCAGACCGGATGGGGCGAACTGAGCCGCACGTGAACCCCGGAGCCGGAAAGCGGCGGACCCCAGCGACCCCCGGGCGGGAGCCCCGCGAACCCCGGCCCGGCAGTGAAGCGATGCCGGAAAGGATCGTCGCGATGGCGGCTCTAGCCGGGGCCGCATGGATTCGCATCCTGCGCCTGGGTGCGGACGGGCTCTGGGTCGACGAGGCCTGGACCGGGCTTCTCGTGCGCGTGGCTCCGGTCGATCTGTTCACCGCGTTGCGGAACGACGATGCTCCGCCCCTCTTCTATCTGCTCCAGCGCCTGTCCACGTCGATTGCGGGCGGCGGCGAATGGGGACTGCGCCTGCTGCCGGCGCTCTGCGGCATCGCCGCGGTGGTCACCGCCTGGCGGCTCTGCCGGCAGGAGTACCCGCGGGCGGCGCTTCCGACAGCGGTCGCACTGGGCTTCTCCTCCGTGGCCGTGCACTATGCGCAGCAGGCTCGAGGCTACTCCCTCCTGCACCTGCTGGCGGTATGGGTCCTCGGCAGCTCCCTGGCGCTCCGACGGAGGCCCAGCCGGCGCACCGCGGCCTGGTTTCTCCTGGCCTGCCTCTGCCTTGTCTACAGCCACAACCTGGGCCTCCTGGTCGTGGCCGCCGCGGTCGCCTCCGGGGTCATCCCGCTTCTCGCCGCCCGCGCGCGGCGGCGGACGGGCCTCTGCATCCTCGGCGTGCTGCTGGCGGCGATGGCGCCCTGGTTTGCAGCGATCCTGTCCCAGCTGGGAACGCACCAGACGGCCAACGCCTGGATCGCGGCGTGGTGGACCGATCGGGGCGGGGTGCTGTTCGGTCCGCTCTACACGCTGGCCGCGTTGGCCAACGGGGCGGGCGCCGCGCTGCACCTTCAGGTGCCGCTCCCCGCCTTCCCGGCGTCCAGCGCGGCGTTGCGATGGATCTCGTGGACGATCGGCGCCCTGGGGATCGGCGGCGCCCTGGCGACGTTGCTGCAAAGACGCCCAGGCGCCGGCGCGCGGTCCGCGGTGAGCCGCGAGGGCGCACGCGGAGGCCGGGACGGAGTGCGGGCTGGAGCCGACTCCCGGGCCGAAGTCCGGGCCCCCGGCCAGCCCCCGGACCGCCGTGCGCACGAGCCGCGTGGCCTGTTGATCGGGGCAGCGCTCTTCACGGTCATCCCGCTCCTCGGGCTCGTAGCAGTCTCCCACTTCGCCGGGACAGCCTACGTCGTCGGTCGTACCGACACGCTGGCCTTGCCCGGCCTGGCGTTTCTTCTGGGGATCGGGTGGGCGGCCGGGCCCCGTCGCTGGGCGCCGATCGCCTCGGCCATCTGGGTCCTGCTCTGCATCGCCGCCCTCGCCCCGTCCTGGAGCGGGAAGGGACGCACGGCGAAAGGCTCCGACCGAGCCCTGGGGGCGCGATTGGACGCCGAGATCCGGCCGAACGACGCGGTGGTCTTCGCTTCGCTTTCCCGCCCCACGCTCGAGTACTACGGCCGTCGTCTCGGCTGGTGGGAGCGCGCGGGGTGGAAAGGAACGTTCCCGACCTCCTTTGACCGAAACGCGGCGGCGAGCTGGCCGGCGCCGCTCGACTCTGCCGCGGCCTGGCGGACAGAAGCGCTCGACCTGCGTCATGGGTGGGAACGAGACGGCACCGGCGCGGTCTGGATCCTCGCCGTGCGTGACCCCGAGGCGCCCGACGCCACCGCGGGCGCGTGGCCGGCCCGGCCCGCCCCACCACCCGCCTCGCGCGCGCGGCGCACCGCAGCGACGCTCGGCTACCCCGGCAATGTCCTGGTTTCGATCCTGGCGGGTCTGAAACCGGTCGAGGTGGCCTGGGAGTACCGGCAGGACTGGGTGTCCGGGGATCGCGTGGTGCTGCGCCTCCCGCGCACCACCTGGGCCCCCGAGGATTCGCTGCCCCGGCTGGAGACGCGGCCGTGAGCGCGCCCGGGCCGGTTTCGCGGACCGCGCCTCGCCGCGCGCGGCTCTGGACTCTCCTTGGGCTCGTGGTTGCCTCGGTCGCACCGTTTGTTCCAGCGTTGGAGAACGGATTCACCTTCGACGACGGCGCCATCATCCAGGAGAACCCGGCCGTCTGGGCAGCCTCCGCATCCGCCGCCTGGACGGAGCCCTACTGGCCGGGCCGGCCGGGAACGGGCCTGTACCGTCCCTGGACGACACTCTCCTATTGGGTGAACGCCAGGATCGGAGGGCGCTCGCCCCGCGGTTTCCACGCGGTGAACCTGCTCCTGCACCTTGCGACCGTGCTGCTGCTGCACCGGCTGCTCCGCCGTCTCTTCCCCGAACGAAGGCGGCTGCCACTGATCGCCGCGCTGCTGTTTGCCGTGCATCCGCTGCACAGCGAGGCGATCGTCTCGGTGGTGGGCCGCGCGGAGCTCTGGGCTGCGGGATTCGGCCTGGGGGGATGGTTGCTGGCAATCCGTTTCTCCCAGAGAGGGGGAAGCGCGTGTCTGCTCGGCGCCGCGGTGTTGTTCGCGCTGGCTCTCCTCTCCAAGGAGAGCGCGGCGGGACTCCTGCTGCTGCCCTGCGCGCATCTGATCCTGGACCGATGGGGCCCACCTCCCTTCGTCTCGGCCACCAGCCGCCGCCGGTGGTTCCAGATCCTCGGTGGCTGGGGGGCGGCTCTCGTCGGGGTGCTTCTCCTGCGGGCCCGCGTCCTGGGCGGGACGGTCGCCCTTGGGCCCGTCAGCCTCTCCGACAACGCGCTCGCCCACCAGCCGGCCTGGGGGCGCGTTCTGAATGCCCTCGGCATCCAGTGGCTGATCGGATGGCGAACGATCTTCCCGTGGCGCCTGACCGCGGACGCGAGCTATCCGCAGATCGTGCCCGGCGCCGCGTGGACGGTGGCCGGCGCCCTGATGCTGGCCCTCGTTCTGTTCTTCGTCGCGTACGCCGGCCGGCGCCGCGACCGGGACCTCCTCTGGGGCTTAGGGATCGTGCTCGCCGGGGGCTTCGTCACCTCGAACATCCCATTTGCGGTCGGAACGATCTACGGCGAACGGCTGGCCTATCTGCCCTCCGCCGGTTCGATCTGGATCCTCTCCCTTCTCGCGGCCCGGATTGCCGCCTCTCGCGCGCGGGCGGCGCGCCTGCTGTGGGCCCTGGCGATCGTCTGGGGGATCTTCCTGGCGGCCCGGAGCTGGGTCCGGTGTCCCGACTGGAAGGACGACTCGACCCTCTTTCGCGCCACCACCGCCACCTCTCCCCGATCCGCGAAGGCCTGGACCAACCTCGCCGTGGCCCTGCTGGAGGGCGATCGCGTGCCCGAGGCGCTCGCCGCCTCCGGTCGCGCCCTGGACCTGCTCCCGGGATACCCAGCCGCGCGCGAGGCGCGTGGCACGGCTCTGACCCGCTCCGGACGCCCCGCGGAAGCGGTCGAGATCCTCCGCCCGGCCCTCAGCGAGCCGGCGCCGCGGCCCAGGTCCCTCATCGAGCTGGGCAACGCCTGGCTGACCCTCAAGAGCGGCGCCGCCGCGGAAAGCGCCTTCGCCGCGGCCGCCCGGGCGCTCCCGCCCCACGACCCTCGCGCCGCGATCGGCTTCGCCTCGGCCCTGGCCCTGCAGGGGCGGTGGAACGAGGCCGCTCGCGCATGGCGGCACGTGGCGGTGCAGAAGCCGGACGATGCCGCGGTGCAGCGGTCGTTCGCCTACTCGCTCTGGATGGCCGGAGCCGCCGACAGCGCCGAGGCGATCTATCGCATCCTCCTGGCTCGAGACGATCGGGATGCCGCCTCCCGCAATGAGCTGGCCTGGCTCCTGGCCCGCAGCGGCCGCGTTCCCCGTGAGGCGGTTTCCATCGCGCGCACCGCCTATCGCTTGCAGCCGGATCCGAACACGGCGGACACGCTTCTGGAGTCGTTGATCGCGGCGGGGGACCACGCGGCTACGCAGGCCTGGATCGACTCCCTGGCCGCGTCTCCGCCGCCGGCCCTCGACCCAGGCGCGATTTCGGCGCTGCGGGAACGGTGGGAGCAGCGCTCCGGATCCGGTACGCTCGGCACTGGAGAAACGAACCATCCCGGCCGCAACCGCCCGCTCCCGGAGGACTGACACATGCAAGGCAAGATCTGGTGGATACCCGCTGCCATCGCGCTCGCCGCGGTGTTGCGGTTCACGGCCGCCCTGGGTCTCGGCCAGAGCCCCCTGCTTCTCCACCCGGTGCTGGAGGACCTCGACTACCGCGCCCGCGCCGTGCAGATTCACAGCACATCCGCGCCCGGCCGCGCGCTGCCGCGCGGCTCCGCCCTCTACCCCTATCTGGTCGGCAATGTCCCCGGCGTGGCGGGCGGCGACACCCGCGCGCTCGCCGTCGCTCAGTGCGGGTGCGAGATCGGAACCGTCCTGCTCCTCGCGTTGCTGGTCCGCCGCCGCTGGGGCACCGCGGCGGCCGCGGCGGCTGCGGCTCTCTACGCGCTCGATCCCCTGGGCGCGTTCTTCGCCGCCCGTTTCACGCCGGTGGTGCCGGCGACCCTCGCTTTCGTCGCCACCCTGTACCTGTGGGACCGGGAGCGGGCCCGGGAGGTTCCGTCCTTGCCCTGGAGCCTCGGCACCGGTCTGCTTGCGGCGGTCGGGTTTCTGCTGCTCCCGCTTCCGTTCGCGTTTCTTCTCGGATTGCGGCTGCGCGAGCGGATCATGGCGGCGCGCCGTCTGGGCGGCCGATTCGCGCCGGCGACCGCATGGCTGCCGTGCCTGTTCGTCATCGCCTTCGCGGCTCTACTCATGGGGAGTCACCAGAGGTTGCCCGCCGGCGGTCCGGTCTGGTCGTGGGGCAGCGGTCCCGCCATCGACCGCGCATTCGATCCGGCCACCGGCGGCACTCCGCGCTACCTGCGGCCACCCGCCTGGGTCGACGAAAACGAGCTTCGGCGGAGGACCTGGGAGGAACTCGGACGCCCGGGGACCGAGATGGATCTCTACCGCGTGTCGGCCTCGCGGGGGATGCGCCGGGCGCTGGAGAACCCGCTTTCCACGATCGGCGTCCTCTTCTCCAAGGCGATCGGCACACTGAGCGCCTGGCCGATCCCGGATGATCTCTCCGCATCGTTCATCGCGCAGAGGTCCTCGCGTCCGTTTGCATACCTGGCCGTCAGTTTCGCCTTTCTCCTGGCCTTCGGCGCGGCCGGCTTCTTCCTGCTGCGCGGCGATCCGCTTCGGGACACCCTCACGCAAGGGCTCATCGCGGTCGCGCTCGCATCGCTCCTCGGCATGACCTCGGCCGCGTCCCGCCAGGCCGGCCTGCCGCTCCTGGCCGCGCTCGGCGGAGGCTGGATCGTGGGGGCTGCCGGCCGGAGTGAAGGCCGCTTCCGGCGGGTACCCCTCGCCGCCGTTGCCGTCGCCCTCGCGGTCTCGATCTCGGCCGGCTTCCTCAACCCCGCGCGGGCGCTGCGAAACCCGTCGGAGGACCTGCGTCTTCTGGCCGCGGGATTCGAGCAGACCCTGAGCTGGCGGCAGGCGGTACCGGTACTGGAGGAGGCCGTGAAGCGCGATCCGCGCAACCTCGAGGCCCGGGTCGGGCTGGCGAAGGCCTACGTGAAGGACGCGCTGCCCGCCGCCGCCGAAGAGCAACTCGAAATCGCCTACCGCGCCGATTCGACGCACGCCGGCGTGCTCGCCGCCCTCGCGGCGCGGCGCGCGGCCTCGGGCCGTCTCGAAGAAGCCTTGCCCCTGATGGCGCGAGCGCTGCGGATGCGTCCGGGCAACGCCGGGTACCTGCGCGACTATGGCACCTGGCTCGGCGAAGCCGGACGGATGAGCGAGGCGGAGGCCGCTCTCACCCGGGCCGTCCGCCTCGATCCCGACGACGAGGCCGCCACCACCGCGCTCCAGGAAGTCGTGACGTTGCGGATGTCGCTGGAGAACGCGCTATTCCCCGACGAGATGCGATTCGACTCCGACCGGGAGTTCGGCGCGGCCCTGCCCCGGATCGTCGACGCGATGGAACAGAGCCGCTGGGCAGAGGCCGACAGCCTCCTCTCCTGGGCGGAGCGGGCGCACGGCCACATGGCGACGACGCACTGGATGCGGGCCGGCTATTACGCCCGTCGCGGGGACACCGCCGGCGCCATCGCCGCTCTGGAACGCTGCCAGCGGATTGCGCCCGGGCGTCCCGGGGTCGTGACGCAGCTGACCCGGTTCTATCTCGAGACCGGCCAGAGCACAAAGGTTCCGCCGCTGTTCCGCGAGTCGCTCGCGGCGGCCGGCGCCGATTCGGTCGTGGTCCGGCAACTGCGGATGCTGGCCCGGCAGATCGGCCTTCCGCTGTAGCCCGACCGGCCGGCAACGCGTCCGCTAGCCGACGTAGGGGAGGTTCTTCAGCGCCTTCTGTTCTTCGGGCGTGAGCGGCCGGTCCTCCTCGTTGAGCAGCCCCTTGAAGACCGGAGGCGAGTCTTTGAGCAACCCGGGGGCCAGCGCCGATTCCATGATCTTCCCGTCGAAGTCCTCCGGAAGCGGACGGCCCAACAGGTACATGCAGGTCGGCGCGACGTCGAGGAGGTTGTAGACCTGCTTCACGGGACCGGGAGGGCCAACCTTCGGTCCCCGGAGAAGGAAGATCCCCTCCATGTGATGCCAGCCCGACAGGGTGTTGGACAGCTGGCCGTAGGCCGGCAGCCGGAAGCCGTTCATCAGGTCACCCAGCGCGATGTAGTAGCCGGTCGACGGGAGGGCCGTCAGATCGGGGCCCTTTTCCGCGTACTTGCCGACGAAGACCTGCTCCGCCGGATAGACCGTCTGCACCGGTTTCTCGCCGGTCTTCGGGTCCCGGGTGGCCAGGAGCCGCGCCGACAGCCGATCCCGCATCGCCCGAATGTCGGCCGGACTGCGCGCCCCGCCCGGATCGCGTCCCGGCGTGCGCACGTAGAGTCGGGCCGCATCGCTGGCGTCGAGTGCGAAGATCTCATTGGCCTCTTCGGAAGAGAATCCGGAGTCCTGGGAGCGCAGCCAGTTCCCCACCCGCAACTCGCGCCGGATCGGTCCAAAGCCGTGGTCGGACAGGATCATCACCGTGGAGCCCGGGCGAATCGCGGCGAGGAACTCCCCCAGCACCTCGTCCTGCTCCATCCAGTACTTCCGCATGGTGCCGGCGAACCGCGCCGCCTTCGCCGGATCGTACTTCTCGTTCTTCGGATCATCGAACACCCAGTAGAGATGTTGAATCCGGTCGACACCGGTGAAGACCATCCAGAAGAGGTCGTACTCCTTCTCGGCATACAACTGCTTGACGAGTTCCCAGCGCTTCGCGCGCGCCAGCCGGTAGCTGGCGAGCATCGACTCCTCCTCGCCGTCCGGCAGGCGCATTTCCATCTCGTCGAGCATGTAGCCCATCGCCTTGCAGCGGACCTCGAGTTCCGGCGGATAGGCATACCCCTCCTGGTCGAGGTGCGGAAAGCCGGCGACCATCACTCCGTCGACCTCGTCGGGAGGATCCGTCATCGGGATGTTGATGATTGCCACCGTCTTTCCCGAGCCCTTGAGCAGGTTCCAGATCGGGGGCGAGCGGCGGCTCTTGGCAGTCTCGGTAACGATCGCGGCCTGCCCCGGCAGCCGTCGCTGGAAGTCGAAGATCCCGTGCCGGCCGGGGTTCACGCCCGTGACCGCCGACGTCCAGGCCGTCGGAGACAAGTAGGGGACCACGGAGCGCAACGTTCCCCAGGCTGCACCGTCGCGAAAGGCTTTCAGGTTGGGCAGATCCCCCGCCTGGATCCACGGCTCGAGCAGCTCCCAGGTTGCGCCGTCCAGACCAATGACGACGAGTTTCGCCGGCGGCTTGCGCGCGCAGTCGCCCAGGGGCATCGCCAGCAGGGATACGAAGACCATCAGCGCCACGCGCCGACCGCATTCCCGCCAGGACCGCGCGGCGGGACCTCCGGGGGCACCGGTTCGTGGCGACCGGGACGCCGCCGGGCGACGAGGTGCGCGGGCGCCCTCGGATGACGGATCGGACGAGCCGGGATCCGGCTGGGCCATGCTTCTCTCCTCATGCGAGACGGGCGGGCGGGGACTGCTCCCCTCCCGCCCGCCTGGTCAACGTCTCCGCCGGCACCCCGCGTCCGGGCCTACCTGCATCGCGAGTGGCACGCGTCCGAGTCGCGGCGCGGAATGCCGGTGCCGCTCGTCCCGCTACTCCGTGCGATAGGTGGCCTTGATCCGCCCCCAGGAGGCCGCCTCCACCGGCAGGGGCGGGAGCGGCTCGGGGTTGGAACCGGTGGTGCCTCCGAGCCCCAGGATCCCGAAGCCCTGGATGGTATCTTCCTTCCGGGGGTTGGAGTCGTCCGCGAAGTACGCATTGCCGGCGGCTACTTCCACCGCAAAGGTGGCGTCCGAAACACCGGCGTAGGCATAGCCGGCAAACCACCAGATCTCCTGCAGCCGGCTGGTACGCGCATTGAGGAACGACATACCCATTCCCGAACGGTTGGCAGGGAACGGGCTGTTGTCCTCGTCGCTGTTCAGCGGCACCGTGATCGCCACGTCAGCGTCGGACTCGCCGTTGGCGGTAATCGCCACCTTGGTCGGGTCGTAGTGAATCCGGAATGTGACGCCCTTGAGGCGCGGGCAGCTGTCATCTGCAAACGCCGCCATGACATACCAGACGGTGGGCACTTCCGCGGCGATGGTCGACGTCGGGTTCGCGGCCAGGGGGTTGCACGGATCCGCTCCCCCGATCGGGTCATAGGGCGGGCAGACCTGCTGCGACGGCGCCAACGGGCCATCCTGCCCGCAACGGACGCCGGACATCCCCGTGTAGTCCTCGACGTCCGACGTGTACTCGAGCGTCGTCGCGTGCATCACCAACACTCCACCCTCATTGGGCCCGGCCAGGGCAATGGGGGAGATCAGTGCCAGAATCAAGACTGCCAATGCGAACTGCTTGACGAGGGCCATCGCAAACCTCCTGGACGAAAAACCCGCCGGTCGAGCCCGCCCGTCTCATGCCCCACGCCGGATTCCTTCCGTTGAGGAAACGTCGGCAGGTCAGAACCCGGACTCTCCTTGTCTGCGAGAACCATACGAACCAGGCTCTGATCACGCAAGGGGAAAGTGGACTCGCAGGCGGTGCGGCAACTCCCGCGCGGGAAAAGCGATGGGCGGACCCTGGTGGATCCGCCCACGGCTTAGCACCGGTCAGGACCGGTCTGAGAACGCAGGTCTGCTAGCGATAGTCGGCCTTGATCTGGCCCCAGCTCTTGCTCTCAACCGGAACCGGCGGGCAGAGCCCAGGGGTGCAGGGGATGTTGTCGCCCATGTACTGACCGCCGATGGCCGCGCACTGCGCCGGGGTCACGACGTCGCACACGCCGTTGAGGCAGCACGCGCCGTAGACGATGACCGGGCAGAGGCCAGGCGTGCACTCGCCACCCACGAACGAACCGCCCGCCGCGACGCAGGCCGCAGCCTCGAGCATCGTGCAGGTGCCGTCCGTGAAGCAGCAAGCGCCGACGACGACGCCGCTCGGGCAGGGCGTGGAGCCGGCCTGACCGAAGCCGAGGCAGCCATAACCCGCGATCGGGTCTGCATTCTGCGGCACCGCGTCATCCAGGAAGAACCGGTTGGACTCGCCCTCGTGCGGGATGATGCAGAACATCTGCGGCTCGCCGGCCTCGCCGGCGTAGGCGTAGCCACCGAACCAGAACAGCTCGTTGACCGGGTCCACGCGGACGCTGTCCGTGAAGCTCATCCCGATGAAGGTGTTGTCACCAGGCCAACCAGCGGTCGTGAGGAAGAACACCGCCGGCGTGGGCGCGTCGTTCCCCTGAATAATGACCGCACCACCGCCGACGCTCGGGTGGCCAACGCCCCAGCCGCAGCCCTTCAGCCGCGGGGAGTTGGCAACCGGGAACGCCGCGTAGACCTTCCACACCAGGGCCGCGGAAGAGGCGAACGGCTCAGCCGCCATCTCGATCTCGTTGTCGAACGTGCCGAGGTCCACGCAGTCGATCCCAAAGGCGGGCGGATCGCTCACCGGCGGCAGAGTCAGGTCGGACGTCCACACAATGCCGGTGTTGTGAACCACGATGACGCCGTTCTCGTTCGGACCCGCCAGGGCGGGCGCGCTCGCGATGGCCAGAACCACCAGAGCCATTAGAAACTTCTTCATGATCTCGACCTCCTTGCTTGGGCTTTCTGCCAAGCTACCGGTGCTCTGCGCTGATCTCACCTGGGAACTGGCTCCCTCCGTGAAGAGCCGTTCCCCCCATCCACCCTTCGACACCTGTCTGGGGCTGTCCCCGCACGGAGCTTCGATCTTCTCACCAAACCATCGACCCAATATCGAGACGTCCGAGTCCGGGCTCGGACTAGGGATTCAAGGTGCAGGTCATCGCGCCCTTGAACGCATCGCCAAAGTACGTCAGGTCGGTCACGTTGCAGAGGTTGTTGTTGTCGTAGTCGTGGCAGCCCGCGGGCACGACGCCCTTGAACTCATCGCCGAAGTAGGTCAGGTCGGCGACGGACACCGAGCCGTCCGGCTGGGAAGCGGTGTGGCTGTTGTTGTCCGGGCTCCGCACGAAGCTCAGGTTCTTGATCTCGACGCCGTTTGCCGTGATCACGCAGCCGCCGAGGACGCTGCTGAGGCAGCCGCCGCCACGCAGCGAAATCGTGCACTGGCCCAGCGGGGCGGTGGTCACGCCGGTGTGGACCGCGGTGACGCAGGTCTTCACGTCGGACTGGAACGTCACGTTGACCGTCGCGCCGATGATCGGCACATCCGAGCCATTGTGGACGGTGATGGTGATCGTGGTCCCCGACAAGTTACCCGGCGCCAGAAACGCAACTTGCTGTCCCGCAGGGGTGGTCGGACCAAGCAGCGGCTCGACCGTGCAGTATTCCGCCACCGGGACGGTCGCCATGGCGGCCGTGGAGCAGAGTGCAACCAGGAACAGAGCAGTGAGCAGCTTCTTCATGTTCGTAGACCTCCAGAGTTCTGTTGAAAATCTGTCGATGCCGTCATTGATTCGAAGATTTCAGGAAATGGTACCCATGAGTCTGCTGAGCGAGGCAGGCATTTCGTCCGGCTACCCCCTTTCCCACAGGCTCCACTACTGGCTTGCACAGTGCCTATCATACCAGTTCGCCAAGCGCCGCGGCAAGGGGTTTTTTGCGTGCACAACTGATTTTGTCCCAAGGGGGAAGCATAGTTGGAAAGACGGACGAAAGTTGGATTGGTGGGCGAAACAGGGCTCGAACCTGCGACCCCCTGCTTGTAAGGCAGGTGCTCTGACCAACTGAGCTATTCGCCCGCACTGCAACATATTAGACCTTGTTTCGCTCCTCAGGGGCTGGCGCCGGCACCGCTTTTCGATGAGCCACCAGGCCCCAGGGAACCAGGATGAGGTAGCCCGCCAGGAGCAGGATGGGCGCCAAAGTGATGTTTCCCGCACCTAACACAAGGAATCCCAGCAAGATACAAAGCAGTCCCGCCGAGAGCAGGATCCAGTTCTTGCGGTGTAGCTCAATTGTCTGCGCGCTGGCGTCCGATTTTTCGGGTCGCGCCACGGATCGCGAGCGGGCGTCTGCTTTCCGCCTCTGTTCCGCCATGGGGAAATCCTCCCACTCCTGCCGCCTTCCCCCGGTCGGCACCCGGGGACCGCCCGCGGCAAGGCCGCCATCCCGCGCTCGGTGGCCGATCTTCCATCGGCAGCCGGACCGGGCTTCCTGACCTGGATCGAACACCCCGGAGACGGAACCTCCGCGGTGCGGCACAGAGTCACCTCGACGGCGCGGTCCCCCCTGCCGGCTCCGGGCACGGCAAGGAGTCGCAGCGCACCTTCTCCCCCAGCGGAATCCCGCCGCTGCGCGAGCAGTCCACCAGGGTCAGCATCCGGCACCCTTCCGCCAGGCAACAACCGCCCAGATAGGCGTCGTCACGACACGGGCTGTTGTCGCAGGTCATGCCAACGCCCAGGAAGTCGCCATGGTACATCTCGCACTCCGCCCGAGTCAGCAGCCAGCATTGATCCACGCAGCAGGGAGCCAGGACGGCGCGCGCTCCCGGGGCGGGCGCGTAGCCGTCCTGATCGAAGCCGATCGCCCCGTAGGCCGTGATCGCTTCCTGCTCGTAGGGCACCTCGACGGTCACGAAGCGGCCAGCCAGCTTCGGCACCGGGTGCGGAATCAGCTCGAACGATCCTCGGCTCTTCCCCCGCAAGGCGAACCAGAAAAGCGGAATCACCCGCGATTCCCGGACCCCCTCCGCCATGATGTGCACGGACATCCCGCCGTTGGAGCCGGGCCACCCGTTCATGGCGATCGACATGCCGCCCGCGTTACACGGCGCCTGGCCCACGATCTGCACGGCATCCGAGTACCGGACTCCGAAGGAAAAGGCCCGCACCGCCCCCACGCTGTCGGGCGGAAACACCGCGTAGACTCCCACGAGTCGCGGCAGGCCGTCGGCGGGCATGCGCGTCACCGCACGCGCCGGGTCGGTCAGCACGAGGTCGCGGCAGTGATCGAAGGTGCCGTACTCGTAGGGCACTTCGCTCTCCACGTGCAGCAGGAGAACGCCGCCGGCGTTGCTCGGCGCCGTGGCCCCCGCTCCGGATACCGCGATGAGACCGGCGACGGCGGCCAGAACCACGCATCCCACGCGCCTGCTCCCGGCTCTGATTCGCGGTCGGTTCACACTCGGTCCGTCCGCGATTCGATCGAAACGGGTCATTCCTGGATCCTCCCCAGCCGGGCCCTCGCCCGCCGCGCCCGCAATACCCCGCGGGCGCGGTCGTGTTCGGCCAGTGTTCGCGAGAATACATGAGTCCCATCCCCGCGGGCCACGAAGAACAGGTCGTCGCAGCCGGGCTCGGGATCGACAGCGGCCCGCAGACTGGCGCGGCCCGGGGAACAGATCGGTCCGGGTGGCAGGCCGGCGCGGCGGTAGGTGTTGTACGGTGAGTCCACCTCGAGATCGACATAGAGCACGCGGCCGGGAGGACGACCGAGCGCGTAAAGCACCGTGGGGTCGGAGGCCAGCCGCATGCCGCGCCGCAGCCGGTTCCAGAAGACCGCGGAGATCCGGCGCCGTTCCGCCGCGGACGCCGCCTCCGCCTCCACGATCGACGCCAGGGTCCAGGTCGCGCGGCGATCCAGACCCAGCCTTTCCGCGCCCGCCCGCAGCGAGTCCTTCCAGAAGGCCAGACCCGGCTGGATCAGATGGCGGAGAAGCGTCCGGGGATCCTCCCCTCGAGGCAGGCGATAGGTGTCCGGGAACAGGTAGCCCTCGATTCCGGGGCCCGGCACCGACTGGGCGTGCAACCATCCCTCATCCCGGGAGGCCTCCGTGAGCGAATCGATCGGGATCCAGGCCGAGTCGGCCAAGAGCGCCAGGATGCGCGCGGCCCGCCAGCCTTCGGGGATGGTGCACCACGCCTGCTCGAACTCCCCTTCGGTCAGGCGAGTCAGGAGATCGCGCACGCGCTCGCCCGGGCGATGTCGATACCATCCGGGCACAATGCGCCGATCCAGGCCCCGGCGTCGCGCTTCCAGCCGGATCCCCCAGGAGCGGTCAATCCAACCGAGCGACTGAAGCCGCGCGGCAACGGCTCGCAGCGAAGCGCCCCGCGGCACGCGAAGGTAGAGGCCCGAATCTTCGTTCAGCGCCCCGGCGCCCGGCGCTCCGTGAACGCCGGCCGGCGCGGACGTCGCTGCGGGCCGCGGAGTCCCCACCGGACGATCGAGCTGGGCGCGAAACGCAAGTCCGGTCACGGCCGCAGCCACTGCGCAGGCGGCGAACGCCAGGAGTGAGAGAGTCGCCAGGTTGCGGACAGGGTGCCGGCGAGGTGGAGGAGACGGTGCGCCGTCCCGGCCCGGGGCGGCCCCGGATCCGGGGCGCGGGCCGGTCACGCGCCGGACTCCGGTAACGGACCTCCGTGGCCCGGAAACGGACAGCCCGCGGCCAGGAACTCGCGCAGGATCACCTGAGCGGCCAGCCGGTCGATGAGCCCCTTGTTGCGGCGAGACCCGTGCAGCTCATCCCGCAGTTCCCCCGCGGCGAACGTGGTGAGCCGCTCGTCGAGATACGCAACCGGCACTGAGAACTCGGCTGCGATCCAGGCACCCAACCGCTCGACCCGCCCCACGAGCACACCCGGGCGTCCATCGGTATGAAACGGCAGACCCAGCACGACTCCGGTGAATGGCGCCTCGCGATGCAGCGCCACGAGATGGGCTTTGATGGAGCGGCCGGGCCGGACCTCAAACGTGTCGAGACCGAAGGCGACGGTGCGGCCGGAATCGCTGCGGGCCAGTCCGGTGCGGCGGAGGCCGAGGTCGATGGCCAGAATCGATCCGGGGGTCTCTCCGGGCACGTCGATCAGGCCCCGGCCGCCGCGCTGGATCCGTTCCCTCCGGCCAGGCGTTTCACCAGATGCACCGTGGTCCCGGAGTTCTGACCGAGCTCGAATTCGACTTCATCCATCAGGCTGCGCATGATGAAGATGCCGCGCCCGCGCGCCTTGAAGATGTCCTCCGGGCTGGTGGGATCGGCGGCCAGAACCTCGTCGGGGTTGAATCCGGGCCCGCTGTCCCGCACCCAGACCTCGAGCGACGCATCACCGAGAAGGAAGCGAAACTGAACCGGGCACCCACGGTCCTGGCCCTGACCGTGCTGGATGGCGTTCGTCCCCGCTTCGACGACCGACGTGGCCACGGCAATGGCGACATCTTCGTCGAGGTCGAGTTGCGAGGCGAGAGCCTGCACCAGCCCGTCCACGACGGCGAGCATCTCCATCCGGCTGGGGATGGTCAGCAGCACCGAACGACCCGGATCTCCTCCGGCAGCGAAGACATCCGCGACGCCTGGGACCATCGGCTTCTTCCTCTCTCCGGCGGCGGCTCCCCGGACGACGCTCACGAGGCCAGGGCCCGAAGCGCCGACTCCTCATCCGCGAACGCCTGGAAGACTGTGTCGAGACGGGTCACCGCGAGGATCGACTCGATCCGTCGGGAGACCCGCGTCAGACCGACCTTGCCCCCGAGATTGGAGGCGTTGATGTGGGCGGAGATCAGAATGCCGAGACCGGTGGAGTTGACCCAGGTGAGCTCGCCGAGATCGAAGAGGATCCTCCGGCTGCCCTGGTGGAGCGCCTCCTGGATCGCGTCGCGGACCGCATCCGCATCCGGCCCTCCCATGAGCTGGCCGGAAAGGCGGAGCACCAAGACGCCGTCCCGCAACTCTCGCGTCATCTTCATCGGGACTCCTCCTCGGCCGCCAGGCTGCTGAGCACGGATTCCATGTCCGCAGGCACCGGAACCTCGAACCGGCACGTCCCTCCCCCGGCCGGATGCCGAAACGCCAGGTGGTAGGCGTGAAGCGCCTGGCGGCCCAACTGCCGCAGGCGCGCCCGCATCACCCCCCGCCGGTCCTCGCTCAGCCGGTTCAACCAGACGCTGGTGCCTCCGTAGGCCGGGTCCCCGAAGACCGCGTGTCCCGCATGAGACAAGTGGACCCGGACCTGGTGGGTGCGTCCTGTGCCCAATGCTATGTCCAGCAGCGAGACGGTGTCAAACCGGCGCAGCACGCGCCACTCGGTGAGCGCCGGACGCCCGTCGTGCCGGACCGCCATGCGCCGCCGGTCCCTCGGATCGCGACCGATGGACCCCGTCTCGCGGCCGGCGTCCCGGTCCAGCGAACCCCAGCAGAGCGCAACGTATCGGCGGGTCACCTCGCGGGCGGAGATCTGCCGGACCAGCGAGAGATAGGCGCGCGCCGTCCTCGCCACCACCATCAGACCCGAAGTGTCGCGATCCAGCCGGTGAACGATTCCGGGGCGCCGGGAAGAACCGGGCGGCTCCCATCCCGGCCATCGGTCGAGCAATCCATGGGCCAGCGTGGTCCGATCGGGTCCCGCCCCCGGGTGCACCACCAGGCCGGCCGGCTTGGCGATGACGGCGAGGTGCTCGTCCTCGTAGAGGAGATCGAGGGGGAGTGGCCGAGGATCGAGGCTCGAAGCCTCCGGGGGTGGGATCCCGACGACGTAGATCTCCCCCGGCTCCACCGGTTGGCTGGCTCGGGCGGCTCCACCCGGGCAGGTCACCTTCCCCTCGCGAATCCAGCGTTGCACCTGGGTGCGCGAGTACCCGGGGATTCTCGCCGACAACCACCGGTCGAGCCGCTCGCCGGCCTCGGCAGGCCCGACCTCGAAACGCCGTGGAGCTTCCCCCGACACCTCGTTCACGGCGCAGGCTCGCCGGCACCATCCCGAACCGGCCGTCCGGTGAAGAAGATGCGAATGGCGAGCAGGATGACACCGAAGGTGATTCCGATGTCGGCCACGTTGTATACCGGCCAATAGTGTCCCGCGATCCCCATCTCGATGAAGTCGACCACGCGACCCAACCAGAGCCGATCGACAAGATTCCCCACCGCACCGCCGAGGATGAGACCGAATGCGGTGATCAGCAAGGGATCGCGATAGCGGCCGCTTCTCGCCAGCGCCAGGATCACGAGGATGGACAGCAACGAGACACCGACGAAGAACCAGCGGTTCCCACCGAACAAGCCGAACGCCGACCCTCCGTTGTCGATGTAGGTGAGGCGCAGGAGATCTCCCAACACCGGGCGGGCCGGTCCGTGGAGGGGAAGCGTCTGGCGGACCACGATCTTGGTGGCCTGGTCCAGGAGCAGGACGGCCAGGGCCCAACCCAGCAACCGAGTCCACTCTCCGGGCGACATCCGTTCCCGGGACGGCGATTCCGCCGGCGGCGCGTCATTCCGCGGCGGATTCGCCTCCGCCGGCTGCGGCAGCGATGTGTGGTCCGGCGCCATCAAGGCGTGTTCCGCTCCGCCTTCACTTGACAGCGAGTGCATAGCTGGGCATACGGAATCAGCTCGAGCCGCTTGGCGCCCACCGGCTTGCCGCATTCCTCACAGGCGCCATACGTGCCGTCCTCGATCTTGCGCAACGCTTCCCGGATGAGCAACACCGTCCGGCTCTCGCGGGAGGCCAGCATCATGTCCTTCTCCCGCTCCATGGCGTCGGTGCCGATGTCCGCCGAGTGCGTGGCATAGGCCGACAGGTCCCCGCTCGAGTCGCGCTGCGAGCTCTCTCGCGCGTTTCGTTCGAAACGATCCAGTGAATCCGCGATCTTGTCCAGCTCCTCGCGGAGCCGCTCCCGAAAGTGCTTCAGGTCCTTCTTGTTCACGGCTGGCGCTCCGCTGGTGGGACGGCTGCCGGTCTCTCGCCGGCGCCCACGGCCTCGACGACCCGCACCACGAGACGGGTCAACCGCGGCTCCGCGTCCGCCGCCGCCCGCAGAATCCGGCTGATATCCGTCGGTTCGAGCGCATCGGGAAGCCCCATATCGGTGATGACGGACAGGGCCAGCACCTTCATCCCCCCATGCACCGCCACGATCGTCTCCGGAATGAGCGACATTCCCACCACGTCCGCCCCAAGCAGGCGCAACATGCGGTACTCGGCTCGCGTTTCCAGATTCGGTCCGGCCACGGCGACGAAGACCCCTTTGCGCAGAGTGATCCGCTCTTCGCGCGCGATCCGTTCGGCCATGCCCGCGAGCTCGCGATCGTACGGCTCTGACATGTCCGGGAAGCGCACGCCCAGTGAGTCATGGTTCGGCCCGATGAGCGGGTTGTCGCCCATCAGGTTGATGTGATCGACCGTCAGGAAGATCTCACCCAGGGAAAAAAACGGATTGAGGCCGCCGACCGCGTTCGAGACCACCAGATGCGTCGCGCCCAACTCCCGCAGCACCCGCACCGGAAAGGTGGACTGCTGCATCGAGTAGCCCTCGTAGAAGTGGCCGCGGCCGCTCAAGATCGCACAGGGGGCACCCGCCAGGCGTCCAAGCAGGAGTTCTCCGGCGTGACCCTCGACCGTCGACACCGGGAAGTGGGGTATGTCCCCATACGGAACGCGCGCTGCGACCTCCATCCGTTCGGCCAGCGAGCCAAGCCCCGTGCCGAGGATGAGGCCGATGCGCGGCAGGGGCGGCGACGTCGAGCGAATCGCCTCCGCCGCTTCGTGAATCTGCCGGGGCAGGTCAGGATTGGAGTCGCGCATCGATCCTCCGGTCGGGCCTCAGCCGCGATCCTCGGTCTCCTCGGAACGGAGACGGGACCCCACTTCGCGGCGACGCGGATCGGAGGCACTGAGCTCGAAGAAGCCCACCGACCGCTCGGGCTCCGGAGAATCGTCTTCCGGCGCGCGGGCCGGCGCTCGGCCGCCTTCCGCAGGGGGGGCCGGCTCGTCCAGCGGCAGACTGGACTGCCGGCCACGCAGGAGGCGCCCAAGCCCGCGGGGGACCGGACGGCGAACCGCCGGGTCCGCGGGACGGGAGACGGCCGGACGCGGAGCTCCATCCCCTGACCAGGGCTTCGGCTCCGGGGCGGCGCCGCCTCCGGCATCGGCGGCCGAGGAGCGGAGCATCGAACCCTCCGGGGCCGGTGGAGCCAGGCTCGCGAAGGCGGCGCTGCGATCCGCCCCCATGCCGGGACCGGCCTGCCGTCCCTGATCGGCGCGATAGCCGGGGGCAGAGCTCTCCTCGGGCCGAGCCGAGGCGCGCGGCGGCGCCGGGCGTGAAGCGACCTCCTCCACCGCCCGCTCCGCGGCCCCTTCCGCCGCCGCCCGGGCATCCTCGGCCATCTGCGACACCCGCTGGCGCAACGAATCGACCTCGACGGTGTCAGCCATGTGTTCCTGGAGCACCCCGATCTGGCCCTCGATCATGGTCCAGAAGCGGCGGGCGAAGACCTCCTTCTTGCCCCGCAGCGCCTCGATCTCGCGCACCAGGATCTGCAGGCGCTCGCGGGCATCCTCCAGGATCCGCTCCGACCGGGAATGGGCATCCTGGATCACGCGCCGGGCCTCGCGTTCCGAGGATTCACGGGCCTCGGTGGCGATGCGGTCGGCCATGACAAGCGAGTTGCGCATGTTCTCCTCGAGCGCGCGAAACTCGGCGACGCGGGCGTCCAGGGTCCGGATCCGTTCGGCCATCATGGCGTTGTCCTGGATGACCTTTTCGTACTCGGACGCCACCACGTCGAGGAACATGCGGACCTCTTCGGGATCCGCTCCGCGCATCACCTTCTTGAAGACCTGCTTGCGAATGTCGAGTGGGGAAACTCTCACGGCCTGTCCTCCAATGGTGTGCGACGCCGCTCCCCGCGCCGCGGGCGCTTCCGCTCCCCCCGGCCCGGGAACGGACGCGTGTACCGCCGGAGATGCCGCCGATTCAGGCCTCGGTTCCCGGAACGGCGGCGCTGTTTCGAGCGCGGAGTCTACTCCGTGGCACAGCCCGCCGGAAGCGGAAAACGGGCGTCACATGTTCTGGCCGACAGAAGAAGGCCGGCGATCCGCGCCGGCAACGGGTTGAGGCCACGCCCCGACGCAGCGGAGGGCGGCCTCAGCAGATGCCCGGACGGCGCTGCTGCGCGTCAACGGGCCAGCACCACCCGTCCACGGCTCTCCCGAGCCGGCGTGGAGATCCGGACGAAGTACACCCCTCCAGGCACCATGCGGCCGGCATCGTCCCGGCCGTTCCATTCCATGGGTGCGTTTCCGGCGCTCCGCCGCAGGGTCCGCACCAGCCGTCCGGCCAGGTCCATGATCTCTGCGCGGGCCGGGCCCGCTTCCGGAGGAGCGAGTCGCACGATCTCGTGGAACGGCGTAGGGCCGGCAGCCCAGCCGACCGCCGGCGGGTCCCACCGCGCCTCCACGGGACCGATGAAGCCCGAACCGTTGGCGCTCGTCTCGAGGAAGTAGCAGACTGTCACGCCGCGCGGGGCCTCCCGGTCGATCGTCTCGATGATCCCATCGGGCGATGCACTGGTCCACGCCGGCGAGACGAGCACCGCCTCGGGCGTGGGAACGAGGTCCAGCGGACCGGCCGCCGGGTCGCGCCACAGCCGGTAGAGGGCGCCCGTCGCGCCGAGCGGCACTTCCCAGCGGATCCGAAGCCCTTCGGCCAGCGATGCTGCCGTCCACGACTCGAGAAGGATCGGGGTCGTCGCACAAGGGTCCGGCATGCAGGTCGTGCCGACACCTTGCCAGATGCTCGGGGACACACAATCCGCCGGGAGAGTGAGAGCGCAGATGCCGTTCGGAGGGCAGCAGGCACCGGACAGTGTTCCGCCGGACAGGAGCCCCAGGCTGTGATAACCGCCCGCCGCAATGGCCACGAAGTCGGCGTTGAGGGCAGGGACGTTGCACTGCCCCCAATCGTTGTTGCCCCAGGCCACGATCGATCCATCAGCTTTGAGCCCCAGGCTGTGGTAACCCCCTCCCGATACGGACACGAAGTTGGCGTTGGGTGCGGGGACGTAGCACTGCCCCCAAGCGTTGTACCCCCAGGCCACGATCGTCCCGTTGGACTTGAGCCCCAGGCTGTGCCCCGCGCCTGCTGCGATCGCCACGAAGTCGTGGTTCGGCGCGGGGACGTTGCATTGGTGATAGAAGTTCGAGCCCCAGGCCACGATCGTCCCGTCGGACTTCAGGGCCAAGCTGTGGGAGCCACCTCCCGCGACGGCCACGAAATCGGCATTGGGCTCGGGTATATCGCACTGGCCCTCGCCGTTCCATCCCCAGGCCACAATTGTCCCGTCGGACTTCAAGGCCAGGCTGTGGGAACCGCGTCCCGCGATGGCCACGAAATCGGCATTGGGCTCGGGAATGTCGCACTGGCCCAGATCATTCCGCCCCCACGCCCGAACCGTTCCATCGGACCAGAGGCCCAGGCTGTGCTGGGACCCCGCCGAAATGGCCACGAAGTCCGTGTTCGGCGGGGGAACGGAGCACTGGCCCGCGCCGTTTTCCCCCCACGCCACGATCGTTCCGTCGGACTTGAGACCCAGGCTATGAAGGCCACCCGCACCGATCGACATGAACCCGTTGTTGGGCAGGGGGACGTAGCCCTGGCCGACCTCGTTCCGCCCCCAAGTCACGATTGCGCCGGGGGGCGGCGACAGAGGACACGGGTCCGGCTCGCAGGTGGTTCCGGCACCTTGCCAGAAGCCTGGGGCGAGGCATGCCGCCTGCAGCGTGAGCGTGCATTCGGCCCCCACGTGGCAGCAGGCGCCGAGCGCATCCAGCCAGGTCGGGTTGTGTCCGGCGGCCCCGCCCAGTCCGAGGATGCCGAAGCCGGCGATCTCGTCCAAGATACGCGGAAATGAGTCATCCACGAAGGAGTCGTCGCCCTCGATCTCCATTTCCTCTACGGCGAACGTCGCATCCGTGGCTTCGCTGTAGGCATACCCGGCGAACCACCAAAGCTCCTGGAGCCGGCTCGTCCGCGTTCCCGCGAATGCCATCTCCAGGCCGGACCGATTGCTCGGAAAGCTAGCGCCGTCCAGGTCGCTTGGAATCGGCAGCGCGATGGCGACCTCAGAGTCGGAAACGCCCTCGGCGACGAGCGCGACCCGGTTCAGGTCGTAGTGGATGCGAAATGCCACCCCCTTGAGGCGCGGGCAACTCTCGGGCGGAAACGCAGCCATGATGTACCAGACGTGCGGCACATCGGCCGGCATGGTAGAGGTCGGATTGGCGGCCAGCGGGTCGCAGGGATCAGCACCTCCGATCGGATCGTAGGGAGGGCACTCTTGCATCTCCGGCGGACCGTCCTGCCCGCAGGCCACTCCGGACAGCCCTGCGTAGGATCCGGCTTCCGTTGTGTACTCCAGTGTCGTCGCGTGCATCACCAGAACGCCACCGGCATTCGGTCCGGCTTGAGCGGCAGAGGCGAAGACGAAGGTGGCGACCATCAGGGACAGGATCTTCATCGGACTCTCCTCGTGCGCTGTCGGGCCCCAGCGCTTGAAATGGTGCCCTTGGACTTCGCCGGGTTCATTCCTACCGGACCTTCACCAGCCTCATCCTGGCTTTGCCGCCAGCGCCGACTGCGCGGACCGTGTAGACGCCGGGGGGCGCGTCGCGACCGGCATCGTCCCGGCCGTTCCACTCCAACAGTGCGCCGCCGCCCCCGCGCGACAGCCTCCGCACCAACCGCCCCGCGGGGTCGAAGATCTCGGCTTGGGCCGATCCGGTCGCGGGAGGCGTGAGCCGTACCACATCGCGGAAGGGGATAGGGCCGGCCAACCAGGCCGGTGCCGGCGGGTCCCACCGCGCTTCCACCGGACCGACGTACGCCCGGTCCCCACAGATCCTCTCGAGGAAGTAGCAGACCGCCACGCCGCGGGAAGCCTCCCGGTCCAGCGTCTCGACGATCCCCTCAGGGGAGGCGGTGATCCACGCGGACGAAGCGAGTACCGCCTCGGGCGTGGGTTCGAGGTCATACAGGCTCGCCGCCGAGTCACGCCACAGCCGGTAGAAACCACCGATCGCGCCGAGCGGCACTTCCCAGCGGATTCGAAGCCCCTCGGGCAACGATGCGGCCGTCCAGGACTCGAGCCGGACCGGGGTCGGCACGCAGGGGTCCGGCGTGCAGGTTGTGCCGATGCCCTGCCAGATGTCCGGGGACAGGCAATCCGCCGATGGGGTGAGAGTGCACGTGCCGGACGGGTGGCAGCAGGCGCCGACCGGTTCCGCGTTCGACAGGACTCCCAGATTGTGCGCACCGGCGGTCGCGATGGCCACGAAGCCGACGTCGACTTCCGGGACTTCGCACTGGCCATCGGTGTTCTCTCCCCAGGCAACAATCCGCCCATCGGACTTGAGTCCCAGACTGTGTGTCGCGCCCGCCGAGATCGCCACGAACCCGGCATTCGGCGCGGGAACGCTACACTGCCCCCAACCGTTATGTCCCCAGGCCACGACTGACCCATCGGACTTGAGGCCCAGGCTGTGATTGCCTCCAGCGGAGACTGCAGCGAAGTCCTCGTTGGGTGTGGGAACGTCGCCCTGGCCGTACAGGTCGGATCCCCACGCCACGATCGTTCCGTCGGCTCTGAGGCCCAGGCTGAATACGCCGCCGGCCTCAACCGCCACGAAATCGATGTTGGGCGCGGGAACGTCACACTGGCCATAGTCGTCCAAACCCCAGGCCACGATCGATCCGGTGTGCTTCAAGCCCAAGCTGTAGTTGCCGCCAGCGGAGACTGCAGCGAAGTCCTCGTTGGGTGTGGGAACGTCGCCCTGGCCGTACAGGTCGGATCCCCACGCCACGATCGTCCCGTCGGTCCTGAGACCCAGGCTGTGAAAGGTGCCCGCCGCGACCGCCGCGAAACCCTCGTTGGGCGCGGGGACGTCGCACTGGCCCCAGTCGTTCCCCCCCCACGCCACGATCGTCCCATCGGACTTGAGTCCCAGGCTGTGATAGCTAGCAGCCGCGGCCGCCACGAACGCGGAGTTGGGTGGGGGGACGTAGCACTCGCCAACCTCGTTCCGTCCCCATGCCAGGATCGCGCCGGGAGGCGCCGACCCCGGACACGGGTTCGGGGCGCAGATGGTGCCCATGCCTTGCCAGAAGCCCGGGGACAGACACCCCGCCTGGAGGGTGAGCGTGCAGTCGGCACCCTCGTGGCAGCAGGCCCCGATGGCATCCAGCCAGCTCGGGTTGTGTCCCGTGGCCCCGCCGAGCCCAAGGACCCCGAAGCCGGCGATCTCGTCCAGTACCCGCGGCCAGGAGTCGTCCACGAAACAGTCGTCGCCGTAGATCTCCAGCTCCTCCACCGCAAAGGTGGCATCGGTCGCTTCGCTGTACGCATACCCGGCGAACCACCAGATCTCCTGGAGCCGGCTCGTCCGCGTCTCCGCGAACGCCATCTCCATTCCGGAACGGTTGCCCGGAAAGCTAGCGCCATCCAGATCGCTAGGAATCGGCTGCGTGACGGCGACCTCAGAGTCGGACGCCCCCTCGGCGACGAGCGCGACCCGGTTCAGGTCGTAGTGGATGCGGAACGCCACCCCTTTGAGGCGCGGGCAGCTCTCGGGCGGAAACGCTGCCATGATATACCAGACGTGTGGCACCTCCGCCGGCATGGTGGACGTCGGATTGGCGGCCAACGGGTCGCAGGGATCGGCGCCTCCGATCGGATCGTAGGGAGGGCACTCCTGCGTCTCCGGCGGGCCGTCCTGCCCGCAGGCCACTCCGGACAGCCCGGCGTAGGATCCGGCTTCCGATGTGTACTCCAGTGCCGTCGCGTGCATCACCAGAACACCACCGGCATTCGGTCCGGCCTTGGCAATGGAGGCGAGCAGCAGGGCGGCTAGCACCGGAACCAGAGGTCTCACGGGGCACCTCCCTTATCGCGTCCCGGTCACGGACTTCGACCTGATCATACCTCCCGCGCACGGCAGAATCAAGGTTGCGGAGCCCCTGACTCATTGCCCGGCCACCAGACCCTCCGGTATAATGAGTACAAGCGCACTGAACCGTCCCACGCATCGGCCTGGATGTCGCCGCCCGCGTGTCGGACGCACCTGTATCACCGGCGGCGGTTCCCGCAGGATCGCGGGGGGCACCGTGATGGCGCCAGCGGGCGCCCGGAGCCCTTGTGCCGAGAGCCGGTCGACATCGTCCCAGCCTTCCCCCGTCGATTCGCGCCTTGCGCACGATCTGGCTCGGCCTTCTTCTCGGATTCGTCGGCGGACTTCTCGTTCTGGCTGGAATCGCCGTGGTCGGCCCGAGACCGGTCCTCAAGCTCGCCCCGGAGTTGACCGGCGAGCTGGCCGAAGCCGCGCAGAGCGCGCTTCCGGCGCTTTCCGGCGGTCCGGAGTGGCGCCTGGCGTGCCGCGTGAACGCACCCTGGGGTAGCGTGGCGAGGCTGCGGCCATACCTGGAGGGGATCGAGGTGCGCGGGGCAGACTGCGTGCTGCACCTGCGCCCCAGGACCGGCGGGGGGGGAGAAGGCGCGGCGGCGCGCCGCGGCGCAGCCCGGCCGGAGGAGGGCGAAGGCGCCGCCGCCGCGACCAGCGCGGTGTTCGAGCGAGACCCGGCGGCGATCGGATGGCCGGAACTCGGGGCGGCGCTGCGGGCGGCGATCCCCCGCCTCTCCGCCGCGACGAAGAGCAGCCTCCTCGGCTTCACCGGCGATTCCGTCACCGTTCAATCCGCGGAACGCCTCGGCGCGGCGCCGTTCGTGGAGTTGCGGGACGGCGCGGATCCCCCGTTCGTCCTGGGCCTGGAAGTGACCCTCGCCGGCTCGCCGCGATCGCTCGACCGCGCGCTTTTCGGCCTGCCCTGGCGCGGAACGCCGGCGTCCGATCTCGAGCGGGTCGACCTGCGCGCGACTCTGGATCCGGTGACCCTCGCGCTGGTCTCGGTGGAGGACCTTCGTTTCCTGGACACCCGGAATGGGACCGCCCTGGTCTTCGATCCGAACCCGGTCGTGACGAGCGGGCAGGCCGGGCTGCGGGACGGCATGGACGTCGATGAGTACCGGAAGCTCGTCACGGTGCCCCGGCTCGACGGCAGCGGACGCCTTCGCGGAACCCTGGCGGAAGCTGTCACCGACGTGCCGCCGGACGCCTTCGAACCCGGGCTCTCGTTTGCCTACTCCTCGCGCGACCCGCGATTCGAGGCGGCCATGGCCTACGTGTTCGGCGACCGTTCGCTGGACCACGCCGATTCCCTGGGGTTTCACGGCCTCTTCTCCCGTCCGTTGCGCCTGCGTCTGCACGCCACCGCGGCCGACAATTCGTGGTACAGCCGTCCGACGCGCGAGATCGTCCTAGGAGACGGGGGCGTGGACGATGCGGAGGACGCGGACATCATCCTGCACGAGACCGGGCACGCTCTGCACGACGCGCTGGTTCCCGGCTTCGGGTCCGGCGACACCCGGGCCATCAGCGAAGGGTTCTCCGACTTCTGGGCGGCGTCGCTCACCGGCGAGCCTTGTATCGGTGACTGGGACGCCACCTCCTACTCCCCACCTTGCCTGCGACGCGCGGACGAGTCGGCGATCTGGCCCGTCTGGTTGAGCGGACAGCCGCACCACGACGGCGCGATCTGGAGCGGGCTTCTCTGGGAGCTGCGCGAGCGGCTCGGGCGCGTCGATACCGAGCGGTTGGCGCTCGCCGGTCTGCTCGAGCAGGGAACCGCGACGACGTGGCCCGAAGCGGCCCGTGGACTGATGCGCGCTGCCCGGCGCCTCGGGCTCGAAGATCGGATCGCCATCGTGGAAGGCGCACTGGCCGATCGCGGGCTTGTGGCGCGCAGTGTCGAGTTCGACCTCGCCGCCGGGGAAAGCCGGCGCCTTGAGCTACTGGCCTCGGGTCGCTTCCTGGGCCGTGCGGTCCAGGGGCTGGAGGTCCGCGGAGACGGACAGATCGTCTTCGCCGGCCCGAGCGGTGGCGGCGAGGAACAGCCGTTCCCCGCGGGACCGCCCACTGCGATTCCCTGCGGCATCGACGCCGCTACGGCGTCGACTGCGGAACCACCCGGGACTCTGCGTCTGGCGGTCCGGTGCACCGTCGAGGGCGCCGCGGCCAGGCTGCGCCTTTCATGGATCGGGAACGACGTCGAACAGGTTCGCCTGCGAGTGCACTGGGACGGGGACGCGGGGAGCCTCGAGTGGGAATACGAAGACGCCCGTCCCGGTTCCGACCGGCTCCCGTTCTTCACCGCCGTCTCGGCGGGAGGAGTGACCCCGGACCTGGTGTCGACCCTGCAACCGGCCTCGATTCCAGAGGGCGGCCTCGAGGGATTACAGGGGTTCCTTCTGGCGCTGGACGCCGGGGGCGGGGACCTGGAGCGTCTCGTCGGTGCAAGATTCCGCGTTGAGGGTGAGGCCGCGGGCGGGTTTCGGCTGCAACGTACCGCGCCGGCGATGGCGGGGACGGGGCATCCGCTCATCCTGACGACCCAGCCGAATCCGTTTCGCACGTCGGTGGAAATCCGGATCCGTCGGGAGACGACCGGGCCGGTGCGGGTCGCGGTCTTCAACGCCCTCGGCCGTCGCGTGCGCGACCTCGGCGCGGCGGCCCGGGAATCGGGTGTGACGTCGCTCCAGTGGGACGGGCGGGACGACGCCGGGCGGGCGCTCCCGGGAGGGATCTACTGGGTCCGCGCCGAGAGCGCCGGCAACGGTGTCCGCGCGGTGGGGCGCGTCGTGCTCATGCGTTGAGCTTCGCGGCGCTTCGTCCAGCGTCCGGGATCAGCCTCCGTAGAGCGCCTTGATCTTGCCCCAGCTGATCGTCTCCACCGGAAGCGGGGTTTCGCGGAGCACGATGAGATCGAGGCGGGTGTTGATCTGCTGGCCTTCTCCCAAGCCGACCCTGGTCAGGCGCATCGTGTAGCTGCCGGCGAGCAGGCAATAACCCCGAGACGACTGGACCCAGTCGTAGATCCCGGGTGTTCACGACGTGCCTCGACCCTGGGTGCTCGCGTGCTCGGAGGTGGCGACGATCTCATTGGTGTCATCGGAGCGAAACTCCAGCAGAAACTGCCAGGTGGTCCGCTGGAGGCTGGCGCAGCGAATCGAGTCGACGATGCAGACCTCGCGGTCGAATGTGACGGAAAGCTCCGCCCAGTCGCCGAGCATGGCCAGCCCCTCGAGCGCCTGCCCCTCGGAGGCATAGGCGCAGTTGACGACTTGCAGTTGGGACGCCTGCACATGGCAGTTCCCGGGGTTGATGAATTCCGCCTCGAAGCGCCACTCTGCGGCCTGGATCGGGCCGGCCCATCCGAATGGAAGGAGCGCCATCGCAGCGACGGCGATGATCGAGCAGGATGAACGCCGGACCGCCCGGGCGGCCGGACTGCGGCGGAGGGATCGAATCGGTGACCAACGCATGGCGAAGCACCTCCACCCGATAGCGTACCGTTCCACCCCGGCCGCGGCAAGCGGGGAGGGTGCAAATCCCGCATCGAGGCGACTTTCTCGCGCGCAGTTCCCGATTGAGCCCTGTTCCGGCCCGTGCTAGGAACCAATGGGAGGTGTCGTCATGCCGTCTCTCGCCCGCAGCCGGATGATCCTGGTTCTCACCCTGCTACTCCCGATCTGGACCGCGCCTGCGCGCGCGCTCTCACCGGGGAGCGCCGCTCCGCCCTTCCGCCTGCCGCGCCTGACCGGGGAGGCTGCGCCGCCCTCGAACGAGATCTTCGCCGCGGCGCCGCTCACGGCGATCGCTTTCTGGAATCGCGGCTGTCCGCGCTGCACCGAGATCGGACTCCGCTGCGACGCGCTCGCCGATTCACTCCGGCCGCTCGGGGTGCCCGTCGTCGCGATCCTCTTCGGTCCCGACGACCCGGTGGCCGCTTCCTACCTCCTGGAGGAGCGGAACATCCGGCTCCCCCACCTCTGGGACGACGGCCCCGTGGCGCGGGCCTACGGGCTCGGCACGACCCATCTCGCCGCCTTTCTCGTCGATTCCGCCGGCACGGTGCAGGCAGCGTTCGATGACCAGATGGAAGACCTCGTCGCCGCCCTGGTCCCCTCCGCCCGGCGGCTGCTGGGGGGAGGAATGGCCGACCGCCGCCCGTCCGACGGCCCGGGCCACAGCAAGACGCGGGCCGCGGGCGGGGCCGCGGGCGGGGCCGCGGCGCTCCGGGAATCGATCGAACTGGATTGCCGCACGCGCTTCGCGACCACCGACGGTTCACGGCCGGAGGATCGCGGACTGCTTGGCGAGCCCTTGGAGCCGGGCGCAACCTGGCTCTATCGCGCCGACCTGCGCCTGCGCTGGAGCCCGGCGCGCGGGATCGAAGTGGTGCCGTGGCTGCGATGGGGCAACGAGGACGAGGCGGCTGCGAAGGATGGCGCCGAGCAGCTCTCGGACCGCTACGGCTCGCTCAGTGTGAACCTGCGGCGAGGACGGTGGCACGGCACGCTGGGCGCGTTTCCCTTGCGCCTGTCACCGCTTCTGCTGCAGCGCTGGGACCCGGACGACGCGCCGCCGCTCGGCGGAGCCACCGGTTGTGGCGTTTGCGGCAGCGGCGTCTCCGGAATCACGGCCCGGAGCCTCGAGCTGCTTGCTCCTCCCTACACGTTCGAAGGGCTCGAGGCCGGGAGCACCACCCGCTTCGCGCAGCTGCGCGTGGCTACAGCGGTGGCGCGCCGCGAGCAGGCGTCGGCGGCCGCGACCTCGTTGGCGGCGAGCCGGCTGGCCTCGGCGGCGGCGGACCAGACCGGTGCGCGGTACCGAAAGGATCTCAGTGCCGTCGTGCTCGATCTCGGGCGCGCGGGATCGGTCGATCCCGGAACCGGACTCTCGCGGCCGGCGGGATTGCGCCTCTCCGCCCTCTTCTTGAACGACGATCAGAGGAGCAATCCCCTGGAGAGCCCCTCGCGCCCGGCGGACGAGCGCGACGAGCGAGCGCTCTCCGCGTGGGGATCCGTTGGGCCCTGGGGCGGAGCGGCACTGGAGGCGGAAGCGGTCTGGTGGCGGCTCTGTCGCGTCCGGCTCGCGCCGCCTTACGGCCACATCGCCAAGGACACGACCGACGCGCGCGGGTGGAGCGGGGGCGTCCGGGTGGAACGGATCGCCGGACCATGGCGCATGCGCGGGCGGTTCCACCTCTTGCGGACGGAGCCGGGTTTCGAGCCGTACTACCAGGCGCTCACCTACAACGGCAATCGCGAGGGCTGGCGGGGGACGCTGGGTCTGTTCTGGGCCGATACCGGCCCTGCCTACGATCCGCGCGAGCCCGGTGGCGGCGCAGCGCGCGCCCCCGAGCGTCTAGGCTTGGAGCTGTTTCACCGCGCGGTGCGCGAGACCGAGGACGACCCGGCGCGCCGCGAGAACCCCGGGGCGGATCGCGAACGGGAGACCGTGACGAGCCTTTCTCTGTCGGCGCGGCCGCGGGACAGCTGGCCCGCGGAGCTCCATCTGATCCGCTCCCGCACCGATCACCCGGTCCCGCTTCGCCCCGACGAGACGCGCGCCGGATTCTCCCTGCACCTGCGCTGCACTGCGGTCCCGGCGCTGGAGCCGTCGTTACGCCTCGACTGGATCTGGATCCGGACCTGGCCGTTCGACACCGTGCGCGATGAATCCGTCCGCGAGACACACGCGGTGCGCACCATCTCGGTCTGGGTCCGGCTCGTCGGATAGACGGACGAGACCGCGGCTCGGCGGCGCCGAGCCCGGCAATTGCCGGCAGGGTGCGGAAGGACCCGGATCGGAACCGGTAAGGACGGAGACCCTACCTCCCGGCGCGATCGTACATGCGGCGGATCTCCATCGCGTAGCGCCGCTCGAGCTCCTGCCGGCGCAGCTTGAGCGTCGGGGTAAGGGTGCCCGCGGCGACGCTCGGGCGTTCCGCGAGCAGGAAGAAGTCGCGCACCATCTCATGCGGCGCCAGCTCCGAACAGACCCGGTCGATCTCCGCGCGGTAGAGCGCGCGTACGGTCTGGGAGTCTAGGCTCTTCCGCAACCCCGGTCCCTCGGCAAGGGAGAGGCCGAGCCGGGCGCGCAGCATTTCGAGCTCCGGATAGATCAGCGCCACCGGAAACGGGCGGCGGTCCCCCACCACCAGCGCTTCGTTCACCAGCGGGCTGCGCCGCAGCTGGCCTTCGACGAGCAGCGGCGCCACGTTCTTCCCCTGGGCGGTGACGATGAGGTCCTTCTTCCGGCCGGTGACGAAGAGAAAGCCGGCATCATCGATCTTCCCGAGATCGCCGGTATGGAGCCAGCCGTCGCGCACCACTTCCCGGGTGGTCTCCTCGTCGTTCCAGTATCCACGCATGACCGAAGGACCGCGGACCAGGATCTCGCCCTCCTCGGTGAGACGCAGTTCGACTCCCGGTAACGGACGGCCGACGGAGCCCCGCCGCCACTCGGAGAGGGTATTCAGGGAGCAGACCGAGGCGGTCTCGGTCAATCCGTATCCCTCCAGCACGACCAGCCCGCAACCATTGAGGAAGAACTGCTCGCGCGCGCCGAGCGGCGCCCCCCCGCTGATGAGGACCCGGGCGCGCCCCCCGACCGCTCGCCGCACCTTGCGGTAGACGATGACGTCCCACAGCCAGGAGATCGGTCCCTGGGGCCGGTGCCGGGGACCCTTGCGCCCGCTGCGCCGAGCGGCCCGTTCGGCCAGCTTGAACACAAAGCGGCCCCGCGGCCCGAGCCGAACCGCCCGCTCGGTGGCGCCGCGCAGCATCTTCTCGAAGAGGCGCGGCACGCCCACGACCACGGTCGGCCGGACGCGCCGGAAATCCTCCTCCAGCCGGTCCAGCCCGCCTCCATAGTGGATCCGGGCCCCGGCCCAGAGCATGGAGAGATGCACGACCCGCTCGAGGACGTGCGCCATCGGCAGGAACGAGAGGTAGACGTCATCGACCGCGACCTCGATGCGGCGCGCCGACGAAACAGCCGAGGCCAGCAGGTTGCCATGTGTCAGCAAGACGCCCTTCATCCGGCCCGAGGTCCCTGAGGTGTAGATGAGCGTTGCGGGATCGTCGGCGCCGAGACCGCGGGCGACGGCGCTCAGGCGCGAGGCGCAGTCGGGCGGCGCCGTACGGCCCGCAGCCAGCGCCTCTTCCCAGGACAGGTGGGGAGAGACAATCGCATCCGCCGGAGAACCGGGCATCAGAACCACAAGCCGCAGCCCGGCCGCGGCCGGCGCGCGATTCAGCTCGGCCAGAAGCACGGGATTGGACACGAAGGCCGCGGCGGCTCCGGAGTCGACGAGGATCTCCTGCACTTGTGCGCTCGGCAGCGTGGGAAAGACCGGGACGGTGATGCCGCCCTGGGCCATGACGGCAAGGTCGGCCTGAAACCACTCCATGCGCGTTTCGGCGAAGACGAGGACGCGGTCCCCGGCATGCAACCCGTGGGCTCGAAGACAGGCGGCCAGCAGCTCCACGGTCTCGTACCAATCGCGGTACGCCAGTGGCTTCGGGCCACCCACCGGCTCAACGGAGGGGCGGGCCGGATCGACCGGCGGCATCCCCTCCACTTCCTCCAGGCCCGCCCGGGCGCGCGCGACGACCACCACGCTGCGCGGGATCATTGCGCCTTCCCGGCCCGGGGCAGCCTGGGAGTCGCCAGAGCCTTGTCTGACCACCCGCAATCCCGCCCGCGATCCGACCCGCGATCCGACCCGCGTTTCCCTCGCGACACCATGGCGGTTGAGTATAGCCCAGACCGCCGCGGAGTCTCCCCCCTTACCAGCGCCGGCGGGCTCTGCTAGCGTGGGCGGCGGACGGGAGGGGAGAGGTGCCTTGAGATGAAGTCGGCCGAGCCGGAAACCCCTCCCACGGTGCTGCACCTCGTCACCGATCTGCGCCGGGGCGGAACACAGCAGGTCCTGCTGGAGCGGGTGCGCCGGCCGGGACCGGTCCGGCATGCCGTTCTGTGCTTCTCGACCAGGACCGGCGGTAGCCGGATGGCGGATGTCCCCGACCTCTCCGCTGCGTTCCGGAAGACGGGTGCCTCGATTCACGCCCTGGGGCTCAACACGCCGCGGGAAGCGCTCGTGGCGGCCCTCGACGGCCGCCTGGCGCGCTGCGTCGACGGAATCCTGGCCGCCACTCGACCCTTCGTGCTGCACTCCACGCTCTTTCAGGTCCACCTGCTCGGCGCCTGGATGTCGCGCCGCACGGGAATTCCCCACCTGGCCTCCAAGGAGGGGATCGACGACTGGATGAACCCGCTACATCGCCGGCTGGAAGCCCGAGCCTTGCGCGGGGCGGTTCGGGTCGTCGCGGTCTCGCGGGCTACGGCGAACGCCGCGCGGAAGCTGGGCGTTGAGCCCGGGCGGATCGAGATCATCCCGAATGGGATCGATCCCGCCCACCCCGGCGACTGGACCGTGCCGGCGCCGGCAACAGAGGATCGCGAGAGCGTCGTCGTCCGGTTGGCGGTCGACGGCGTGCCCCGCCCTTCCGTTCTGCATCTCGTCGGTGTGGGCCGACTCGACCGGGTGAAAGGCTGGGACGACCTCCTGGCTGCAGTTGCCCTCCTGCGCGATCGGCACCCGGGCGTCCAGTGCGACCTGCTCGGGAGCGGCGCCGAGGCGGAACGCCGGCGATTGCGGCAGCGGGCCGATGCGCTGGGATTGACCGGCCGGGTGCGCATCCGGGCCGACGCCCCGCCCTCTCCGCCGGTCCCGGAGGACCCGGCGCCGCGACCGATTCTGGTGGTCCCTTCGCGGGAAGAGGGGTTCGGTCTTGTCCTCCTGGAGGGAATGGCGCGGGGGCTGCCGATCGTGGCCACGACCGCGGGCGGCATACCCGAGGTGGCGCGCCACGGGATCGAGGCGATCCTCGTGCCGCCCCGCGACCCGCGGGCGCTCGCGGAGGCGATCGCGCGCCTGCACGCCACCCCGGCGCTGGCAGACGCGCTCGTCGAGGCCGGTCGCGCGCGGGCGGCGGCGTTTCCGGTGGCGGCGATGGTCGACGCGTACCACCGGCTCTATGCGGAACTGCTCGTTCAACCTCATTCCCGCAGGCCGGAGGCCTCAGGGACCTCGAAGCCGTGAGGATCGTCACCTGCATCACCCGCCTGATTCGGGGCGGCGCGCAGCGAATCGCTCTGGAGACTGCCGCCGCGCTCGCGGCCCGCGGACATGACGCCTCGATCTGGTGCGGCCCCGAGACCGGACCGGAAGGAAGCCTGCATGAGGAAGCGGCGGCGCGCGGCGTGAGAGTCCGCATCGTCCCGCACCTCTGCCGGGCCGCTCACCCGTGGCATGACGCCTGCGCTCTCCGGGACCTGGTCCGGTCCCTACGCCGGGAGCGGCCGGATCTGCTCCACACGCACAGCAGCAAGGCCGGGATCCTGGGGCGGGAGGCGGCGCGCCGCGCCGGGGTCACGCGGGTGGTCCACACCGTCCACGGCTGGGGGTTCACACCACAGACCCCCCGGTGGCTGGCCGCCGGATTCATCTCCCTGGAGCGTCGCTGCGCCCCGGTGGCGACGATGGTCTTCGTGAACCCCGGGGACCGGGAAGAAGCGCTCCGCTATCGGATCGTGCCGCCGTCGGGAAGCTGCAACATCGCTCCCGGCATCGACCTCGCGCCATTTCGAGACGCGGCCGCGCTCCGCGCGGAAGGCGGGCGGATCCGCCGGGCGCTCGGCATCCCGGGGACGGCGGTAGTTGGCGGGTTCCTCGGCAGGCTCGCACCCCAGAAAGCGCCCGAAATTCTTCTTGAGGCGGCGGAGGCGACCGCAAGTTCGCACCCGGAGCTGCAGTGGCTGGTGGTGGGCGACGGTCCGATGGCCGCCGCGCTACGCCGGCGGGCGGAGGGATCTCCCTCGCTCGCGGCCCGAGTGCACTGGGCCGGGCTCCAGACCGAAGTCTCGCCCTGGCTCGCGGCGATGGACTTTCTGCTGTTTCCGTCCCGCTGGGAAGGGACTCCACTGACTCTCATGGAAGCGATGGCGGCCGGTCTGCCGGCGATCGCCGCGGATCTGCCGGGCGCCCGTTGGGTGCTCGACGGCCTCCCGGCGACAGATCCCATCGCCGACGGGCCTTCTGAAACGACGCCCGCCGGTCCGCGGGACGTCCCCCCCGGAACGCGCGAGGCGCGTCCCGGCTCGTTCTCGCAACGACGGGCCGGACTCACCGTGGCTCCCGGAGATGTCGCGGGATTCGCCTCCGCGGCCGATTCCCTCGCCGGCAACGCGGACGTTCGGGAGCGCACCGGCTCGCAGGCCCGCGCGCTGGCCTGCGAGCGCTTCGGTCTCGAAATCATGACCGAGAAGCTTCTGAGTCTGTACACCGTCGTGTGCGGCCCGAGGGCGGCCCGTCACGTTTGACCCGCGAAGTCCCGGCCGGCCCCGCCGGGCCCGATCCCGGAGCCGGCCCGGTTACGGCCCGGCTCCCCCGGACACCGCTTCGCCCCTGGCCCGAATCTCAGAAGTAGGGGTAGTCCCGCAGTGACTGGAAGGCCCACTTCACCGTGATCTGGCGATAGGGCGAGATGCCGCCGGGCAGATCCGTGATCAGGAGCTTCCCGAAGTTCCGTTCGGGAGTCTTCAGTGCGTAGACCGCGCCCGCTTCGAGGTCGACCTCCTCGCCCCAACCGTCGTCGCTCACCGTGGAGACGCTCCAGTCGCTGCCGAGGCGCTTGATCCAGACGCGGCGACTCGCCCAGGCGGCGTTCCGATTGGCCAGCAGCGAGACGCTCTTGAGGCGCGGCAGCGCGGGGTCCGCGGGGGGACCCGGTTCGTCCAGCGGATCGGAGCTTCCGAAGTAGAGATCCCGGGCGGAGAGCCCGGTCGCGTCCGCGGGGTCCAGCGGACGCACCACCCCCGCCGAGAGGTCGATCGCCAGCCCCCCGAGCGGATTGCGGACCTCGTGCAGCTGGGTCGTCCACTCCGCACGCGGCGCGCTCGTGACTTCCGAGGTCAGCGGGCTGCGTTCTTCCCGCCCGGCCCACGCGCGCAGTGCCCCCACGCGGAAGAAGTAGATCGTCCCTCGCGTCAGGTTCGACGCCCGAAACGCGGACTCCCGGATCGGCCCGGCAATGCGGTAGGCCGCGAGCGAGTCCGGCGGAATGCGGGAGAAGCTTCGCGTGGCGGCGTAGACCTCGTACCCCTGCCAGGTCGAGTCGGGCCCCTCATCGATGCTCGCGGTCCAACGCAGGTCGGCGATCGAGGTACCGGCCGCCGCGGCGAGGGCCGAGGGAGGAGCGACCGATTCCACGCGGACCGGCAAGTGGGCGCGCACCGTGTCGTGGGAGTCGGTCACCCGGACCGTGAGGCTGTCCAGGCCGGGATCGTCGGGCGTGAACCAGAAGACGTTGACCCAGTTGTGACCCAGCGGAAAGGAGCCCCGGGTGGCGCTCCAGTCGTACTTCAGGATCGGGTCGTCGACGTCCCGGGCCGTGACCACCGCCTCCGCCGCCGTGTGCGTCAACGTCCTCGGCTTGATGAGATTGACCGACAGGATCTGCGGCAGCTCGTTGCCCGACGGATCCGGCTTGCCGGACCCCTCGTTCTTGCCACAACCCGCAAGCCACCCGGCCAGGACGACGAGCAGAAGGGCCGCGCGGCACGGGCCTGACCCACGCGCCGAGGAAAGGTCGCGACGGCCGGCGGCCCCGGCATCCGGCGTATGGAATGTCATCTTCTCGGTCTCCCTTGGACCGGGGACCCCGATTCCCGTCGTCCAGGGCGAAGAATAGCGTAGGTGAGTTCCCGGCGCTCCGTCCAAAGTGAGAGCCTGGCGCCGAGGCGGAGGCTTCCCGGTGTCCGGTCCGCGACCGTCGCAACCTCGCTCGCCGTAGTTCCGTAGACGGCGGGACGGCCGCTCTCCGCACGAAGCTTCCCCGCGTCCGCGGCGCTCGCCCCGCTGCCGACGCCGTGTGCGGGGGCTTGGGGCGAGCCGGAACCGGAGAGGAACCATGCGCGTGCTTCCCATCTCGTGTCTCGTGCTCCTGGCGTCTTTCGCGACCCAGCCGGCGGCGGCCGAGCCGCGCGTCTACACCACCTCCCGAACCGAGGCGCCGCCTCGCATCGACGGTTCGCTGGACGACTCCGTCTGGGGGGCCGTCCCCTGGTCCGGCGAGTTCACCCAGACGGAGCCCGCGGAGGGGGAACCTCCCGCCTGCCAGACCCGGTTCAAGATCCTCTACGACGACCGCAACCTCTACCTGGCCTACCAGGCGTTCGACCCCGAGCCGGCGCAGATCGCGCGCATCCTCGCCCGGCGCGACTACTTCCCCGGCGACTGGGTCGAAGTCAACATCGACAGCTATCACGACCACCGCACCGCGTTCTCGTTCACGGCCAGCGTATCGGGCACGCAGGGCGACGAGTTCGTCTCCGAGGACGGTGACAACTGGGACGCAAGCTGGGATCCGGTCTGGGAGCATCGCGCGCGGATCGACCCCGAGGGCTGGACCGCCGAGGCGCGGATTCCGCTGAGTCAGCTCCGCTACCGCGACGCGCCGGAACAGACCTGGGGGCTCCAGGTGCAGCGCCGCCTGTATCGTCGCGAGGAGCGCTCGACCTGGCAGCACATTCCGCGGAGCAAAAGCGGCTGGGTAAGCCGGTTCGGTGAACTCCGCGGCATTCGGGGGATTCCCCCGCAGCGCCAGGTGGAGCTCCTTCCCTATGCCGTGGCGCAGACCGAACGTTCCCCGAGGGTCGCGGGGAACCCGTTTGCCGACGGTTCCGACACCCGGGTGACGGCCGGCCTGGACGGGAAGATGGGAATCACCGGAGACATCATCGCCGACTTCACGGTGAACCCCGACTTCGGACAGGTGGAGGCCGACCCGTCCGAGGTGAACCTCACCGCGTTCGAGACGTTCTTCGAGGAGAAGCGCCCGTTCTTCATCGAAGGGAAGAACATCTTCGAGCTGCGCGTGGCTCCGTCGATCGCGTACGGGACCCACACGACCGACCGGCTCTTCTACAGCCGCCGTATCGGGCGGCCTCCCCACTATGAAGCCGACCGATTCGAAGAAGGGCACGTCGACCAGCCCGAGCGGACATCGATCGTGGGCGCGGCCAAACTCACCGGCAAGACCGCGAGCGGACTCTCGATCGGGCTCCTCGAGAGCGTCACGGCGCGAGAAGTCGCGGAGATCGACCTGTCCGGGCAGCGACGCGAGGTCCAGGTGGAGCCGTTGACCAACTACTTCGTCGGCCGGCTGCAGCGGGACTTCCGCCGGGGCGACACCCGGATCGGCGCGCTCTTCACCGCCGTCAACCGCGATCTCATGACCGATGAGCTGCGGGGGTTGCACCGGACGGCCTGCACCGGAGGCCTCGACCTCTTCCACTACCTCGGCCAGCGCCGGTTCTACGTCGCGGCGCGCTTCGTGGGCAGCCGCGTGGCGGGCTCGCGCGAAGCGATTCTCGCCACCCAGACGGCGCCGGCCCGCTACTTTCAGCGTCCGGACAACGATCAGGCCTCGGTGGACAGCACGCGCACATCCCTCTCCGGTCACGGCGGCTCGCTGCGATTCGGCAAGCCCGCCGGGACGCTGGAGTTCGAGACCGGCGCCGCCTGGCGCTCGCCCGGGCTGGAGCTGAACGACATCGGATACCTGCGCAACGCCAACGAGATCAACCAGTTCTCCTGGGTGGGCTACAATCTGCGCAACCCGTTCAGCGTGTTCAACCGGATGTCGCTCAATTTCAATCAGTGGCTCGACTTCGTCTACGGCGGCGAGAACCTCTATTCTGCCGTGAACTGCAACACGAACGCGGTCTTCCGGAACAACTGGCACTATACGATCTCCCTCAGCCGGGAGAACGAGCGGATCTCCAACTATGAGTTGCGGGGCGGCCCCTCGATCCGGTTGCCCGGCGTGTTCGGCGTGGAAGCCGCGCTCGAAACCGACGAAAGACGAGTCTTCGCCGGCGAGATCGGGGGCTCGAGCACCGGCTACGACGACGGTGCGGGCCGCTCGCGCTCGATCGAGGCAACCGTGTCCTGGCGGCCGACGAAGGCGATCCGGGCGGAGCTCAATCCGGGGTACAGCCGAAGCCAGCCGGACATGCAGTACGTCGAGACCACCGCCCGCGGAGAGGAGCCGCGGTACATCTACGGACGGCTCGACCAGAAGACGTTTGACGTGTCGTTCCGCGTCGACTACAGCGTCA
This sequence comes from uncultured bacterium, assembly GCA_964473865.1. Taxonomy (GTDB): domain Bacteria; phylum Eisenbacteria; class RBG-16-71-46; order CAIMUX01; family CAIMUX01; genus CAIMUX01. The sequence continues at coordinate 93,140 of CAYYQN010000002.1, read as the reverse complement.
CACCTTCCCTGACCGTCCAGTACTACGGCGCGCCGTTCGTGTCGGCCGGCCGCTACGACCGGTTCCGCCGCATCGTCGCGCCGCGCGCCCGGGAGTATGCGGATCGCTTCGACATGTTTCACGACCGGATTCGTCTCGACGACCCCGGCGACAGCTATGCCGTCGACGAAGACGACAACGGAACGACCGATTACTCCTTCGAGAATCCGGCGTTCAACGTCCGCGACTTCAATTCCAACCTCGTGGTCCGTTGGGCCTATGCGCCGGGCTCCAACCTCTTCCTCGTCTGGTCGCAGGCCCGCTCCGGCTTCGTGATGGACGGCGACTTCGCGATCGGAGACGACTTGCGGGCGCTCTTCGAGGTCCCGCCGGAGAACATCTTCCTGATCAAGATCAACCGGTGGTTCGATCTGTAGCCGACCCCGGCCGGACCCGCCCGATCGCGTCGCTCGGGCTCTCCCGCCTGTCGAAGGCCGAACGCTTCCGACTGCGTCAGTCGGTCTTGCAGATCGGGGACTGCGTGCGGTTTCCCGGCGGCACCGGCCCCGAGGTCACAGCCGGCCGTCGCGCTTCCGCGGTCCGCCCGGCCGTCGATCCCTGGCGATACGAGCGGAGGAAGTGGCGCAGGGTGCGGAAGAAGTCCGCCGGCCGGAACCGGTAGGCCACGCAGCGCTTGAGGTAGAAGCCGTCGAGGAGGTCCCCGAACCAGCGATAGAGCGCGTTGGGCGGGCGGTCGAGCAGCGGACGCACCAGCGGGAACAAGCCGGGGTGCCGGGCCAGGATCGAGAAGAAACAGCGCAGATTCAGGATCCTCCGCTTGTCCCTTTCGTCGGGAAAGTGGATGACCGTGTCGTGATAGTAGTTGTGGTTCAGCCGGTCGAAGTCGCCGTCGAAGAAGCCGTGGTCGATCGCATACTGGGTCATGGGCAGCTTCGGGTAGGGCGTGAAGATCGAGGCGTTGGCGACCTCCGGGCGGATCCGCATGTTGACGCGGAGGGTCCGCATCGCCGTCTCGAAGGTCTCGCCCGGAACGCCGATCACGTTCTCGGTGAGCAGCTTGATCCGGTGCTTCCGGTACAGGGCGGCGGTCTGCACCATGGAGTCTTCAGACATGTTCCGCAGCATGACCTGGTTGCGGATCGTCTCGTCCCCGGACTCGACTCCGGCATAGACCAGGCGCAGGCCCGCCTCGGCCAGGGCTTCCGCCATCTCGGCATCGACGTTGTCAAACCGGGTGTTGCAGCTGAAGGGGATCCGACAACGCCGGGCGTAGACCCGGGCAAACTCCATCGTCCACTGGCGGTGCAGCGTGAAGACGTCATCGACGAATGCGACCATCCGCACCGGGACCTTCTCGCGCAGGGCGAGGATCTCGTCCACGATCGAGTCGGGGGTCCGCGAGCTGAAGACCATGCGATCCCCCGCCTGCTCGCGGTACATCCGGTTGTACGAGTTGTTGAAGCAGTAGGTGCACTTGTACGGGCATCCGCGGTGCGCCATGAAGTGCTTGATCCCGTGTTCCCGCAGGATCGGGATCTGGTCGTAGTAGAGCTCCCGCATCGGGTGCGGCAGATCGTCGAGGAGTCGGTTCCGGGGCGCCACCGGGTTGCGGAAGATCTCGCCGTCGCGCTTGACCCAGAAGTTCGGAGTGTCCACCGGAAGTCTGCGACCATTGGAATCGAAGCTGTCGGCGAATCGCAGAGCCGACTCCTCGCCCTCGCCCAGACAGACCGCGTCGACCTCGGGCAGCTCGACCATCTCCGGGAAGAATGTGGGATGCGGCCCGCCCCAGATGGTGGGCAGCCCGGTCTGCTCTTTCACGACCCGGGCGAAGGCGTAGTAGCCCTGATGGCTGCCCGAGATCACGCTGAAGGCCACGGCGTCGGCCCCCCAAGCGCGAATCCGATCGCAGGTCTGCGTCGGATCCCGGTCGATGACGAAGAGCCCCGACTCGTGACCGCCCTGGCGCAGCATGGCGGCGATCCCGGTATTGCCGAGCGGGATCGAGAAGCGGATGGTGTCTTCGACGAAGGCGACGCGCATGGGTTCCGAAGCTCCCCTGGTCCCGGCGGCGACAGGTCCATGACCCGCCGGAGAGGCGGCGAAGGGTCTCGGCGGGTCGCAGCTTGAAGACAACTGCGTTCGGCAGAACCCGGAGCCCGCCGGCGGCCTTGTTGCTACTCTGTATCAGTATACCAGAGAGTCGTCCCGCCCCCAAGCGGATCCTCGGCCTATTCGGCAGCACTCCCATTCTTCGAAGGATCGGCGGCCGCGCTCGACGGCTTCAGTTGGATGAGATTGTCAGTACCAGCGGGAACGACGGGACCGGTCTTCGGGCCGCCCGGAGGCGGCTTCTTCGCGCTCGGGAGCTCTCTTCTGATCCGGATCTTCGGCCGGTCCGCGTGCCGGAGAAGCCCCCGGCGGAGGCGGGCGAAGGTGACCGCCCGGCGGTCATCTCGTCCGCACGATCCTGCCCGTCCGCTCCCCGCCGTCCACGGAGAGGCGCGCGAAGTAGACGCCGGCCGGAACTGCCGTCCCTTGCGAGTCCGTGCCGTCCCAGCGCAGCGAGTGCCGGCCCGGAGTCACCTCACGATCTGCCAGGACCGAGACCTGCCGCCCCCCGGCGTCATAGATACCGAGCCGGATCCGGCCGCGCCCGGCGACGGTGAAGACCAGGCTCGTGACCGCACCCGTTGGAGCTGGTTGACCTCGGTCCGCTCCGGACCTAGCCTCGGCGTTCGTCCGTCCTGGAGGGTTTGCATGAAACGTCGGCCCCTGCTGGTCACGCTCATGATCGCGTACGCGCTGCTCCGCTGGGCGCTCCTGCTCCATCCCGGCTACGTGGTCGACATGAACGCGTACAAGCGATGGGCGCTGCGGGCCTCCCAGCAGGGAATCGCCCAGGTCTACGCGAGCTCGGACATGGACTATCCCCCGCTCTATGCCTGGATTCTGGCTCCGCTCGGCACGTTCTACGGGTGGGCCGAGCCGCGCGCCGCCCGGGTCTGGTCCGATCCCGCCGCCAGCATCGCCGTCGCGGAGTCAAGGTTCTTCAACCTCCTGATCAAGTTCCCTCCGCTCGTCTTCGACCTGGGGATCGCGGGGTTGCTGTATCGTCTCGGCCGCCGCGCCGACTCCCGCTGGAAAGACCGGACTCGCGGCTTGCGCCGCCTCGAACGCGGCATCGCCTCGCGCCTGGGATGGGCGGTCATCCTTCCCGCCGCCTACCTCTGGAACCCAGCGGTCCTGATGGACGTCGCCTACTGGGGAGCGCCCGACTCGATCCACTCGTTCTTCGTCCTTTCGGCGTTCCTGGCCCTGGGCTTCCCCGGTCTGCTGGATCTGAGGCTCCCTGGGCGCGGCGCGGCCGGGGGACCAGCCGGCGGGCCGGCGGACGGGGCTGACCGCACGCCCCGCTCCCACGACTCCGCCGATGACCCACACTCCGAGAGCGAGGCCCGCGCGGGCGCCGCCGCCCGGAAGTCGGGCGGCAATGCCCGGACGTCGAGCGATCCACCGACGCACCGCTCCGTTGCCGCCGCCTGGGTCTTCCTCACGCTGGCCTCTCTCATGAAGCCCCTCGGCGCCCCGTTCTTCCCTTTGCTTCTGGTGCTAACCGTCGCGTGGCGCGGATGGCGCGGCGTCGTCACGGGCGGACTCGCCGCCCTGGCGACGGCCCTGGTCATCTTCGCGCCGTTTTTGATCTCCGGGCAGACCGGTTCGGTCTTCCACCGAATCGTGGGAGACATCAGCTTGATGCCCTGCACCTCATCGAACGCGCACAACCTCTGGTGGGCGCTGGGAGCCTGGAAGTCGGCGGACAACCCGGTTCTGGGGCCGCTCAGCCTGACCCACCTCGGGCTGGCCGCCTTCGGCCTCTGCTACCTGGCATTCCTGCTCGCAGCCCGCCGGGATCGGGCCATCGCCGGAGGCCGTGTCGCCGGTCCGGCCGGGATCCTGCTCGCCCTGGCGGTCGCCTTCTCGTTCTTCATGCTGTCCACGCACCTGCACGAGAATCATCTCTTTCTCGCGATCCCGCTCGCGCTGGCCCTGCTGCCCTGCGACCCGCCCGGCCGCCGCTCCTTCTGTCTCCTCGCCGGCGCTCTCACGATCGGGGTCTTTCTCAACGTGTTGCTCCACGATCTGGTCATCCCGACCCGGTTTCCGTTCACGCTCGGCGGGCCGACCGCAACCCTGAACCAGCATCTCAACCGGCCTTTCTACGGAGGAGAGCTCGCGGCCATTCGCTTCGCGGTCGGGTGGAATCTCATCCTCTTCGGGGCGTTTCTCTGGACCCTGCTCCGTCGCGACGGATTGCTGGCCCGGCTCGCCGCCGAGCGGAATCCGTGATCTTCGGCCCAATCGCCTCGGCGCCCCGGGCCGGGTCACTCCGTCCGCCGTCACCGAAAGCGCGCTTCGACGGCCGAGGACTGCGCGGTGAGGTGTGCGGGCGCGGTGGGCGCTCCTCAATGAGCCGGGATCGATCGCTCCGAGGCCCCCAGCGGCGTCCCATGCCGTGACAGCTCGCGCAGACGCAGGAGCTCCGCCACCAGCCCGGGCGCGCTGGTAGCCTCTCCATCCGGCATCTCGGCCGGGCCGGAAGGCCCGATGGCTCCGATGGACGCACGTTGCTGGCTCTCGAAGTGCAGGCGCGCCATCTCCGTGGGCGGGTCGAATCCCTTCTCGGCCAACGGCGCGTGGAACCAGACGGTCCACATCCCCAGCTGGCGCGCGGGGACGATGTCGTTGTCGATCCGATCGCCGACCATCACCGCTTCCCCTGGCGCGCAGTCCGCCTCGCGCAGCGCCCAGGTGAAGATCCCGGGTTCGGGTTTCTTCTGATCCACCAGCTCACTCAGGGCCAGCACCCGGAAGTGCCGCCGCAGGCCCAGGCCGGCCAGGGCGTCCACCGCCTCGCGGAGTTGATTGGCCAGGAGACCCAGGGCGAACTCGCGCGAGAGATGCGACAGCGCCTCGGACATCCCGGGCAGGAGATTGTGGTAGGCCATGTAGTCAGCCCGAATCCGTGACGCGCACCGGTGCATGAGGGCGTGGAGCTCGTCGGTCCCCAGGTAGCGCTCACCCAGCCGGTACCAGTGGCCGGGGCCCCGCTCCGCAAGGTCGGCCTCGCGCTCGGCGAGGAGGGCGGGGAACGGCATCCCCTTGCCCGCGGCCTCGAGGGCCCGGTGCAGCTCGATGTAGAGGAAGGCCATCACCGGGTCGTCGTTCATGATGACGTTTCCGACATCGAAGAAGACCCAGCGAATCACGGGACCTCCTTGGGGAACCGCCTGGCGCCGGCGCTGCGGAACGCGAGACACCCGGTCGGGTCGCGGCCGCAGCAACGAGCCCAGCCGCGGCCGTCGCGGCGGGCCGCCGACCGCCAGCCGCTCGCCGAGCGACGCGGGACCAGGCCGGTCATCGTTCGCGGCCCGATCCGAACGACCCGGATGCAGCGCCGCCCGGCTCAGCGCAGCGCCGCGGCCGCCTCGCGCACCAGCCCGATCAGGGACGAGGGCATCCCGGGCAGCACCGCATCGGGCACGATCCCGAACGCGAGCACCCCGAGGGCGCACACGGCGATGACGGCCGCCGCCGCCACGGAGGGATCGTACACCATCGGCCGCGTCACCGGACGCATATAGAGCACCACCAGCACGCGGAAGTAGTAGTAGACGCTCACCGCGCTGTTCAGGACGGCAACGATGACCAGCGGCGCAAATCCCTCGTTCACGGCGCCCCGGAAGAGCAGGTACTTCGCGAAGAAGCCCGCGGTCGGGGGGATTCCGGCCAGTGAGATCATGAACAGCGACAAAGCGGCGGCGGCGGACGGGCTCTTCCACCCCATCCCCGCCCAGTCGGAGATCTCCAGGCGCTCCTCGTTGTCGCCGCTCCAGAGGATGACCACGGCGAACGCGCCAAGGTTCATGAGGGCATAGGAGAGGAGATAGAAGAGCACCGCCGAGGGAAGCTCGGCCGCGCCGGTGGCGGCGAAGACCGCCAGACCCACCAGCATGTACCCGGCGTGCGCGATCGACGAGTAGGCGAGCATACGCTTGATGTTCGGCTGGACGAGCGCGGCCAGGTTTCCCACCGTCATGGTCAACACCGCCACCCACCACAGGAACCCGGCCGCGGCGGCGGAGACCCCGGATGGCGCCGCAACCAGGAGCGCGCGGGTGAGCGCGCCGAACGCAGCCGCCTTCACCGCGGCGGCCATGAACGCGGTCACTGCGGTCGGCGCCCCCTCGTAGACATCGGGGGTCCACATGTGAAACGGCACCGCCGCCGTCTTGAAGAGGAATCCCGTCAGCAGCAGCAACCCGCCGGCGAGGACGAGTGCGCGCCCCCCCGGCTCGACCCCGCGACCGAACGCCATCGCCAGGTCCGTCGTGCCGGTGCCGGCATAGACCAGAGCTCCCCCCAGCAGAAACACGGCGGAGGAGAACGCCCCGAGGAGGAAGTACTTCATGGCCGCCTCGACCGCCTTCGGGTCGCGCCGGAGGAAGCCGGAGAGGATGTAGACCGGAATGCTGAGAAGCTCCAGCCCGAGAAAGAGCGAAAGCAGCTCGGTCGAGGAAGAGAAGAGGCACATGCCGCTCGCCGAGAACAGCAGCAGCGCGAAATAGTCGCCGCGATAGCGGTTCATGCGCCGCAGGAAGACATCCGAGAGCGGAATCGCGCCCAGGGTGGAGAGCGAGATCACCCCGGTGATCACGAGGCCGAACGGGTCTTCCAGGAACTGGCCCCCGAACGGCGAGGAGCGACCGGCCGGTCCCGGGGCCGCCCCGAGACGGAGGATGGCGACCAGCATCGCCGCCAGCGGCACCGGCGCCGTGATCCAGGCCCAGGGCAGTCGCCTGCGCCCGGCCAGGGCGTCCACCAGAAGCGTCAGCAGCGCGCCGACGAACAGCACGAGGAACGGGAGAAGGGTCGTGAGCGCAGCGGAGTCGATGCGCGGCATGACGGACGCATTCATCGCGTCAGCTCCTTCGCGTCGGCCTTCCACGCGGGGCCGCTCCCCGGCACGGAGCCCGCCGAGACCTGCAGAACCCGCAGCGTCTCCATCCGCCCGGGGCCGGGGGTAGAGAGGTTCAAGGTCGCCAGGAGGCTGGGCTCCATCCGGCGCAGGAACGGTCCCGGGTGCACGCCCAGGTAGACGATGAACAACAGGATGGGCAGAAGGAGCACGAACTCCCGCCCGTTGAGGTCCGGCATGCTCCGGTTCTCCTCCCGCGTGAGCGGGCCGAAGAGGAATCGCTTCAACAGCCAGAGCATGTAGACCGCCCCCAGCACCACCCCGACCGTCGCGATCGCCGCGGCGGGACGATTGGCGCCGAACGCTCCGACGAGCACCAGGAACTCCCCGACGAATCCGTTCAACCCGGGCAGTCCGATCGACGAGAGAGTTACCAGGACGAACGCGGCCGCAAACCAGGGGACCGTCTGCGCCAGGCCGCCGAAGTCGGAGATCTCGCGGGTGTGACGCCGGTCATAGATCATCCCCACGAGAAGGAAGAGCGCCCCGGTTGAGAGGCCGTGATTGACCATCTGGAAGAGGCTGCCGCTGAACCCGGAGAGGTTGAAGGCGAAGAGCCCGAGCACGCAGTAGCCCAGGTGGCTCACCGACGAATAGGCCACCAGCTTCTTGATGTCGGTCTGGACCATCGCCACCAGCGCTCCGTACACGATGCCGATCACGGCCAGAACCAGGAAGAGCGGCTGGGCGGCGCGGCATGCCGCGGGGAACAGCGGCAGAGCGAAACGGAGGAGCCCGTAGGTCCCGAGCTTCAGCAGCACCCCGGCGAGGACGACCGAACCCGCGGTCGGAGCCTCGACGTGGGCATCGGGAAGCCAGGTATGCAGCGGAAAGACCGGCACCTTGATCGCGAACGCCAGCGCGAACGCCGCGAACAGCAGCCCCTGCTGGGAACCGGTCAGCGTTGTCCCGTAAAGGCGCAGCAGGTCGAAGGTATAGACCCCCGTCTGGGCGTGATGCGCGAAGTACAGGTAGAGGATCGCCACCAGCATGAGGAGCGATCCCACCAGCGTGTAGAGGACGAACTTGATCGCGGCATAGACTCGCCGCGGACCTCCCCAGATCCCGATCAACAGGTACATCGGGATCAGCATGACCTCCCAGAAGACGTAGAAGAGGAAGAGGTCAAGGGAGAGAAACGCCCCCAGCATGCCGGTCTGAAGCAGGAGGAGCAGGAGGTGGAACTCCCGAACCTTCTCACCGACGGAACGCCACGCGGACAGCACCACGACCGGCCCCAGCAACGCGGTCAGCAGCACGAGGTAGATGGAGATCCCGTCGACGCCGAGGAAGTACTCGACTCCCAGGGAAGGGATCCACGGAACCCGATGGATGAGCTGAAACCCCGCCGCCCCCTTCTCCATCAGGGAGAGCGCGGCCGCGGAGGCGAAGAACCCCGCGGTCATGACCCCGAGCGTCCACCACCGGCAGAACCCGCCGTGTTCCCGGGACACGAAGAGCAGCGGGACGCCGCCCAAGAGCGGCAGGAAGATCACGAGGGAGAGGATGGTGCTCTGCGACATCGTGTCCTCCCCCTACCGCGCCGTGAGCCAGAGCACCGTCACCCCGAGGAGCAGGACCAGCGCATAGGTCTGCACCTGTCCGGTTTGCAGAAAGGCAATGACCTGTCCCGCCAGCCGGGTGATGCTCCCGGTCCCATTGACCAGTCCGTCCAGCAGGCGGGTGTCCACCATTCCGAAGAGGACCCGGCGCGAGCCGCCCACCAGCGGACGCACCACCGCGGTGTCATACGCCTCATCGAGACGGTAGCGGTCCCGCACCAGACGGTAGATGCCGCCCAGGGCGCACGCGACCTTCTCCGGCACCTCGGGGCGGCGCGTGTAGATCCGCCATGCCACCAGCGCGGCGATGACCGCGAGCGCCAGCGCCGTAACCATCCGGCCCCACTCCCACATCGATTCATGGAGGGAGGAGGTCCCGGCGCCATGTCCCGCCGCGGCCGCATGGCCGCCGCCGGCCGCGGGCGCGAAGACCGGCTCCAACCACTGCTCGAAGCGGTTGGGCCCCAGGCCCAGGAACGGCGGCGTCCCCAGGAATCCGACCAGAAGCGACCCGGCAGCGAGAACCACCAGCGGAATCGTCATCACGCGAGGCGATTCATGGACGTGGTGGCCGACATCCGGCGACACCCGGGACGTCCCGAAGAAGGCGAGCACCACCAGACGCGTCATGTAGGCGGAAGTCAGCCCCGCCGCCAGGAAGCCGAGCACCCACAGCGCCTGCGGCAGCCACGGGATGATCGGATTCGGCGTGCAGAACGCCCGGGAGAGGATCTCGTCCTTGGAGAAGAACCCGGCGAAAGGCGCGATTCCGCAGATCGCCGCCCACCCGAAGAGAAACGTCCAGGCGGTGACCGGGATCCGGCGGAACAGCCCCCCCATGCGGCGAATGTCCTGCTCTCCCGAGAGGGCATGGATCACGCTGCCCGAGCCCAGGAAGAGGAGCGCCTTGAAGAAGGCGTGTGTCACGACGTGAAAGAGTCCGGCGGCGTAGGCGCCGGTGCCGACGCCGAGAAACATGTAACCGAGCTGGCTCACGGTCGAGTAGGCCAGCACCTTCTTGATGTCGAACTGCGTGAGACCGATGGTGGCGGCAAGAATCGCGGTGAGGACCCCCACGACCGCGACGACGGTCAGGGCGACCGCGGACTCTGAATAGAGAAACCCCATCCGCGCCACCATGTACACGCCCGAAGTGACCATGGTCGCGGCATGGATCAAGGCACTCACCGGCGTGGGCCCGGCCATGGCGTCGGGCAGCCAGGTGAACAGCGGGATCTGCGCCGACTTGCCGGTCGCCCCGACGAAGAGCAGGAGGCCGGCCAGGGTGGCCGCCGGGGCCAGGAGTCCGGCGTGCTCACGCATGAAGGCATAGGAGAGAAGCTTCTCTCCGTGCGAGGTCGCGGCCGGAGCCAGCGTCCAGACGATCACGAACATGCCGAGGAGAAACCCCAGGTCCCCGATCCGGTTCACGACGAACGCCTTCATCCCGGCCTTGGCCTTCTCCGGGTCTTCGTGCCAGAAGCCGATGAGCAGGTAGCTGCAGAGCCCGACCCCCTCCCAGCCGATGAAGAGGACCGGCAGGCTGTCGCCCAGCACCAGCAGGATCATGGCGAACATGAACAGGTTGAGATACGCGAAGTAGCGCGCGAATCCGCGGTCATGCGCCATGTAGCCCAGCGAGTAGACATGGATCAGGAGGCCGATCCCGGTCACGAACAGCAGCATCGTCGAAGAGAGCGGGTCGAGCAGGAATCCGAAGTCCACGGTGAGCGGCGCCACCGAGATCCAGGTGAAGACCGTCTGGGTGAGCTGACGCTCTTCCGCCGGCAGCCCAAGAAGGGACAGGAATCCGGCCAGCGCCACCGCAAAGGAGCCCGCCGGAGCCAGGCAGGCGATCGCGCCGACGAGTCCTCTCGGCGCCCCGCCCGGCGCGTGGGCCCGGGAGAGGGCGAGGATTCCGTTCAGCACCGCCCCCAGGAGGGGCAAGAGCGGAATCAGTCCCAGCCAGATCACCGCGTGGTGGTGCATCTTCCCCTTCCCTGGTTACTCGTTCAGGGCCGACAGGTCGTCCACGTTGACCGTGTCCCGGGCGCGCTGGACGGCAATGAGAATGGTGAGCCCGACGGCAACCTCGACCGCCGCGACGGCGATCACGAAAAATGCCAGCACCTGCCCGTCCAGGTTGTGCCAGTGCCGGGCCGCCGCGACCAGGATCAGGTTCACGGCGTTCAGCTGCAGCTCCAGGCTCATGAAGACGGTCAGCGCGTTACGCCGGGTGACCAGGCCCAGAACTCCGATGAAGAAGAGCACCCCGGCCAGCCCCAGCAGGTGTGCCATCCCGACCGGCGCCATGTTCACTCCCCCCTCTTGGCCAGCACGACCGCGCCCACGATCCCGACGAGCAGAACCACTCCCGTCACCTCGAACGGAAGCAGCCAGCGGGTGAAGATCTCCTGTCCCACCGCCTCGATCCCGCCGAAGCCTGAGGGAAGCGCGCCGGCCGGCTCGGGCGGGGTCCCCGCCGCCACGGCCCGCAGGAGCAGGGCCAGTCCCAGGCAGCACGCCAGGGCAGAGACCAAGAGCTTGCCCCGAGAGACCAGCCGTCCGCGCGTCTCCTCCTCCCCCAGGTTGAGCAGCATGATGACGAAGACGATGAACACGACCACCGCCCCGGCGTAGACCAAAAGCTGGATGATGAAGAGAAACGGTGCGGACAGTCCGGCGAAGAGCGCGGCCAGAGCGATCATGTTCACCGCCAGCGCCACGGCGCTGGCCAGAGGACTCCGCCGGGAAACGACCAGGACCGCCGCGACCGCGGAAACGACCGCACACGACCAGAAGAGGATCGGGTTCATCCGGCGGGCCCTCCTGCCTTGGCGCCGGGCACGGCGCGAACCGCCGCCGGGCTCACGGCCTGGCCTCCGGGCGAGTCTCCCACGCAGACGGGAGTTTCGGCCATCGCACCTGCCGCGGACCCCGCCCCAGTTCCTCCTCCGGCGTCGAAGGCGGCGGCGGCGGCTCGCCTGGGGCCGGCTCCGGCTCCTCCGGAGGCCGCCCCTCGCGCCAGGCGTTCCCCTCACCGTGCATGAGGAAGTCCAGCCCCACGATGAAGTCCTGGCGCCGCGTCCCCACGATCGTCACTTCGCCGGTGTCCATGCGGATGGCGTCCTCGGGACAAGCCTCGACGCAGAACCCGCAGAAGACGCAACGCAACAGGTCGATCTCGAAGACCAGCGGTCGCTTCTCCTTCCACGGGGCGTCGGCCTCTTCCGCGATGATGTGAATGCAGTTCGCCGGGCAGGCGGTGGGACAGCACATGCAAGCCACGCACTTCGGCGTGCCGTCCTCGCGCACCGTCAGGCGATGGCGGCTGCGGTGGCGCAAGGCGACCGGCTTGATCTCCTCAGGGAACTGCACCGTCGGCATCTCGGACTGCCGGAAGAGATTCCGCAGCAGGTGGCGCACCGTGACCGAGAGGCCGCGCACAATCTCGGCCACATAGATCCGCTCCCAGAACGTCAGCTTCGGACTTGGGACCTTCATCGCCGCTCCCTCACTTCCCCACCAGGAGCAAGACAAGCCCGGTGACGACAACGTTGACGAGAGCGATCGGCAGCATCGCCCGCCAGCCCAGGCCCATGAGCTGGTCATAGCGGAAGCGGGGCAGGGTCCAACGCACCCAGATGAAGGCGAAGCCGAAGAAGGTCACCTTGATCGTGAAGGCCGCGAACTGGAGGACGGCGGTGATGCCGGCGAGGCCGTCGGCGCCCGGCGGATGCAGGATGAACCAGGCCGCGAGAGCGGCGGCTCCGAGCACCTGCAGGAGGAGCACGACGGTCCAGAAATTCGCTTCATGCCGCCGCGCGTCGTGATACAGCCGCTGTAGCGTCCGGTGCCAGCGCCGGGTGGCGGGGAGCAGGACCAGGGACAACAGAATCAGCAGGCCGAGCAGGGCCAGGAGCGCCGGAACCGCCAGCGCGGGCCCCCCCGCGGAACCGGTGAGCCTCTCGGTCGGGAGCCACGGAATCTGCCAGCCGCCGAAGAAGAGAGTCACGGTCAGCCCCGAGGCGACCGTGATGTGCACATACTCCGTCATCATGAAGAGGGCGAAGCGCAGGCTGGAGTACTCGACATGGAAGGCCACAATCTCGCTGTCGGCCTCCATCAGGTCAAACGGGTTGCGGTTGGCTTCGGCCAGCGCCGCCGCCATGAAGATCAGGGCCGCAACCGGCTGCACCAGAACGCCCCACCCGGGCAGGAAGCCGAAGAGGAGCCGACCCTGCCCCCGCACGATCTCGTTCAGATCGACGGTCCCGAAGATCATCAGGATCCCCACCACCGAAAGGCCGAGCGACAGCTCGTAGGAGATCATCTGCGCGGAGCTGCGGATGCCGCCGAGCAGCGGGTAGCTGCTGTTCGACCCCCACCCCGCGAAGACGATGCCGAAGACTCCGAACGATCCGATGGCCAGCATCCAGAGCAGGCCCGGGTCGAGCCGCAGCGCCGCGAGCGGGATCTCATGGCCGCCGACGCGAAGGACATCCGCCACCGGCAAGGCCGCGAAGGTGAGGAGGGCGAACGTCATCGCCACCAGGGGGGCCAGGTTGTACCAGAAGAGGCGCGCCCGGGCGGGAGTGATGTCCTCTTTGAAGACCAGCTTCACGACATCGGCCAGGGCGTGAACGATCCCTCCCATCCGAATGCCCAGGATCGCCGCCCGATTCGGGCCGGTGCGGTCCTGGATGTAGGCCGAGGCCTTCCGTTCCATCCAGACCAGGAGCGGAATGAGCATGAGCGGCATCAGCCACGCCAGCGCAGCCCGGCCGCCGATGATCGTCCACTCGACCCAGGGCTCCATCACGCCTCCTGCTGCCCCGCTCCGCCCGGTCCGGTGTCGCCGGAGCCGATGCCGCCCCGCCCGGTGCCGCCGGCGCCCTTGCCGCCCGGCCCGGCACCGCTCGCCTCGGCGCCTCCGGCCGCGCCACCCGCGCCGGATGGTCCACCGCCCGCCTCACTCGCCGTCCCCGCGGCCCGTGGCGCCACGATTCGTCCGACCTCGCCCAGGGCCGTCACGTCGATTCCGGCAAACGCCGTTTCCCGAGCGGAGAGGTCCTTCCAGAGCGCAGCCAGAGACCGCCACCCGTAGGAGCCGTCCGGCGTCGATGTGCCGTCCGGCCCGCCGGCGCCGTCCGCCGTGGCCGTGTGCCCCGCTCCTTCGCCGGGGCCTGCTTCCCGCGCCTGGATCGCCGCCTCCGCGATCCGGCGGAGGAGCTCCGGCGCCCAGAGAGCGTCGCCTCGAGGCGTGATTGCCTTGCGGAACCGCTGCAGCCGGCCCTGGAAGTTCACATAGGTGCCGTCACACTCGGAGTGCGGAGTCACCGGCAGGGCAAGGTGCGCGGCGCTGCTGGTGGCGTTGCGGTTCGAACCGAGATAGAGCACGTGCTCCCAACGCGCGAGGTGCGCGCGCCAGGCCGGACGCTGCCGCTCGCCCAGAAAATCATCTTCCAGGATGATCAGGAGCCGGCCCCCTCTCGCCAACTCGGCCTCGGGATCGCCCGCCAGCCCGAGCAGCGCCAGCCCCAGGGTGTTCGGATACGGATCAGCTCGCCGCAGGATCCGGTCCTCCACTCCGGGAGGCCGCGTGCCGGCGCCGATCACCCGCGCCCCGCCGAGGACCAAGGCCGCGAACCGCTTCGCCGCAAAGAGGGTCTCCACCGGCGAGGCCGGGGAGAGAAGCAGCAGGGTCCGGTTGCCGCCCCGCGCCTCGCCCGCACGGCCGGCGGCTTCATTCACCCGCGGGGCCGTGCCGGTCTCGCCGGCGGCCTCCCGCACCCACTCCGCCGCGCGCGCCAGCGCGGCAAAGAACGGGAGCTCCCGCCCCTGCTCCTCCGGAGCTTCGAGCCTCTCCTCGTTGAGCGGGTGGAGCGTCTGCCGTCCGGGATCGCACATCCAGTAGGTGTTGACCTCCATGTTCTCCCGGGGGCGGTAGCGGTAGACAATCCCCTCGTTGTGCTCGAGGTAGATGTTGCAGCCGCGGGCGCACCCGGCGCAGAGAGAAAGCGTGCTCGACAAGAGCCAGACGCGCTTCTTGAACCGGAACTCGCTGCTGGTGAGCGCGCCCACCGGACAGATGTCGACCGTGTTGAGCGAGTAGTCGTTGGCCAACGGCAGCTCCGGGTAGCTGGTGATCTCGCTGCGGTTGCCGCGGTTGACGATGGCGAGCTCATGGGTGCCGGTCACCGAGTCGCAAAAGCGTACGCAACGGGTGCAGAGCACGCACCGCTCGGCGTCGAGCTTCACCCGCGGGCCCACATCGACAACCTTGCGCTTGTGCACCTTGGGGAGATCCAGCCTGCTCTGGTACTGCCCGTTCGACATGTAGTAGTCCTGGAGAAAGCACTCTCCCGACTGGTCGCAGATCGGGCAGTCGAGCGGATGGTTGAGGAACAGGAACTCGAGGACCGCCCGCTGCCACTCCTTCGCCTTCGGGCTGTTGGTGTGGACCGCACGCACCCCGTCTTTGGTCTTCAACTCCCGGGCGTACGTGTTGCAGGCGATGGCGGGCTTGGGCTGGCCTTCCACCTCGACCAGACACATGCGGCAGTTCCCATCCACCCCGAGGCCCGGGTGATAGCAGAAGTGCGGGATCAGGATCCCGAGCCGCCGCGCAGCCTCGATCAGGTTCAGGCCGGCATCGACCGTCACCTCGCGTCCATCAATCAGAATCGTGACCTCGGCCATCTCCTCCGCCCGTTTCAGTGCGCCGCTGTGAGGAAATGGGCGGCACGCCGCCGCAGGGGGCAGTGTCCGGCGCCCACGTGGGCCTCAAACTCGCCGCGGAACTTCTGCACGAAACTCGCCGCCGGCATGGCGGCCGCGTCCGACAGGACGCAGATCGTGGTCCCGATCATGTTCCGGGTGATGGAGAGGATCTTCTCCATGTCCCCGGGGCTGCCCCCGCCCGCCTCCAGCCGGAAGACCAGGTCGCGCAGCCAGCCGGTCCCTTCGCGGCACGGGGTGCACTGCCCGCACGATTCGTGCGCGTAGAACTTCTCCAGCACCGCCAGGGCCCAGACCATGCAGGTCGTCTCGTCGAGCACGATCATGCCGCCGGAGCCGAGCATCGTGCCGGCCGCGGCCAGGCTCTCGTAGTCCAGGTTGACCGCATCCGCCTCCGCGCCGGTGAGAACCGGAACCGACGAGCCGCCGGGGATGTTGGCCTTCATCTTCCGACCCCCAGTGATCCCCCCGCAGAGCTCGTACACCAGCTCCCGGCACGGGAGCCCGAGCGGGATCTCGTAGACGCCGGGACGGACGACGTGGCCGCTGACGCTGAAGAGCTTCGTTCCCGGGCTCTTCTCGGTCCCGAATTTCCGGTACTCCGCCACCCCGTGCTCCACGATCCAGGGCAGGGCCGCGATCGTTTCGACGTTGTTCACCACCGTGGGCCCGCCGAAGGCCCCCACGATGGCCGGGAACGGCGGCTTGATCCGCGGTTGGCCCTTCTTGCCCTCCAGCGATTCGAGGAGGCCCGTCTCCTCGCCGCAGATGTAAGCGCCGGCGCCCCGATGGACGGTCACCTCGAGATCGAAGCCGTGACCGTCGATGTCGGTTCCGAAACATCCCCGGGCGTAGGCCTCGCGTACGGCATCGCGCAGCCGGAAGAACGGCAGTCCGAACTCCCCGCGCACGTAGATGTAGGCGTGGTGGATCCCCACCGCGCGGCAACAGATCAGGATCCCCTCGAGCAACGCGTGCGGGTCCCGCTCCAGGAGATAGCGATCCTTGAAGGTCCCGGGTTCGCTCTCATCCGCGTTCACACACAGGTACTTTGGGAGCTTCGACTCCCGCGGAACGAAGGACCACTTCAATCCGGTCGGGAACCCCGCGCCACCACGTCCGCGCAACCCCGAGTCCTTGACCAACTGGATCAGCGCCTCCGGCTCCAGGGCGAACGCCGTCTTCCAGGCGCGATAGCCGCCCGCCTTCTCGTAGGAGGCCAGAGTCCAGCTCTCGGGCCGTCCGAAGTTGCGCGTGAGGAGCTTCACCTCCATCAGGCGTCTCCTCCCGGCTCCGCGGCGCGGCGGTGCCGGTCGATCCAGGCGCCGGCGGATGCCAGCGGGCCGGGCGCCGGTTCCGCCTCTGCCCGGGCGCGCAGCTCGTCGACCAGCATCGACGCCGCGTCTCCGTCCAGCGGGCCGACGAAGCTGTCATTCTCCGCCCGGCGGGTCTCGGTGACCTGCAGGACCGGCGCCAGCTCGCAGGCGGCGAGGCACTCCACTTCCTCGAGGCTGAACAGACCGTCGGCGGTGGTTTCCCCCGGGTCGATGCCAAGCTTCTCCCGCAGGCAGTCGAGCAGATGCTCCGCGCCGCGGAGCTGACAGCTCAGGTTGGTGCAGAGCTGCAGGTGGAAGCGTCCGCGCGGCCGGCGATGGAACATGGTGTAGAAGCTGACCACGCTGTAGACGTGCGCGGGCGATACCCCGCACAGGTCCGCCACCAGCGTGATCGCCTCGGCGGGAACCCACCCGAACTCGCGCTGGACAAGCCAGAGAGCAGGGATCACCGACGCCTCCCGGGTCGGATACCGGGAGAACAGGCGTTCCAGCTCGGCGCGAGCCTCCGGGGAGAGCGCCACCGGGCCGCCGGCGCTCTCGAGGCGACAGGCCTCGCGCCGGGTGGGATCTTCCGCCGGGGTGGCGAACGGTTGCATGCGTTCCTCGGTCCTTCCTTGTTCAGGCGCGCGCGTTGTGCGATCGCCGCCTCACCGGTCCAACTCGCCCGCTATGATGTTGAGGCTTCCCAGCGTCGCCACCGCATCCGCGACCAGCCCGCCCTCAACCAGGCGCGGGAACGAACCGTAGGTGTAGAAACACGGAGGCCGCACCTTGCACTTGTACGGCCGCATCGTTCCGTCCGAAACCACAAAGAAGCCAAGCTCGCCGTTGGGCGACTCGGTGCTGTCGTAGACCTCTCCGCGCGGCGGTTGGATCCCATGCATGATGACCTTGAAGTGGTTCACCATCCCCTCGATGTTGCCGTAGGTGCGCTCCTTTTCCGGCAGCACCGAGAGCGGATGAGCGGCGTTCACCGGTCCCCCGGGCAGCTGATCCAGGGCCTGCTCGACGATCCGCACGCTCTCGAAGATCTCGAGAAAGCGGACCATCACCCGGTCGTAGGTGTCGCCCTGATGCCCGGTGGGGATCTCGAACTGGAAGCGGTCGTATCCGTAGTACGGCTCGGTCTTGCGCAAGTCATGCTCGAGTCCGGTGGCGCGCAGGCAGGGACCGCTGTAGCCGTAGCCGATGGCCTCGTCGACGCTGATCCTGCCCACTCCCACCGTGCGGTCCAGGAAGATGCGGTTGCGGGCCACCAGCTTCAACGCGTCGTTCACCGGCTTGGGCACCTCCTTCAGGAGTGCGCGGCAGGCCGGCACGAACCCCTCCGGCAGATCCTCCCAGACCCCCCCGATCCGAGTGTAGGAGTTGGTCAGGCGCGCCCCGGTTACGGTCTCGATCAGGTTGTAGATCCGTTCCCGCAGATTCCACAGGAACCAGAAGTTCGTCAGGGCGCCGAGATCGACCAGGTTGGCGCCATTGCAGACCAGGTGATCCATGATCCGGGAGAGCTCGGCGAGAATCACCCGGATGTACTGGCAGCGCTCCGGCACTTCGATGCCGCACAGCGCCTCCACCGCCTTTGCATATCCGACGTTGTTGGATATCGCCGAGCAGTAGTTGAGCCGGTCCGTGTAGGGAATGACCTGGTTGTACTCGTGGACTTCCGCCGACTTCTCGAAACCGCGGTGGAGGTAGCCGATCTCCGGAATACAGAAGAGGATCTGCTCCCCGGCCAGCTCCACGAGGTTGCGCAGCGTGCCGTGGGAGGCGGGATGGGAGGGTCCGAGGTTCAGCACCATCGTCTCACCCGGCTCCATCCCGGCGCGGCGTTCGGGTTGAGCCGCGCGACGTCGGTCCAGCTCGTCGGCCAGAGTGTCGGCCTCCGAGAGCCAGTAGCCCCGGTAGATGTCGAAGTCCTTCCGCAGCGGATGACCCACGAACTCGTGGTGATTCAGGATCCGCTTCAGGTTCGGATGACCCGTGAAGACGACCCCATACTGGTCGAACGCCTCCCGTTCGGCCCAGTTCGCGGCCGGCCACAGCCCCGACATGCTCGGCACCTGGGGGTCCTCTTCGGGCACCGCACAGCGCACCGCCACCCGCCGGCGCGAGGGCAGGTTGTGCAGGAGGTAGACGACATCGAACCGCTCGGCGTCCCGCAATCGCAGGCAGTCGACTACGGTCAACTCCGTCAGCTGATGCATGAGGTAGGCCGGATCATCGCGCAGGAAGCTCAGGGTTTCGGCCAGCGCCGCGCGCGACACCCGCACTTGGGGAATCGGGCCGAGACTCGTCTCCTCCCCCAGCGCCGGACCGAGCCGGGCGCGCAACGCGGAGAGGTCGGGGATGGCCGGTGCGCCCGCGGTCATGCCGCCGCCTTCACCGATCGCGGGTGCGCGCACGCCATCACCGATCGGCTCGCTGTCGCACGATCCGCTGTTGCAGATCGAGCACCGCCTGCAGAACCGCCTCCGGGCGCGGCGGACATCCGGCCACGTAGTAGTCCACGGGGATCACCTTGTCGATCCCCTGGAGGGTGCAGTAGTTGTCGTAGAAACCGCCCGAAGATGCGCAGACGCCCATGGAGATCACCCACTTCGGTTCGGCCATCTGCTCGTAGATCCGCTTCAGGATCGGCGCCTGCTTGTAGGTCACGGTGCCGGCCACCAGCATGAGGTCCGCCTGGCGCGGCGAGAACCGCACCAGCTCCGCCCCGAAGCGCGAAATGTCGAAGACGCTCGAGACGACTCCCATGAACTCGATGGCGCAACAGGCGGTGCCGAAAGGGATCGGCCAGAGGGAGTTCTTCCGGCCCCAGTTGACCACCTCGTCAAGCCGGGTCAGCATCACGGCATCGCCGAGGGCGGCCGCGCTTTCCTCGCCGGACCGCGTGAGGTAGGCGCGACCGTGCCGCGTCTCCCCCTTCGAGAGATCGATCACCAACGCCCCGCGGTCCCCACCCGGACTTGCCGGACCTTCGTTCGGGGCCATCCCGCGGGGTCGCACCGTGGCCCCGCGGGGCGTGGGATTCGCCTGGCCTCGTCCGGGTTCCTTCATCGCCATTCCAGGGCTCCTCTCTTCCATTCGTAGATGAGGCCGAGCACCAGAACGACGAGGAAGATCATCATGGCCCCGAAACCGACCCAGCCCAGCTGGCGAAAGCGGACCGCCCAGGGAAAGAGAAAGACGATCTCGACATCAAACAAGAGAAACGACACCGCCACGAGATAGAACCGGACCTGGAATTTCCGCTCCGGCGCCGGCGCCGGGACGATCCCGGACTCGTAGGGTTCGGTCTTGACCGGGTTGGGGCGCCGCGGGCCCACGCGAGTGGACAGCCAGACGAAGGCCACCGGGATGATGAGCGCGAACCCCACCACGAAAAGCAGCGGGGCATACGAGCTACCCAACGAGGACCTCCCGGTGGTATGGCCGCGGACTCCTCGGCGCGTCCACCCGGGCGATTCCCTCGCCCCACAAAGCCGGCGCGCCGATCACGCGTTGCCGGAGACTCCGTCGCGCGACCTGGAAGATTAGCATGGAGACCGGCCGGGTCAACGGGCGAATGCAGTCATCGAGCGGTCCACCGGAGAGGCCCGAAGCAGTCGTCCCCTGAGCTCGGGGCGGCGGAAGCTGGAACCTTCCGCTGCCCCGAGGTCAGAAGAGCCAGGTCCAGGACGCGTGAGTTCTACCGCACGAGGACGGTCCTGCCGCCGGAGCCTGCGGTACCCCGGTTCATCCAACGGAAGAAGTACGCGCCCGCAGGGAGCTCGCGCCCCGCATCGTCGCGTCCGTCCCACCGCCACGAGGCCCGGGCCTGCCTCTCCGACCCGAAGGATGCCTGCCGCACGATGCGCCCGTCCACCGCCAGGATCGCCACCCCGTCCGGGGCCGGGCCGGTCCGGGGTAGAGCGAATTCCGTCGCGACTCGGAACGGATTTGGAGTTCCCGTCGCCGCCCACAGGAGCGGAGTCGTCTCGGACACCCCGGCCGGATCCACGCCCAGCGTTCCGTCCGCGTTCACATTCTGGGCGTAGACATCGGGCGTGCCGTTGCGGGTGTCTTCCCAGACGATGCGCGTCGTCCCCGCTCCGTCGATGAAGAGCGGCAGCCGCGACTTGCCGCTCTGCGCGGTGGACACGGCGACCGGCACCGTCGGCCAGACGTTCGCTCCGGCGGCGTCCAGGCGGTAGCCGATCAGCCGGTCTCCACTGAAGCCAAACGGCGTATCGGTGAAGAAGCAAGCGGCACCGTCTCCGAGCGGCACGGTCCGGGGATACGACTTGTAGAGAGTATTGACGGGTTGCAGGACGAGTCCGGCGCTCCCCCACATGCGGGCGCCGGCCGACGAGATGCGCTGGCCGTAGATCCCCCACTGGTTCTGGTCAACGTTCCGCTCGTTCCAGAAGACGAAGATCTCGCCGGTGCTCGCGTTGAAGGCGGTGGCCGGGTCGATGTGGTTGCGGGTGGCGTCGGTGGTGACCGCCACGCCGTTGTGGACGAACAGCTGCGCTCCGGTCGCGCTGACCCGTTGCACGAAGCTGCCGAACATGTTCCCGGAGGCCCGGTGCCAGCCGCAGACCGCTCCCCCGACACCGTCGGCACTGATGTGCGGCGCGTAACCCATCGGGATCGATGCGCCGTCATAGACGGGGGTAAAGGTCGCCCAGACCGCGGTCCCGGCGGCCGTGAAACGCTGCAGGCGGATCTGGCGCGGACTCGTGTAGG
Source organism: uncultured bacterium (assembly GCA_964473865.1). Classification (GTDB taxonomy): domain Bacteria; phylum Eisenbacteria; class RBG-16-71-46; order CAIMUX01; family CAIMUX01; genus CAIMUX01. The sequence goes on along the minus strand of CAYYQN010000002.1, from coordinate 71,730 downwards.
CGGAGATATCACGCACCCACATGAGGAGCACGTCGCCGTCGAGCGACGGCTCGAGGTCGGGGAAGGCCGGTTCCTCGGTCCCGACCGAAACGACGGAGATCCCGCCGACGGCGAACCGTAGCGTGCCGTCGGGCGCCAGGCGCTGCATCCGCAGGCAGCCACCGCCGGCATCGGGATACTGGCCCCAGGCGAAGACATAGTCGCCGTCGCCGGCCTGGCAGACCGCCGGGGTCGGCTCCCAGGCGGGGTTCTGCGAAAGGTTGATACCGTCCGCGCCCCATGCAAAATCCCCGGCGGAGGTTACCTTGTAGGCCTGCACGTCCCAGTTGCCGGAACGAGTGTCGGTGAAGGTGAGCACACAGCTCCCCTCGGCGTCGCAGATCAGGTCCCAGTCGGTGAGCCAGGTGTCCTGGGGGTGGCTGCTCACCAGGATTCCGTTGTGACCCCAGGTTTCGTTGCCGGCCGGGTCCAAACGCTGCAGCCGGACCTGGTAACTGCCGCCGCCGTTGTCGAACCAGCCGACGTAGCAGCTTCCATCCGGCAGTCCCGCGATCTTGGGCAGGACCTGCTCGCCAGTGCCATCGCCGATCGCGAGATTCAGTGCCGGGTTGTCGGACCAGGCGGCGGCGGCAGGGGGCACGGACAGAAAGGACGCGATGAGAAACAGCAGACCAAGGCTCCGGACAGCGTTCGCGGTCGCGGAGGAAGGCGGACGGAGGGACGAAGTGCACATGGCGAGTCCTCCTGCGTCGAGGTAGAGGGTCGCTGGACGCGCCATCATGATACGCTTCCCGCCCGCCAACCGGGAAGTTCAATCCGTAGGCCCGCTGCTGAACCTGGCCCTGATCCGGCAATCATCCGCGGCGCAACTCGGCTTCGCCCCGCGTGATCGCACACCGGCCGTACGAACCGGTGCCCCGCGGAGAAGCGATCGCTCAGTATTCTTCGACGATGATCCGGTTGCGCGCCTGATCCTCGCTGATCCGCCCGGCCGTATATCCGCGCAGATCCTCGATCTTGACCCGCATGACCAGCCGCGAGGTCTTCCGGTCCTCCAGGATGCCGTCTCGGTCGAAGAACCCAGCCAGCACAATCCACTCGCCATCCTTCAATCCGGCCAGGGTTTCGCCGTAGTCGAGCAGCACCTGCAACAACTCCTGCTTGCCGGCGGCGTAAAGCTTCTCCGCGTTCTCGGCGCGTTGCCGGCTCCACTCCGAAATCGACTGTTCGTGATCCTTCAGCTTGTCCTGGAGGGTCGCGCTCTTCTTCTCCAGCTGCCATCGCTCCTCTTCGAGCTGCTTCGCTCGTTCCTCGATCCGGGCGGCATCGTCCTCACCCTCGTCGCTCGACTCATCGCTCTTGACTCGTCCCTTCCTCCCGATGATCACGGTGCCATCCTCGCCGGTGCGGATATCGAACGGCATGGAGAGCGAGAGGTTGCCCGGCAGCCGAAAGAGGTCACGGCTGTTGATCGAGGCGTTGAAGCTGAACACGATTCCGTAATCGGGGAGAACCACGCCGCGGGTGTCATCGCGGCCGCTCACCACGAAGTTGGGACTATCGAGCAGCACTTTGTCGATGATCCCCTCCATCACGCCTACCTGCCGGCGCAGCCGGTCGGAAGGAGCGGACCCCGCCGCGCCGGCGGGGGGCGCGATCGCAACCGGTCCGGCCAACAGGACAAGGAGCAGACCGTTCCAGCGGAGACGGCCGAGACCGTGGGCTGCGAGGGTACGCCCCGCGAGAGGGGCTCGGCGAACCGGGTGCAGTGTCATCTTGGAGACTCTCCTTCCTCGCGCACCGGCACGACCGCCGGCGCGATTCTCTGCCCGCGGTCCTCCCGCAAGAGCAGGTTGATTCGTTCGTTCGCGTCGTACTGACCTCGGGCGAGTCCGATCCCAACCTCCTCGATCCGACCGCGAAGATCGCCGTACCCGGCGCTCTGGCGGCGCGACATCTCCTCGAAGACGACCTGCATCCAGGCAGCCATCTCCGCGTCGCGCCGCCCGGCGCGCTGGTCGAGGAAGATGGCCAGGCTGCGGCTCAGTTCCGTGCCGAAGTCGCGAAGCTCCGCACGCGTGACGTAGGAAGCGGCGGGAGGAATCGCGAGATCCTGACGAACGGTGGTTCCGGCCAGGTTCGCGATGTCTCCGAATGCGCCGTTCCCCCCGGCCGGAACGGGCGGGGGAGCCCCACGAGAACCGAAACTGCCTCCGCCGGTCCCGGCAGCCCCCGGCCCCAGCGTGAACGCGATTCCGCGATCCACGCGTTCCACGCGAACGCGGGCCAGGCCAAGCGCCAGAAGAAGCAGCGCGACGGCGGCGACGCCCCAGGCGGGACCAGCCAGCAACCGGCGGATCCGGTCTGCTGCTCGCGGATGGGAGGAGTCGCGGCCTCCGGCGCCCGGCACTTCGCGGCGGTGCGCCGCACGGCGCACCGAGGCGGCCTCCAGCGGCTCCCAAGCGCCGCCCGGAACCGGTTCCACCGCCGGAAGCGACGCGAGCGCTTCCCGGGCGACCCGGATCTCTTCCCAGTCGCGGCGCAACCCGGGATCGCGGGCGATCTCGAGCCCAAGCGCGTCTGCCTCCTCTGCCGACAGCTCGCCGAAGAGGAGCGCGACCAGCCGTTCACGCCGGGAGTCGGAGGCGTCCTGTTCATCCGAGAGGTTGTTCATGCCTGCAACATCCTTCGCAGGGCGCGAAGCCCGTAGAAGATCCTCGTGCGCACGGTGCCCGGAGGCACCCCGGTGATTTCCGCAATCTCCTCCGACGTGAACCCCTGGCACTCGCGGAGAATGATCGCCGTCCGCTGCTCCGCGGGTAGCCGCGCCAACGCCCGTTCGATCGCGCGGGCCATTCCGATCCGGTCCGGCGTTCGTCCCGCGCTCTCTTCCGTCCCTCGCTCCCAGGCGAGCCGTCGCATCTCCGGGCTCTCGTCGTCCCACTGACGGTGATCCGCACGCACGGCGGCGCGGCGGAACCGGTCGTGGCAGAGATTCAGCGCGATGTGGTGGACCCAGGCGCGGAACTTCGACCCGTCGCGCAGCCGGGAGAGGTTCTCCCAGGCCCGCATGAGGGTTTCCTGGCAGAGATCCCTCGCCTCGTCCCGGTCGCCGACCGTCCGGCAAACGAATCCGTAGACCCCGTCCTCCACCCGCATCGCCAACCGGTCGAATGCGGCCGCTTGTCCCTCGCGGGCCAGGGCCACGAGGTCTTTGTCGCTCAACGTGTCCAGAGTGGCTCCTCCGCGCGCGGAACCGTCGGTGCCGATGAGATAGACGGGACGGCGGGCCGGCGCGTTCAATGGATCGCAAAGCCGCGAGGCGAATTCCCCGACTCGTACGCCCGCCGGCCGGTATGGTTGCGGGCTCCGCGGGCCGTGGTCCGGCCCGGGAGCCCGCTGGTGGAGCGCGAAAAGCGGCGTTGGCTGCGGTAACCGGCCCCCAGGGCCCCTTAGGCGGCCGGGACCTCCTTTGCGCGGGCCCGGACCAGCGCCACGACCAGAGCCGCCACCCCGATGCCCAACAACAGCCCGGTAGAGGGTTCCGGAACGGGCGCGGAGAGCGCGCGAATGTTGTCGACCCCGAGCTGAGAGACGATCGGCTCGCCGGGAAACCCCGTCGCCGCACCATGGAAGAGCCGCAACTCGGTGGCCCCCGAAAGCGCCAGGCTCGCATCGCCCAGGATCGCGGTCAGATCCCCCGGCGCGATGGGGAAGTAGGCCGAGGTCCACCCGCCGCCCGCCGCCAGGGAAAACGGCGCGGAGGAGACGGCAACGTTGGCGGGCGGCCCCGCCGCGGCATCGTTGAAGGCCAACCGGAGGGACAGGTCCGCATTCGAGAGGTTTCGAAGGTCCATGGAGATGCCCTGCACTCCGGCCGCGAGATAGTCCCCCGCCCATTGCGAGACGTTGATCACCGTCAGCCGGCTACCGGCGCCCCCGCCCCCGATCGAGGTCAGCTGCAGGTAATTGTCGTCGACGCCCGCCGGTCCTCCTCCCGGTACATTTGCCGGAGGAGCGGGGTGCGGGGCTCCCAGGAGACTGACCAGCCAGTTCTGGGTCGTGCCGTCCTCGAAGTCGTCGAACTGCCCCAGGGTCACAGCCGCAACCTCTCCGGGGCACATCATCAGAACAAGCAACAGCGCCAGGAGCGGCGCGAATCTATGGCTCTTCATGGTTCCGTTCCTCTCTTCCGTGGTGGATCGAGTTCCCCCGCGCGCGAGGAGGCAACGCCGGCGCCCGCCCATTGAACGTGGCGAGTTCGTTCCCCCCGCGCACGCGAAGAAGCAATGCGAAACCTTCGATCATACGGCAGCATGCCCATTCCGGGCGACGCCCTTCCGTCCTCGGGGATGAGACTCGCCCGTCTGGTGCTGCGACGGCGCGCAACAGAGTCCCGACGGCGCACTCCGTCCGCGGGACCAGTCCCAACGTGGAACCGCTGCGCCTTGACCACTCGCACGCGCGGCTCCATACTCAGCAGGTTCACCGGGCTCAGAGCGGGACGACAGCGGCGTCAGACGACGCGGGGGTGGGGCATGGCGGAGAAGATGCGGGCGATCGTCAAGACGAGTCCGCGCGAAGGTGCGGAATTACAGCAGGTTCCGGTCCCGGCGATTGGGCCCGACGAGGCGCTGGTCAAGGTGGCGGCCTCCACGATCTGCGGCACCGACATCCACATCTACCAGTGGAACGAGTGGGCCCAGGGTCGCATCGGCCCCCGGATTCCGCAGACCATGGGCCACGAATTCTCCGGCACCGTGGTCGAAGCCGGCCCTGCCTGCCGCCGCGTGAAGCCGGGCGATTTCGTGAGCGCGGAGACGCACATCCCCTGCATGAACTGCATCCCCTGCCTCACCGGCCAGATGCACATCTGCGCCAACCTCAAGATCCTGGGGGTTGATCGTCACGGCTCGTTCGCCGAGTACATCGCGGTCCCTGAGGTCGTTCTCTGGAAGAACGACCTTTCGATCGCGCCTGAGCTTGCGGCCGCGCAGGAACCGCTCGGCAACGCAGTCTATGCCACCCTCGTCGAACCGATCACCGCGCGCACCGTACTCATCATCGGCGACGGCCCGACGGGGTTGTTTGCGGCGGGCGTGGCCCGCGCGGCGGGCGCAGCCAAGGTGTGGCTCGTCGGACTCTCCCCCTTCCGTCTCGAGATCGGCCGCCAGATGGGCGCTGACGCGGTGCTCGACGCCTCGAAGGACAAGGTGGAGGAGATCATCCTGGACCAGACTCGGGGCGGGGGCGTGGACGTGGTCCTCGACATGGTGGGGCGGCAGTCCGTCCTCGACCAGGGGCTCAAACTCGTACGCAAGGGTGGCCGCTACTCGGCGTTCGGCCTCCCGGACGGCCGGCTCTCCATCGACCTCAACAACGGCGTGATCTTCAAGGGGGTGCGCCTTCTCGGCATCAACGGCCGGCTGATGTTCGAAACCTGGGTTCAGATGTCGAACCTGCTCGCCAGCGGCCGGCTGGACATCCGGCCGGTGGTCACGCATCGCCTCCCGCTGGAGGAATTCGCCCACGGGTTCGATCTCCTCACCCACGAGCCGATCCAGGCCGGAAAGGTCGCGCTGATGCTGTGAGGCCGCGCCGGATCCTGATCCTGGCCGTCGTCGCCGCCGCGCTCCTGCGGGCCGCCTGGTCGGCCAATGTGAGCCCGGCGGCGTTTCTCGAGATCGATGGCCACGAGTACCGCGACATCGCGCACAACCTGTCCGCAGGCCGCGGCTATGCGGTCTCCGCGCCGCGCTGGTTCGAGCCGGCTGCATTGCTCCCTGCCGGCCCTCGCCCTGACTTCGCGAGACCGCCCGCGGTCCCGTTGCTTGGGGCGGCGCTCTTCTTCCTGCCGGGCGCGTGGGAGTTCTGGGCGCGAGCAGTGATGATCGCCCTGGGCACCCTGGCGGTCTGGTTGGCTTACCGGATTGGGGAGACTCTCTTTGACCAGCGTGCCGGCGCCTTCGCCGCGGTGATCCTGGCGCTCCACCCCTATGCGATCTTCTACTCCGGACGGTGGAGCACCGAAACCCCGTTCCTGGTGGCGATTCTGGCGGCGGTGCTGACCCTCGCGCGGGACCAGGCGGAGAACGGCTCGGCCTCGCGGCGCTCCGCCGGGCGCACGGCGCTGGCCGGCCTGTTCGCGGGCCTCGCGGCCTTGACCCGTCCCACCGGTCTCGTGCTGGCCCCCGCCTTCGCAGTCTGGATCCTGCTTCGCCGCAAACAGCTCTCGCCCGCCGCTCTCTCGGCCCCCGCCGGCTCGCCGACCAACTTCCCTCCCACCACCTTCCTTCCGACCGCTCGGACCGGGGCCCGAAACGGCGCCCGGGCCCCGCGGCCAGGCCGGCGTCTCCGCCTCAGCCGCGCAGCGGTCTTCCTGGCGGCCGCCGGGCTCACGCTTGCCCCCTGGTCGCTGCGCAACCACGCCGCCACCGGGCGCTGGAATCCCGGGACCTTCTTCGGTCCGTACAACCTGTGGGCGGGGATGCACGGCCGCGTGCTTTCCATGTACCGGAGCGCCGACTCACCTCGCTATGCGGCGGAAGTCAGGGGGTTGTTCCGCGAAGACACCCGCGCCATGGTGCAGGACATGGAGGCCCGGGGAATCAGCGGGCCGATTGCCGAGGGGCGGTACTGGTTGCAGGCCGCCGGGGAATGGATCGGCGCGCATCCGGGACCGACGGCGGAAATCCTGCTCCGGCGTGCCGGACACTTCTTCCGGGTGAGCCCGGAGGCGAGCGTGGTTTCTCCGGCGGTGCGGGTGGCGGCACTCTATCTCTGGCCGGTTCATGCCGCGGCCGTGTGCGCCCTCTGGTGGCACCGGCGTCGTGTTCCCTGGCTGCTGCTGGTCCCGGCCGCGGCGGGGTTCCTCGTCAGCCTTCCCTTCACGTTCAGCCTGCGTTTGCGGTTTCCGTTTCTCGATCCGTTCGCCGTGCTCCTGGCGGGCGCCGCGATTCGCGAACTCCCGGACCGCCTCCGATCGATCGGCGCTCCGAACGCGGGCGGCTGAGTCCTTCGGGTCCTGCCGGCCGGAGGCAACCGTTCCGGATCACCGCTGCCTCGCCGATCTGCTCACGAGTTGGGTGCGTCGCCGAGCCCGATCGAACCGGCCTCCCCGAGAAGCCCAAGCAGCAAGCGCTCGGTCGCATCCACCATCCGCTCCACGGAGTAGCGGGCCGCCACGATCTCCTGCCCGCGGCCTCCCATCGCGGCGCGGCGCGCGGGATCGCGCAGCAACTCGAGAAGGGCTTGGGTGAGCGCCGCCTCGTCGTCCGGCGGCACCAGGAGGCCGGAACGATCCTCCTCCACCAGCTCGGGCAGCGCGCCGACCCGGGTCGACACCACCGGGATCCCCGCATCCATCGCCTCCAGGAGCGCGAGCGGAAGCGTCTCCACGCGGGGGTGGCTGCAGAGGACGGCCAGATCGAGGCCCGCCATGATGCGCCGGGCATCGGCACGGCGGCCCAGGAACCGCACGGCGGCGCCCGAAGCGACGGCGGCGGCTCCGTTCGGAAAACGCGCGAAGGACAGCCCCGCACGCGCGGCCTCCAACTCGAGGAATTCCCGCCGCGGACCATCCCCCACGATCCAGAGCTCCGCCTGCGGCAGCTCTGCGCGCACGCGGGAGAAGGCGCGCAGCAAGAGCTCGTGATTCTTCTCGGGCCGCAGGACCGCAGTGATCCCGATGACCGGAGCTTCGGGCGGGGCACCCAGCGCCGCCCGCACCTCGGTGCGGCGCGCGCGCCGCGTCGCCGGATCCGGTTGCTCCAGAGGCACTCCGTTGGGGATCACGGTCAGCTGGGCCGCGGGCACCCCCTCCTCCCGGATCAGGTAGTCGCGCTGCGCTTCGGCGATGGCGATGATCCGGTCGAGGCCGGGGCGCACCAGCCGGATGGGCCGTTTCAGGCTCGGCTGCCCTCCCCACTGGCCGGTGGTATGTACCGGCATGACCCGGACACGAACTCCGGTTCCGCGGGAGCCGAGCACACCGTGAAAGACGGCATGCGCATGATCGAGGAAGTAGATCGCCCGGTATCCGCGCCGGGACAGGAAGCGATGGAGGCGCGGAATGAGCAGCGGATCGAACCGGGCCGAGCCGGTGAGGCCGGAGAAGACCGGAATCCCGGCCGCGCGAAGCTCCTCTCCGATCGGTCCCGGGGTCCTCAGCGCCAGGACGTCCGGGCGAAATGGCGGGCCCGAGAGGCCGCGGACAAGATGGGAGAACACCCGTTCGGCGCCGCCAAGGGCAAACGTGGTGCCGGCGAACAACACCGGGACGCCGGGCCTCAACGGATCGGATGGTCTGCGTTGGCCGGCCGTCACCAGGTCCGGCCCTCGCCTCGAAGCCGGCTCAGGGTCCGGGTCGGTCGCCGTCAAGACTGAGCCCCCGGCTACGACCCACCCAGCACCCGACTTCGCAGCCGCGCCAGACAGTCGCAGGGGACTTCGACGGATGAGAGGTCGTGGACCATCCCCACGGTCCCCTCCATGGTGCGGCACAAGCTGCGACACGAGATGCACTCATTGAGGTGGGCTTCAAAGCGCTCCCGCAGCTCACTGGTCATCTCGCGATCAAGAAACTCGGAGAGATGGCGATATAGTTGCTCGCAGAGGTCCTGGTTGCTCATGCTCATCGGCCAACCCTCTTTGCACCCTGCCGTTCGCGAAAGTAGCCCGCCAGACGGTCTCGGAGAAGCGTCCGTGCCCGGTGGAGCCTCCACTTGACGGCACCGATGGGTAGCTCGAGAGCCTGCGCCGCCTCTTCGTTGGAAAGGCCGTTGACGTCCCGCAGTACCACCACTGTTTTGAGGTCGATAGGCAGCTCCTCGATTGCAGTTTCCAGGATGCCGATCGCCTCTCGGCGGACCACCTCGTCCAAGGCCGACTCGGACCAGTCCAGAAGACTGAGCGGGTAGCCGGTCTCTCCGGTCTCCACCGAATCAATCGGGAACACGTCGTTCCTTCTCTTGCGGAGCTTCATCAGCGCCTGGTTCACCGCGATCCGGTGAATCCAGGTGGTAAACCGGCTCTGGCCGCGGAACTCCTTGATCGCTTTCAGGGCCTGCAAGTAGGCCTCCTGGACCACATCCTCGGCGTCCTCATCGCTGCGTACGAGCCGATGGGCCAACCGGTAGATGGCGTCCACACTTGGCGCGGCCAACTCCCAGAACGCCTCGCGATCTCCGTTCTGCGCACTTTCGAGCAGACCTGCTTCTTCTTCCAGTGATCTCAATGCCACCTCCAGGATGGGGCGAGTCTACCACATCCGCGGAGAGGCTGATGCCTCCCGTGGGCACCACCCCGCGCCCGGCCGCGGGGGACGGCGCGCAATCGGAAGGCGCAGCGCCGCATCTGATCCCAGCAGCGGCACGTTTTCTTGGACCTCGGCCCCTGATCCGGCCCGATCCGCCGTGCGTTCCGGGACGTTCAACTTGATGACGATCGACCCAGCGGTATCGCTTCCCGCGGATCGGTCCCCAGGGAGTAATCATGCCTCCAAGCAGCCCGCTTCCGATCCGCGAGATCGACCACCTGGAGTTCTGGGTGGGAAACGCCCGCCAGGCCGCTGCGTACTACCGTCTCGTGCTCGGCTTCGACCAGCTCGCCTATCGCGGACCGGAAACGGGTACGCGGGGCAAGGCCAGCTATCTCCTGCACCAGGGGAACATCCGCCTGGTTCTCACGACCGCCCTCGAACCCGACGATGAAATCGCGCGCCATGTGGTCAAGCACGGCGACGGAGTGCGCGACGTCGCCCTGGCCGTCGACGATGCGCGCACCTGCTTCGAGGAGGCGGTGCGCCGGGGGGCGGTCCCCCTGATGGAACCCCGCCGCGAATCGGGAGAGAGCGGCGCGATCACGCGCGCCGCGGTGGCCACCTGGGGCGATACCATTCACTCCTTCATCCAGCGCGAATCGTGCCCGGCGCCGATGTTGCCGGGCTTCCAGAGGGCTCCGCTCTCCGGCGGCGGCGCCGGACTGGCCGCCGTCGATCACCTGGTCGGCAACGTGGAAGACGGCCGGATGGACCACTGGGTCGACTTCTACCGGCGCGTCTTCGGGTTCTCGCATTTCCTCACCTTCGACGACAAGGATATCTCCACCGAGTACTCGGCGTTGCGGTCCAAGGTGGTCGCGAGTGAGAACGGGCGGGTGAAGTTTCCGATCAACGAGCCGGCCGCCGGTCGGGCGAAGTCCCAGATCCAGGAGTACCTCGACTACTACCACGGTCCGGGCGTGCAGCACGTGGCGTTCCTGACCGGCGACGCCCTGGGCACTGTGGCCGAACTCCGGCGCCGGGGCGTCGAGTTCCTGGACGTTCCCGATGCCTACTACGAATCGATGCCCGAACGGGTGGGCGCGATCGCAGAGGACACCCGTCGAATCCGCGATCTGCGCATCCTCGTTGATCGCGACGACCGCGGCTACCTTCTGCAGCTCTTCACCAAGCCGGTGGAGGACCGACCCACGCTCTTCTTCGAGGTGATCCAGCGGCGCGGGAGCCAGGGCTTCGGCAAGGGGAACTTCAAGGCGCTCTTCGAATCGATCGAGCGGGAACAGGCCCGCCGCGGAAATCTGTGACCGGCGGGAGTCGGTAACCGGTGTGAATCCGTGAGGCCAGAATGAAGGTCGCGATGTTCCGTCCTTCCACCCCGGGCGCCCTCCCCCGCCCGGGGCTGGTGCGCGGCGCCCAGGTGCTCGATCCGGCGGCACTCCTCGGCGTCGAACCCGCCCGCGCTCCCCGCGATCCGGTCGCTCTGCTGGCTTCCCCGCTCGCGCCCGAATGCCCGGGGCTGCTTGCCCGCGTGCCGGAAGACGCGCCTCCCGAACCTGGGATCCACGACCTCGATGGCGTCGAGCTGCTGCCGCCGGTGCCGCGCCCCGGCACCTTCCGCGACTTCTACAGCTTCGAGGAGCACGTGCGCCGGGCGCGGGCCCGCCGGGGCCTCGAGGTCCCGCCGCAGTGGTACCGCGCGCCGGTCTTCTACTTCTCCAACCCGAACACCATCCACGGGCCGGGGCAGGCGGTACCCCGTCCCCGCGGCAGTCGCAAGCTCGATTGCGAGCTCGAGATCGCCTGCATCATCGGCCGCGCCGGGCGCGACATCCCCGCGGAACGGGCGCTCTCGTACGTAGCCGGGTTCGCGCTCCTCAACGACTGGTCGGCCCGCGACCTGCAGGCCGAGGAGGTCACGGTCGGGCTCGGACCGAGCAAGGGAAAGGACTTCGCCACCAGCGTCGGACCCTGGCTGGTGACACCCGACGAGTTGGTGCCGCGACGCTCCGGCAAGGGATATGATCTCGTCTTGGAGTGGCGCCGCAACGGCCGGCTGCTCGGGAGCGGCAACTGGAGCACGATCGCCTGGTCCTTCGAGGAGATGATCGCTCACGCCAGCCGCGATGCCTTCCTCTATCCCGGGGATCTCCTGGGATCGGGTACCGTGGGCGGAGGCTGCATTCTCGAGATCGGCGAGGAGAATGCCGGCGGCTGGCTGGAGCCGGGAGAAGTGATCGCGCTCGCGGGCGGTCCGCTGGGAGTCCTGGAGAACCGCATCGCCGCCGGAGACGAGGCAGAGTGGCCCGCGCCGGACCCGGATTGACCAGAATCCGGCGACGCCCGAGGAATGACGAGACAGACTCGGGGACATCTGGGAAGCGATCAGCCGAGCGCGCGGGGATGCGCGAAGAGCGCCCAAGCCGACCCGGGGACGCCCGGCGGCGATCAGACAGACCCGGGGACGCCCGGCCGGGACCAGGGAGGCTCCATGCCCTTCTACCATCGCCTGGGCGTCATCCCGCCCAAACGCCACACGGTGTTCCGTTCTCCGGGAGGCTCCCTGTACCATGAGGAATTGATCGGGAGCGAGGGGTTCGGCGGCCCTTCCTCGCTCTGCTACCACCTGCACCCTCCCACCATGCTGCGCGAGATCGGTCCGCTCACGCCGAACACCTGGGCTCCGGGGCGCGAGTCCGCGTTTCGCCCCCGCCACTTCCGCACGGCGGCGATTCCGCCCGGCGGCGACCCGGTTACCGGCCGCCGGCCGCTCCTGTACAACCAGGACGTCGCTCTCGAGTTCGTCCGCCCGACGCAGGCCTCCGCGGCGTTCCATCGAAACGGGGAAGGCGATGAGCTGATCTTCGTGAGCGACGGCACCGGCGTGCTCGAATCGACCTACGGCGACCTGCCGTACCGACGAGGCGACTACCTGGTGATCCCGCGCGGCACCGTGCATCGCTTCCGGCCGGAACCCGGGGACCAGCGTTTCCTGATCATCGAGAGCCGGGGAGTCGTGCGCACTCCGGCACGCTATCGGAACCAGGACGGACAGCACCTCGAGTGGTCGCCGTTCTGCGAGCGGGACTTCCGCGTTCCGGAGTATCGTGAGCCGATCGATTCGGCCGGCGAGTTCGAGGTCAACGTCAAGCAGCACGGCGGGTTCACCCGTCTGGTGTACGCGTACCATCCGTTCGACGTTGTGGGCTGGGACGGATTCCACTACCCGTGGGCCATCAACATCGAGGATTTCGAGCCGATCGTGGGCCGGATCCACCAGCCTCCCCCGGTGCACCAGGTCTTCGAGTCCAGCGGGTTCGTCGTGTGCAACTTCGTGCCGAGGCTCTTCGACTTCCACCCCGATGCGATCCCCATTCCCTATCACCACACCAACGCCGGAGCCGACGAGGTGCTCTACTACGCCAGCGAACGGTTCATGAGCCGCCGGGGGATCGAGTACGGATCGGTCACTCTCCACCCCGACGGACTGCCGCACGGGCCGCACCCCGGCACGGTCGAGCAGAGTCTGGGACAGACGCGAACCGATGAGCTTGCGGTCATGCTCGACACCTACCGTCCGCTCATCGCGAGCCGGGATGCGGAGGAGATCGAGGATCCCGCCTATCCGATGTCGTGGCTGGGGGAGCCGGAACCATGAGGCAGTTCGATCCGCGGCAGCTCGAGCTGCGCGAGACCTACCAGCTCCTGACCCGGGTGGTGTCGCCACGACCGATCGCCTTCGTCAGCTCGCTGGACGCCGACGGGGGCGGCAACCTGTCGCCGTTCTCCTACTTCAGCCTGGGCGGCGTCAACCCGCCCTCCCTGGTCTTCTCGGTCCTGAACGACCGCCACGGGCGAGAAAAAGACACGCTACGCAACATCCGGGAGACGGGCGAGTTCGTGATCTCGGCCGTGACCCGGGAGATGGCCGAACGGATGAATGCCACCTCCGCAGCGTATCCCCGCGGGGTGGACGAATTCGACGTGGCCGGGTTTACCCGGGCGACCTCGGAGCGCGTGCGCCCGCCGCGGGTCGCCGAGTCGCCGCTGTCGATGGAGTGCCGCCTGCACACCATCGTCGAACATGGCGTGGGTCCGCTGGCCGGGCACTACGTCATCGGCGAGATGCTGCTGCTCCACGCGGTGGAATCGGTGCTGGATGCCGACGGCCGGCCGGATCCGGCTCGCATCGACTTCATCGGCCGGATGGGCGCCGACTGGTACGTCCACGCGGCGCCGCCCGCCCTCTTCGAGTTGCCGCGCCCGCCGGATCCGCCGCGCTGAGTCCCGCCGCAGTCTCCGCGGGGGCGAGCGGGCCGGCACCGGCAGCCGCCGGACCGACACCCGCAGCCACCGTACCGACATCGGCGGCCACCGGTCCGACACCCGCAGCCACCGGACCGGTACCGGCGGCCACCGGACCGGACGGGGCGACCGAGCGCGCCGCGGGGAGCTGCCGGCGATGATTTGACACTCGCGCGCGCCCTTGCGAAGATCCGGGACGCAGCCTCGGCGCATTCATTGCACCCGGGGACCCCGGAGGGCCGCGTGACTGCCGAACCATCCGAAGCGAGCCGCGCTTCCCGGTCGGACGAAGAGCACCTTCGTCGCGACGCCGTTCTGGAGGCGATCCGGAATTCCGCCGCAAGTCTCGTGCGGGCTTCCCGCACCGAGGAGGCAATCCCCGCGGTGCTCGAGCAGCTGGGGCGCGCGACCGACGCCTGCCGCGTCGTGCTGGACCGGTATCTGCCGGGGCCCGACGGCGAGACCTTTGCGCAGACGTTGGATCACTGGTCCGCGCCCGGGACCCCCCCTCCGGCAGACCTGGTCGTGGGCCGTCCCGTGCCCCTTCGTGGACTGGGACTCGACGCCTGGTTGGAGCGGATTCGAAGCGGCGATCTGGTGGAGGGGACCCCGGACGACTTCCCCCGCCCGGTCGGGGACATGTTGCGGGCCTGGGGGGTTCGGAGCGTCCTGGCGGTTCCGATCGTCATGGAGCGGCGGCTGACCGGCCTGCTGGCCTTGGCCGCTTGTCACGAGATACGGACCTGGTTCCCGCCGGAGAAGGACGCGCTCCGCGTCTACGCCGGCATCATCGGCTCGTTCCTCCAAAGGGTCGAGGCGGATCAGGCGCTACGCCGCAGCGAGGAGAGGTACCGTCAGATCGTCGAGTCATCGCCCGGCTATGTGTGGGAGATCGACGCCGAGGGGCGGGTCACCTACTGCTCCGAGCGAGTGCGAGACATCCTGGGCCACCCGCCCGAGTCCCAGGTCGGCAGGACTCCGTTCGAGTTCCTCTCCCCGGGGACCACGAAAGCGAGTTCCGACCTCTTCCGGAGCCTGGCGGCACGCCGGGAGAGCTTCCGCCTGGTGGAGTGCCCGGCGATCTCGGCCACCGGCGAGACTATCTGGCTCAGCAGCAGCGGGGCGCCGATCCTCGACGAGGCAGGAGCTCTCGTCGGATACCGGGGCATTACCGTCGACATCACGGCACACAAACGCGCCGAAGCGGTTCTGCGGGCCAGCGAGGAACGCTACCGCGGGCTGGTGGAATCCCAGCGCTACCTGATCGTGCGCTGGACTCCCGACCTGCGGCTCGTGTTCGCCAACGAGGCGTACTTCAGGCTCTTCGGCCTCGATCGCGCCGCCGTCGTCGGCCGGCCGATCCTCGAGTCCGCGCCGCCGGAAGCGGCCGAGATGATACGCCGCACCATCCAGGACCTGAGTGCACCCCCGTTCCACGTTGCCCACGAGCAGCACGCAGTCACCGTCGACGGACGCCGCTGGCTCTCCTGGGAGAGCTTTGCGATCCGCGACGACGAGGGCCGGATTGTCGAGATCCAGGCCATCGGCCGGGACATCACCCGCGAGCGCGCGGCGGCCGAGGAGGTGCGGCGTCGCGACCGGATCCTGGCCGCGGTCAACGCGGCGGCGGAGCGACTCCTGGGCGCGGCAAGCTGGGAGGACGTGATCACCGAGGGGTTGGAGCAGCTTGGACGGGCCACCGGAGTCGCGCGCGTGCGCTACTGGGAGTTCCGCACCCTGGAGCCGGGGCGCCGAGCCGTCGTCCTGCGGGCGAGTTGGGAGTCGCCCGGTGGTCCGGCGAACGCCGACTCGGGCCTCGACGGTCCATTCTACCTGGACGATGCGGAGTTCCTCCGTCTGGTCAACATCGTCGACCAGACGCAGGGCGCCAGCTTCCGCGTCGAAGACGTCTTCTGCGCGCCGGTCACGGAGCTCCTGCGGTCCCGCGGGTTCCTGGGCTTCTGCGTCTTCCCGGTCCTGGTCCACGGCGTGTGGCGGGGATTGATGACGATCGCCCACGACAAGGAACCGACCACCTGGTCCGCCGGAGAGGAAGACGCCCTGCGCACCGCGTGCAACATCCTCGGAGCGGCGATTCACCGGCAGCAGATCGAGTCCTCCCTGCGCGACAGCGAGGAGAAGTACCGGACCCTGGTGGAAGGCGCCAACCAGCCGATCATCATCGTCTCCTACGACGGAGTCATGCGTTTTGCCAACGGCACTGCCGCCTCCCAGCTCGGCTTCTCTACGGAACAGCTGGTCGGGCGAAGCATGTGGAGTCTGTTCCCGCGCGAGCACGCCGACTCGCACATGCGGGCCATCCGCCGGGCCATCGATGCCGGCCGGCTGGTTGTCAGCACGCATCGCAGCGTGGTGCAGGAACGCACCGGCTGGTACGAGGCGAGGATTCAACCGCTGGCGGGGGCCTGGAAGGAACAGCGCGCGGCCATCGTCCTCATCTCGGACGTCACCGAACGAAAGGCCACGGAACGGCAGCTCCTCGAGTACCAGTCGCGCCTTCGTTCCCTCACTTCGGAAGTGGCGCTGGCAGAACAACGGGAGCGCCGGCGCATTGCCTCCGAACTGCACGATCGGATCGGGCAATCCCTGGCCATGGCCCGGATCAAGCTGGGCGGGGTGCGAGACGGCGATTCCGAGCCAATCCTGAACGAAGTGCGCGCCTTGCTCGACCAGTCAATCGGGGACGCGCGGACGCTCACATTTGAGCTGAGCCCGCCGATTTTGCACGAGCTGGGTCTGGAGCCGGCGCTGGAGTGGCTCCTCGAGCGCTTCGCGGCGCGGCACAGCTTCTCCACTTCCTTCCATGGCGACGGCCAGCCGGTCGAATTACCGGGCGATGTCCTGGGTCTGGTCTTCCAGTCCGTGCAGGAATTGCTGATCAATGTGGCCAAGCACGCCCGCGCCCGCGCGGTCGAGATCACACTCGACCGTGGGGACGGCTTCCTGCGCGTGGAGGTGGCGGACGACGGGATCGGTGCGGCGCCTGCCCGCACCGCCCGCGCCGGCCGTCCGCCGGGGGGCTTCGGCCTCTTCAGCATCCGGGAACGACTCGAGACCCTCGGGGGTTCTTTTGCCTTCGAGTCCCGCCCCGGGAAGGGGACGCGCGCCCAGCTGCGCGTGCCGTTGCGCCCATCTCGGACGCGCCAGAAACGGAGAGGAAGACGATGAGCACACGAATCCTGATTGCCGACGACCACCGGATCGTGCGCGAGGGGCTGCGCGCCTTGCTCGGCGATCACTCCGCCATCACGGTCGTCGGCGAGGCCGAGGACGGCCGCAAGGCGGTGGAGCTGGCGGCTCGGCTCCGGCCGGACGTCGTGATCATGGACGTCACCATGCCGGGGCTGAACGGCATCGAGGCAACCCGGCAAATCGTCGCAGCCAATCCGGGCATCAGAGTCATCGCACTCTCGATTCACTCGGACCGCCAGTTCGTCCTGCGGATGTTCGAGGCGGGCGCCTCCGGGTACCTGCTGAAGGAAGGAGCCTTCGAGGAGTTGGCTCGCGCGGTCAGCGCTGTCGTCGAGGGCAAGGCGTTCGTCTCGCCCGGAATCGCCGGGATCCTGATCGAGGACCTGGTGCGGCAGCGGTCCGGCCGGGAGGCGAGGCAAGCTGCACCCGACCTGAGCGGGCGCGAGAAGGAGGTCCTGCAGCTCATGGCCGAAGGCAAGACGACGAAGGAAATCGCCGTCATCCTCCATGTCGGCGTCAAGACGGTCGAGACTCACCGACGCCAGATCATGCTCAAGCTGCAGATGGACAGCGTGGCTGAACTGACGAAGTACGCGATCCGAGAGGGACTTACGTCACTCTAGGAGGAGCGCCGCAAACCGACTGCGATTGGAAACCGGCTCTGCGGCGCGCTGAATGAAGCCCGATCCTAAGGTTTTTCACCCGCGCGCCTACGGATTCCCCTGATTGTGGCCGCCGTTGAGGTGACCGATCATCACCTACGTCACCGGGACTCGGGGGCGGCGTTGCGTCGCTTGTTGGGATCCAGGAGAGCTGGCCGAGGGTGCACTGACGATCGTGCAGTGAAGGCGCACCCGGCGTCACGGTGGCGAGGATCGGGCGCCGCTAGCGGAATCAACGTTCCGTCATGCGAAGACCCGGAGGGAGCTTCCGCTCTTCCTCCGGGTCTCTTTTTCTTTTCTCAACCTTACTTTTCTCAACCTTTCTTCTCTCAACCTTTCTCTCAACCTATCTCTTCTCAACCTCCCTGTCTGTTTCCCAACTTCTCCTTTCTCAGCCGGCCTCATCGGCGGCCTCCCCCGGCGTCATCCCCTATTGTCTTGCCCGACATCGGGTTCACCCGTTGGGGGCCGACACCGGCCGGCCCGGCACGAGCCGGCGCCGCGGCAGAAACTCGCCTCAGTCAGGTTCACGGCAAACCAGAACCGCCGGGTCAAAACGCCGAACGAAGCTTGTTTCGGGCGGACACCGCCTCCTCGGAGTTGGGGAACTGCTCCACCACCTGATTCAGATACCTCCGAGCGGAGGCGCGGTCGTCCAGAGCCAGAAAGCTGAAACCAGCCTTCAGCAATGCCGCCGGGACCTTGTCCCCACGCGGATAGGTCTCCTGAACCTTCAGGAATTCCTGGATCGCCATGTTGTAGTCGCGTTGCGCATAGTGGCACTCGCCGATCCAGTATTGCGCGTTGTCGGCGAGGTCGGAGCCGGGGCTATGTCGCAAGAACTCCCCGAAACCGACCAGGGAAAGCGCATAGTTGCCTCGGGTCAGGTCCTTGTACGCCTGGTCATAGAAGCGCTTCGCATCGGATTCCGAGACCGTCCCGCCGGGCACGGGCGATTCGCCGCCGGCGACGCCGGAGCTGTCCGCCGGCCCCGCCGGACGCGGGCCGCCGGAATCGGCCGGAGCGCCCAGTGCCGTTCCCGCCCCTCCTTGATCGCCAGCGCGGGGAGACCCCGGCGCGGCATTCCAGAAGGACGGGCTCGGCCGCCCGTAGCTCTCGCGCGAACCGGCCGCGTCGCGAAGGCGCGAATCGATCGTGGCGAGGCGCGTGTCCAGATCTCCGAACCGGGACGTGGTTTCTGCGCGCAATCCCCGCAGGAGCTCCGCCTGCTCGGATGACCGTTTCTCGAGCTCGGCGAGGCGCGCTTCCACGGCCGCCTGTTGCTGGCGCACCGCTTCCAGGTCCCGGGCCGACTCCTCAACGGTCACCGGTTGCCGCAGCACCTTCGCTCCGTAGCAGCCGCCGAGCAAGCACGGAGCCAACAGAAACAGGACCAGTCTCGTCCGCCGCATGCGGCGTTCCTCCCTCCCCCCATGACCCACGGTGCGACCTGCCCGGCCCCAGTCCCGCGACCAGCCCCGGGCAGCTCTGTGCGGCGCGCCGATCGGCGGGCTCACTGCTTGACGAAGTGGACCCGGCGATTCTGGGACCAGGCGGACTCACCCTGTCCGGCCGCGAATGGCCGCTCCTCGCCATAGGAAATCGTGTTGAGGCGGGACGCAGCGATGCCGTATTGCACGAGGAAGTTCCGGGCCGAGTTGGCGCGCCGCTCGCCCAGCGCGAGGTTGTACTCCACGGTGCCGCGCTCGTCGCAGTGCCCTTCCAGCAGCACGGCGGCGTCCGGGTTCTCCAGCAGAACCTTGCCGTTGGCGGTCAGCGTCGTGCGCGCGTCTTCCCGCAGCGTGGAACGGTCGTAGTCAAAGAAGACGTCCTGCAATTCCAGAGTGGCCGGAGCCGGCGTCTGGGCCACGGGCTCGGCCGGCTTCGCTGGCTCCGTGGCGGGTGTCTGGGTGACCGCCGGAACCACGACCGGCTTGGGCTTGCGCGAGCACCCGACGCCCACGACGAAAAGCACGGTCAGTGACAGCGCGATGGCGGCGGCCAACCGGAAGTGCCTGAACATGTTCTACTCTCCTTTCGACCGGCCCGATCCGCAGGGCCATTCCATTTCCCGCGGTCCCCACGCTCCAGGTTCCGGCCGGGCGCGGACTCCACCCCCGGTTCCCTGCCGAATCTAGTCTTCCTGACGACGCAGGGGGGGGGACCACGAGGGATTGTATTGATTGCCGCGCTGGTAGGTCAACTGCCGAAGGTTGGCCCCATCGGCGGACATGACGAACAGCCTCCGTTCGCCCCCAACGCGGCGCGCAAAGACAACCTGGCGGCCATCCGGGGACCAGCGCGGATTCTCGCAACTGAATGTGCCGGGCGTGAGCCGACGCAAGTCCGTCCCGTCCGGGGTAATGGAACAGATGTCGAAAACCTGATCGATGAGGCTGACAAACAGGATTCGATCGCCCTTCGGCGACCAGTCCGGAGAGTCGGTGTGCTGGCCGACAAACGTCAGGCGATGCTGATTGGTACCGTCGGCGTCCATGACGAAGATCTGCGGTTCGCCCGACCGGTCCGAAGTGAAGGCAATCCGGTTGCCATCCGGGCTGAAGGTCGGCGATGTATCGATGGCCGGGTCCCAGGTCAGACGCCGCAGGTTCCGGCCGTTGGCGTCGGTGAGGTAGATCTCGGAGTTCCCCTCGAATGAGAGGGAGCAGGCAAGGCGATCACCATCGGGCGCCCAACAGGGAGCGGAATTCATGCCGCTCCGGTCGGAGATGGTCCACAGCTTCCCCTCGGCAAGCCAAAGCCCGACGAGATGCGGCGCGCCCCGAGCGAACGTGGTGAACGCCAGGCGATCTCCGCTCGGGGACCAGCGTGGCGAGATCGAGATCGAGCGAAGGTCGGTCTTGACTTCCGCGGCGGCGCCATCGTAGTCGACCAGGTAGATCTCCTTGTTGCCGGTGGCATCGCCCACATAGGCGATCTTCGTCTGGGCGACGCCGCGCTCGCCGGTGAGGAACAAGACGATGTCGTCGGCGAAACCGTGCACCGCCCAGCGGGAAGGCGGATCTGAGAGCCGGTAGGTCTTCCGAAAGATCAATTTGCCGGTCACGGGATCGACCAGACTTCCTTCCAGCCGGAGCTGATCACGGTCTCGCCGGACCGTGCCCTCGGCTCTCGCCTGGACCGCGCGGTCGGACGAAGTCGCCAGGGGAGTCGCCTCCCGCTGCACCTTGAAGAAGCCGCTGTAAGTGAGATCCTGCACCAGCGCCGCCTCGCACTCCTCCCCGCCGGCGAGGAGTCGGCGCGGAGTCTCGAGATACTCCCAATCGCGCACTTCGATCGGGATCTTGAAAAGGGCCCCTTCGCGGATCTCGCCCCGGAACTCGGTCTGGGCCCCAGTAACGCCGGCCAGAGTCGCCAGCGCCAGGATCAATGCCGCCAGACTGGGCGCCGCCGGATGCCGGCGAGGCCTTCGGGCACGGGCAGGGTGCGGAAAGACCCAGCCGGAGCGGGATCGCCCGAAACCACGAGTGATCACGGAGTCCTCCCGGAGTTGCCGGTGTCCCGGCTGTACACGAAACGGAGGTGAAAGACGATCTGCTCTCCCGGATATTCCTGCGGAAGCGGCGGAAGCGGCGCCGCGCGCGTCACCGCCCGCATGGCCGAGGTGTCGAAGACTCCCTGGCCCGATGGTTCCTCGATCGAGACCGGAGGCACGGTTCCGTCGCGCAGCACGGTGAATCGCACCATGGCGGCGATTTCGTTTCCCCAATTCCCCGGCGGCGGCTCCCAGTACTCGGCGATCTTCCGCAACAGCGCGAGAAAGTAGTAGTTGTACGCCAGATCCTCGCCCTCGGCCCGGATCACGAGCGCGCCGGCGTGGTCCCCCACCTGCGGCAGCGCGGACTGGATCGCGCCGCCTCCATCCATGCGTCCGAGCACCGGCCCGGTCTTCGGAGCTTCGGCCCGGGAGGACCCCGCCCGCGGGCTTGCCGCATCGCGGGGCTTCTCCTTCGTGCGCGGCGACACCGCGGCGGGGGGGAGGCGTCGGGGAACGATCCGACCCGCGCTCGGATCGGCACGGGACTCCGCGGGACGGGCCGGCGCGGTCGCCGGGCGCAGCCGGGCGCTGGCGGCCGGGGCCGGGGGCACGATCGTCACCAACCGGGCCGACGAGAACCGAACCGGCTTGGGCGGCTCCCGGTGTTCCCGGGGTCCCCCCGTGGGGAGCAGGCAGAACGCGAGGGCCAGGTGCAGGACGACCGAAGCGGCCAGAGGACGCCAGTACCCCGGCGGCGTCCACAGGCGGTGCCAGCCTCTCGCCTGCTGCAGCTGCGTCCCCGGGATCCCGGCTCCGGCGCCGGTCTCTTCCGGCGAGGCGAAGCTCGGAGCGGCGACTGTCTGGATTCGGGTCACGGAGTCCCCGCCGGAACGCCCGCCTCGCGGCTGTAGACGAAGCGAAGATGGATGATGAGATGGTCACCCGGGTACTCATCGGGCAACCGCGGCAACGGGAGCGCATGAGTCAGCGCCCGCAGGGCCGACGTGTCGAATGGACCGATCCCGGACGGCTCCTCCACGTAGCTCGTCTCGACCGTTCCGTCCTTCTCGATGCGAAACCAGACGATGACGGCGACCTCCCCCGGCTGCCGCTCGATTCCCGCCGGCGGCTCCCAGAAGCTTGCGATCTTACGCTGTACGATGGAGAGATAGTAGGCGTACGGCTGCACCTCCCCCTCGACCCGCATCTGCATGGCGCCGCGCGAGTCGCCGACCCGCGGCAGCTCGCTTTGTACCGCCGGCTTCGGATCGGCGCTCCCTCGCCGCGGAAGGTCGGGGGTCGGCGCCCTCTGGGGAAGGCGCTCCGAAGTTTCCCCCCCTTGGGCGGCGCGCGCAGGCGTCCGGAGCCCCGCCTCACCGCGCAATCGGTCCCGGGGCCCTGTCTCGCGGCGCGGATGCGGCAGCCGACGATCCGAGTCGCGCTGTGGCGTCGCGTCCACCGGATGGTCCCGCGGCGCAGGCTCGTGAGCTACCGCCGACGCCGGCTGAGCGCGCTCCACCACTGCCGCCGCCGGGGCGGGCAGCGCAAAGAGATCCACGGGAATCACCTGGATGCGCGGCGGGACGGCGAACCGGGGCCGCAGGGCCAGACCCAGGATCGCAAGCCCGGCTGCGTGCAGCCCGAGCGACAGAAGCAGCGCAGACCGCATCGAGGTCACTCCGCCTCCAAAAGCGCCCAGTCTCCCTCCGGCGCCGGACGCGACCGCAATCGATTTGCCGCCGCCAGGAGATCCAAGGGGCGCACTGCAGCGAGATCCCCCCGGAGCCCGGTCTCGAATCCATCGAGTCCGGCAAGACCCCACTCCCGCAGATACCAGTCCAGGAGATCCTGCGGCGTCGAGGCGCCTCGTGCACTACCTCCGCGCGAGCCACCTTGTTCCCGGAGTCGGCACGAGAGCACGCCGGCCAGAAAACGAGCCTGCGAAGCCTCGCGCAGCGACTCGATTCCCGAGAGGTCGAGGGTGGTCCGATCCACGGAAAGGCGGCGCGCTTCGTGCGCCCGCACCCGAGGCGCCGCGGAAGGTCCCCCCGGAAGGGAACGGGAAAGAGGATCGGCCGCGGCGAGGAACAGGTCTGCGGCCGCGGGTTCTTCGGGAATCGGCGGGCGATTGCCGGCGATCTCCCGGGCCTGGGGCGTGCGGTCCTCCAGGCGGTAGGTGTCGAGCAGCAGCACCCGGTCCGCCGCCCGGAAGTACTCCCCCGAGCCGCCGATGACGAGGACCGACGACACTCCCAGACCGCGGCTCAGCGTCTGGGCCCGGTACAGAAACGGCGTGATCGGCTCCTGCCGTCGAGCCAGCAGGCGCTCCATCCACTCGTCGCGAATCATGAAGTTGGTCGCCGAGGTGTCTTCATCGATGAGCAGAAGCCGGCTGCCGCCCTGGAGCGCTTCGAGGATCGCCGCCGCCTGCGACGTCGAACCGCTGGCGTTTTCGCTGGAGAAGCCGTGCGCCGGCCGCCCGAACGGCAGGTCGTGCAGAAACGGACGCAGATCGGCATCGTGAATCGACCTCCCCTCTTCGGCCCGCACCGACACGGCATCGGCGCGGACGGCCACCCGTTCCCGCCCGTCTCCGGGGACGTGCGGAACGACCACGGCGGAAAGCGCCCGCAGGAGAGTGCTCTTCCCATGAAAACCACCCCCGCACAGGAGGACGACCCCCGGCTCGAGAGCGAGACCCGTGATTGTCCCGGCGTGTGGGAGCGTGACTTCGGCGCGCAACGACGGCGGCGATTCGACCTCCACGACCGGCCCCTCGACGAGCGGCCGGTCGTCGTTTCCCGCCCGGCGGGCCAGCCGGGCTCCGTCGGCGATGAAGGCGATCCATCGTCTCAGCGCAACCGTCTCCTGGAGGACCGCAAAGTCCTCCACCACGTCCGCGTGGCGGAGCGCGGCGCCGGAATCGAAGGCCTCCGGCGCGAGGCACTCGCCGAGCAGCCGCTCCGGGAGGTGCACGAGCAGCCGCGATGCCTCTCGCCCGAGTATCCGCCGGCCGCGCGCCGGGAGCTCGATCGCCAGCCGGATCTCCAGCGCATCCCGGGAGAAGAGCACGGCCGAACGATCGAGGACGCACTGGCCGTGTCGTTCGATCGATACCGGCGAACGTGCGCGAGCCGCGGTCGCGTCCAGCCAGCGACCAATCCGGCGGCCGATGAAGTCGCGCAGCCCGATGGCTCGGGCGGAGTCGCGATCGACGAGACCGGGAACCGCCGTTCCTCTCCCGCCGGGCAGCAGGGAGGACTCCGGCGCGAGTCCGGTCCGATCCCAGGGCACCCGCAGCCGGATCCGCGAAGGGCCGGCAAACGGGTCGGGCTGGACCCGGAGGATTTCGAGGTCGCACCCGCGCAGCCGGTAGCACCCGAGGAGATCCCGATACGCCGGGAACGGCCCGCCGTCCATCCGCGCGCACCAGTCCTCCAGATGCCCGCGCGGGTGCGGCGACGCGGCCGGTTGCCGGGGTGAAGACAACTCTCTCCTCCATCGGGTGATCCGCCGGTAGTATAGGTGGACCCGCCGGGGGGCGCAGCAGGTTGCGCGCCGCTCCGAAACGTCGGGATTGCCCTGCGAGACGCGGCGCTGCTGCGGGCCTTGGGCGGGGCGGTCCGGGTCGCGATCCCCGGCGGACGCCCATGGGTCCTCGGAGGAGAAATCCGTGAAGACCGTGCGCGCGGCGATCCTGGGGAATGGTTTCGCCCGCACCGTGATCCTGCCCTGTCTGCGGCATGTTCCGAGCATGCGCGTCGTGGGGATCGCCAGCCCGAACCTGGATCGAGCCCGGGCCACCGCCGCGATGTTCGGGATCGAACAGGTGGCTGCGGACCACCGGCAGGTTCTGGAACAGGCCCGCCCCGATCTTGTCTTCGTGGCCATCCCGCCGCACCGCCACCTCGACATGGTCCTGGACGTGCTCGAAGCCGGCTGCCACTGCGTCTGCGAAAAGCCGAT
Organism: uncultured bacterium; assembly: GCA_964473865.1. Taxonomy (GTDB): domain Bacteria; phylum Eisenbacteria; class RBG-16-71-46; order CAIMUX01; family CAIMUX01; genus CAIMUX01. The sequence goes on along the minus strand of CAYYQN010000002.1, from coordinate 46,808 downwards.
GGCGCTCGACGCCTCACAGTCGGCTTCCATGCTCGCGGCCGCCCGCGCGCATCCAAACCGGATCACGATCATCGACCATGAGCTCCGCTTTCTGCCGACCCGGGAGGCCCTGGCCCGGATGATCGAGGAGGGAGCGCTCGGTCGCGTGCTTCACGCCGAATACACCTTACGCTCGCCGGGCCGCCGCGATTCCCGGCTGCCCTGGAGCTGGTGGAGCGATTCTGCCGCGGGCGGCGGCGCGCTCGGGGCCATCGGATCGCACGGCGTCGATGCTCTTCGGCGGTTGCTCGGCGAAGTGACCGAAGTCCGCGGGCAGTTGGCGACCGGACATCGCACGCGGCTCGATCCGGCGACGGGCCGGGAACGCGACGTGACCTCCGACGACTACGCCGCGGCCTGGCTCCGCTTCCGCTCCGGCGCCCTCGCGACCCTGACCATCTCGTGCCTCGAGGGAGAGCGAACCCACCGGATCGGGCTCTCCGGCACCGAAGGGACGGCCGAGGTGACCGAACAGGGCCTGCTGCGGGCCGGGCAGGGCCTCGGCGGACTGGCGGCGATCCGGTGCGCGGACGATCTGCCGCCCTCCGCGGAGCTGGGGATCCCCGACACCGACTGGGCCCGAGCCTTTCTGCGGATGGCGCGGCTGCTCGGTGATCGGGTCCTCTCGGGCGAGACGACCTTGCCGGGCGCCGCGGACTTCCTCGACGGGCACCGCACCCAGATGGTGCTGGACGCGATTCGACGATCGTCCGAAACGGCGCACTGGGTCTCGGTGAGTCCGACAGCCTCCGGTTGACCCGACTCGGCCGGACCGGAGGCGAGCCCCGACGGGCTCCGCGCGCGTCCGAGCAGGGGCCGCCCGCGCCGGCGGCTCAGACCTCATCCTCCCCGAAGATGTTGCCGGGCGAGAGAATTCCTTTGGGGTCCAGGGCGTTCTTGATCGCGAGGCCCGCTTCCACCATCCAGGCGGGGTAGAGACGTCGATAGAGTGAGGCCTTCACCTTGCCGATTCCGTGTTCCGCCGCCAGCGTGCCCCCCAGTGCGATCGCGCGCCGGGCCATCTCCGCCGTTGCCCGGCGCGCCTTGGCCAGTTCGGCCGCGTCCTCGGCCAGCAGGTTGAAGTGAAGATGTCCGTTTCCGGCGTGCCCGTACGCCACATGGAACCCGCTGAACTGCTCCCGTACGATCGCATACCCCTCGTCCATCATCTGCGGAAGGGCATCGAGCGGCACCGCGAAGTCGGTCGAAACCTTGCGTCCACCCGCCGCCACCGCCCGCGCGCCACGCTCGTTCATTCCGGCGGGAAGTGCGTGACGCAACCGCTTCAGATCCGCCTGCTCAGCCTCGGATTGCGCGATGAGCGTGTCGTCCGCCAGGCCACCGGCTCCCTCGATCGCTGCGTACCACCGCTCCATCGCCTCGAGCGAGTGGTCCGGAGAGGTCTCTTCCTCGAAGAAGACCGCCGCCTGCGCGGCGGCCGGGATCTGCAGCCCACCGGCCTGTGGACGTACGAGCTCCAGCGAGCCGTGGTCGAAGAGCTCCAGACACCGCGGCCGCAGCCCCGTCGTGCCGGAGTTCACGGAGATCCGGCGCGCGGCGTCGGCCGCCTGCACGAAGCCCACCGCCGCACGCCAGTCCCGGAAGAACGCCAGCGCCCCGAAGAACCCGGGCGGCAAGGGAAGCAGCGCCAGCTCCACCTGGGTCACGACACCCAGGGTTCCCTCGCTGCCGATCCAGATGTCGACCGGGCTTTGCAGGCCGGCGTATCCGGCAGAGTTCTTGTCCGCACCGATCCGGCGGACCTCGCGCACCGATCCATCGGCGGTCACCACCCGCAGCGCCCGCACGTAGTCTCGCGTCGGACCGTAGCGGTAGGTGCGGGAGCCGCTCGCGTTGCAGGCCACCGTGCCGCCCAGAGTGCACTCCGCCTCGCTGGTCGGATCGACGGGATAGAAGAGCCCGGCCTCCCGCACGCGGGCCTTGAACTCCGCGGCGACGACGCCCGGCTCCGCGATCGCGACGCGGCGCTCGGGATCGATGGAAACGATGCGCGCCATCCGCTCCAGCGAAAGCACGATGCCACGGGCCGCAACCGAGGCGCCGGTGGTGCTGGAACGCAGTCCCTGAGGAGTGACGGCGATTTCGCGCGCGGAACAGGCCCGCAACAGCTCGCGGATTTCGTCTTCCCCCTGGGGACGCACCACCGCGTCGGGCACGCGCGATATCCCCGAGGCGTCGGCGGCATAGGCGCCGCAGATGTCGGGATCGGTGACCGCGCCGGGCAGATCGCCCGGCGGGATGCCTGTCACCCGGCCGGTCCCGTCGTGGGCGCCGCCCCCTGTCTCATTGCGCATCTCTCTGTGTGCTCCGGTTGCCCACCTCGTTGCGCCACCATCGGTGGCTCTCCACGGGAGTCGGGCCTCGGCGACCTTCCTGACGCTCAGTCCAGAGCGACGAGGGCCACACCGCCGATCGCGAGGAGTGTACCAAGAGTGGCGGTCCAGGGCATGCGTTCGCCGAGCCACCGCGCCGCGATCGGCGTCACCAGGATCGGCGAAGTGGCGCACAAGGCGGCAGTGACCGGCGGTGAGCCCAGCATCACCGCCACCTGAAATAGATAGAATGCCGCCACCGTGCCGAGGAGGGTGGCCAGCACCAGCCGCGGCCGCCTGAAACCGCGTGTCATCGCGGCACGCAAGCCGGGCCCGCGCCCGCGCAACGCTTCATAGGCCAGAATCCCCAACCCTCCCGCCAGGAGGCGCAGTAACGATGCGGGCAGGACCCCGCTCTGTCCGATGGCATCCTTGGTCAGGACGATCCCGATCGCCTGGCAGAGAGCCGCCATCACGCCGAAGCCCCAGGCCCCGAGGCCGGACCGGCGCACCGCCGCGCGGCCGATCGCGCACGCGCCGTTTCGAACCGGCGCCACCCGGATGACCAGCAGGATGCCGCCCAGCGTGAGGGCGATGCCGGCGAATCCCATGATCCCCGGCAAGGGCTGCCCCGCGATTGCCGCGGCCACCGCGGTGAACACGGGCGCCAGCAAGGAGATCATCATCGATCGCCGCACGCCGATCCGGGCCAGCGATTCGAAGAAGCAGGTGTCTCCGAGAGTGATCCCGATGAGCCCCGAGAGGACGAGGATGACGTTCACGCTCCAGTCGGTAAACAGCGCACCCTCCGGCCGGCCGAGCGGCCCGACCGGGCCGACCCAGAGGATCAGCGCAAAGACGAGAGCCGCCCCGGTCGACTTCACGGCGTTCATCACCGCGGGGCTGACGCTACGCCCCTCGGCCGTGAAGAGCGCCGACGCCACAGCCCACAGCGCGGCCGAGGCGAGCGCGAACGCCTCGTCCGGCACCGTGATCGGAGAGCTCATCCGCGGTACCCGAAACGGCGGAGGGCATCGGGCCGTTTCCGCCACTTGGGCGCCACGCGCACACGAAGGGAGAGGTACACGGGCCGACCGAGGAACGACTCGATCATTCCCCGCGCCTCCTCCCCCAGGCCGCGGATGGCGGCGCCTTCGGAGCCGATGAGGATCGCCTTCTGCGACTCCTGCTCGACGTGAATCCACGCCTCGATGAAATCCTTCGCACCGGGGCGCTCCTGGAACTCCTCCACGGTGACCTCGGTGGCATACGGAATCTCCTTCTCGAAACGCTCGAAGATCCGCTCGCGGATGATCTCCCCCACGAAGAACCGCTCCGGCTGGGCGGCCAGCTCGTCGACGGGGTAGAACGGCGGTCCGAAGGGAAGGCGGGCCACCATCAGCTCCAGCAGCGTCTCGGTGCCGTGCCCTTTCAGAGCCGAGACCGGCACCAGCTCCTCGAAGACACCGAGGTCGTTCCAGGCCGCGAGAATCGGGAGCAACTCGTCCTTCCGGGTCACCAGGTCGACCTTGTTCAGGACGAGGAGACGGGGCCCCCGGGCCTCCCGTACCTCCGCCGGGGCATCGACCGCAGTCTCCGGCTGCGCCAGATAGAGGACCACGTCGGCATCGGCAAGCGCCTCGCGCGCCTCGCGCAGCATCGCTTCATGCAGCTCGTATCGCGGCGCCATCAGGCCCGGAGTGTCCAGGAGGACCGCCTGATACCGTTCCCCGTTCAGGATGCCGAGGGTCTTGCGCCGCGTCGTCTGCGGTTTGGCGGTGACGATCGAAAGCCGTTCCCGCAGCAGGCGATTGGTCAGGGTCGACTTCCCGACGTTTGGCTCTCCGACGATCGCCACGAAACCGCAGCGGAAATCGCGGGGCCCGGGCTCGCCGTCGGGTGGGCTCGGCTCGGCGGCCCTGCCGCCGGCCGATCCGCAATTCGGTCCGGCATCCGGCGGATCGTCCGGTCCGGCACTCGGCGGGTCGTCCGGCCCGGCAGTCGGCGGGGCGTCCGGTCCGGCACTCGGACGAGCGTTCAACCTGCGCCGGCGCGGCCCCTCGTCATGGGCCGGCCGCTCCCGTCCCTCGATGTCCAAGCGTTCCCCTCTCTCGCACCCGCGTGCCTCGGTCCCATGACCGGCCAGCCTTCGTCCCGATTCGTCGCGCGGCTTCGCGACTCTCCCGCTCGGACCGCGCCCGGCCGGCGTCGCGGCGCCGGGGGAAAGCCCGAGCAGGACGGGCGATCGCGTCCGGCTCCCGGCGCCCGCACCCGAGTGTAGACCATCTCGCACCCGGTTATGCGCCTGGTTGGACTATACTGGACCGAACGGGTCGCCGGACGTCCGCGGGCGCCGGAGCCGGCCGCACCCGGGAGGAACGATGCCGGAGGAGATCCGCTACTATCGCCGTGGCCTCGGCAATCGCGAGGCGGTGGACGGAACCCTGCATGCCGACTACCACAGCGGGCTCGTGGAATTCCTCCGAGCCAATGGTCACCGCTTTCACCACACCGACACCACGCTACGCCTGGCGCGGGAGTTCGGGTTCTGCTATGGAGTCGATCGCGCCGTGGAGTATGCCTACGAGACGCGCGAGCGCTTCCCGGACCGCCGTACCTGGCTGGTGGGGGAAATCATCCACAATCCCGGGGTCAACCGGCGTCTGGCGGACATGGGGGTGCAGTTCCTGCCCGCGGCGGGAACGGTCCCCGATCATCTCGCCGAGGTCGAGCCGGAGGATGTGGTCATCATCCCCGCGTTCGGAGTGCCCCATGACGACTTCAGCCGCCTTCGCGAACGCGGCTGCATCCTCGTCGACACCACCTGCGGCAGCGTGCTCACCGTCTGGAAGAGCGTAGAGAAGTTCGCCCGCACCGGCATCACGTCCATCATTCACGGCAAGTACGACCACGAGGAAACCCGGGCCACCTGCTCGCAGGTATCCTGTCATCCTGGCGCCCACTTCCTTGTCGTGCGGGATCGCGCCGAGGCTGGGCAAGTGTGCGCATTCCTGGAGGGCCGCCTCGACCGCGCCGCCTTCCTGGAACAATTCGCGCGCTCCGCCTCTCCCGGCTTCGACCCCGATCGCCATTTGGAGCGGATCGGGTGCGCGAACCAGACGACCATGCTCTCCACGGAGTCACTCGAGATCGCCGGACTCCTCCGGGCGGCCGTGGCTCGCCGGCGGGGCGAAGCGGCGGCGACGGAGCGTGTCCACAGCTTCGACACAATCTGCAGCGCCACGCAGGAGCGGCAGGACGCCGTGCTGGAGCTCGTCGCCGGGGGATGCGACCTCATGATCGTGATCGGCGGCTTCAACAGCAGCAACACGAACCACCTTGTGGAACTGGCCGCGGCCTCGACCCGCACCTTTCACATCGAGGACGCGGTCAACCTGGTCAGCGAACGCTGGATCCGGCACAAGCCGCACGGCGAACGCGCGCCCCTGGTGGAAGAGGGGTGGCTTCCCGCCGGACCGCTGACCATTGGCGTGACGGCCGGCGCCTCCACTCCGGACAGCGAGATCGGCGCGTCGATCGAACGGATCCTGCGCTTCCGCGGCGTGCCGGACGGCGCGCTGGTCGAGGCGGCGGAGGAGGGTGCGCGGATCGCCGCCCAACGCCGGCAGCGGGAGCGGGAGCGCCGGCGGTCCTAGCACAGCCGCGGGAGGAGTCCATGTCGTCACTGACGGGGCGCGAAGGACCCCGCCGGTCGCGGTTGGGGGCCCCGAGACCTGAAGCTACTCCGTATCGAGAAACGCCCGCGTAAAACACTCCGCCGGCTTCACCCGTTCCCTGGACACCAGCTTCAGCTCCGCCATGGTGTCGACAATCGCACTCCAGCGCTCGAGCTTCATGTCGCCGATCCCCGCTTTCTTCACCGGATCGAGCCAGGTCATGGCCTGCATCTCATCGACGCCGAATTGCAGGATCTCCGCCCCCATCTGAGGATTCAGCTCGAGGATCCGCGCATTCGCGGCGGCGGGATCACGAAGGTACAGCTCCCAGCCGCGCACACTGGCCCGCACTATGCGGCGCACCAGATCGGGGTTCTTTCGCAGCAGCTCGTCGCGCGTCACCAGACAGCTGGTGTACGGGTTGTACCCGGCGTCGGCCAACATCAGCACCTGCGGATCGCCCCCGGCAGAGCGGGCCACAAACGGCTCGCTGATGTTATAGGCCTGCTGTCCGAAGCGTCGGTCATTGAGGAACGGCGCCACGCTGCCGGGATAAGGCACGATCTTGACGTCTTTCAGCGGGAAGTGCTTCTGCATGAACTCGGCAAACGCGTCCTTCGGCGAAATGGCGAGAGTCATGTCGTTGAGGTCGCCCAAAGAGCGGAACCCTTCGCTGGCGTGGACCATGATACAGCGCGGACTGGTCTGCAGCGGCGCCATGAGCGCAACCACCTTCGCTCCGGCGTCGCGGGCGAACACCACCTGATCGGCGTTGGCGATCCCGAAGTCAGCCTGGCCGCCGGCCACCCGGGGCGTGACCGGAACGTCGACGCCGCCGGGGATGATCGTGACATCGAGGCCGGCCCGTTCGTACTCTCCGCTCACCAGCGCCGCGTAGAATCCGCCGTGCTCCGCTTCGGGAAACCAGTTGAGCAGGATCGAGACCTTGTCCTTCGCATTGGGCGCCACACCCTTCTGGGCTCGGGCATCCCCCGCAGACCACGCGGGAATCACCAGGACCAGTAACGCCGCACAGAGCAGGGCGCGCCCGACGCCCTCCCGCGGCTGCTTCGTTGTCGACTTCATCTTCCCTCCCCAGGCGCCGGCGGACGGCCGTTGATCCTTGCCGCCGCCCTCATCTTCCCGTTGCGGTCAACCTCCCGCCTCGTCGGGCCCGAATCCTCAGTCCCGCCGCCAACGCGCCAGCAATCGATCGCCGACGAGGCTCACCCCTCCAAATGCCGCCAGCCCCAGCGCGGTCGACGCGAAGATGGCGCCGAAGAGGGTCGCCGTCTTCAGCTGGGCGCTGGTCTGGAAGATCAAGTACCCGAGTCCGAACCTGCCGCTCCCGTATCCGGCAAAAAACTCGCCGACGATCCCGCCGATGACCGCTCCACCGCTACCGATCTTGGCGCCGGTCACGAAGTAGCGAATCGAGTTCGGGAGTCGCAACTTGACCAGAAGCTGCATCCGGGTGGCGTTGTTGACCTCGAACAGCTCGACAGCGTTCGGGTCAAGCGCCGTCAGCCCTGCCGTGCCGTTGGTGATCACCGGGAAGAGGCTCACGATGAACGCCGTGACGGCGATCCCGGCGAATCCGTGTCCGAACCAGAGAATGAGCAGAGGGGCGATCGCCACGATCGGTACCGTCTGGAGGAAGATCGCGTAGGGATAGCCGGCCCGCTGGATCAGAACCGATTGCGAGAACAGGAACGCCACCAGGCTCCCCAGCGCCAGGCTGGCCAGGAAGCCGGCGAGAGCGCCGCCCGCCGTCAGGAGCGTCGCCCGCACCAGGGTGTCCAGGTTTTCGAGCCCCGCCCGCCACACAGCGGCGGGGGCCGGCACCAGGTACGCCGGTTGCGGCCTGATCAGCACCGTCTCGCCGAACTTCACTCCGCTGCTGTAGAGATGCCAGCAGGCCAGGAACCCGGCCAGGGCCGCAAGGGGCGGCACCACCGCCCGGACCGCGTGGCGGAACCGCGGGTTCACCGGTAACCCTCCCGCAACAACTGTCCGATCTCGCCGCAGAGCCGGGCGAATTCCGGCTCGCTCCGCAGCCCCAGCTGTCGGGGATAGGAGAATGGCACGTCGATCTCCCGGAGGACAGTCCCCGGGCGCCCGCTCATGACGAGCACGCGACGGCTCAGGAAGGCGGCCTCACCGACGTTGTGGGTGACAAAGAGCGCGGTGAAACGGTCGCGTTCCCACAGCGAGAGCAGCTCCTCGTTGAGCCTTTGCCGCGTGATGTCGTCCAGCGCGCCGAACGGCTCGTCGAGGAGGAGCAGCCGGGGCCGGGTGACGAGCGAGCGCGCCAGCGATACCCGCATCTGCATGCCGCCGGAGAGCTCCCGCGGCCGGGATCGCCGGAATTCGCGCAGACCCACGAGGTCGACGACTTCAGCCACCCGCGCCTGGGCCTCGCCCGCGGCCCGGCCCGAAAGCTCCAGGGGAAGACGTACGTTCGCCTCCACGGTTCGCCAGGGGAGGAGCGTGGGGGACTGGAAGACGAACGCCAGCTCCGCGCGCCGCCGCGCAGCCGCCGGCACCATTCCGTTGATCCGGAGCACTCCCCCGGAACAGGGCAGAAGCCCCGCCACCAGGCGTAGCAGTGTCGACTTCCCGCAGCCGGACGGGCCGACGATCGACACGAAGTCGCCCGCGTCCAGGCGCAGTCGGACGTCGCGGAGCGCTTCGACGCCTCCCGGGAAGGAGTGGCCGAGCGACTCGGCCACGACATGACCTTCAACGACCGACAACGGCGGCTCCTCGGCTTCGGACAACCGCGGAAGGACGATCCCAGCCCCGGCCTCGCCGTCTCTCCCGCGAGACAGCAAAGCATACGCGATCCGCGGCGGCCATCCATTCGGCTCCCGGCGGAGTGTTGCCGAAGCGGATCTGCGGCGCTCAGGGCGCGGCACGGTCGATTGGGCTCTGCCCGGGGCGGGAATCCACCTCCCCCACGGCCCGCCGAGCGCCGGCCATCAGATCGCGAAATCCCTCGAGGTCACCTGCGCGCACCTGCGACTCGAGCCGGTCCAGCGCCGCGTGGGCCGTCGCATATACTGCTTCGCGGTGAGGATTCAGGCGCTGGATGTCGAAGTAGAGTTCCGGATCTTCGAGCAGGACGGAGCGCGCCGTGTCCGCAGAACGGAGAAAGGTCGTCGAGGCGCACATCTGGAGTTCCGCCGGGTCGAGCCCAGACTCCGCCAAGGCGGCGCCAAAGAGTATCCCGTGCAGATGCGCCAGTCCGAGGAGCCAGCCCATCAGGCGGTCGTGGTGCGCAAACGGAATCGCGACGACCCGCGCGCCGGGGTGCCGCAGGAAGGCCTCGGCGGCCGCCCGTTCTGCGCCCGGCTCCCGGCGCCAGGCCAGTACGAAGGTCAAAGGGTCGAAAGGAGAAGCCCCGGGACCGAACATCGGATGCAGCGCGCATGTCTTGATCCCTGCCGCGTCGGCCCTAGCCAGCGCCGGCTCGAGGTGAGACTGAATCGAGGCGGTCTCCACCAGCAGTCCCGGGGGCTGACGCGCGCAAACTTCCTCCAGGATCTCAGGAAGCCGGACCAGCGGGACGCTCAACACCACCGCGTCGTATGGGGCCAGCGAAGGGAGCGCGTCCAGTCCGGACCAGCGTCCGGCCTCGGCCGGCAGCCCGGCCCACGCAGGGTCGACCGCCTCCACGCGGTGACCCACGAGGGACAGGAACTGTCGTAGCCACGAGCCCATGCGACCCGCGCCGCCGACGACAAGGACGCGCCCGCCAGGGCGAACGCGCTCCTCCATCCCCACGCGGTGCTGCCGCTCCACTGAAGCCCGCAGGACCTCCCGGAAAATCGACTCCATCGCCGCCGCCGAGACTCCCGCAGCCTCCGCCGCCTCGCGGGCGCGACTCAGGATCTGGTCCTCGACGTCGCGGGCCACCACCTCCGACCCGGAGACCGTCTTCACCCGCCCCACGCGCGCCGATAGCTCCATACGCTGGTGGAGCAGTTCGACCAGCCTCCGGTCGACCTCCGCGATCGACTCCCGGAGCGTGCGCAGCTCATCCCGCATGAAAGCTCCCTCCCGTCGCCCGGGCACCCGACCGGTTTCCGGCCGACGACGAGAGTATCCTTCTCCGACGCCCCGGGCGAAAAGGCCTGGCCCGATCGCGCCTGCCTTGCCGGATCGGACTTCCCCATGCTACGTTCGCGCGTTGCCGGGTCCCCGCCGGGCCGCGGCGACCTTCGGAGGGGACTCCGGAAGATCCCGTCGCCGACCGCTGGGGGGTACACGCGATGCCGGACCCGACAACCTCAGGCGCATGTCGCCAGCTCTCTGGCAAGAACTACCTGATTCGCCGCCGGCGGGTCCTGGTGGACGGCGACGACGGCATCATCCTCGCAGAAGTGGAAGCGCCGCTGATCGCACGGCACGCCCAGCCCGGTCAGTTCGTCATCGTGCGCGCCCACGAGCATTCAGAGCGGATCCCGCTCACCCTCGCGGCCTGGGACCCGAACGCCGGGACGATCACCCTGGTCTACCAGGTGGTCGGGCACTCCACCCGGGAGATGGCCGCGGTGCGGGAGGGGGAGTCCTACACCGACATCCTCGGTCCGCTCGGCACCCCCATCACCGTGAAGAGACACCCCCATCCCGTTGTCTGCGTCGGGGGCGGCGTGGGGGTGGCGCCGATCTGGCCGAAAGTGAAGGAGCTCAGCGAGCGCGGCAACGAAGTGATCACCATCATCGGCGCCCGCACCGCGCGGCTGCTCATCCTCGAGGCCGAGCTTCGCCCGATCTCCACGGAACTGATCGTGACCACCGACGACGGCTCCTATGGACAGAAGGGATTCGTCACGGAGAGGCTGCGCGAAGTGATGACCACGCGGCAGGGGCGGATCTCCGAAGTGATCGCCGTGGGCCCGATCCCGATGATGGATGCCGTGGTGAAGGAGATGGCCGGGAAGTCGTTCCGGGAGACGTACGAGCCCGCCCTCGACTACGATCCACGTCGCGTGCCGCTGATCGTCAGTCTGAACCCGATCATGGTCGACGGGACCGGAATGTGCGGCGGTTGCCGGGTGCAGATCTGGGATCCGGACCGCGGACGCTATGAGGCGCGTTTCTCGTGCGTCGACGGCCCCGCTTTCGACGGCTATGCCGTCGACTTCGGCACGCTGACCCGGCGCAACCGGCAGTACCTGGAGTCCGAGCGGCAGGCGCGGGGAATGGACTGCGGTGGGGAGCCGCGCCCCGGCCCGGAGAGAGCCCGGGAGACGGGGGGTCAGAGATGAGCGAGCAGGCCGATCCGTCCGATCCCGGCCGGATCCCCGTCCCGGAGAATGCGACCGAGATCCGGCGGGCGGCGCTCCGCCAGTCGACCAAGACTTCCATGCCGATCCAGGATCCGGAAGTGCGATCCCGCAATTTCAGCGAAGTCGAGCTCGGCTACGATTTCGATCTCGCCTTCAACGAAAGCCATCGTTGCGTTGCCTGCGCCGATCCGCGCTGCATCCCCTACTGCCCGGTCGAGATCAACATCCGCGGCATGATCGACTACCTGAAGCAGGGCGATCTCGAAGCAGCCTACCAGGAGATCGTGCAGACAAACCTGTTTCCCTCCATAACCGGCCGGGTATGCCCGCAGGAAAACCAGTGTGAAATGGCCTGTGTGAAGGGCCTCAAAGGGCAGCCGGTGGGGATCGGCTATCTGGAGAAGTACCTGGGAGACTGGGCACGCCGGCACGGCGTTCGCCCGCGCGCCGCACTCTGGCCCCCCAACGGACGGTCGATCGCCCTCGTAGGCTCCGGGCCGGCCGGCCTCGCAGCCGCCGCCGAGCTGGTCCGGCTCGGCTATCACTGCACGATCTTCGAGGCGCTCCATCGTCCCGGGGGGGTGCTGCTCTACGGCATCCCCGAGTTCCGCCTGCCCAAGGCCATTGTCGACTTTGAGATCGACAACCTGCGCAGTCTCGGTGTCGAGATCGTCTGCAACACCCTGGTGGGCCGTACCCTCACCCTCGACGAGCTCCAGGAGCAGTTTGACGCGATCATGATCGGCACCGGCGCGGGCCTGCCGTACTTCATGGGAATCGCCGGGGAAGAGCTCTCCGGGGTCTACAGCGCAAACGAGTACCTGACCCGCGCCAACCTGATGAACGCCCGATCGTTTCCCGTCGAATCGACCCCCATTCGTGTGGGCGACCGGGTCGCCGTCGTGGGAGGCGGGAATGTGGCCATGGACAGCGCGCGGGTCGCCAGGCGCCTTGGGGCCGAGATCGTCGACATCGTCTACCGGCGCACCCAGGCCGAGATGCCCGCTCGCGCCGACGAGGTCCACCACGCCATGGAAGAAGGGATCAATTTCCTCTTCCTGCACAATCCGGTGGCGATCCACGGGGGCGAAGACGGCTGGGTGCGCGAGATGGAGATGGTGCGGATGGAGTTGGGCGAGCCGGACGAATCCGGCCGCCGGCGACCGGTGATCATTCCCGATTCGAACTTCCGCAAGTCGTACGATGTCGTGATCATGGCGATCGGGCAAGGGCCCAATCCGCTTCTCGCCGCCCTGACTCCCTATCTGGAGACCAACAAATGGGGGCAGCTCGTGGTCGACCCCCGGAGCCTGCGCGTACATCTGAAGGACAAGGCCGGCCACCACCCCGTCGCCGAGGCCGCCGCCCTGGCCGAGGATGCCGGCCCCACCGGACCGGACGGCCCGGTGCGGATCCCGGTCATCTGCGCGGGCGGGGACATCATCGGCAGTCAGGCCGGGGCGGGCGGCACGGTGATCGCGGCGATGGGCCACGGCAAGATCGCGGCGCGCACCATCCACGAGATGCTGGTGGCGCGTGATCCCGGACTGGCCCGACCCCGGGAGACCGCGGCCGGGAGTTCCGGAGCCCAGGCGGGGAACCGGACTGCGGCGCCGGACCAGGCGCTGAAGAACCCTGCTAGGGAATGAGGATCAGGCGGGTTCCCGCGAGAAGACTCGGGGCCAGGCTGCGAACGTCCGCAGGGGTCATCGACAGTGTCACCATCACCTCTTCGGAGGACTGCTGGCGCAAGAGCCCCTCGAGCGTTCCCGCCGACCACGAGCGGAACCAGTTGCGCACCCTCTCCCGCAACCGCTCCCAGCGCGTCTGTGGCGGTTTCCCCTCCAACACGAGGGTGAGTTTGCGGTCGTAGCTCAACAGCGCGGTCACCGGGCTCAAGCGGATCCGCTGCATGAGGGCCCCGGTGGTGTCAGGCCGGCTGCGCACCGCACTCGTGTCCTTGAGCGCGAGCGTCTTCTCCACTTCGAACCATCGGTCCTCCTGGAGCGCGAACGGGGTCTCGAGGAGCTTGACCTCGTCCCCCGAACGGAAGGTCCGCTTCGCGTGGCGATTCAGCAGGACTCCCTGGACCGGGACCGCAGCCAGGGTGACTCCCTGCAGTTCCAGCCTCACGCTCTGTCTGCGCAGGTCGACCACGATGTAGGGGCTCTGATCCCGGGCTAGGGACAGGCGCGCGCGCAGCGCAGCGTTCTCGATTCGGAGGCGCGTCCGCGCTTCCGCCAGCTCGGACCGGGCGGTCCTTGCGGCTTGCGCGCCACTCGAGCTCGACGCCAGGCCGAAGGCGAGCGCGGCCAGCATCAGCAATCGACCCGCGCGCAAAGGTGCCTCTTCCGGCATCAGTAGATGTAGATCCTGGTGCCGACCGAGGCGTTCGCGTAGACGAGTTCAAGGTCGGCATCGCCCACGCGCACGCATCCGTGGGTCACGCTCTGTCCGAGGAACCGCTGAAACAGCGTTCCGTGAACAATGTACCCGTTACCGAAATACAGCCCGTACTTCCCCAGCGTCCCCTCCTCGAACCGGGCCTCGGCCTGCGCGCCGGGAATCGGCTCTCCCTCCTCCACGAACGCCCAGTCAGGCTTCACCCATATCGGCGCGATCATCTTCTTCTTCACGGTGTGCACGCCCTTGGGAGTCGAGAAAAACCAGCGACGTTGCCCTTTGGCGTCCACCAACTCGGTGTTGCTGCCGGTGGAAACGACCGCATCCCTGACGATGTACGCGTCTCCCTTCTTCATCGAGAGACGGTTCAGGGTCGTATTGATCAGGATATAGGGTTCCTGCGGCTCCAGCGCGGCCACTTCGCTGCCGAGGCGGGCATTCTCCTGCCGTAGCGCCTCGACCTGGGCGGCCAGCTCTTCGTCGCTGAGCGAGGAGACAGGGACGTCGGGAACCACCGGCGGGGGCGGGGATGGAGACCCCTTCTTGTCACGCTTGCTGGTCCCGGCCCTCGCCGACTTCGACTTCTCCGGGGCGGTTTTCGCCTTCTCGGATCCGTCCGGAGCCCGGCCCGACTTCGCCCCGGACGCCTCTGCCTTCCCCGCGGCGGCGGCGCCGGGCTGCGACTTCCCGCCCCGGTCGCCCGCTTTCGCGACCGCCTTCCCGCCGGCCTTGCCGGTCCGATCGACCGAAGTCTGATCGTCCGCAGCTTGTACCGCGGGCGGGGCCCCCTCTTCGGACCGGCTTCGACGGTCGCAGCCGGGGCTGAGAACCGAGATCACGAGGCTCCCGGAGATCAGGAAGACCTCCGCCGCCGTCCTGGCAGATCGAGCCCGCACGTTCCCTCTGGCCATCGTTTCCATCACCAAGGGAACGGGCCCCGTTCGGGGCCCGCTCCCGGTAGCCGAGTGTCCCGGAGGGCGGCTTGAACCGCCCCGAGGGAATCACCGGTTCGCCTACATACCAGTACGCGGCATCCGGCTGATGAACTTCTTCTCCGTGATCGCCTGCTGCACTTCCTGCATCAGGGCGTTCACCTGGCCGTTGAGCGCCTTCGCCTGGTTCAACGAGTTCTTGAACTTCTCCTGCTGGTGCATCGGCTTCACCGTGTTCATCAGCGTGGAGTCGGCCGCCATGATCTCGGCTTCGATCTGCCGCAGCGCCTCGCGCGTCTCCTTGCCGCGCTTCAGGGCCTGGACTTCCTTGCTGGCCATGAAGGTCTTGACCTCTGTGATCAGCTGCTCGGTCTGCGCAATGGCCGCCTCGGAATCCTTGCGGAACTGCTCCTTGTTGCGAATCGCGGCCTGCTCAGCCTCCTGCCCCTTCTGCTGCGCCGAAAGCACGAGAGCGGTGGCCTTCTTGTAGCTGCGGAAGAGGGCAAACTTGCCCAGCTGAGTCGTGATCTCGGCCTCGGCCTTGGCAAGAGAGTCCTGCGCCGCCCTGAGCTCGGTGGCGGCGTACTCAGCGGCCTCCTTCGACGTGGCGTTGGCGATGGCCGCCTTGGCAGCTTCCATCTCTGCCGTCGGCGGCTTCGCACACGAGCTGATCCCGATAGCGAGAACCATCATGGCGCCGATCAACAGCAGCGCCGACCTGGAGAACCGGATCCCCCCAACCTGACCGCCCATAGCCTAGATGCTCCTTTCGGATCGCGGCCCCCATGGCCCGCAGCCTTTGCGGGGGTTAGAGGCTCGCGTTGTGCGAGTGCCCTGACGTGGACATTCGACTAACAAACAGAGCGGATTGGACTCCTCGGGCCTACCGCGTGTCAACCCCCTTTCTGCGGGGGCGATCCGGGGTCATGGTACCCTCTCGCCATGAACGCGGCACAAATGGACCCGGTCTCCTTCCGGAAAGCACTCTCTTCCTGGTATCGCCGGGCCCGACGGGACCTCCCCTGGCGCCGCGCCCACGACCCCTGGGCGATCTGGATCTCGGAGGTGATGCTCCAGCAGACCCGGGTGGAAACGGTTCGCCCGCGATTCGCCGCGTTCCTCGCGGCGTTCCCTTCACCCGCGGCGCTGGCGGCAGCACCCGAAGAGGCGGTGCTGGCGCACTGGTCCGGGCTCGGGTACTACGCGCGGGCACGGCAGCTGCGCCGCGGCGCCTCGGTCGTGGCTGATCTGCCCGGGGGCGCGTTTCCGCGCGATCTCGCGGCCGCGCGAACCATCCCCGGAGTTGGCCCCTACACTGCCGCGGCGGTCCTGTCGATCGCCTACGGGTTGCCCCACGCCGTGGTGGACGGCAATGTCGCCCGGGTACTGTCCCGGCTGTATCGGATAGAACCACCGAACGACCGTCCGGGTGCACAGACCCAAGAGCTCGCCCAATCGCTGCTCGATCCGGACCATCCCGGCGACCACAACCAGGCCATGATGGAGCTGGGCGCGCTCGTCTGCCTTCCGGCGCGCCCCGACTGTGGGCGTTGCCCGGTGCGGCGCCACTGCCTGGCACAGGCGGAGGGGGCTGTCCATCTCCACCCGGCGCCGCGCCCGCGCCCCCAGCCGTTGGCGGTCCGCGCCAGCCTCCTGGTCCTGCGCGATCACCGCGACAGGCTGCTTCTGGAGCGGGGCTCCTGGCCGCTCCTCCCGCATCTCTGGCTGCCGGTGATCCGCGAGCACGCCACCGATCTGCCAGCCGCGCTGCAAGCGCAGTTGGGTCTGAGGGCCGGATCGTTGGAGGCTCTGGGGACGATCGCGCACACCATCACGAGACATCGGATCCGCCTGCAGGCCTTCGCTGGCCGAGTCGGACGCGCGCCGAAGCCGTTGCCGGCCAGTCTTCGGTTCGTCACCGAGGCCGAGCTGGCCGAGCTCGGTCGGTCTTCGCTGCTGACGAAGGCCCTGTGCGCGGAACGCCGCACCGCGGCGGAGTCGGGCGACGCCGCGAACCGGCCGGGCGGAGCCGCGCGCAAGCCGGGCGAGGCCGCAAGCGAGTCACGTCCCCGATCTCGAGGCGTGACTAGAAGCGGAACTCGGCGCTGAAGCGATGAATGGCGGGAAGGCCCTGTAGCTCCGTGAAGGCGTAGTCGAATCGACTCTCTGCCGCGATCACCCTCGGCAATCGCACGCCTCCTCCGACCGAGAACCTCTCCGTGTCGAAACGGTAGTACCAACCCGCCCGCACGAAGACGAGTTCGCGGATGGAGTACTCGGTGCCGACGTTGGCGCGTTCGGAGTTGTCGGGAGGATGCGAGAACTCGCCCGCCGCCAGAAGCTGCTGCCCGCCCCGGTCGAGCAGGCGGGTGGACATGCCGACCCGGAACAGGGTCGGAACCTTCACCGGCCGGTCCAGGTACTCGAGGTCGCTTCCGATGTTCTGGATCTGCATGCCAATTCGGAAGTTACGATATCCCGTGTCGTAGAGCGTGCCGAAGTCGTAGGTCATCGCGGTTCCGGTGAAGGACGCCAGCGTGGATTGGACCACGTTGGCCCCGATCCCCGCGGAGAACTTGTCGGTGAGGGAACGGGAGTAGACGACGCCAACCGCCATTTCCCCCGCGTCGAACCAGGTGCCCTCTCCCTGCGGGCGGAACACGGTTCGGACCTCCATCTCCGGCATGTAGAGGCTGCGCAGGTGCACCGCGAAGGTGCCGGGCAGGTAGCGGGTGTGACCGACATAGGTCGCCTGGCTGACATTGATGTCGGCCAGCCAGGGGGTGTGATTCACCGCCAGCACGGCGTCCTGGATCCGGGCCAGCCCGCCCACATTCCAAAAGACGCACGAGGCGTCGTCGGCGATCGCGGTGAACGCCCCGCCCATGGCCACAGCCCGCGCGCCGACCGGGAGTTTCAGGATCTGGGCGCCCACGGTGGCGACCTTCTCGAATTCGCGGGCTGCCCGGGCAGACTCCACGGGCACCCCGGATGTTGCCAGAATCGCCAGTGCGGCGAGCCAGATTCGCGTCCGGTTCACTGCAGCCTCCAGTCCAACCCCGGACCCAGGGCGAGCCGGGACCGCTCGCCGCACGGCATGGCTTTGAATCGTAAGCCATCCGTTCCGCCGTGGCGATGGCATTCGATCGAATCGGTCACCCGCGTCCGACTTCCCGATCTTCCAGCAACCGCGGTCGCGAGTGGGGCCGCGGGGAGCGACACAGGGCCAGAAAGCGGCGGTGGACCGGCCCGCCCCCCAATGGCTGGGCCGACATCTCCGGATGAAAGGTTGCCCCGAGGACCTTGCCCTGCTCCACGAGCACCGGCTCGCCGGCGTGGGTCGCGACCACCTGGACGCCCGGTCCGACCGCCTGGATCCTCGGAGCACGGATGAAGACCATCTCCAACTCCCGCTCCTCGTCCCCCGGCAGGGCAAGTCGTCCCGTGCCGACGAAGCTGTCGATCTGACGCCCGTAGCCGTTCCGCTCCACGGTCACATCCAGCAGACCCAGACTCGGCTGTTCGGGACGGATGACCGTTCGGGCCAGGAGGATCAGCCCGGCGCACGTTCCGAAGAGGACGCCCCCGTCGTGATGAAACGCGCGGAGCGCAGCCGCCATGCCGAGGGGACCCATGAGGCGGAGCAGGGCCGTGCTTTCGCCGCCCGGAAGCACGAGGCCGCGTAGCCCGACCAGCTCACCGGGCACCCGCACCAGACGGGTCGGAGCTCCGGCGGCCGCCAGCGCCGCCTCATGAGCCGCAAAGTCGCCCTGCAGCGCCAGGATGCCGATCCGAGGTGGTCCCGGGTCCGCCCCAGCGCCCGTTCCGCGTTCGGGCGCGGGCACAGGCGCCGGCGAGGGAACGGGAGGGGATGAGGCTCCCCTCGCCGCCCCCTCAACGCCCGGGTCGCCCGCGGGGCGGCCAGATCCGCCTCCGGCCGCGGCCACCGTCACCACCCGCGGGTCTGCAGCAGCTCGCCGGGCGCCATCTTCGCGACATCCAGCCCGCGCATGGCGTCACCGAGGTCCTCGGAAACCCTCGCCAAGGCCGCCGGATCCTGGTAATGGGTCACGGCCTGCACGATCGCGACGGCGCGCTTGGCTGGATCATCGGACTTGAAGATCCCCGATCCGACAAAGACCGACTCGGCTCCCAGCTGCATCATGAGGGCGGCATCAGCCGGGGTGGCCACGCCGCCGGCGCTGAAGTTCGGGACCGGAAGCCGGCCGAGCTTCGCCACCAACCGCACGACCTCCAGAGGCGCCTGCAACTCCTTCGCCCTCGTCGCCAGCTCGTCCTCGCGGAGGATGGTCAGCTCACGGATGCCGCGGGTCACCGCGCGCATGTGCCGCACCGCCTCGACGATGTCTCCGGTCCCCGCCTCTCCCTTCGTCCGGATCATCGCCGCGCCCTCGGCGATCCGCCGCAACGCCTCGCCGAGGTCGCGGCAACCGCAAACGAACGGAACCTTGAACGCGTGTTTGTCGATGTGGTTGGCCTCGTCCGCCGGCGTCAGGACCTCGCTCTCGTCAACGTAGTCCACGCCGAGCGACTCGAGAATCTGCGCCTCGACAAAGTGCCCGATGCGGCACTTGGCCATCACCGGAATGCTGACCGCAGCCATGATCTCCTTGATCATCTTCGGGCTCGACATGCGCGCGACGCCGCCGTCGCGCCGGATGTCGGCGGGAACCCGCTCCAGCGCCATCACCGCCACGGCGCCAGCCTCTTGGGCGATTCTGGCCTGCTCGGCGTTGACCACGTCCATGATCACGCCGCCCTTGAGCATCTCGGCCAGTCCGGTCTTGAGGCGAAGCGATCCGGTTTCCATCTCGATACCTCCTTCCGCGGCCGGACGGTCGGCCCGCCGCGGTTCGCCTCCCTCAGATCAAAGGCCCCGCGGCGGAAGGCGCCGCTCCGCGGGCCAGAGTTGCCTTCACCAGCGCGGCGAGGAGCGTGATCCCGCGACGGATCCTCTCCTCGCTCTCGCGGATGTAGGAGAGCCGGAGGTGACCGTTCCCGCCCCCGGAGGGGCAGAAGACGGGCCCCGGCGTGAAATCGAGCCCTTCGCGGCGCGCCTGCACCCACAGATCGAGCGCGTCCACTCCGGGGGGCAGCGAGACCCAGAGCGTCAGACCGCCGCGCGGCCGCGTCCAGCGCATCCCGGGGGGGAATTCCTCTTCCATCGCGCGCAGCATGACCCGCAGCCTCGCGCCGTAGATCCCTCGCACCCGGTCGAGGTGTCGGTCGAGCAGTCCGCGACGGCAGTACAGGTCCATGGCGCATTGGGCGAGCAGGCCCGAGGAGAAGTCGGTCATCTGCTTCAGCTCCCGCAGGGCCGGGAGCAGCGGGTGCGGCACCACCATCCAGCCAAGACGCAATCCCGGAAAGAGGATCTTGGAGAAGCTGCCCAGCAGGAGCACCAGGTCGCGGTCATCGGACGCCTTCAGAGGGCGCAGGGGCGGACCCTCGTAGTTCAGGTCCGCATCGAACTGGTCCTCCACCACCGGCACTCCGATTCGTCTGCAGAGGTCGAGCAACGGTTCGATGCGTTCCTCGGCGAGAGAGATGCCGGTGGGGTTCTGGAAGATCGGCATGGTGTAGAGCAGGCGCGGCGCTTCGCGCTCCGCCGCCTGGGTCAGCAGATCGGGGCGAAGCCCTCCGTCATCGAGAGCCACTCCAACCGTCCGGGCTCCCGCCGCTTGAAAGACACGGAACCCGTTCGGATATCCGGGCTCCTCGACCATCACCGCATCCCCGTCGTGGAGGAGCAGGCGCGCCACGAGGTCAAGCCCTTGCTGGGAGCCGCTCACGATCATGACCTGGTCCACATCCAGGAGCACCCCGCGCGCCCGCAGTCTCTCCGCGACCCACTCGCGCAGCGGCCCATAGCCCTCCGTCGGGCCGTACTCGAGGGCGCCGGATCCGTGGAGCCGAAAGGCGTCGTCCAGGACTCCCCGGAAGTCGTCGGTGGGGAAGAGCGCGGGATCGGCAGTCGCTCCGGTGAATCGAATTGTCCCCGGAGCGGTCCCCTCCCGCCCCACAAAGCGCCAAAGATCGGCCGGCCCGTCGGGACGGCGCAGGAAAGACTCCCATGAGAACCGCCCGGCGGCGCCGTTTCCGATGTCCGGACCCCCCGGTTTGCGCAATTCCGAAAAGCTCGGCGACCGGTTCCCGGCCGCGGCTGTGATCGGGGAGAGAGACGCCGATCGGTCTGCGGGCAAGCCCTCGCGGCGCCGCCCGCCACGGGCGGCGTCGATGCTCGCGCTTCGATCTCCTCCGGTAACGTCCGCTTCGGCGGCGCCGTCGCCGTCAGCGGCGCGATCGAAACGACCGGCGCGCACGAAAGTGCCCTGCCCGATGCCGGCATGGACGAAGCCTGCCTGCTCGAGCAGGCGAAACGCCGCCACCACGGTTCGCCGATGGACTCCGAGGCTCTTGGCAAGTTGGCGGGACGAAGGTAACTTGACGTCGGCCACTAAGGCTCCCGCTTGGATGCGGGTGCGGATCAGCGCTGCGATCTGCCGGTACAGCGGAACATCGCCGCTCCGCGAAAGCAGGCGATTCAGCTCGAGATCCAGTCCGGAAGCCGACCCGGGGGTCAGGACCGCATGCATGTCATCGTTTCCTATCACGAAGCATCGACGGGTCCAATCAACCTGAATGGTCCGGTGCGTTGGACCATTGATCCCGACAATGGCGCCGTCAAGACCAAGTGTCAACCCCAATCTCGGTTCGATGCGGTAGTCCAATTGGATCACCATCGACGGTGCCAACACGCCGTGACCGGGGCTCGCCACTGATGAGCCAGGAAGCGCAGCGCCATGACCTGGTGATCGTCGGCGCAGGTGCGGCCGGGCTCTGGGCTGCGATCCAGGCTGCAATCGCAGCCGCGGCCGCCCAGGCTCGATCCGCGCCGGATGCCGGAGCGCCCCACCTGCCGCCCGGCCCCGGCCCTCGTCCCCTCCGCATCGTCCTGATCGACCACCGAGAGAAGGTGGCGGCGAAGATCCTCATGTCGGGCGGAACCCGGTGCAACCTCACTCACGATGAGGTTCTGCCCGAGGACTATCGCGGCGGAAACCGGAACCGGATCGCGCGCGTGCTGCGAGCCCATCCTGCATCGGAATCGCTTCGGTTCTTTACGGAGGTGCTCGGAGTGCCAGTGAGGCGGGAGCCGGGAGGAAAGATCTTCCCGGCCGACGACAAGGCCACGACGGTTCGCGCCGCGCTGTTGGCGGCCGTGGAACGGGCCGGCATCCCGCTCCTGCGTGGTCGCCGCTGGTCGGGCCTGGCGCCGGCGGAACCTCTTGCCGGAGTCGGGGGCCCGGCGCCCGGTCCACGAGAACCGCGCTGGAGGCTACTGTGGCAGGACCCCGGGGGCCGCACGCACGCGCCGATCGAGACCGCGCGGGTTCTCGTCGCCACCGGCGGCTGTTCCTTTCCGGAATCGGGAAGCGACGGCTCCGGACTGGCGATTCTGCGCGGCCTCGGTCACACCGTGGCCGAGCCCCTGCCTGCGCTCACCCCGTTTCGCCTGGGCGGGGGGGTGCATGCGGGGCTGGCCGGGATCGCCACGCCGGTGCGA
Organism: uncultured bacterium; assembly: GCA_964473865.1. GTDB lineage: Bacteria > Eisenbacteria > RBG-16-71-46 > CAIMUX01 > CAIMUX01 > CAIMUX01. The sequence goes on along the minus strand of CAYYQN010000002.1, from coordinate 24,542 downwards.
CTCCGGCTGGAGGTCGCGGGCAGAAGCGTCAGCGTCACGGAGGGACCGATGCTCTGGACCCACACCGGGGTCAGCGGACCCGCGGCGCTCGATCTGAGCGGCCCCTGGGTCCGGGCGCGCCACGATCAGCCCGAGGCGGAGAGCCGGGTCCGGGTGAACTTCCTGCCGAACGACTCGGCGGAGTCGCTGGAGGCGCGGTGGCTCGAGGAGGCGAGCCGGAGTCCGGCGCGCACCATACGGACGCACTTCGCGTCACTCCCCCAACGCCTTGCAGAGGTGCTGATACGCACGGCCGGGGCCGATCCGGCGCAACCCCTGGCCCAGACACCGCGAGCGCTCCGGCGAGCGGTGATCGCGCATCTGGTGGGGTTCACCTTGCCGGTAGAAGGGGTCCTCGGTTTCGGCAAGGCCGAAGTCACGTCGGGCGGAGTCCCGCTGGAAGAAGTCGACGGAGGGCTGGAGTCTCGAATTCTGCCGGGCGTCCATCTCGCCGGGGAAGTACTCCATGTCGACGGTCGACTGGGGGGATTCAATTTCCAGTGGGCCTGGTCGTCCGGCGCCGTGGCGGCGCGAGCCGCCGTGGCACGGCTGCTTGGCAGCGACGCGAAGCAGCGCTGAGAGTCCCGGGCGCCGGGCGGCGATGAGACCAATGACCGCTCGCTGCCCCCGTGGGAAGGGAACCGTCCGTGCGGGTTGTTGAAGGGAGGCAGCCTTGACGTCCGAGCCGTCCGGGATTCCGATCCTCCGGCGCACGAAACACTGGATCGCCGTCGCCAAGCCGGCCGGGCTGCCATCCAGACCCGGGCCGGGGCACGACGCGTCGGCACTGTCGGTCCTGGAGGCCCAACTCCTGATTCAGGGTGCCGCCTGCCCCCCAGGTGTTGTCCACCGGCTCGATCTCGGAACGTCCGGGATCCTCCTCTTCTCACTGTCCCCAGAGGGCCACCGCGCGCTCGTGGACGCGTTCCGGACGGGTCAGGTACAGAAGGAGTATCTGGCGATCACGGCGGGCCACCCGCGCCCGCGGCGCGGCCTGATCGATCTGCCACTTCGCCGTAATTCTTCCGGCCTCAGCGCACCCGACCGTTGGGGCTCGCCGGCGCGCACCCGTTACCAGACGCAGGAGAGATTTGGGGCCTCCGCGCTCGTTCTGGCCGAGCCGCTGACCGGAAGAATGCACCAGATCCGCGCGCACCTTGCGGCGCGAGGAACACCGGTCCTGGGCGACGCGCAGTATGGCGGGGCGGGACTCCGGCACTTCCGCCCCCGGCCTCCGCGGCTCTGTCTGCACGCCTGGCGGCTGCGACTTCCGGCAGAGATCGCGGAGGCAGAGCCGCCAATCGAGTGTGGGCTGCCGGACGATCTCGAGCGCTACCTGGAGCGGCTGCGCGGAGGGGACGGACCGCATCCCTGAAGCGAGTGCCGGGCCTGGACCTCGGCTCCGACCCCGCCTGCGACCCCGGCCGGTTCCCCGGCCGGTACCCCGGCCGCTACCCCGGCCCTACTCCGGTCCTGCTCCGGCCCTACTCCGTTCCTCCGGCAAACGGATCCAGCACCTCGACCTTGAAGCCGGCCCGGCGCAGCTTGCCGAGATCCCGGGGATCGACGCGCCAATCGCTGCGCACGCTCCCGGTCTCATGCTCCTCACTCACCTTCTCCGCGCGCCCGGTCAGCGCGAGCAGCTCCGGCCAGCGCGCCGACGGGCACTCCACCCGCACCGGCACCCGCATCTCCCGCAGTTCTTCCGTCAGCCGCCCCAGCATCCGCTGCCGATCCTCGTCCCGCCGCGCCGAGGCGATGATCCCCTCCGGATGAAGACGGCGCAGCGCCAGCTCGGCATCGTCCGATAGCAGATCCGCCTTGTTCAGCACCAGCAGCCGGGGCACATCCCGTTCCAGCAGTGACGCCAACACCTCCTCCACGGCCTGCACCTGTTCCTCGCGTGCCGGGTGGGCGGCGTCGACCACGTGCAGCAGCAGGTCGGCGCTCTCCACCTCGCGGAGCGTGGCTCTGAACGAGGCCACCAGGTGGTGCGGGAGCTTGCGGATGAACCCGACCGTGTCGGAGAGCAGCACCGTCCCCCCACCCGGCAGACCGAGTTTGCGCGTGGTCGTATCCAGCGTGGCGAAAAGCTTGTCCTCGACGAGAACGAGCGAGCGCGTGAGCTGGTTGAAGAGGGTCGACTTCCCGGCGTTGGTGTAGCCGACGAGTGAGATCCGCACCGCTTCCATCCGACGCTTCGCCTGGGTGCGTCGTTCCACTTCCACCGATTCGAGTTGCCGCTCCAAGACGGTGATCTTCTGCCGCACCCGCCGCCGGTCGACCTCAAGCTGCGTCTCCCCCGGACCGCGAGTGCCAATGCCTCCCCCGGTGCGCGACAGGTGGCCCCACATCCCGGTCAGCCGAGGCAGGAGGTAGCGCAGCTGCGCCAGCTCCACCTGCAGGTGCGCCTCCCGGGTGCGGGCCCGCCGAGAGAAGATGTCCAGGATCAATTCCGTTCGATCGATGACCCGCAGACCGAGCGCCTTCTCCAGGTTGCGTACCTGCGCCGGGCTCAGCTCCTCGTCGCAGATGAGCAGGTCCGCCCCGGCCTCGGTGGCCGCCGCCCGCGCTTCCTCCAGCTTGCCCTTGCTCAGGAAGTTGCCGGGATGCACCGACTCCCGGCGCTGTCGCACGGAACCGACCGCCTCGGCCCCGGCGGTGTCGGTCAATAGCGCGAGCTCGACGAGGGTATCCTCCAGGCCGGCAAGCACCGGAAACCCGACCAGGATCGCTCGCTCCGGCGGGGACGGGTTGGTGTGACGGGGGGGCGTCGACCGCGTCACGGTCCGGGCTCGATCGGCGGCTCGATTTTCGGGCCTGGGCGAGTCATCGGCCGCCTCCAGGTGGTGTCTGCACAGAGCCGCAAGCGCCGGTGCTCCGGCGGCGCCCGCCTCCTACGGTGGCAGTGTAGCACGTGACGCGGTTTCGGGATCATGCTAGCGTCCTGTGCGTCAGCAAGGCATGAACAGACTCGACCCACCGTTTGCCATGGAGGTCAGATGATGAACCACACGATCGTGCTCCTTGCGGCGGCGGCGCTGCTCTTCGGCTCCGTATCCCGGGCCGAGGAGACACCCCGGCCGGCTTCGGCGAAGCTGCGGCCGGCTTTGCTCGTCATCGACGTGCAGAAGGCCTTCCTGCCGTACATGTCGGAACAGGATCAGAAGACCGCCCCCATGATGATCAACGGCGCCATCGGCCTCTTCCGAGCGCACGGGTTTCCGGTGATTCGCGTCTATCACACCGATCCGCAGTGGGGTCCGCCGCCCGACTCCGACGCGTTTCAGTTCAGCGATGCGATCCAGGTGAAGCCGGAGGACACACAGGTCATCAAGAACTACCCAAGCTCGTTCAGGAAGACCGATCTGGAAAGGATCCTGCGGGAGAAGGGCTGCAACACCCTCTTCCTCTGCGGCCTCAGCGCCACGGGCTGCGTCCTGGCGACCTATCACGGCGCGGCGGAGCGCGACTTCAACGTCTTCATGCTCAAAGGCGCGCTCATCAGCCCGAATACCGCACACACGGAGATGATCGAGAGCATCAGCGAGACCCTGACGTACGAGGGCTTGCGGGTCCTGCTCGACAGCGCCGGGCCGTAGGCTCGCCGGACCCTCGGAGACCGGACGGGCAGGATTCAGGCCAACAGCGCCCGCAGGTGGTTCCGCCGGTCCTTCGGGTCCGCCGCTTCGACCGGCCGCCGCGGTGGGTCGTCGACCAAGGCGCCCAGATGACGGGAGATCCCGAGAACCGCCAGCCGTTCCTCCCGCCGGGGATGCGCAAACCACTGCGGGTAGGCCACGGCCAGCCAGTTGGGGACTGGTGCGAAGTCCGCCGCCTGCATCCGGGATTCGTAGTCCTCCGCCACAAACCACGCCGGAAAGGCACAGAACGAGAGCAGGATCTCGAGGTCGACCTCGAGCCAGCTCCGCCGCGACCACTCCAGGTCGAGCAATGCCGTGATGCGCCCGCCATCGCACAGGACGTTTTCCAGGTGCAGGTCGCCGTGGACCAGTCCCCGCCCCTGGGCGTCAAACGCCTCCCACGCGCCCTGGACGAATGCCGCCGCCTCCGCCAGCAGCCCGCGGTCCATGAACGCCAACTCGGCAACTCGGGCAATCTGGTCGAGCATCCGGTCGAGCGGCAGCACGTGCGGCGGCGCGAGATCGCGATCCTCCGGCAGTCCGGAAGCCTCTACCCCGTGCAGGACCGATAGAACCTCCGCCAACTCGGTCACGGCCCGCCGACGCTCGGCCCACGATAACCCCGGCCAGGCGCGCGACAGATCCACGCCGGAGACGCGGCGGACCAGCAGCCACTCGATCTCTCCGTCGGATCCATGAGCCAGAATGCCCGGATAACGGACCTCGCCCGGCAACTGAGCAGCGACGAACGCCTCGCGCTCCAGGCGCCCCAGATCCCCCCGGGAGTTCACCCGCAACACAAAGTCCGGGGCCAGCCAGGCCTCATTGGCATTGCTGCGCAAGCGCCGGAGGTCCAGGTCCGGGTTGAGTCCGTTGGCGGCCAGGACCCGGCGGGCCCGACTCCCGGCACTCTCCCGGCGGGGTGGACCGCTCAGACTACCCCTCCTCTTTCTCGACGACGAGGGTGCAATGGGTGACAAGCGCGGCGATGGCGCCCAGGGCGGCCAGCTGGGGCAACAAGAGCGCGCCGACGACTCCAACGGGAAGCGGCAGGTCGATGAGCGCCCGGCCCTCATCGTTCTTGATGAGGACCCGGCGTATCTTTCCTTCACGCGCCAGCTCCTTGACCTTGGCGATCAGGGCCTCGCCGCTGATCCGAAACTCCTCGGTACGAATCTTCTCCTTGTCCACGAACTCCTCCTTGGAAGATCCGATGGTCTTCCGATGGCCTGAGGGTCAGCCGACGTACCGGCCCCGCCATCCTACGCAGAACCCCGGTGGCGGGATTCCGCCACCGGGGCCTGCCACGAACCGATCGTCGGACTCCGGGCGGCCGGGCTAGTACATCCCGCCCATACCGCCCATGTCGCCCATCCCACCGCCGGCGCCGCCGACCGGCGCCTTCTCCTTTTCCGGAACCTCGGTGATGAGAGCTTCGGTGGTCAGCATGAGCCCCGCAATCGAAGAGGCGTTCTGCAGCGCGGTGCGCGTGACCTTGGTCGGATCGATGATGCCGGCCTCGAGCATGTCGACATAGGTGTCCTTGTCGACGTCGTAGCCGTAGGTCTTCTTGCCCTTCTTGACCTCGGCCACGACGACCGCACCCTCGACGCCCGCGTTGTTCGCGAGCGTGCGGAGCGGTTCCTCGATGGCTCGCTTGATGATCCCCACGCCGATCAGCTCTTCCTCGGTGCCCTCAACCTTGTCGAGCACGGGCAGGCATCGGATGAGAGCCACCCCACCACCGGGGACGATCCCCTCTTCGACCGCTGCCCGCGTGGCGTGGAGTGCGTCCTCGACCCGGGCCTTCTTCTCCTTCATCTCGGTCTCGGTCGCCGCTCCGACATTGATCACGGCCACGCCGCCGGCCAGCTTGGCGAGCCGCTCCTGCAGCTTCTCCTTGTCGTAGTCGCTGGTCGATTCCTCGATCTGGCGCTTGAGCAGCTCCTTGCGGGCGTTGATGTCGGCAGCCTTCCCGGCGCCCTCGATGATCGTGGTGTTCTCCTTCGTCACCGTGATCCGCTTGGCCTTGCCGAGATCGCCCAGTCCGACGTTTTCGAGCTTCCGGCCGAGATCCTCGCTGATCAGCATGCCGCCGGTCAGGATGGCGATGTCCTCGAGCATGGCCTTGCGGCGATCTCCGAAGCCCGGCGCCTTGACGGCCACGACGTTGAGGTTGCCGCGGAGCTTGTTGACGACCAGCGTGGCAAGCGCTTCGCCCTCAACGTCTTCTGCGATGATGAGCATCGGCTTCCCGGCCTGGGAGATCTTCTCGAGCAACGGGAGGATGTCCTTCAGGCCCGAGATCTTCTTCTCGTGAATGAGGATGAGGGCGTTCTCCAGGATGCACTCCATCGTCTCTTTTTCACTGATGAAGTAGGGGCTCAGGTAGCCGTTGTCGAACTGCATTCCCTCGACGAGTTCGAGGGTGGTCTCCATCGACTTGGCCTCCTCGACCGTGATGGTGCCGTCCTTCCCCACCTTGTCCATGGCGTCCGCGATGATGTTGCCGATCTCGGCGTCGCCGTTGGCGGAGATGGACGCGACCTGCATGATCTGCGCGCGATCCTTCACGTCCTTGGAAAGCCGCTTCAGCTCGGCCACCACCGCAGCCACCGCCTTGTCGATGCCGCGCTTGATGTACATCGGGTTGCTGCCCGCCGTGACGTTGCGCAGCCCCTCGCGATACACCGCCTCGGCCAATAGCGTCGCGGTTGTCGTGCCGTCGCCGGCGACGTCGGAGGTCTTGCTGGCGACTTCACGAACCATCTGGGCGCCCATGTTCCGGTAGGGATCTTCCAGGGAGATCTCCTTGGCCACCGTCACGCCGTCCTTCGTGATGGTGGGAGAGCCCCACTTCTTGTCGAGTACCACATTGCGCCCGCGGGGACCCAGGGTGACCTTCACCGCTCTGGACAGGGTCTCGACCCCCTCGAGGATCTTCTGGCGGGCCTCAGCCTTGAAAAGAAGCTGCTTAGCCGGCATCGTCTCGAACCTCCATCTCCGGTTGCGTCCGCCCGGCGTCCTCGGACGCCGCGGCCGAACTTCACTTCCTGCCTGCCTGGCCGGTGCGCCGCGGGCCCTCCCGCGGGCAGGGGGCCGATCTACTACTCGATGATTCCGAGAACGTCGTCCTCGCGCAGGATCACGTACTCCTGGCCCTCGATCTTGACCTCGCTCCCGGCGTACTTGCTCATCAGGATGCGGTCTCCGGGCTTGACCTCGAGCTTGTGGACCTTTCCATCCTCCGTCATCTTGCCCGGGCCGACGGCCTTGACCTCGCCCTGCATCGGCTTTTCCTTGGCGGTGTCGGGAATGATGATTCCGCCGCGGATCTCCTCCGCTTCGTCGATCCGCTTGACCAGGATCCGATCCCCCAGGGGACGAACCTTGAGTGTGCTCTTCTGCGTCATGTGTGCTCCTCCTCGACCCTGTGCGCTCCGGTCCCACCCACCCGCACCGACTGTCTCCATTGGCCGGGCATGGTCGTTCCGTTCGTAGGCAATCCTTTCCCACGATGCAAGATCGATGCCGAAACAGGCACCAACAAAATATGTTGTGAGACAACGAGTTATAACGAGCAGCCGCCGAGGGAACTCGAGACTGTTTCAGGATTGCCAAGGCGCTCCGGGCTCGGTGCGCGTCTTGGAGCCCGCTCGCCGAAGAGCTGCGCAAGAGACAAGACCGTAACTGCTTGCCAGATCGAACGATTGAATCCAGGGCGTGCCGCAGCGTCCATTCCGGGAGCCATCGCCGGCCGGCCGTCGCCAAACGGAACCCGTTTCATATCGAAGCGCCGGGCTCGACGGTCGCGGCCGGCTTCCTTCGCGGATACACCAAGGGCGGGCACCCGTCTCCGGATACCCGCCCAGGGAACAAGGGGTAGGCTGGCGACCACCGGGATGGCCGCCGGAAAACAGACGAACCTGTCGGTCTCGCTTACTGGAGGACCGAGAACTCAATCCTCCGGTTGCGAGCGCGACCCAGATCGGTGTCGTTCGTGTCGATCGGCGAGCTCTCACCCTTGCCGTCTGTCATGAGACGATCCGCACCAACGCCCCGGTTGACCAGGTACGTCTTGATCGCCTCGGCGCGCCGCATCGACAGCGCCATGTTCGACTCATCCGACCCGATGTTGTCGGTGTGGCCGGTGATCTTCACCCGCATGTCCGGACGCTCCTTCATGATGCGCGCGACGTCCTCGAGAACCGGGATCGGATCCGCGCCGCTGATCTCGGCAGTGGCGAACTTGAAGTTGATGTAGGCGAAGTTCGGAATCGGCGGAGGCGGGCACGGGGCGGCAGCCGCCGGAGGAGGCGTAGGCGTCTCGACCTTCGGCGGACCACCTTCCGGACAACCGTCCGAGTCCTGATAGCCATTGAAGTCCTCGGCCAGGTCCGGGCACTGATCGACGTCGTCCGGAATCCCATCGCCGTCGCGATCGCTCACCTTGCGCGCCATCGCCTGGTCACGTCCGAAGTTCAAGCTGACGCTGAAGCGGTGGTTCTCACCCAGGAACTTCTCCGGTTCGACCACATAGGCATAGTCGAAGGTCAGGAAGTCGTACCGCAGGCCGACGCCGCCCGCGAACTTCTCCTGGTTCACTCCCAGGCGAAGAGCCGCGCCCAGGTCATCGGTGACCGCCATGGCATACTCGCCACCGGCGTGGAAACCATAGTCCTCTTCGTCCCGGGTCTTCTCCAGGTCGAAGGCCACCGTCAGTCCGTCCATGGGCAAGAGCGCCACGCCGGCCCGCAACGTGGCCGGAATGGTGTTCACCAGCTCGACATCCCCAAGCTGACCGGCAATGTTCGCGACCGAGAGCCCGAACCGCGCGTAGTCGGTCAGGATCAGACCGAAGCCGGCATCGAAGGCCCAGCCGTTTACCGCGTCATCAGCCACCCAGTCGGCGCCTACCGACTGCCGCAGGTACTTGCCGGTGACACCGATGGCGGCCAGGTCGAAGCCCTTCGCCAAAGACAGGCTGAATGCGTTGTCGCCGTAGTCGTAGAGACTGACGGCGTCGCCCAGGAAACGCTGGCCCGGAATATCGCTCATCCCGGCGTTCATCCACTGCAATCCGTACGCAAGCGCGTTGCCATTGCGGGAGAAACCGACGTAGTTGAAGCTGCGATCGATGTTCATCCCCGCCGAGTACATACCGGTGATCTCCCACCCGGCAGTCCAGGCGAGTCCGGCCGGATTCCAATAGCACGCGGTAGCGTCGTCGGCCACTCCGACAAACGCTCCGCCCATACCCAGGGCCCGGGCGCCAGTGCCCATGCGCAAGTACGGCGCCAGGTGGTTACTGTGGCTGTCAACGGCCAGCGCGGCCGTCGCCGGACCCAGCAACACCCCCACTCCAAGGATCAGGGCCATCACGATCAGGCCCCTATTCCTTCTAGACATCTCCCTACCTCCTTGTTGAACCCGTTCAGGTCAAAGCACGTTGTCGAGGCCCGGATCCGGTGTCGAGGGGCGGCGGTGCCCCGCCGCCCCCTCCACCTGGTATCCGCTACTCGCGCCAGATCACGAGCTTCACGTTCTGCTCTGCCGTCTTGATGCCATCGGTGGCAACAATGTGGCAGATGTACGCGCCGTTGGCGAGCGCGGTGTGATCATTCGCCTCGCCGGCCCAGTTCACGACGCAATCTCCGGCCTCGAAGTGCATCTGGTTCGCCAGCGTGGCGACCTCGACGCCCGCGAAGTCGTAGACCTTGATCGTCACGTCACCCGACTTCGCCAGGTTGAAGGCGAACGTCATCGGACCCTGAGCCTTGTCTCCGCCCTGCGGGTTGTACGGGTTCGGAGCGACAGCCACCCCGGTCATCGCCAACACCGGAGCCTCGACCTTCACCGCCAAGGCCTGCTCGCACGAAGCGCCGAGCCGATCCGTCGCGACCGCCTTGATGGTGTACTCGCCGTTGACCAACGGACGCAGGACAGTCGCTTCGAAGCGGCCGTTCGTCACGTTGACCGTACTCGGCGTGACCAAGTTGCCCGACGGATCGAGGATCGTCACGTCGAACGCCCCGACGCCCACCCCGAGATCCGAGGCGGTCACCACCACGTGGAGATCGCCGGCCGGATCGACGGTCAGGGTCGCAGGTTCGACGAAGGTGATCGCCGGACAGCTCATGTCGACGATGAACCGCTGCTCCACGTACTTGCTGCCACTGTTGGACGCCCAGTCCTGGATGCCCTCGTTGTAGATGTGCATCTCCTGGGACTCGTCATCGTACGCGCAGTTCGGATCCCAGAAGTACCGCAGCGTCCCGTTCACCAGCACGGTGTCGAGGATGCAGCCGTATCCCGGCCCGTCCGAGTTCTGCTCGATCGACTTGTCCGAGTACCAGGTGATCTCCACGATGTCGTTGTCTTCGATCATGCCGCCGCCGAGAACCGGGATCGGCACCATCAAGGTGTCGGGCGGGTTGTACTCGTCGAGCGTAATGGAGACGTAGGCCTGACGGTCAGCGTCCCACTGCTTGATCCAAGGCTCGAGATCGTTGGCCGTCCCCTGGTGCAGGAGCGTCCGAACCTCGATGTTGTCGATGTCGTTCTGATGGTCGTGCGGCGGCTGATGCGTCGGGGGGTGAATCCGCCAGACGTCGTACTTGATGCCCCAGTCGGCCTGGAGCCACTCGCTGCAGTCCTCGCAGCCGTACTCATCCCACGGGTTGTAGCAGGGCTCTGCCTGCCGCTCAGCCCAGTTGAGCTGCCCGTCGCCGTCGGTGTCCAGGAAGTACCAGGGCCGGTCGTGCTTGAACAGCACGCCCATGCCTTCGTCGAGCATCTTGGCTACGAGCTTCCCATGCTGCGGATTCATGTAGCCCACGACGTTGCTGATGTTCGGGTTGCTCAGGAAGCCGCCGTCGAACTCGATGTACGGGGACTTGCGGTCCACGAAGAACGGATAGTCCTTCATCTCCATCCAGTCGTCGGTGCCTTCCAGTGCCTTGTACCGGATCGTCAACTTGTGCTCGCCGTTGGCCAACCAGTCCCTCGGGTACGTGGAGTGGCGATAGACCAGCTCCATGACCGTCTCGTCCTGATTGGCGTACTCGATGCGAGCCGAGCCGTTGCCGCGGATGAATTCCGCGCGGCCGTCGCCGTCGAGCCAGGTCGCCCAGTACTCGCCGTCGATGAGGAGTTCCACCTCGTACGGATCGATCACCTGGCCACCCGGATCACGCAGGTAGGCGACGATGATCGGATCAGCGTCGGTCCACCAGTCAGTGACGTACGGGCTGTTCGGCCAGAAGTTCGACACCGTGACCGGAGCGGTCCGCTTCGGCGCGAAGATCTGGAACACGTTCCCGGCCGCGCTGTCCGCCGGCGAGAAGACGTCCTTCGCATCCACTCCGAACGGATTCGTCAGGTTGTCGACGCGGAACATGACTTCGTTGTTGTCCGGGTAGGCCTTGATGTGCGACAGGCCCGTGCCGACCCACGCTCCCGTGGTGCCGTCACGGTTCTCAGCCTTCGGGTTCCACCGGCGGATCGTCAGATCGTTCTCGGTGGCGCCTTCCGTCTGAGCCAGCGCCGCCAGGGCCAGTCCATCGGAGTACTTGAAGCTCACCAGCGGCTCGTAGCCGTGCGTGAACGCCTGCGGATCCGCCTGGAGCTCCAGGTGATAGGCGGTGTTCTCGACCGGCTCGATGTACCGGAGCTGGTCGCGCGACGTGAGCGGAGGCTCCGTCGGGCTCACCAGCAGGCACGCCGGATCGTTCGGCCAGCTGCCGGACGGCACCATGACCTTGGATCCGAGGCTCACGTAGGCCGGCGTCACGACGGTGCCGTTCGTCCCGAGGGCGGTCGTCACCGGGAACTCCCGGATGTAGGCCTCCTTCAGGTCGATCCACTTCGCCGTGCCCGCACTGCCGTCGAGGCCCGTGACCCAGATGCCGTACAGATGACACTCGGGACGGTCGCTCAGATCCAGCTCGCCGCGCCAGACAGTCGCATCGTCCAGGCTGCGAACCAGGCCCCCCGGAACGCCCGGCGAGAGGTTCGTCGGGTTGTCCGGCGATGGATAGTCGTCGTCGTCAGACTCCGCGTCCTCGAACAGCAGGATGACGCGCGGCATCTGGTCCTGAGCCGCCAGCTTGGTGGTGACGATCACGTGCGTCGGGCTCTCCACCATGATGCTGACCCGCTCGACCATCTCGGCGCCGCCCTGCAGCTCGGCGGACGGGACCTGCGCCAGGGTAATGGTGCCGTCCTCGACGCCGAGGTCGTCGACCTCGCGAACCACGTTGACCAGGATCGTCGGCACGATGTCCGTCGGATCATCGCCGTAACGGTTGCCGGCCTCGTCCTTCACCAACGCGCGCAGCCAGACCGACGTCACGCCGTCTCCGAAGAGCATCGGATCGATCGTGGCGGACCAGATGTGCTCTGTGGTGTAGCGATAGCCGCCATCGCGCGGCTCCGCGATTCCGATGTTCACCCAGTCACCGGTCGGGACCGACTCACCGGCCTCCTTCACGTTGTACTGGAGCTGGACATCGTAGGTCGGCTGCCAGCCCGGCGCGGAGCTGGCATCGGTCGTATCGCACTCGGCCAGGGCATAGATCGTAAGCAGCGACGGCGCCGGCAGCCCGTGCGGCTGCTGATCGGCGTCCCAAGCCACGATCCGCGCGATCGGCGGCGTCCAGTCCAGGATCCGCACGTTGACCGCGCCACTGATGGTGCCCAGACCGCACTCGTCGGTCGCGATGACCCGGAGCAGGTAGTCACCTTCCGGCAGACCCGTGGTGTTCCAGAGAATCGACGTCGTCTGCGCGCTCATGTCGCCCAGCGTCGGCGGATCCAGGTGAACCACTCCGATGTCGTGCCAGGTGCCACCGTCCGCAGCCCCGTCCGCGTTCAGGTCGAACGCAACCTGGAACTGCATGCTCGCGATCATCGTCTCGTAGAAGATGCCGGACTGCGGATCGACCGCGTTCGGGAGCAGGAGCTCGTCGTCCGTGGCCGTACCGAAGATCTCAACCATCATTCCCGCCGTGACGTCGGTGAACTGACCCTGATCCGACGGATCCTGCGTCGTGTCATCGCCGTTCAGCTTGATGTTCGAAATCTGCGCGTAGTTCGGCTCATCCAGGTCGACCGTGTTCTTGTAGACGTCGAACGTGCTGACGTTGCCGGCCAGGTCGCAGACCATGACCCGCAGGTCGTAGAGCTCCGACTCGAAGATGTCCTCGAGGTCGACCGGCGAACCCGGGTCGCTGTCCCACTGACCGTCCAGGTTCAGCGTGTTGGAGTACCGGTTCGTCGTGTCGTCGTAGAGATCCGGCTGGGTGGCCACGCCGAGCGTGTGCCAGCCTTCGGTCTCGGGGTCCGCATCGACCGGCGCCATGACGTCCGGCCAGCTCGAGTCCTTCCAGAGCCAGATCACGTCGTAGACGTCATCGTGCTGCTGGAGGTCGCCGCGCTGCACCTCGACGATCAGGTCCATGACGCCGTTGCACCACTTGCTGGTGGCCGGCGCCGGGCTGATCAGCGTGAACGGCGGAGCCTCGAAGTCGACGTAGATCTCTACGATGTCCGGGTTCTGGTCGACGTTGCCGACATTGTCCACGCCGATGCAGGCGACTTCGTACCAGGTGTTGTGCTGCAGCGTGCGGAGGTCCCACTCGCCCAGCATCCACACCCGGCCGTCGTCCTCCGACGTCAGGTCGGCGTCGATCAGGCTCCAGGTCGTCGTGCCCTTCTGGCGGTAGACGAACTCGGCATGATCCATGTCCAGGTCGCCGGTCAGAAGCTCGGCCTCGATGTACTCGAGTCCCTGCGCGTGCACCCGGGTCGGGTTGTGCTCGATGATCTCGAGCCCGTACGGATCGGCCGAACGCACGAGCGAGGTGATCTCCAGGTGCGGCGCGATCGTGTCCTGGATCAAGAGCCGGATGTACCGGGTCCCGACGCCGGCCACGGCGCTGTCCGCGTAGGAGTCGATGTAGTCCACCAGGTTGCAGACCTCGTCGCCGACCTGGGCCACGAAGTCATAGGTCTCGCCCACGGAGAGCGGGACGTTGGTGTGGTTGTCCGTCGGCTCGTAGAGCATGCCCATGTTGACATCGAAGGAGTACGGGCGAGTGGTGTCCGGGACGTGGTTTTCGTCCTCGAACGGCTCCTCGGCTCCCGCCGCCTGCGGCACCGACTTCCAGGAGTCGGCCATGTTCAGGTCCCGAGCGCGCTTGTAGAAGAATTCGACGGTGTCGTCTTCGTAGTTCTGTAGCTCGGCCGTGCCCGGCACGAGGGTCCGCGCGAAGAGGGTGAACGGCCGGTTCCGCTCCACGGTCGCGGTCTTCTCGACCGTGTCCGTGACGTAGTCGGCGTCCATCTGGGCGCTGGGCTCCTCGTTGTCGATCACGATGATCGCGGAGGTCCAGTCGAGGCTGTTGATGTCCTCGAGGTTCCCCTCCTCGTCCAGCGCGTAGGCCCCGAGCTTGTAGGTGCCGTTCGGATAGAGCGTGGTGTTGAAGGTCAGGTGCCAGTAGAACAGCGGGAACGCCGGCTGGTACTCGTCGCGACCGAGCGTGATCCACTCCGACTGCGCGGAGAGGACACCGTTCGCGTCGCACGGAGCCAGCAGGAAGGTCACCCACTGGATACCGGTGTCGAGCTGCCCGATTCCGTCATCGTCCGATTGCGTCCGGCCGACGAGCGTGACCGTGCGGGCGACCTTCACCGTGTTCCGGATCTGGGAGTCGTTCAGGTAGCTCTCGCCGACATTCCGCGGGAAGGTCGCGCAGGCGTCGCCCACCGGCGTGCCCGTCGAGTTGTCCGGCGGAGGCGCGAAGACGGTGACGTCCTTGGCGCCCTCGCTGATCAGCCAGTCGGTCCCGAGCTGGAACGTATTCGTTCCGGTGCCGACCGACAGGTCCTTCCAGACATCCGGGTTGTTCGGATCGCCTTCCACCGGCACCCAGGTATGGACCAACCCGACGACGTCGACCAGCTTCGTGCGATCCGGCGCCGCGTTGTCCTCGACCGTGATCGTGTAGCCGCCCGGCCGCTGCCAGGGCTCCTCGTTGAAGTTGTTCGCGGCGTCGATCATCGAAACGCCGAATTCGAACGGGGTGTCGTGCACCACGAAGTCCGGCGCGACCCAGGTGAACCGCGCGATCCACATGGCGTTGCCGGTGTCGATCTGCTGCCCCTCGGTCATCACCGTGGCGTACGGCATCTCCGGCCAGTCGTGTCCGACCTCGCGGACGAACAGCGCCGCGCCGACCACATCGGTGCGGGTGCCGTCGCTTAGCAGACCGTCCTGGATCGAGATCTCGAAGTTCACCGTGCTGCCGACCTCGATCTGGTTCGTGACGGTGTCGTCATTCCAGTCGAAGCCGGTCGGATCGGTGTCGTCCGCGGTGTACTGCGCCCAGGTGGTCTGGAGCGCGTTGGAGTTTCCGGCCTCGTCGGTCGCCAGCGCCCGGAACTCCAGCCGGCCGGACTGCAGCATGCGGTCCGGATCGTTGAAGTTCTCGAGGTGCAGCCACCAGACGTGGTGGGTCTCGGTGCCGACCGTGAAGTCCTGGTTCGGCTCGTAGTCGAACTGGCCGTTCGGCCGTACCGTGGGCGTGAAGAACTCGCCCGCCGGACGCCACATCCCGACCGGGTCGGTCAAGAACCGCCACTGTAGCACCATCGTGGCCACATCCGCGGCCGTGGTCGTCACCGTGAAGTTCACGTCGTTCGTGAACTGATCCGGCACGATCACCAGGCTGCTGTGGTTGACGATGCTGTCGTCGACGTAGTTCGCCGCGGTGGTGAACCCGGCGTAGGTGCCGATCGGCGTGTAGTTGACAACCGGCGGCGTGCGGTCGATCCGGATGCGCACCTTGGTGGCGTCGTGCCTGCTCGTCTCGTTCTGGTCGATGTCCACCGCCGTCGCGAAGAGCACGTACTCGGCCTCAGGCAGGGTGCTCGCATCCCAGAGCCCGCTGAACAGGCCGTCCGGGGTGATGGTGTTGTCGATGACGATCAAGGAGGTGTCCGGCGACGCGCCGTCCGGGTCGGTCACCATGTAGATGTTGACCTGGACGATCTCGTCGTGACCGGCCGCGAACATCTTTCCGTAGATGTTGATGCCGTTCACGCCCTGGACCGGCTTGGTCTCCGCCGGATCCACGGCGCCGTCCTGGTCGTTGGTCATGACGTGCGTGATGTAGGCCCGGCTGACGGAATCATCGTTCAGGATGATCACCGTCTCCTTCGGCCCAAGCAGGTCGGCCTCGGTGTCCCAGTTGCCGGCGGTGTCGCGGGAGTACATGCGCAGCCGGACATACTCATCGCCGCCGAGGAGATCGGCATTGATGAAGCTGTATCCGGACGGCACCCAGGTCATCTCCCAGTTCTCGCCGTTGTTTGCCGAGGTCAGCCACGGATCATCCGTGTTGTCCTGCGGAGTCGGATCGAGGTCGAACCAGTAGTTGGCCGGACCGTTGGCCTTGTCGGCCGACTTGAACTCAGCCTCGAACGGAACGCCGTCCTGGCCGGGGTAGAGGCACGAGTCCGCGGCCGAGAAGATGCCGTCGCCCTCGGAGTCCCACCATACCTCGTCCAGACCGTTCTCGTAGACGTTCGCCCGGCCGACGACCTGCGGGCCCGGCGGCAGCGAGATGTCGTTCTTGTTCTGCTCGGTCTCGTCGACGTAGAAGTAGCGGTTGATCTTCGCCTGGAACCGGACCCGATCGACGTCGTTGGTCGCGGTCGCCGGGATGTAGTCCCCGATGGCCGTACCGCTGAGATCGATCGCGTCGTTGTAGCCGAAGACCTCGCCGTCCACCGGCTGCGTCAGCGCGGCGCTCGGCTCGGCCGAGTCGACCGTCAGGGTCAGCAGGACCGCCGGGCTCTGCGCGTCAGAGAAGCCGCTGTTCAGGCCGTCGTCGATGGCGATGGCGCGGATCGTGACCGGGGAGACGGACTCGTCCGGCTCGTCCCACACCCCGTCGCCGTCATTGTCGTATCCGTCGTGCAGCGGATCCACGGGGCTCCAATCGACGACCCACATGCCGTCGACCGCGACGCCCTCGTCGATCCGCAGCCAGGTGCGCTCGTCCGCCGGCAGGTAGTAGTTCGGGCAGTACTGGTAGATCACACCGCGCACCGCCTGGACGTTGATGTCG
Organism: uncultured bacterium; assembly: GCA_964473865.1. Lineage (GTDB taxonomy): Bacteria > Eisenbacteria > RBG-16-71-46 > CAIMUX01 > CAIMUX01 > CAIMUX01. The sequence goes on along the minus strand of CAYYQN010000002.1, from coordinate 7,726 downwards.
GTGAACGGGCTGTCGCTGACGTCCGCCATCAGCTTGTAGCTGACGTTCGGGCTGACCCGCGTGGCGGCACCGTCCGGCAACGGCTGGTTGTCCGTGTTCAGCGCCGTGATGTCGTTCACCACCGGCGGCGTCTGATCGAGCACGAACACGATGGGGCCCTGCGCCCGAGAGATCTTCGCGGCGGGCATGGTCGCGGTCAGGTTCGTGCCGGTGTTGCCGAAGGAGTCCGTGGCCGTCACCAACGCGCGATGGAACGCGTTGTTGGTGAGATCCACCGCGTTGTCGAGGTGCGTGTACCAGAACGGCAGATCCGGGACGTTCAGAGCGCTGCTCGTGAACACGCTCTTGGTCGGCATCCGCATGTTCCGGGCGTCTCCGAGCTGGTACTGCTTGTCGCCCACCAGATCCACAACGAACCGGTACCGCTGGGACTCGTCCGTGATGCCGATGTTGAACCGGCCGTAGGCGCTCCAGGAGCGCGTGGCCGCGTCGTAAGTCATCTGCGCCCATCGCGAGGCCGGCCAGGTATCCCCATCGTCAACGGAGATCTGCAGCACGACGTTCTCGATCGGCGCCGACTCCCAGACGTTGACCTTCGGATCTCCCACGAGCTGCCCGCCGGCCCAGAAGGCGTAGTAGTCGTCTTCATAGAACGTGATCGGCAGATCGATGGTGGTGCCGGTCGAGATCTCGGTCATGTCGATGGTGGTCGTCTTGACGCCGCCACCGGCGACCGCCGAAGCCTCGATCTCCAGCTTCACCGATTCCACCTCGCCGCCGCCGCTATCCGTCGCCTTCACGAACACGTCGGTCTCGATACCGCTGAGCTTGTTCTCGTAGTTCGTGTCGCCCAGCTCGTCGCCCGACCGGAACAGCGGGTTGCCCGGCCAGTTCCAGTCCAGGTAATCGAACGGCTCCACGAAGTCCTCGAACGCCAGACCGTAGAGGATGACCTTGGGCCGATCCTCGTCGCGCAGGAACAGGTAGTTCCCCTCGCTGGCCAGCGGCTCGATGTAGTCGCAGACCGTCGGTTCGTCTTCATAGACGCCATCGCCGTTCAGGTCGAACTTCGCAATGGCGATGAGATCGTAGGCGTCGGTGTCAGGATCACTCGGCTGCGGCACGCCGCCGTTCGGCTGGCTCCACGCGACCGTGTACGGACTCCACTCGTCGCCTTCATCGATCTGCTTCCAGGTCGTGAAACCGGCGCTGGTGAAGTTGTAGCTGACCAGGATCTCGTCGGTGCCCGCCGGGCGCGCGCCGAAGACGACCTGGTTGCCGAGCATGGTGAAGTCCATCTTGGTCGGAGCCGCCACGTCGGCAAGATCCGCGTGGTAGGTCGCCAGCGTGCCGTTGATCTTGACGACCACGCCGTCGCCGGTCGCGCTGCCGAGAACCGGCTTGGTCAGCGCGGGGGCCGTAAACGGCGCCGCCGGCTGCACCTCGTCCGGATCGACCATCTCGTCGAGAATCCGCTGCGCGTAGTAGAACTGCACCGCCGTCGTCGGCGCCTGCAGCGGGTCGAGGAGGGAAGCATGCAGCACGTATTCGTCGCCTGCCTGCCCCTCGCTCGCCGCCGTCGCGCTGTCCGGCTCAGCCGGCGGACCCGCCGGGGTGCTCACGAACGCGAAGTTGACGCCGGCCAGGGCGAACTTCTTGAAGCCCCACGGATTGGCCGGCGCCTCGTTGTACGTGCCGTTGGCGTCATACGCCCTCGGGTAGTACTGGTACACGCCGTCCGGAATCAGATCCGTCGCAATGTTGAAGTCATACGGGTAGGTGGTGTCGATTCCCGGGGAACCGAGCCAGCCCGCCGCCGTCATGCTCTTCCACTGCCGGAGCTCGAGAAGCGTGTTGAAGATGATGTTCTGGATCCGGTTGCCGATCGAAGCAGCGAAGGAGGAGTAGTCAGCGATCTGCTCCACCGTGCCGTTCCGGACCAGCTGCGTGAGGAACGCGATGTCCACGCCGGCGCCGACGCCGAGGGCATGAATCTCCTCGATGCCGTGCGCGATGGCGTTATTGGCCGCTGCGAACGCGGCGCCCTCCGGATCCGGCTCCGGATCCGTCGGCAGGCCGTCGGTCGCGATGATGATGACCTGGCGCGCGCCGCTGGTGCCCGCACCGATGGCCGTCACCGCCTGGTCGATACCAGCCGCGGTCGGCGTCCCGTCGCCCAGGTGGACGATGGCGCGAACCTGCGTCGCCAGGGCCGCGGCGACCGCCGGGCTCGTGATCGACGTCCGCGGGACCTCGGTCACCGCAACGCCGTTGCCGAACTGAACCACCGTCAGGGAGACAGTGCCGTCGGTCGGCAGGATCCCCGGATCCTCTAGCGCGGACGCCACACCCTCCTTCTGGAGCGTGAACGCCGCCTCGCTGATGCTCGCGGAGCCGTCCAGCACCAGGGCCAGGTCGGTCGGACGCTGGGCCTGATTCTCCGGAACGTCCGCGTAGCAGGCCGGATCCAGGCGGTAGAAGAGGTCGACCGCCACGATGGAGGAGACATCCTCCGCCGTCACGTAGACCCGCGCCGTGTCCAGATCCGCGTCGAAGGTCGCGACCCCGTCCGCATCCATGATCGCCGGCCGGGTGTCGAGCTCAACGCCATTCAGGTCCTCGACCCGGATGACGTCCGCCTCGGGCTGCTGGTTCTCGCCGATGATGACCGCCAGGAGGTCCGGCGTCGGATCCGGGCGGTAGATGTCGTTGCAGACGACATCAAAGGCCGTGGCCCGGAAGAGGACGTTTACGTCGCTCAACAGCGGCAGAGTGGAGATATCCAGGTAGACGAAGAACGGGCCCTGGTGGTCTTCGGGGTTCTCCCCGGCGACGACCACCGCGGCCGGCGGGTCCTCGTCGATCTGATTGTCGTGGTCGTTGTCGACGCCCACGTCGCCGACGCCGGTATTGTTGTCCTCGCCGACGAGCGGACGAAGCGGCCAGCCGCGCGGCGTATCCACGCCGTCGCCGCCGTCGTAGCGGACGAAGTCCACGCCCGGGTCGTAGACGAAGTTGCCATTCAGGTCGTTGAAGATCTCGTCGTGGAACGTGTCGGCGCCGGCCGGGCCCTGATAGCCGGCCGTGCCGTTCAGGTCGGCGTAGAAGTCGTCGTCGTTGTTGACGTCGAGCGTGATCCAGGTCGCGCCGCTGTTGAGGCTGTACTCGAACAGCATCTTGCCGGTGTCGTCATCGCCTTCGGCCGCGATCTTGATCCACTTGGTGTTGCCATTGACGTACGGCGGAATCGTGATCGCGCTGACGTCGATGGCGCTGCCGTCCGGCAGGGTGAGCGTCGTGATGTTCGTGTTCGGCAGCTGGGTGTCGACGCGAACCAGCTCGATCTCCTCCGGATTCTGGACGTCGGGCGCGTAGCTGTTGTAGGTGATCACGTCGGTGATGTTGTTCTCATCGATCGCGATCGAGCGAACCAGGTAGTTGCCCTCCGGCAAGCCGGTGGCGTCCCACGGATAGCGCCAGCGGTTGAGCCCGCTGCCGAGCCCGTCCGCAGTGTTCATCCGGTTCTGCTTGAGGATCCAGTCGGTCGGCTCGAGCGTCGACGCCTCGCCGTCGGCCTCGGCCCAGAACTCGTCGCCCGCGAAGGCGGTCAGAGCCGCGCCTTCGGGGATGACGGCGTTGGCGCCGATCACGATGACATCGTCCGCGGCGTGGAACACGCCGTCGCCGGCCTTGTCGTCGGCCTCCAGGACGACCGGATCGCGGTGGCTGTAGCCATCGTGGTCCGGGTCATAGAACCGGTAGTTCGTCCCCTCGAAGGTCCGGAAGACGAGGTCTTCGATCGCGTCGTTGTTCGGGATCTGGTTGGCCGGCGGATAGAGCACGGCGTCGCCGCGCGGATCCGCGTCGGTGTTGTCGTCGGTCCCGATCAGCGTCCAGGCGCTGCCGGCGTCGTTCGCCGTCAGGTCGCCGTTCGCGTCGAAGTAGTACTCGAAGCGGACCTTGTTGATCTCGTAGTCATGGATGTAGTGCACAGCGTAGAGGTCATAGCTCAGTCCGCCCGTGCAGACCTCGGGCTGGATGTAGGCGCGCAGCGGGTTGCTCCGGATGCCGACGGTCGTGATGCACGCCGTCACCTCGTTGGAGTTCCCCTCCCAGTCGACGCCCCAGGCCCGCAGGTTGTAGTCCCCGGTCGCCAGACCCCAGGTGTTCCAGGTGGCCTTTACCGGCTCGGTCCAGTCGATGACCTGACCGGCCACGGTATTCGTGTCGCCGTGAACGGTGGCGAAGGTGATCCAGCCCCGATCGGGGTTGTCCGCGATCGGGTTCATCTGGAAGACGACCTTCACGATGTCGTTGGTCCGGTAGTCGTCGGTCTCGCCGAGATCGTAGACGCTCCCGAGACCGTTCGACCCGTTCCACTCGTCGTCGTCGGTTCCGGCGATGCCGTCGACGCCCCAGTCGGTCTCGTCGATCACCGCGTCGCCGTCGTCGTCCATCCCCGCGACACCCGGCTGCCGGTCCAGACCGCCGACCCAGCCGCGGGTCAGATAGTCGTCCGTGTCGCCGAAGTTCATGGCGCTGAACGGAGCCACCGCGTGGACCTCGTTCGAGCCGTTCCACTCGTCGTCGTCAGTGCCATAGATCAGGTCGGCACCCCAGTCCGTTTCGTCGGTCGTCCCGTCGCCGTCGTCATCCACACCCGCGACGCCCGGCTGGTTGTCGGCGCCCATGTTCCACTGCCGGAGGTCGTTGTCCTCGAACCGGCCCGGCAGAGGAGGATCCTGGGTGTAGACGTAGACGTTGACCGACGAGTCGGGCGGAACCGTCGCGCCGTCGCGCAGGTCCGTGTCGTCGTCGATCTGCGCCAGGCAGATCGTCGGCTGCGTGCCGTCGAGGACCGTCGCCTCGAAGACGCAGAGATCGGCGTCCGGCGTGATGTTGCCGAAGGCGTCCTCGGCAACCGCCAGGAAGTACCAGGTCTGCTGGTGGTTGTACGGGTAGTTGTCCATCGCGAACATGCCGGTCGCCGGGGCGAACGGCCACTGCGCGGTGTACGGACCCGTGTTGTCGGTGAAGGACGTACCCGAGGTTCCCTCAACCCAGGTGCCATCGGCCACCAGGGTCGCGATCTCCGGATCGGTCGACGCGTAGAACCGCACCTTGATGGCGTCGGCGCCCGCGGTGGCCGTCAGGGTGTAGGTCCCCGGATGCTTTCCGGCGTCCCAGATCTGGACCCCCGCCAGCGTGCTGTTGACGTCGGCGAAGTCCGGCGGCGGCGTCCCGGTCTCCTCGCAGCCCGGAATCAGCGCGCTCGGGCCGGTGAGGTCGATCGTGAAGCTGATCGGCTCCGTCCAGGCCGTGGCCATGTTCCCCGCCTTGTCGTAGGCGAGGGTCCGCAGCTGGTACTGGGTGACGCCGTCGGCGGTCAGACCGTGGATCTTCTGGATCAGCTCCATGTCCAGGTTCCGGTTGCCGTGCATCGTGTACCAGTTGAACTGCTGCGTGGCCGTCGAGTCCGTGCCGCCTCCGAGGTCGTAGCCTCCGGCTGCGAGGGCGAAGGTGCGCGCGGAGTTCGTGAGAATCTCGAACGCGCCGGGCACCGGCTCGGTATAGGCGTTGTTGTTGAAGTAGAACGGCGCGTTGGCCGCGTCGATTCCGGCCAGCGGCCTGGTTCCGAAGATGTGCGCGGCATCCACCCAGATGGTGTTTGCGGCCAGGCCGGCGAAGGCAGGCAGGAAGTTGCCGGTCGTCGCCTCGTTGCCCGCCAGCTTCGAATACCCGTTCAGCTCGACCGCGACGGCCTCGCCGTTGACGATACCGTCTTCGTTGTCGTCGTTGGCTCCGGTGCCATAGCCGACCTTCTCGGGAACTTCGTCCGACTCGTCGATCGTACCGTCGTTGTCGTCGTCGAAGTTGTTGGTCTGGCTTTCGTCGATGTTGTACCAGGTGATCTCGCCGATGTTTCCGACGCCGACCAACCCTCCGTTCGCATACGAGTCGTAAACGAAGAAGGCGTCGTTGTCGTTGTCGCGGCGGTCGTTCATGCAGTGCAGGCCGGTGCCGTTCGTGTTCGCGGCATCCTGCGTCGAGTCGATCGCGGCGGCATAGACCTCGCCGTCGGAGAAGTCGATACCTTCGCCGATCTCGTCGATCAGACCGTCGGCGTCGTTGTCGAACCCGTCTGCGCGCTGGGCCGTCGAGTCAGCGTCCTCGTCGTAGAACCGCGCACCGGGGTAGGTATCGGCGTTGGCGTCGTTGCTGGCCGCGCCCGAGGCGGTGCTCGGGTCAAGGTTCAAGTCCCGCCAGGTCGCGCCGACCTTCAACTGCGCCCGGTTGTAGAGGACGTCCCAGTCGCTCAGGGTCGAGACCGTGAAGTCCACCCACTGACCGAGGTGATAGACCGGGTTGCCCGGGACGATCTCGTTGCCGGCCACGTTCGAGCCCGCAGCGTTCTGCTTCTCGAGGTCCGTGATCTCGGCCACCGACGGCGGCAGCAGGTCGATCTGGGCCCGGAAGGTCCGCTCGGGATCCCACGGCGCCTCGTCCGTCCCCAGGTGGGTCGTCACGTGGCTCATGTCCCGGCAGTAGCCCTGCGGCTCGGTGTTCGCCGCGGCAAGGTCGGCGTACGGGAGCGGGTGGTCCACATAGCCCGGCATCGACGTGAGCGAGCCGGTCCGCTGGATCCCGTTGTCCTGCAGCCAGAGCTTGACCGGGGAGTACGGCCAGAAGCGGCCGTCGGGGTTCGGGTTGGCCAGGAGGTAACCCTGCTTGACCGTCCCGCGGTTCGCGACCGTGCTGTTGCGGAGCTCGTACCAGCCGAACTCGTCGCTGTCCTGGGAGTCCAGGTTCGGCTCGCCCGGATCCCGGATCGCGAACACGCCGCCGTGCGGCTTGTTGACGCGGTCGAGGAAGGTCTCGCCCGGGTCGTACTGGCCGTTGCCGTTCTCGTCGACATAGGGGTCGCCGAACGTCGGCAGGCCGTCGCCCTCACCGAAGTCGCTCGTTCCGGCGATTCCGTCCAGACCGACGTCGTCGTTCAGCGCCTCGCCGACCTGGTAGCCGGCCGTCCCGTTGGACTCGGTATAGCGCAGCCAGTCCCCGTCGTTGTCGACCAGGTCGGCACCCAGCGACACCAGCACGAGGGAGTCCGCCGGCGTCCCGAAACCGGAGATGTTGCCGGCCGTCAGATCAAGGCGGGTGAAATCCGCCCAGATGTGGAGCAGCGCGCTCCGGGCATTCGGCTTGTCGGAAGCCGTGCCAACGGAATCGTATCCATCCGTCGCCAGCAGCCGGAGGTTGACGTAGTCCCCGTTGTTGTAGATCCGGTACGGATTCCACGGGTCGAAGATGAAGTCGGCGAACGAAGTGGTCGCATCGGCCCGAACGTACGGGTAGGTGCGATCCAGGATGATCTCGGTGGGCGCCGAGTAGTCGATGTCGGTCTTCGTCCGCAGGTAGATGTGGGTCTGCTCGGTCAGGAAGTTGGCGGCGTTCAGCGCCAGGTAGGAGAAGCTTCCGTCCGCCAGGACCGGCGTGGACCCGAGCCAGTCGACCTGCGAGGTCGAGGAATCGATGCGGAACGCCACGACCGAGTCCGCCGAGCACGGGATCGCGCCCGGATCGCCATAGACGAAGTGCTGGATCCCGGTGGCAGTCGAGTCACCGACCACATGGATCACGTCGTCGTCCCAGTCGGCGGTGTCCGGATCGGCCGGCACGCTCATGTCGCTGATGAAGTCGCGCGGCTGGCAGAGCGGTCCGACCA
>CAYYQN010000001.1:0-234468 GCA_964473865.1 uncultured bacterium | reverse complement strand
GCTGCACCTGGAGGGGATGCCGCTGCACGAGGCGATCTGCCTGGGCTCGGAGAAGCGTCTCCGTCCCGTCCTCATGACGGCTCTGGTGGCCTCGCTGGGGTTCGTTCCCATGGCGATGGCGCACGGCACCGGAGCGGAGGTGCAGAGGCCGCTGGCGACCGTGGTGATCGGAGGAATCATCTCGTCGACGTTCCTGACCCTCGTTGTCTTGCCGGCGCTATACAGCCTCTTTCATATGCGGCACTTCCGGAAGGAACGAAAGGTGTGACATGAAGGAGATCATCGCGATCCTCAACGGCAGGGCAGGATGGCGGCGCCGGTAGCATCAGGCCATCGAGGAACCGCGCCTCTCCCGAAGCGCTACCGGCTCTGGCCGGCTCCCGGCGGGGCCGGGGTGGCCGCATCCCGGGAGGCTGCCCGCACGGACGCGAGATCACGGAGGGGATAGGGCGCGTCCGGGAGTTCCGCGAGGATCGTGCGCAGAAGCGCTTCGGCCTCGGCGTGTCGGCCGTTCGCAAGGAGGAGCCACGCATCGGTGTACCGGCCGATCGTCTCCCGATGGGTCCGGGGAGACTTGGTCCGGTCAGCGGCACTACGGCCGGAACCCGCCGTTGGGACCCCAGTCTTGCCGATGTAACTGATTGAGCGAAGCAGCTCGAGATCCCCGTCTCCGGGGGTGATTCGGCGATCCCCGCCCGCCTTGGTCTGCAGGGCGGAATTCATGGCGGCGGCGAGTTGTTTGCGCATGGCGGCGGCCTCCTCGGGCCGCTCCGACGCGAGGTCTCTCGTCTCTCCAGGATCTCGATCCAGATTATACAGTTCCGGGTCGGGGGAATCGATGTACTTCCAGGGTCCCGCGGTCAGGCTGCGGAGCGATGCCAGGCCGAAGACCTCGGTAGGGACGTCCGTTTCCGCGAACGAGACCGGAGGCTCGCCCCGCGTCATCTTCAGGACCAGCGGCCGCAGACTGCGCCCCTGCGCGCCCGGCGCAGCGATCTGACCCAGGTAGTCGAGAACGGTAGGCATCAGGTCGATCGTCTGCACCCGATCCTCGATCACTCGGTTCTTCAGGATCTTGCCCGGGCAGCGAAGGATCAACGGGACATGCAGCGTGGACTCATGGAGGAAGCAGCCGTGCCCCTTTTCGCCGTGCGTGCCGAGGTCCTCGCCGTGGGCTCCCGCGACCACCACGAGCGTCTTGCCGGCGATCTGGAGGCTGTCGAGCGCCCGGACCAGCCGGCCGACTTCCGCATCCATCGCGCCGATCGCCGCGGCGTAGGACCGGACGAGTTCCGGGCCCGCGGTCGGCCGGGAGGTGTCTCCTCCGAGCGGAAGCATCGCCAGACAGGGATCGTGGTAGTTTGCCCAAAGGAGGAAGGGCTGCTTGCCGGCCTTTCTCAGGATTTCGAGGGCACGGTCGGTCACCTCGCCGGCGGGTCGCCCGGCAGCCGCGGCATAGGCGTCATCGGAGGACGGGACGGCCGCATAGTCCGCGAAGCCCCGATCAAGCCCCGAGGTTTGACGAAGCACGGCAGATCCCACGACAGCCGATGTCCTGAACCGCGCCCGGCTCAGCATCTCCGCCAGGGTCGCCCCGGCGTCTCCGAGCCCAACGCCCTGGTCGCGGCGCACGCCGTGCACCAGGGGCCAGGTGGAAGTGAAGATCGAGCAATGGGAGGGGAGGGTCACGGGCGTGACCGTGCTGCAACGGGCGAAGCGGACTCCTTCCCGGGCGATGCGGTCGAGGTTTGGAGTCTCAACACCGAGCCCCCCATAGCAGGAGAGAGCATCCGCCCGGGTAGAGTCCATTGTCACCAGAAGGACATTCCGGATGGCGATCCGGCGGCTCAGCCAAGTGGGCATGAGGACGAAGAGCAGGAGCGTGAGAACCCCAAAGCCGGCAACCCACAACGCGGCACTCCGGCCGCTCTGCTGCAGTTTCCTCTGCTGGCGATGACTTGATCGGTTCAGGCGACGCTCAGATCGTGACACGATCTTCTCCTCCGTGCACGGGCCGGCATCGTCCCGTGTCCTCTGTGGCGAGTCGGGATCCATGCACTCACGCATCACCCCGATCGTAGAACTCCTTGCCGAGCTCATAGGCGCGCCGCAAGTTCTCCTCGCGGTGGCTGTCGTCGAGGGGCATCATCCCGCCGAGGATCTCCAGGTGAGCATGCCGGACGCCGGTGCCCAGCAGCCGATCCTCCAACATGATCCGCCGCATGCTGGCAGCGACTCCGATCTCCTCCAGGTGTTCCGCGGTGTGCCCGGCGGAACAGAGAACAAGCGCCTTCTCGACACTCATCTTCGTGCCGCGGGTGCCATCGGCGTCATAGAAATAGGCGTAGCCGCACGTCAGCACCCGGTCGAACCAGCCCTTCAGCTTGGCCGGGCAGTCGCTCCACCACACCGGGTAGATGAAGGCCAGGCCCTGGGCTCGGTTGATCCTGGCTTGCTCGGCCTGTACATCGGGCGGGACGGGAAGGTTCGGGTCCCCGGACGTCTCCCGAAGATACTGGGCCTCATCCATCTCCGATAGGAAGTCCATGGCATAGAGGTCTGCGACTTCGTAGCTGTGGCCGCCCTCTCCGAGCCCCCGGGTGAAAGCTCGCAGCACGCTCGCGCTGAAGGACCGTGAGCTGGGATGGGCGATGATGACGTAGACGTGCATGGTTGAACCTTCCGGACCTCCACTTCAGGTCATCGGGTTTCGCGAGGCGGTTCGACACCCCTGGGAGTCCGCGAACGACATGAACGCCGCGGCCCGATTCCGCCAGGAATACCGCCTCGCGGCCGCCAGGGAGTTCCGAACCATGGCTTCGTACCGCTGCGGGTCTCCGGATACGGCGTCGAGGGCGGTTGCGAACGAGGCTGGGTTTCCCGTTTCATAGAGCATTCCTTCGCAGCCGTCAGTCATCACCGACGAGATCGTGGGAAGATCCGGAGCGATCACCGGAAGTCCAACCGAGTAGTAATCGAAGATCTTGGTCGGAGATACGAGTACTGCGGTTTCGTAGTCATTCTGGTAGCAGGCGAGGCCGATGCGGCATTGCGTCTTCAGGATTGACCGCAGATTGGTTTGTGACTGCCACTCCATGGTCCGCACCCGTGGCGCGACTCCCAGCGATTCCGCCATCGACTGCACGTCCCGGGCCTCCTTGCCGCTGATTCCGATCCACAGGAAAGAGATAGACGGGTCCTTGCACAGCAGCAGCCCCTCCATCACCATCCGGTAATCGACCAGCCCGGTGGCTCTTCCCATATACACAATGTAGGGACTATGGACGGATGGTACCCCTCCCGGTTCCGGCTCCGGCGCACCAAGGGGAAGCGTGATGCTCTTGATCCTCAAACCGTCGGCCCGGTAGAGCGCCTCCTGCGGTCCGGTGATGCAGACCAGTCCGTCCAGCCGGTTGAGTGAGATCCGCTCCCAGAGCGCATAGACCGAATTCGTGCCCCGCAGGAGGTGTCGGGGCGGCAGCTTGACTCCCGGTATCGACGTGTTTCCGTGGTAGCTATGCGCCTCGAAATAGGCCTCCACTTTCCGGCGGAGCTTCAAGAGCAGCAGAAACGGAAGGAAGTTGCTGTTGCGGGTGATCACAATGCACCGGGCGTCCGGTCTCGCCCGGGCGGAGATGTCCTGGGACACCTTACAGTAGAACCCCATTGCAGACTTCGATTTCCGGTTGTTCTTGTACTTCCGGGGAAGGAGCGCGACCTCGAGGGTCGGTAGCGGTCTGAGGTTGAACCAGCTCTCAAGTGCCCGATCGGTGTCCTCCTCCGGTGAGCCTTCCATGTACAACCGCACGTGATGTCCCTGGGAGGCAAGGGCATGGCACATCATGGTCGTCACCAGGCTCATTGGCTTGTGGTCCAGCCAGGAGAACTTGTTGACGAAGAATATCTGGGTCTGACGCGGCCGTATGTCCGGAGTGAGTTCCATCGGATCGGACGATAGCGCAACTCCGGTTCTCTGGGGTGTCTGGGGTACCGGAAACGCGCAGCTCCGACGGCCGTCCGTCATGTGCGTCCCGCCCAGCGGCTGTCCCTCCCCGGTCCCGATGAAGTGGAGGACATCCTGCAGCCGGCTGGAAGCCTGGTCCGACCCCGCGGCCAGCGGTTCTGACTGGCGCCGCGGCGCGGAGGTCGTCCTCCAGCGCGGCGTCTCGGCGTTCCGCCACGCGGCGATACCATACAAACGATCGGGTCGCGAAACCCCGGGCCTTCCCGGACGTGGGGTGATGGCAGCCCGGGAGCGGGCCTGAGAGATGGTCGCGGAGATTTATCCACATTATCCTAATCCCTTCCAGCGCTCGCTACCGATAAGGAGATCGCAGAGGGCCCTTGGAGGTTGCCGGAAGACGGACTCGCCCGAAGGTCCAGGGATGGGGTGCTACGGGGGAGAGGGAGATCCGGCCGTTCACAGGGAGCCTTGGACCTTGCGAGCACGACGTGTACATCGTGCAGAAACATCGAGGTTTCCAGATGCAGATGCAGGGAAGCGGGTCGGGAGCGCCTGGCGCGAGTCGGTTGGCGGTCTTGCTTGCGAGTCTGGTTGTGGCGGCCTGGGGCGGCCCGGCGCTGGGGGCGACGTCCGGTGTTTCAGATGTCAACCTGGCGGCAGAGGCGACGGCGACCATCACCATCACCGACGCGTCGATCACCCTCTCTCCGAATCAGGCGAACTACGAAGCAGGCTATGTGGTCGCGGAGGGTGCAGCGGGAATCGCAGTGCAGGTCCAGACCAACAGCTCCACGGGGATGGTGCTTTCCGTGAAGTGCGCCGACGCGACGCCCGAGATCGCGCTGACTGATCTCATGTTCAGGACCCAGACGTCGCCCGGGGGGGGAGGCACGAGCCAGGCGGTATATACCGACATAACCGCAGTAGATCAAACGCTTTGGACGACCGATACCGTCCAGGAGACAGGACTGGCGGTGGACACGGACATTCGAGTCGAGAACCTCTGGGCCTACTCCGACGCGGCAGGCGGAGGAAAGACGACATATACCGATCAGTTGACGTTCACGGTGGCAGTGCAGTAACTCGCTGAAGAACAACAGACTACGCCTGCGCTGGGCAGGGAGTGCCCTTGCGTCGCGGAAGTTCTTCAGACCGGAGATCGAGAGTCAGGATGACAGGAGGCCACGCGCACAGGCGGGGCCCGCCCGGGGTGACAAAGCCCCCAGACCGTTGGCCCGGCCGATTCGCCAACCTATTGTCCCATACTATGATGGGCATGGTGGGCGTCTTGTCGTTTCTTCCAGCCACCGTCTCGGCCGAGATCCGATTGAGCATCTCTCCAATGAAGATGCAGGTCTCACTGGAGCCGGGCGGCCGCCGGACGCGCTCCGTCGAGGTGCACAACGGGGGGAACATCGCCCTCCACGTGAAGACGTCGGTCTCCGATTGGACCTCGACCCGCCAGGGGGGCATGGCGTTCTGCTCCGCAGGAACGGTCCAGCGGTCCGCGGCCCAGTGGGTACGTGCCGACCTGACGGAGTTCACGCTGCTTCCCAAGGAGAGCCGGATCCTGCGGCTCTCGCTCGAGCTTCCCGACAGCGCGAGCGGCTCTTATTGGGCCGTCGTCTTCTTCGAGGGCGAGGGAGCGGTGGACGATACCGGGGTCGTGCTGACATCCCGGGCGCGCATCGGTAGCACGGTCTACTTGACCGCTACGGGCACCGAGCAACGAGACGACGCCATCACCAGCATGGAGGCCGTGCCGGGGACTACGCCGGGAACGGTCGGCCTGCTGGTCAGCCTCGCAAACCGTGGAAACGTCCACTACTACCCAGCCGGCTGGCTGCAAGTGCTGGGAGCGAACGGCGAACCGCTCTACGAGGAAAGCCTCCCGACCCGAGTGCTCCTTCCCCAGACCGAAACCGTGTACCGGGCCGCCTGGACGCCGTCGTCCGGAGGCGAGTTCCGGCTCCTGGCCACATTCGACCTGCGGCAGGAGACACTGATCCAGGGTGTTCTGACCTTCTCCCTGCCTGACACCTTCCGTGTCAGCCCGCTGGCGACGAAGGATCCTCCCTCGTCGCCCTCTTCTGCGGGAGGATCCCCGTGAACGTCCGGCGGCGGGTCTTGCCCTGGGTCGCGGTCAGTCTGTTGGCGATCTGCGTGGCCGTGGTCCGTCGGGAATCCCGTCCGGAGGAACCCGAGTGGCGGGTCCTCCAGCTTCGAACGGGGATCCAGGAGCCGACGGCCCGGGTGGCGCCGGGACGGTCCGTGGATCACGCGGCCGCGCGGCCCATCCGCAAGGCGCCCGTACCCTCGCCGGCCTTCCGGTCGGAGGCGTCTCCGCCGCCGGCCTCGGCTCAGGCAACGTCGGAGGACATCTCCCCTCCGGTGATCAGCTCCGAAGGGCCCCGCTCCACCCTGACGATTCCAGCGCCGTCCTTCTCGACGTTCCGCGTCAGCCGAGTCGGGCGCACCGAGTTTGCCCTGGCATCGCCGACTGCACTGAACGCGCGTGACAGAGTCTTGACCCCGGGAGCAGCCTCGGATGCCCGAAGCGGCTCTGCCGCCTATCCTCCGACCTACAGACCTTGGGATGGGTTGACGGGTGACTTCTCGACGACCCGAGGGCTGCCGGAATCCGGCGATGAAACCTATACCGCTCAGTACGGCCTGACCATTCTGCGCCTGGTGCCGACGGGCAGGCTCGAGCTCCAGGCTCGCATCGGCGACCGGGACGGCAGGCGTCACCTCTCTCGGGGCGCGATTCGTTTCCGCACCTTCACAGGGTGGGAGGCCACACTGGGAGACTCGCAGTCTCCTTCCGGCTGTGCCGCCTTTATCAGTCCCAGTCTACGAGGCGGCCGGCTCGAGCGACTGAGGTCGAACGCCGATGCCGACCAGTCGCGCGTGGCGGTGGCCGTCGGTCGGTGTGCGCTCACCTATCGGAACATCGAGCGCGGCCGGTACCCGCGACGCGTGGAGTCCGCCTCTGTCCGATACCGGGTCGGGCTGGGTCATACCCTGGACGGACAGGCGTATCACCTCGCGGACAAAGTGCATGCCGTGCCCGCCGGAGACGCGATTCGGACCGGGCAGGGGGGCGGTCTGTCGGTGTCGAAAGTGGGAGTTCACGGACAGGCTTCCGCCTTTATCTATGGGTCCGACTTTCGATTCGCCGGCGGAGGAAGAGGCAGCGGCGCAGAATTCGCGGTCAAGGGCCGCGCGCGAGCCGGTCGCGTGGACGCTCGGGCCGCCTGGCAGTCGACCGTCGGGACGAGCTACCGTGTCGGCGGCTACGGGGAACTGCAGCCGATTCCCCGCCTGGCTCTGAACGGATCGCTCTCGACGCGACTCTCGCGGACGCTGGTCGCGGGTGGTTGGGCGAGCCGTTGGGAGCAGCCCCTCACCGTAGCGGACCGCAACGAAGGCACCGACGGGCCGGTGGGCGCTCTCGCCGAGGTGCGGAACCGATCCACGGGGGGCGATAGCTGGGGCGGGCAGCTCTCCTGGACGGTGCCGAAGACCCGGACCGGGGTGTCACTCTCCAGCGAGGTTCGTCACCGAACGACTACGGACGCGGAGCAGGACATCACCAGCCACACCGCCTCGGCGGCACAGCCCTTTGGAGGCGGCGCCAGTACTTCGCTCCGCTGGAACCGCCTGGAATACCGAGGACTCCGGTCCAGCCAATACCTGACCGGCGGGCTCCGAGTGAACCTCGGCCGATCGGCGAGCCTCTCACTCGAGCAGGGTACGACCTGGCAGGAGCCGTTCGGTCCGCGCCTGGTCTCCTCGGCAGCGATCTCCCCGATTCGACTTCTCGGTGGTCGAGTCACGCTGTCGGCGCAGGTCTCCCAGATGCATGAGCAGGAGCGAGGCCGGTTTCTTCCGGTGCAGACGCAGGCGGCGATTGCCTCCGATTTGCGGCTCGGAGCGGGGTGGTGGATCTCCCCGCGATTCCAGGTGACGCGACACCGTTCAGACCAACTCCAGACGATTCAGGTCTCCCTCAGCCACACGCCGGGAACCCTGGAACCCGACATCGAGCGATCTTTCCTGGATCCGCGGCCATTTCTCCGGCAGGTCCTGGATGGTTCCGTGTTCTCCGATGCCAATGGCGATGGTATCCGGCAGGACTCCGAGACGGGGATCCCGGGCGTGGCGGTGCTGATCGACAACGATCCACAGACTCCCGTCTACACGGACGGCACGGGCCACTATCGCCGCCTGGTGGGCACCGGCCGCCACCTGGTTCGCATCCTGCCCGAGTCGGTGCCCACCCTCTACGCCCTGAGGGATATTGAGTCGCACGAGGTCACTGTCGAGCCCGAGAATTCGGTCCGGCACGACTTCCCGATGACCCGGCAGGATCGCTGCATCAGCGGCTGCATTGTGCGCCAGCTACAGCCCGGTCTCACCATGCCCAAACAGGTCTCATCCGGCGAGAGCGTTTCCGGGATCCGGGTCTTCATGAACGACAAGGAGTTCACCTACACCGACGCCGCAGGCAACTTCCAGTTCCGACCGCTATCCGCGGGGACCTACGAAGTCCAGATCGACCCGAAGTCCCTGCCATTCGGCCACGTCGTCGTCGGAGATTCCCGGCAGCGCGTGGTGCTGGATGAGATCGATGCCCGCTGCGAGTTTCTGATCGCCCGCCCCGTGCAGAGGCTGAGCTTCTGAGGTCGCAGCAGTCCCTCGGGGACGGATGTGGGATGCCTGATCGACCACCGTGGCCCGGCGGCGCCCGCCCCCGGCCGGTCTGCATCTCCAACCTGAGCGAGATCGGCCGGCCATGGCTGCCCATCTCCGGGTCCTTTCCTGGAGGGATCACCGGCGATTCCAGCGGTGACGGCGCGATTCCTCGGGGAACAGAGAGAGGGCGGTTACACGATGCGGGAGGTTTCGTAGAGTCGCGCCCGAACAGCGTCGCGTTGCTCGGCCAGTTCGCCGCAGGTCTTCGCATCGCCGGCCAGCACCGCCTCGGCGAGCGCCACTCCGACCTCCGCCTCCCCGGCGGCGACGACCACGGCGCCGGCACGCCTCAGATTGGCCACATCGCGCAGGTGAGCGCAGCGAGCGAGGACGCGCAGTTGGGGATTCAGGTGCCGCGCTTGCCGGATGACTTCGGCCGCATCTTCAAGGTCGGCGCTCAGAATGAGGCTGCCGACGCGGGCGATGCCCGCCTCCTCGAGGGTACCCGATCGCAAGACGTCGCCGTACACCGCCGTCAGGCCCTCGGACTTCATGCGGCGTACCGCATCGAGGTTGAGATCGATGACCGTGACTTCGGCACCGCGCTCGGTGAGGAGCCGATACACGATGTTGCCCACCGGGCCGTGGCCCACCAGGATGCAGCGGTTCGGATCCACAATTGCGGGAGTGCGGTCCACCGAGGGGTCGAGCTTCGGCGCCGACAAGGACCGTCTGCGGGCCGCGCGATAGAGGGTGGGGTTGAGCGCGATTGAGATGATGGACACTGCGACCAGGGCGTTCCAGCCGGCGTCGTCGAGCAGTCCTAGCTGCCGGGCAACCGTTCCCAGGATGAAGCTGAACTCGCCCACCTGACTAAACGCCGCGCCGCAAAATCCGAACGGCCAACGGCCAGGCCGGCGAGGAGCGCTCCGGGCGCCATCGATACGCCGAAGAGCCGGGACGAACCGACCGCGATTCCGATTGCGATGACGAGGATCGCGAGAGTGAAGAGCTCCCGGGAGCGCGTCTTCTCAATCTGCTCCAGCGACCAGGGAATCACCCACTTGCCCAGAACCATGACCACGGCGACGAGACCGACAACCTTGAGTGCGGCGAGGCTGAGCGCAGATCCGGCGCTTCCCTGAGGGCCTTCGTCTGGGCCGAAGACGATCGGAAGAACGAGTAACAGGGCGACCGTCAGGAGGTCTTCAACAACGGTCCATCCGATCGCGATGTGGCCGATCGGCGCGTGGAGATCGTGATGTTCCGAGAGAACCAGGGCCATGACGACGGTGCTGGCAACCGAGATCGCCATGCCCAGGATCACTCCGGACGTCCAGCTCCAGCCCATCAGCCGGAGCGATATCGCAAGTATGAGCGTGGACAGTGTGCTCTGGATGAGCGCGCCCGGGAGAGCCACTCGCCAGACCGCGGCCAGCTCACGCAGGTTGAATCGAAGCCCGATCCCAAAGAGCAGAAGGCGGCGGCGCTATGCGCCCGGTTTGCGCGCCTGGACGCGCACGCTCGCAACGAAGTCGTCCGGCCGCGTTCCGGATGGAAGCTTCTGGACGATGCGCTGATAGAGCGGGTCCTGCACGTCCTCCATGGCGTCGAGGTTTGGGACCTGTTCGACCTCGAGATCGATCAGCCCGGCGTCCCGCATGTGCGCCAGGTAGTCGTCAACGAGAACGGCACCCGCGATGCAGCCGACATAGGCTTGCATGTCCTCTCGCACCTCCGCCGGGAGCGGCCGCAGGAGCGCCATGTCGCTGACGGCGACCCGGCCGCCGGCACGCAGCACGCGGGCGACTTCGCGGAAGACCCTCGGCTTGTCCGGGGAGAGGTTGATCACGCAATTCGAGATCACAACGTCCACCGACGCGTCCGCCACCGGAAGGTTCTCGATCTCACCGAGGCGGAACTCGACGTTTCGGACGCCCGCGGTCGCGGCGTTCTGTCGGGCGCGGACCAGCATCTCCGGCGTCATGTCCACGCCGATAACCTGCCCTTCCGGCCCGACCTTGCGGGCCGCAATAAACACGTCGAAGCCGGCGCCGCTGCCGAGATCGAGAACCACTTCTCCGGACCGCAACGAGGCCATCGCCGTGGGATTGCCACAGGAGAGACCGAGATTCGCGCCCGCCGGCAGTTCAGTGAGTTCCTCCGCGGAATAACCAAGCCGGCGCGCGAACGAGTCGACGTTCTTCGTGCCGCAGCAGTTGCTTGCGGCGGTGAAGGTCCCGGAGTTCCCGGCACCGGAGTCATCCGCCCCATTGTGGCCGCAGCAGGATTGCCCGGCCCCGGTCACGACGCGGGCATATCCGCTTCGCACCGCGTCACGCAGGTCCGCCGCGGTGGAGGGAGCTCCCTCCGTCCGATGGGACGCGCCAGTCGGCGGGTGGGAAACGCCGGTCTCGCCCGTTTCGTTGATCGGGCGAACGGCCGGCGGGTTTCCTTCTTGCTCGAGACCCCGGCCCTCGCCGGCGCCGCCACAACACGCACGCCTCTTCACGGAGCTCGTATCCTGGTTCTCCATGGCATATCTCCGTTTCTGGGCCGCTGGCCCGTCTGGATCAGGGTTTCCCGCAGCCGGATTCCGCAGCGATCTGGCAGAACAGCCGGCAGAGGAACTGAACATGGTCTCCGTCCTCCGGCAGAGTGCAGCAAACAGCCCGTCCGTTGCGCCGGCAGCAGACGAGGCCGGATTCGCGCAGCCGGCGCAGGTGCGTCGACACTCCTGAGACCGTAAGACCAGTCATTTCAGATAGTTGCCCAACGTTTAACTCCGGGCGGAGATGAAGAAGGAAGAGAAGCCGCAGTCGGGGAGCGCTTCCCAGCGAGGCGAAGACTCCGGCAAGCCGGTCGAGCGCAGCGAGCTGCCGCAGGTCGGGCGGCACGCAGCCGGTTCCGGAGTTGGGTCCCGGGTCAGACTTCGTACACCTCTCATCTCCCGACTTCCGACCCGAGTCGAGCCTGCGCCCCTGCATGGAAACCTCCCTCCTTCGATATTTCATTAGTTATTGAACTACAGAAACGTCTCCGGGGTCCAGCTTTTTTTTTCCGGGAGTGGCGTGGCCGGCCTTCCGGGAGCGGGCCATCTCCCAGCCCCCGAAGAGGTCGATGTGGCGCTCGTCCCGATCCGGGGGGCCGCATTTCGAGCGTGGTCTGGGCAGGAGGGCCTGACGATACGATTGGATTGCCGCCGGCTCCTCACCCCAGTCCCATCCTGCCGATCTGCCGACGGAGATTCGCAATTGCGGGCGCTGCCTGGACGAAGACCTCCTCGGCCTTGGTGAAGTCGAGAATCCGGATGTTGCCGACATGCGGCCGAACATAGATATCGGGAGGACAGCCTTCGAGTTTCACGCGCAGGGCGGCCGACTGCATGATGTCGAACGCGCCCAGCAAGGCATCCAGGACCCCGGGCAGTTCCGGCTCGTCGGATCCGCGAGCGGAACAGACGTCGACCGCGATGGTCAGGTCGCATTCGTTCCGGACGAGATCATACGGGACGAGATTCAGCAGACCGCCGTCCACGAGGACCCGGCCGTCCAGACAGACCGGAGCAAAGACTCCGGGAACGGCGATGCTCGCCCGGATCGCGGGCAGCAACGCGCCGCGGTCGAAAACGACCTGCTCGGCCGCCCAGAAATCGGCGGCGACCACCCGGAGGGGGATCTCGAGGTCCTCGAATCGCTCCTTGGAGACCGAGTTCAGGAGATGGCGGAGGAACCGGTCGGGAGTCAACCCTCCACCGTGACCGATCCGGGCCCCGGGCGGACCGACCCAGCGCAGCAACTCGGCGCGCTTCCTGATCACCTCGCGCAACGGCTCATCGGCAGCGCGGAAGTAGCGGCTGACGACTTCCCGGATACTCTTCCCGGATATGCCCGAGGCATAGAGAGCTCCGACGATGGCCCCGATGCTCGTCCCCGCGATGATGGACGGCCGGAGCTTCAGCTCGTCCAGGAGCTCGAGAACGAGAATGTGCGCCAGTCCGCGCACTCCGCCACCACCCAACGCCAATCCCACGCGGCGCATCTGCGATCAGCGCCCGGAGAGATCCAGCGCGAGCAACCACGCCTTGCGGGCCAGATTCGCGGCGTCCCGAAGCTCGCCCCGCAATTCGGCGTCCTGGGCTGCGCGGAGTAGTTCCCGGGCGGTTCGGAGCTTCTCCGCGTCGGGCGTGGAGAGGTCATGCGAACCGAGTTTACCCAGGAGTTCCTCCGTTCTCCGGCAGTCCTGTCGGTGGGACTCCAGGAGCTGGGCCCGTTCCGCAGGCGGAATGTCCGCGGAGAGAACGGGTGTGGAAGCGGCCGAATCCGGCGCCGCGGGCGCACGCTCCGGCGTAGCCTCGGCGGCGGGCGTGACCCCCATGTCCGGCGCGGGAGCGGGGGTTGCGGTCGGTGGCTCCCCGGGGCGATCCGCCTTCGGCGGAAGCCTGCGGGCAGACCCGGGGGAGCGGGAGGGGGGCGATACCGCCGCTGAGTCCGGGTCGGTCACGGGGCTGACCTCCGTCGCGGGAGGCGGCTCCGTGGGCCGGTCCTTTCGCCCGATGAGGGGAAGGTGCGCACAACCGCTCAGGCTCACCCCGAGGGCCGCCGGCAACAGCAGGCTCCGGGTGAGCCGAACAGATGCTTCCAAGCGCTTCATCGTCCCGACCCTTCCGGGGACGAGATGCGCAACGGCAGGATCATCGCGACTTCCGTTCCGCCCCCTGGAACCGTGTGAATCGTCACCTCACCTCCGTGCATCTCCGCCGACTGACGCACCAGCGAGAGGCCGACACCGCTTCCGTCCGTGCGAGTTGTGAAGTAGAGATCGAACACGGACTCGAGCACCTCCGGAGGAATCCCCGGACCATCGTCGATGACCGAGATCCGAACCGCGTTCGGCAGCAGCGCCGTGCTGATGGTAACCTGTCCCTCCCTCCCATCCAATGCCTGGAGGGAGTTGCGCACCAGATTGTGGATCGACCTTCGCAGGACTTCGGGATCGAGCCACACCTCGGGGACCGAGAGTTCCGGCTGCAGCCGCAGGTCGACGCCGGCCAGACTCGTCTCCTCCGCCAGTTCATCGCGGATCTGCGCCAGGAGCTCGTTGAGGTCCACCCCAACCGGTGCGAGCGGGCGTAACCTCGCCACCTTGAGGAATCCCCGGACCGCGCCACTCATGCTCTGAACCCCGCGCGTTGCGTCTTCCACTCGTTGCCGAAGCTGGTCCGTGGTCATGAAGTCAGCCCGCTTGAGCTCATCGAGGTTGATCTGCACCGACTGGAGGTGGTTTCGCAGCTCGTGTGCCACACCGGCGGCGGTCTCACCCAGTCGGATCAGGGCGCGCGAGGGATCGGGCAGGGCGCCCACAGCGGAAGCGCCGCGGCCCGGTCCCGAAGTCGAACCGGACGATCGGTCGCGGCGCCGGCCATACTCCTCGCCCAGCAGGTTCAGCGCCCGGGCCAGCCGGCTGAACTCATCGACTCCGGATTCCGGAAGCCTCTCCTGGAACTGCCCGGCGCGAATCGCGGCGATCCCTTGTTCGAGAACCCGGACCCGCCCCGTGCCCCAGCGTGTGAGCAGGATGCCCGCGAGCACGGTCAGGCTGATGACCACGATCGCGGTGACCATCCCGCGAGACGCGGCCGCACGGACCGCAGCCCAAAGAAACGCGCCGGAGAGGTCCACCCGCAACTCGGCGAAAGGCTCATCACCGCGGCGCAGCAGTGTCTTGACCTGATAGGTCTGCGGCGCCCGCCACAGGGTCCAGAGGAAGCCGAGGGAGGCCGAGAAGCCATGGATGTCCGGAAGTGGCGGCTTCCAGACCGCCATGGCACCACTCAGGTCCGGCTGTGTCCCGGCCACAATCAAGCCGGAAGGACTGCACACCGCGATCCCGACCAGGGAGGGCGCGCGCGCGATGCCATCCATCAGCACTTGTCGAAGCGCGGCATCACCGGCGATCGACTCAAGGCTTGCTGCAGGCTCCCGGGAGGCCAGACGTTCGAGTTCTCGCTGCACACTTCTGTTGACGAGCGCCGCCTCCACTCCCGCGTGGGAGGCCGCCTGGAGCATCGCGCCGTTCAGCTCGAGAAGGCCGGACACCAGGACCAGGATCATGGCCAGGATGAGCATCGCCAGCGCGGGGCGTGTGATCGGAACTCTACGCATGGGGACGCGCCAATGCCTCTGCTAAGCCGACGGTTGGGCGGAAGACGTCCCCGCGGCCGGGTCGGCCGGGGGGGGAACATCGGTGGCGGTACCCTTGGCCTCCTTCGCGTACGCCGCCAGACGGTTGTACAACGTCTTCAGGCTGATGTTGAGCAGGCGCGCCGTCTTGGGCTTGTCCCCGCTGCAGGCCTTGAGTGTCGCCAGCAGAAGCGCCTTCTCGGCTTCTGCCATGGTGGATCCGACCTCGACCACAATGCGCGAAGGATCGTCGGTGGCAATGCCGGCCCGGGGCGGCAACAGAGTGGCGGGAAGGTGCTCGGGCGAAATCTCCCCGCCGGGACAGAGAATGACCGCCCGCTGCACGACGTTGCGGAGCTCGCGGACGTTTCCGGGCCAGGCGTGGCGTAGCAGGAGGTCCTGCGCGGCGGCGGAGAATCCCGCGATGGGAGCCCGCGCCTCCTCCCGAAATGTCTCGAGGAAGTGCTCTGCGAGCATCGGAATGTCCTGCGTTCGCTCGCGTAACGGAGGGATCCGCAGCGTGAACACGTTCAATCGGAAGTAGAGGTCCGAGCGAAGCTTCCCCTGAGTCAGGATCTGCTCCAATTCGGCGTTGGTGGCCGCGATTACTCTGACATCCACCTCGAACTCGCGCTCGCCGCCGACACGACGGACCCGCCGGTCTTCCAGAACGCGGAGGAGCTTGCTCTGCAGCTCTGCCGGCATCTCCGCAATCTCGTCCAGGAAGAGCGTGCCGCCGGCGGCCTGCTCGAAGCAGCCGGCGCGTGCCGTGGTGGCCCCGGTGAAAGCACCCCGTTCATGCCCCAGGATCTCGCTTTCGAGCAGAGTCTCGGGGATTGCCGCACAGTTGATGGCCACAAAGGCGCGGGTGGCCCGGGGGCTCAGGTGGTGCAGGGTTCTGGCCACGAGCTCCTTGCCCGTGCCGCTCTCTCCTGCGACGAGGACGGTGGCGCCGCTGGGACCGATCTGTTCGAGCAGTCGGTACAACTCGAGCATCGCCGGAGAACGCCCGACCAGCGCTTGCAGTCTTCCGGTTCGCATCGTCTCCCGGCGAAGCTCCATGACCTCGCGCCGGAGCGAGGCGCGCTCCAATCCCCGCTCGACCACGCGCCGCAGCATCGCGGGCTCAATCGGCTTCAGCAGGTAGTCGAACACGCCGCGCCGGGTAGCCTCGATGGCGGTCTCGATCGAGCCGTGCCCGGTCAGCACGATCAGGGTGGCGTCCTCTCCGCGATCCTGGAGGTCGGCGACCAGTTCCAGGCCGCTGCGGCCCGGCAGGTTGAGGTCGATGATGACGAGGTCGGGAGACGCGGCGATCGTCTGCCGCAGGCCGCTTTCCGCGTCCTCGGCCAGGACCACGATGTGACCCATCTCCGACAGTGTGCGTTGCAGCCCTTCTCGCACCGCCGGTTGGTCATCGACCACGAGGATGCAGCGTTGATCTTCCACGATTCGTGTGCCCTTTCGCTGGTCCCGGGTGCACCGGGTCCGTCGGCGCCGAGCTTGCGCGGGCGACGGGTTCCCGAGGAGAGAGAGTACCACGTTGGCGTTGCGGGATGCCGGAACCGGGGCCGCGTCACCCGTCGGATCCGGCCTGCGGACCCGCAGCGGACCTCGGGTCGGGATCCGCGTCGACATCGCCCGGTGCTCATCGGATCCGGCGGTCCCGTGCCCATCCAGACCGGTCAGCTTGATGGATTGGCGGCCAGTCGCAGTGTATCTTCTGATCATGTCTCAAGATCCAGACCCGCAGTCCGAAGGCAAGCCGCGGGACCCGCTCCCCGGCGAAGACATAGCGGCGCTCATCGTGCGGCTGGGCGGAGACCCGGGCGCCGACCTCGGACGGAACATGGGTGTCGAGATTCTGGAGCTGTCCGCGGACCGTGTCGTCGGCCGGATGCCGGTCAAGGGGAACACCCAGCCGTTCGGCCTGTTGCACGGGGGCGCCTCCTGCGTGCTCGCCGAAACGCTCGGATCCATGGGCGCCATCCTGTATGCCGGCCCCGGCCGGATGGCGGTCGGCATCGAGATCAACGCCACGCATCACCGATCCGCCTCCGAGGGGTTCGTCACCGGCGTCGCCACCCGAGTGCACGGCGGCCGTTCTCTCGCCACCTACGAAGTCGTCCTCACCGACGGCCAGCAGCGACGCATCTGCACCGCTCGGTTGACCTGCATGCTGCGGGACGGAGGGTATCCTTCTGCCTGAGGGTCGCGGAGAACCCCTTCGCACCTGCACTCGCAGACCGCTGCGAGACGGTCGCCAGCCTCGGCATCGCGAGCGGACACTCTCCGACAAGATCAGGAGGTACGGGCCATGACCCACCAACAGACCATCCGGCTTCGATCGGACGGACACGGCGACATGCACGACCTGACTTCACAGGTGGAGGACATTGTGCGCCGCTGCGGCGTCCAGACCGGCACTGTCCACCTGTTCAGTCTCGGCAGCACCGCCTGCCTCGGCGCCATCGAGTACGAACCCGGCCTGGCTGCCGATCTTCCTCGACTCCTGGATCGAGTGGTGCCGCCCAGTCGGGACTACGGGCATGAACAGGCGTGGCACGACGGCAACGGCCACTCTCACCTGCAGGCTACGCTCATGGGGCCGTCGCTCGAGGTCCCGGTGGGTGGCGGCAAGCTGCTGCTCGGGACCTGGCAACAGATCTGTCATCTGGAGTGCGACGTTCGGCCGCGTGAGCGAGAGATCGTGGTCACGGTCACGGGGGACTGATGGGGAACGGCGACCTTCCGGCCGCCAGTGTGGCTCCGATGGCTGCTCGCGGGCATCGCGCCTCACCCGCCGGCACTTCCGCTGAGTCTGCGGATTCGATGTGCCGATAACTTCCCGTTTGGCAATTCTTTGTACGATTCCTCTTGACGGGGCGACATTGAGACATCATAGTGACGTCATAATGACATCTACATGACCACGTCGTGTGGCGGTTCGGCTTGAGAGGTCACGACAACACACGGCAAGGGAGCGGCGCAGCAACCCGGTAGCCCGACGACTTGGCAACCCGGCAGCCCAGAGGGCCGGCGATTCGGTAGTCGGACAACCCGGCAACCCGGCAACCCGGCACGCGGACCCTCCCCCGCCGGAGCGTCGGCGTCAGAAGGGTCTGAAAGGAGCACGGACATGGAGACCAGTACCTTCCTGGAAGGCGTCCGGGCGGACCTGCAATCGCTGACCGCGGGGAACGAACCCGAGGCGGTGATCGCGGAGCGGCTGGCCCGTACCCTTGAAGCTTCCCTCCAGCTGCGGCTGATGGATGCGATGGGACAGGCCGCCCTGGAGCTGACCGGCCAGTTGGCCTCGGGCCACGTCGAGCTTCGTCTGGCCGGCCGCGATGTGCAGCTCGTCTTCGTGGACTTGCCCGATCCAGGGTCGGGGTCCGCCGCCGGAAGAGAGGAAGGCGACACCGCAAGGCTCACGCTTCGACTGCCGGAGTCGCTGAAAGCGCGCGTGGAGCAGACCGCGGGTCAAGAAGGACTCTCCACCAACGCTTGGCTCGTGCGGGCCATCAGCCGGGCCCTGGAGCCATCTACCGGGAGCCGTCGTCGCGGCAACCGCATCATCGGGTTCGCGCAAAGCTGATCTCGTTTGGCGGCAAAGGAGGGGATCATGGAACCGATGACCTACGCAACCCCGGACGGCCTGGATTTGGACCTGCGAGTCCCGGCGGGAACGATCACGGTCCGGGCGGACGAAACGGAAGAAACCCGGGTGAGTGTGACCGGCGAGCAGAACCCGGAGGACGTCATCGTGCGGCTCACGCCTCGCCCGGCCGGCGGGCATCATCTTGTGGTGGAGCACCGGCCGCAACGGGGATTCGGCGGATTCGGTCGCCAGACTGAACTGGAGGTTCAGATCGATCTTCCCCGGGGCTCGGAGCTGCGGTGTGCCGGCGGCTCCGCCGACCTGGTCGTGACGGGAGAGCTCGCATCGCTCTCCCACCGGTCCGGCTCCGGCGACCTCGCGTTCGGCGAGGTCCGCGGATCCGTTCTGGCAAAGGTCGGGAGCGGAGACATCCAGGGGGGATCGGTGCATGGCGACCTCAACATCCAGTCTGCCTCCGGAGACATCCGGATCGAGCAGGTCAGGGGCTCGGGTTCGGTGAAGACAGCGTCCGGAGACACCGAGATCGGCCGAACGGAAGGCTCGTTCCAGGTTGCATCCGCTTCCGGAGACGTTGCGATTCGAGCAGCGGCAAAGGGCTCGATCCAGGTGCGGACGGTTTCCGGGGACATCACGGTCGGTGTCGTGACGGGTACCCGAGTCTGGCTCGACCTGGCTTCGATCAGCGGCGACGCCCGCTCCGAGCTGGAATCGGCCGTCGCGGGCGCAGATTCTGGCCTCGAGATCCGGGCCTCGAGTGTGAGCGGCGAAGTCCGGGTCGCGCGAGCGGAGGCGGGAGTGGCGTGCTGACGGGCGCGGGCCGGCCTGGCTCCTCGGGGCGGCGTGATCCGCGGGCATCCGCGGTACTCGTGATCGCTGCGGCGTCGGCGTTCATGCTCTGTGGATACGAGATTCTGCGGAGCGTCTCCGTTTCGCTCTTCATCGAGGCCTACGGAACAGGTGGGCTGCCCTATGTGATGGCTGCTTCACCGGTCTTCCTCATTGCGCTGGTCTACGTCTATGGCCGCCTGCTCTCGTGGCTCGGACCTTCCCGAGCGCTCGCCGCCACCTCGCTGCTGTCCGCCGCGATCCTCACCCTTTTGTCCTGGAGGCTCTCCGCCGGATCCCGTCCGGCTGCGGCCGTACTCTACATGGTCCGGGAGGGATATGTCGTGCTCCTGATCGAGCAGTACTGGTCGTTCATCAACAGCACTCTCTCGCCGGACCAGGCCCGAAAGCTCAACGGCCCCATCGTCGGCATCTCGTCGCTCGGCTCGATTCTCGGCGGACTGCTGGCCCACCAGTTGGCCGTGGGCGTTGGTTCGCGGGCCCTGGTCGTCGTGGGCGCCGGTCTTCTGCTTCCTTCCGCCGCGCTGGCGATGCTGGCGTACCGGCATGCGGGCGAGCCGCTGCCGACCCGCGCGGAGGCGGGAGGACGTCAGGGACAACTTGCCCTGCGGCTCCTGTTCGGTTCCCGGTATCTGCTCGGCCTGGCCGGGCTGGTCTGGCTCACGCAGATCGTCTCTACCGTCTTTGATCTGAGGTTCAACGCCCTGGTCGCAGCGGCCAGGCCTTCCACCGATGCGCGCACCGCATACTTCGGGGGATTCTACGCGACGCTGAACGGCGCGGCGGCAGCCATGCAATTCGTGGTCGCGCCGCTGGCCCTGCGCTGGTTCTCGCTTCGTTCGATCCACCGCGCGCTGCCCATTGTCCATGTCGTCACCAGCCTGGTGCTGCTCGCTCGCTCGTCGCTCTGGACCGGAGGGGTCGCTTTCCTGTTGTTCAAGATTCTCGACTACTCTCTCTTCCGCGCGGCCAAGGAGATCTTCTACCTCCCATTGAGCTTCGACGCGCGGTATCGCTCCAAGCAGATCATAGATTCCTTCGGCTACCGCTTCTCGAAGGCGACGACGTCGGGGCTGGTGGCGCTAGCGACCCGGATCGCGGGAGCGTTGCCAGGATTCGTGTTTCCCGTGACAGCGATCGCAGCCGCGTCCGGCTGGTGGGCGCTCGTCGGCCGCCTGGCCGGCGCGCATGCCCGACGGGCGAGCCGGGCCACCGAAGATCCTGCGTAGTCGGTCCACCCGGTGCCTCCGATCCAGGCGGGGCCGGGGAGAGCTCGACTGTCGCCGGACATGGCCGACCGGCGCGCTCGTCTACCGCGCCGGCGCGTTCTTCACGTGTCGATCGAACCACTCCAGCTGGTCGGACAGGACCTCCTCGACCGCTTCCTTCGACTGATAGCCGTGCGACTCGTGAGGGAGCATGACCATCCGCGCCGTGCCTCCGGTTCCGCGAATCGCCTCGAACAGCTTCTCGGTCTGGAGGGGAACGGTTCCGGGATTCTGGTCGGCCTCGCCGTGAATGAGCAGCAGCGGCTCATTGATCCGGTCAGCGTGCATCAGCGGCGAGATTCTGACGTAGGTTTCCGGCGCCTGCCAGAGGGTTCGCCGCTCGCCCTGGAAGCCGAAAGGACGGATGGTGTGGTTGTACGCGCCGCTGCGTGCAATCCCAGCGCGGAAGAGATCCGAGTGAGCGAGAAGAGTGGCGGTCATCAACGCACCGTGGCTGTGTCCCATGATTCCCACCCGGTCGCGGTCGGTGACGCCGATCTCGACCGCCTTATCCACGGCGGCCTGCGCGTCCGCCACCAGCTGCTCGATGAACGTGTCGTAAGCCGTGTCCGGGTCTCCGATCACCGGCATCGCAGTCCCGGCAAGAACGGCATATCCGTCGAGGAGGAAGAAGAGCGAGGTCGTTCCCGCAAGTCGCGTGAACTCCCGGTCGGTTCCGGCGACCTGTCCCGCGGTGACCGGGTCCGAGTACTCCAGCGGATAGGCATCGAGCACGGTCGGCAGCCGAGTGCCTTCCTGGTAGTTCGGAGGCAGATAGAGCGTGAAGGACAGAGGCGTGCCATCCGCGCGTTGATAGGTCACGATTCGCTTGGTGATCGCGCGGATCTGCGGCGCTGGATCGGTGAAGCTGGTCAGTGCGCGACGACCTGACGCCCATTGCGCCTCGCCGGCGCTGATCGGCTCCGGGAGACGTCCGGCGAGCGTGTGGACATGGTAGTTGGGCACATCGCGGGGCGACTCGCGGCGACTCAGGAAACGGCGCGAGGGAAGGTCCAGCCATCCCACGAACCGCTCGTATTCGGTTGCATCGCAGCGAAAGAGCCGTTCGGAGCGGCGAGAGCGGAGGGAGAAGCGATCCAGAAAGGGCCGGTCCCCGCCCGGCGTTGCGCCATTGCCGGCTAGGAAGATCGCATCGCCATCCTGGGCCAGGACCCAGGTTCCGTCGGTCTGTTGCCGTTGTACAGGGTAGCCTGGGTTTAGGTAGTGTTCGTTCGCGCTCAGGCTGAACAGGAGCCGAGGCAGGGGCTTGCGGGCATCAGCCTGCGTCTCCGACAGATACCGCCAGCGGCGCTCCCGCTCGTACTCTCCGATCAAGGCCAACCCGTCTCGCTCCCCCCACCAGATTCCCTGGACCCGGTGCGTCGCCTTGTACAGCTCGCGAGGCGCATCCCGAAATGGCGCCTTGAGCATCATCACTCGATCCCGATGCGCCGCCTTCCGTCCGGGATCCCCGCCATCGAGAGCCTCGGTCCAGACCAGGGTGGCGGGAGCCGTCGGTCGCCAGAAAACATCGCGCGGTCCCTCCGGCACGCCGTGGATCGGCACCTGGTCTGCGAGCGGGAGGCGCACGACCACGTGTTCCGTCTTGCCGCTTCGGTCCCAGACCGCGATCTCCCTGGGGAAGCGGTGCCAGGCGTGGGCATAGGACCATGGCTTCTGCAGGCGCTCGACCAGGATGTGCCGCCCATCCGGGGCCGGGGTGACCGCGGTCAGTACACCCGGCTCGCCCAGGGGTGTGACCCGTCCGCTTGCGGCATCAACCAGCGCCGCCTGGGAAAGGGCGTAGTAGCCGAAGAGCGCTTCGTCGTGCGGTGAAGTGAGCACATCTCTGGCCTCATACGTGGAGCTGGCCGACTGGCCGGAGCATTCCTGGAGGTCCGGTCCCGCGGGAGCCAACGGAGCCGCCGGCGGCGTCCCCCTTGCGGGCGGAATGCGCTTGACCAGGACGGTTCGCTGGTCGGTCATCCACCCCGCCTCCCAGCCGAGGACCGGGTTGATCCAGAGGTCCGGAACGCGCGAGACCGTGCTGGTCGCCGTCTCGCCGAGCCACAGCTCGATTCCGTCGGCCGCCTGATTGAGGAAGCAGAACCGCCGGCCGTCCGCTGACCAGGTGAAGCCGGAGATCCGCGGGTCCGGCGGAAGCTCGATCGTCCGGCGGTCTCCGTCCGCCACGCGCAGGAGGGAGAGTTCAGTCCAATAGGTCTCGCCGTGTGGTCCGTTGGTTCTTGGGTTGATACGCACGCCAGCCAGACGCAGCATCGGTTGGGCCAGATCGGCAATCGGTGGGTAGCGGCGAGGAGTCAGCAGCGCGAGCATCTCGCCGGATGGACTCAGGCGGGCCTGCGGAAGCTCCGGGGCGTGGAGCACCTCGAGGATTTCCCGCGGCGGCTGCTTCCAGTCGGATCCGTGGCTGAGCGCCGCGAAGCTGCAGAGCAGCAGCATCCCCGCACCGAGAATCCATGATGCCTTCCGCACGCAACACTCTCCTTTCGTTTCAGAATCACGGCACTGCCGGCTCCACCGAACACCTGCCGTGGCGTCGAAGGCGGGCTGCCGGGCAGTCCTTGGGGTGCCCGGCCCGGACTATCGCGGACAACTCGGATGCCGGCATCCCGGCCCCGGCCTCTTCGCGCTGGACAGCACCCCTATTTCCTCTTCGACCGGACCTCTTCCTTGATCCGCTGAATGTGCCCGCGTCCGAGCCCCTTGACTTCGCAGCCGAGCTCGAAGTAGCGCCGGATCTTCTCGTCGCTCAGGATGCCGAAGCAGTCGACGACGGCGATGGGCTTCCCGGCCCAGGTGACGACATCCTCCGGCGAGAGCGCAAGGTATGCGCTGTGCGGCACGGCCAGGATCATCGCCTCCACGCCCCGCAGCGCCACTGGGAGTTCCTTCTGCACCCGCAAGTTCGAAAGGGTGTCCTGGTTGCGGAAGAAGCGCGACCAGGAGTGTCCCGGGGCGGGATAGGAGTCCTGTTTTTCGAATTCGTACCAGTGGTCGACATAGGGATCGTGGACGCGCATCTCGGCGCCCATTTCCGTGAGCTTGCGGACGACGATTTCGGACCCGCTGTAACGAGTGTCACCGACGTCCTGGCGATAGCTTGCGCCACAGATCAACACCTCGGCGCCGGCGATGTAGCGGCCCATGTTCCGTAACGCGTCGCGTGTCAAGGTCGCCACATGGAGGCCGCGCGTGTCGTTGATGTCGATTGCTGCGGTGGTGAGCCGGAAGACCTGGTCGCCATCTTCGAAGCCGAGAATGTGCTTGTATGACCAGTAACCGAGTCCGCCGTCCTTGGGCAGGCAGTATCCGCCGATACCGGGCCCCGGAAAGATCATGTTGCTGTGGGTGGGGCGCTTCTTGATCGCGTTCATCACCTTGATGAGGTCGACGCCATTTCGTTCCGCGAAGAGACTCCATTCATTGAGGAAAGCGAGAATCGTCGCGCGGTAGGAATTCTCCACGATCTTCGTGGTTTCGGACTCGATGGGCCGGTCCATGACGGTCAGCTCGAACTTCTCGGTGTTGAGGACGTCGCGAAGGAACCTCTCGACCCGGTTACGAGCCTCCGGTGTACAGCCGCTGCAGACGCGCCAGAAGTCGCGGATGCTTGATATGTACTCCCGCCCCGGCATCACCCGCTCGAAGCTATGGGAGAGCAGGGGCGTGGCGCGCAGGCCGCGTGCGGCAAAGGCCTTCTTGAGAATGGGCCAGGCGACAAACTCCGTCGTTCCCGGGGCGACGGTCGTCTCAATGAGGACCAGGCACCGCTCGGGGATTCTTTCGCCGATGGTCTTGAGTGTCGCCTCCAGCGCCGCCATGTCGGTCTCACCGGTGCGCATGTTACCGAGTTCTTGCTTGGCATAGTCGCACTGGACATCCACCACCACACAGTCGGCCAGCTTCAGACAGTCGCTGTTGTAGGTTGCCACGAGCGTCTTCTTTTCGAGCACGCACCGGGCGATCATGGGATCGACTTCCGGATCCTCGGCTTTGACGGGAGAAACGCCGCGGTTGAGCAGGGGAGTCTTCCAGTAGCTGCGGGCGCTCGGGCGCTGGCAGCCGATTACGAACTTCGTCGGCTGGCCTTTTCCGTCGGTGGAGTCCGCAACGATGGCGGCCATTACGGCGCCGACAAAACCCAGGCCCATGACGACGACCACCTCCCGACCGGCGATGCGGGCCTGGGCCGCCAGCTGCTCGAGGCGCTGGTACTCCGCCGCATAGTCTTCTTTCGTGGGCAGTGGAAACTGGTCGCCGCTCGGACTCAGAGAGTATTCGACCATGTCAGGTTCCCTTTCTGCAAGGATGCCTTCAGGGCGTGCCGGCGCCGCGTCGGGCGTGTGTTCTCAGAGTATCCGCCAGGGCAAAGGATATTGGAGCAAGTTCCTTCGTTAGCCGTCAATTTCGAACGGCCGGACGGGCGCCGCCAGGCAAGGCGCCGGATCCACGAGCCGACGAGCAACGAAGAGCGGAGAGGCAAGTGCCGCCGGCCCGGAGGGTTCGGGCGGCGATCGGCCGGCGGCTTCGTTGCGTCTCCTCGACGATGCACCGCGGCATCGACTTCGTCGTCGCGCCTCGCCGCCGACCGATCGCCGCTCCGAACGCGGTTGACTGGTTTTTTCAGCACCCTGATAGCCCTGATCCGGCAGACTTTCGCGGCTGATTCGCGACAATGGAGTTGAACGTGGGCTTCCTTTCTGTTTTTTGGTGGAGGTGCAAACCCGACCACCGAAGAAAGGAGAGCCCACTTCCGATGAGGCGAGCAAAGCGCACTTTGGCGCACCGTGTCAATGGTCAGCTTCGGATCGAGTTCGGCGATGACCGTCTGACCTCCCATGCCGGCCTCGAGGTCTTGCAGCGGCGGTTTCAGGTGCTCGGGTTCAATCAGATGCTTCGCCGCGCCTTTTCCCGGCTCCCCTTTTCCGGTGACTACAAGCTCGTGGAGATGGTCCGCCTGTTCGTGACCATGATCTTGGTCGGAGGACGCCGCCTGGGACAGGTGCGGTTTCTTTGCCATGACCCGATGGTCCTGCGGATGGCCGGGCTTACCGTGTTGCCGGAAGAGCGCACCCTGAGCCGGTGGTTGAGCCGTTTCACCGCGAAGTCGCTGCGCCAGCTCGGCCTCGTCAGCCTGGAGGTCGTCTGTCAGGCTGTTCGGCGGCTGAAGCTGCGGATCCTCACCCTGGACCTGGACGGTTCCGTGATCTCGACCGGTCTGCAAGTGCAGTGGGCCCGACGCGGGTACAATCCCCATCATCGAAAGGTGCCCAGCGACTACCCGATCCTGGTCCATCTGGCGGAGACGGGTCAGGTCCTGTGGCTGAAGAATCGACCTGGGAACGTCCATGGCGCGAAACGAGCGGATCGGCTGCCTCGCGAGATCGTGGGCCTGATCCGGGTCCGCCTGCCGCGCACCATCAAGCTCCGATTCCGCATGGACGGCGCGTTCTTCCAGCGTCCGGTGCTGCTGGCACGGCAAAGGCTGGGTGTCGACTACGCGATCAAGGTCCCGATGCACAGCGGGCTCGGGCTGAAGTCGCTCATCCAGATGCGGGTTCGCTGGGAGCCCGTCGACAAGAGCGTTTCGGGCTTCGAGACCACGTTCCGGATCAAGCCCTGGGGCCTGGCCGTCCGGATCGTCTACGATCGGAAGAAGGTGTTCCATCCCACCGCCAAGAACCTCCAGCTCGATCTCTTCAACCCCGACGACGGCACCTATGAGTACTCCGCACTGACCACCAGCCTGCCTTTCCCCGTGAAGAACCTGTGGCACTTCGTGGCGGGTCGTGGGGCCCAGGAGAAAACCATCGCCGAGCTGAGGACCGGCCTGGCCTTCGACTCGGTCCCGAGCAAGCGCTACGCGGCCAATAGCGCCTGGCAGTGGCTCAGTGTTCTCGCACACAACCTGCATCGGGACCTTCAAATCTCACTCCGTTCGGACGAACGTCGCCGGACGAGGAAGTCGACCTATGTCTACGCGCTGCCGAGCATCCAGACGAGCCGTTTCGAGTGGCTCAAGGTTGCCGGACGGCTTCTCTCGCTCGCCCAAGGTGCGACCCTGCGCCTTCCGGGCAGTCCGGAGATCAAGTCATGCTTCCAGACCCGCCTCAAAGCGGCCTGAAGAATGCCGGATCAGGGCTAGTACGCCGGCTCCCGGTCGAAGTCCTCCACCGAAATCGGATGCCGAAACCGCCGGTAGACCCAGGCTTGGTAGAGAATGACCGCGGGCATGAGGACTGCGGTCACCCCCAGCATGATCGATAGTGTCAGTGGGCTGGAGCTGCTGTTGAAGGCCGTGAGGCTCGCTGACGGATCGAGGCTCGACGGAAGCAGCCTGGGGAAGAGTCCGGCCACACCAAACGCGGTTGCGCCCACGATGGCCGCGGCCGACGCGACCCAGGCCCGCGCGGCGGCGCGCCGGGCCAGAAAGACCCTGGTGCCGAGGAGTCCGGCCACCGCCAGCGCCGGGAACACGGTGAGCAACGGCCATCTCAGGATGTTCGCGTACAGGTCGGTGGCGAACGCCGTGGCGCCCAGAAAGGCAATGGCGATGCCCAGCAGCGCTGGCCAGAGGCGTATCGCCATGGCGAGCCCGCGCTCGTGCATCAGTCCACTCGTCTTGACCGACAGCCAGAGCGCCCCGTGCACCGCGAAGAGAAGGACGAAGAACAGACCGCCCAGAAGACCGTATGGGTTCAACAGGGCAAAGAGACCGCCGTGCATGATACCGGCCGCGTCCAAGGGCAGCCCCCGGAAGATGTTTGCGAACGCAACCCCGAAAAGGAATGCCGGCACCACGGATCCCACAACCATGCACAGGTCCCACGTCCTCCGCCACCAGGCTGCCGGCTCCTTCGAACGCAATTCGAAGGAGACGCCCCGGAGAATCAGGGCAAACAAGAGCAGCATGAGGGGTGTGTAGAGGGCGGAGAACATCACGGCATAGGTCCTGGGGAATGCCGCGAAGGTCGCCCCGCCGGCGGTTACCAGCCACACCTCATTACCGTCCCAGAAGGGGCCCTGGGCGTTGAAGATCACTCTCCGTTCGCGATCGCTCCTCGCCAGGAAGGGCAATAGCGAGCCCAGCCCGAGATCGAAACCGTCGAGGACGAAGTAGCCGGTCCAGAGCAGGCCCCACAGCACGAACCAGATCGTCTCCAGCATCTCACACCTCCCCGAGGCCGGAAGTCGCGGGACCGTCGGCCGGACCTCGACGCGCGTATTTGGCGAGCAGGTAGAAGTCGGCCGCGCCGAGGAGCGAGTAGAGCAGTATGAGCCCCAGCAAGGAACAGAAGACCTGGGTGGTGGAGACCGGGGACACCGCATCCGCGGTGCGCATCACGCCGTAGACGATCCAGGGCTGGCGTCCCACCTCGGCCAGAGTCCACCCGAGCTCGTTGGCGATGTAGGGCAGTGGAATCGACCAGACGAGAATGCGCAGGAGCAGAGGGCTCTCTTCCGGTGCGCGCCGTCGCAGAACCGCCCAGGCGGACAGGAGAATGAAGACAAAGGCCAGTC
Source organism: uncultured bacterium (assembly GCA_964473865.1). GTDB lineage: Bacteria > Eisenbacteria > RBG-16-71-46 > CAIMUX01 > CAIMUX01 > CAIMUX01. The sequence continues at coordinate 206,343 of CAYYQN010000001.1, read as the reverse complement.
CGACCATGATGCGAAACGACAGGAATGCAGGCAGCACCGGTGGCCGATCAGATCGCGGCATGTCGCGCAGACCTGCCACCACTGCATTCGGATCGTAATGTGCCAGGATCGAAAGGAGGTTCGGGATCCGAAGTGCCTCGAGGGCATTGCGCTCATTGGCCTCGTCCGGCCATTGAATCAGGTTCATGGGCGCGCCGGCCGTTGTCTCCCAGTGGGCTTCCATGGCCGCGAGCTTCGACGGCTGCTTGGTGCCCAGGATCTCCGCGTTCATGTGTCCCTGAGCCACCTCGAGCAGCGAGAAGATGAGAGTCCAGACGGCCGCCAGCGCAAAGGATCTGCGGAAGAATCTCACTTCGTGGCGGCGAAGCAGGTGCCAGGCGGAAATGCCCAGAACGAAGAAACCGGCCAGGATATAGGCGCCGCCCAGGGTGTGGACCAGCTCCAGTAGCGCGAAGGGCTGGGTGACGACGGCCCAGAAGTCGGTCAACTCCGCGCGGCCGTTGCGGATCGTGTAGCCGACCGGGCTCTGCATCCAGGCGTTGGCCACGAGTATCCAGAATGCGGAAACGTTGGCGGCGATTGCCACGAGCCAGATCGATATCAAGTGCGCCTTCCGCGAGATCCGATCCCAACCGAAGAACCAGACCGCGACGAACGTGGACTCCAGGAAGAACGCGGCGATCGCCTCGATCGCCAGGAGGGATCCGAAGACGTCGCCGACGAACTCGGAGTACCGCGACCAGTTGGTGCCGAACTGGAACTCGAGGGTGATGCCGGTAACAACACCGAGCGCGAAGTTGATGAGGAAGAGCTTCCCCCAGAACCTGGTCAGGCGGCGATCGTCCTCGTCGCCGGTGCGATACCACCGCGTCTGCATGATCGCGACCAGGAGCGAAAGCCCCAGGGTGAGCGGGACGAAAAGGAAATGAAAGCAGGTAGCCACCGCAAACTGCAGGCGGGAAAGGGTCAAGACGTCCAAGCAGACCTCCCTTCGATCAGCCACGAGCGCGGCGCCGCGCCGAAACAGTGAAAGAGGAGTCTCACCGTCCAGGCCTCCCGGTGGACCGTGCCGTCACGGAGTTCGATGAAGCACGCCGGAGCGCCAGAGCCAGTAGCACGAAGCAAACCACCAGGGGCGCGGCCTTGCTGAGAGGCAGAGCCAGTCTGGCCCCGGCCGACCAGCCGGCCAGAGGATCTGGGGTCATGGAAACCTGTCCGCCGTTGAGGGCAAGGAACGGGGTCGGCAGAGCGAGCAACACGACCGCCCCAGCGAGCAGGCGGGCAAGGGCGCGTCCGCCACCGCTTCTCGAGAGCTGGACAACCCGCCCAAGACCGAGGAGGAGCACGAGGATCACACCGCTGTAGTGATGCTCCCAGACGTGCGGGTAGGAGAGAAAGTGGGCGAGAATCAGGAGGCATCCTGCGAGGATGAGATCGCGCCGGCGAACCAGCAGGACCAGGAGTGCGGTCGAGCCGAGAAGAGCGATTCGCCAGACCGCCGAGAACATGGCCCAGCCGGCGATCGTCCAGCGGTAGCCTGTCTCGGCCGCTCCCCGGAAGAATGCGTAGAGGAGCCCGAAGTTGCCGGCGTCGAGCCCGCTCAGCGCGGAAGCGGCGCTAAAGTTCTCGCGGTAGAAGGCGGTCCAGGCGGCCGGGTGCCGGACGAAGTACGGCGCGTTCAGGATCGCCGCGGCGCCGACCGCGACAAGCAGGCAGAACCAGCCCGCCTTTCCACGCCGCGCCAGGGCGGGGGCGAGGACGAGGGGAAAGACCTTGAGCAGGATCGCGAGCGTGAAACACGCCGCGGCCGCGTGCACCCTTCGATCGAAGCGGAGCGGGCTGCGGGCAGGGGCGCCTTGGACGGGTTCCGCGCGCTCCTCCAGCAGCAGCAGCGCAATGCCGGTCAGGGCAAGAGTCACGAAGGTGAACTGGCCCATGTGTAGCTCGAGGAAGTAGGGGCTGCTCAGCAGCAGCACGATCGTCGCGAACTGGCTCGGCCAGGTCGCCGCGGCCCGCCGTCGGAAGAGGATCACGAAGGTGGCGAGAACGACTTCCACCAGACCAAGCCAAACCTGTCCGGCCGCTGAGGGAGGCAAGAGGATGAAGACCCGTCCCAGGACCCCCGCGACCACCGGCAGATAGCGAAACGGGAACGCGTAGGGGGTCACGACGGGGTCTTCGATGCCCTGGTATGGATCACGACCCTGCTCCATGGCGACGCCGGCATGGTAGACCGCGTAGAAGTCGGCCCACGGACCCGGCCGGTACACCGAGTCGTGGTAGATGGGCCAGACCAGCGAACGGGAAGACGGCGCTGCCCGGTTCACGAACAGCGGTTGCCGCGCGATCGAGACCACGAGCGCGAGATGCAGAGCGATGGCCGCGCCCAGCGGGATCCACTTTCTCGGACTCTGCCTCATCGCCAATCCTCGGCGTTCCTCCGTCGACGGCCGGACCCGGATAGTCAGGTGCCGCGGCCGGTTTGACCGGTCAGGGGACCGAGAACGAGGCCCGTCCCGGTGTCCGGATCCGACCGGCCGCCACGAAATTCAGCGCGGCAATTACGATTCCGAGCAGAAACACATACTGAAAGCCGAATGTCTTCCAGATGATACCGCCAGACAGCGCCACGCCGATGGAGAAAACGTGATCGATCGCGACTCCCGCGGTAAGGGCGGGCTGCACATGGGTCGGATCGAGCGCGATCTTCTTCATGTACATCGAACGGGCCATGCTGACGGCGAACAGCGCCTGGTCCAGGAGATAGAAGCCACAGGTCAGAAGAAAGGCAGTGCGGGGCGGAAAGATGAACTTGGAGAGGCCGTAGCCGAGACAGACGAATGCCAGCAACGCGGCCTCCAGGCGGAGGACAAGCCGCTCCCCATACCGGTCAATGGCTCGGCCAAGGAGCGGCTGAAAGAGGATCCCGATTACCCCGCCCAAGGTCAGCAGCGTCGCGATCGTCTGGGTCGGCTGCTTGAAGATCGTTACGATGACCCATGGAGCGAAGGTGATGAAGATCTGCTTTCGGGAGCCGGAAAGGACGCTCAGGAGATAGTAGAGGCGATACTCCCGATGGAGGCTCAGGAAGTGTCCGGGACGACGGGAGGCGCTCCGTTTCATGGAGAGCATCAAGACCATGCCGACCGCCAACCCGATTGCGGTGAGGACAAAGGTGTGGCGGAAGTCGAAACCCAGGAAGCGAAATCCGCAGAAGACGACAAAGCTGCCGAGGATCGTGGCGAGATTGCGGAGGGCGTTCAGCTGGCCAAGGCGTCTGCCGGTCTGCCCTTCTCGAGCCAACTCCATTCCGATGGTGGACGCCACCGGCATGAAGAGGTGCTGCCCCAGGCTCAGCACGAACAGGCAGATCACCATGCCGGTGTAACCGGCCGGCACGAAACCGACGAGCAGAGTCCCGATCATCCCCAGGGCCAAGGCGGCGGCCCCCAGCCGCCGGCTGCAGAGGAAGCAAAGGAGGGCCGACACGAACACCACCAAGAAACCGGGGAGCTCGCGGGGAAGCTCCAGGAAGGAGCGCTGGAAGCCAGAGAGCCGGTACCGTTCGTCAAGGAAGTTGTTGAACGTGGCGTCGAACACGCTGTAGGCGGCGCCCATGGCCAGTGAGGCGGCGGAAAAGAGCTTGAGCTCGCGGGACATGCCGGTGATGCGCGCCGGGAACAGGGAGGCGAGGAGAGAGGTCAGGCCTGACGAAGGGCGTATCACCAGGTTGGTCCTTTCTCCTGCGATGCGGGCGACACGAACCCTAAGTGCCGAGGGAGCGGGCCGAGGACTCGGCGCGGGTCCGGAATCCGAGGGTTGAGGGTATCAGGGGACGCGCTCCGATGCCAGGGCGGCAGGATACGGACTGCCGGCCGGGGATGGGCGGGGGGGGGGAAGCGACGACATCCTGCTTTGCGGAACCTGCGCCGCATGCCATCCTCCCTGACGATGCGTCATGGTGTCGAACGATACCGGCCGTTCGATTGGCCTCCGCGGAACCTGGCCCGGCTGCTGTTGCCGCTGATCGCGCCGTATGCGGCAGTGGGGATATGCTGGTGCGTCCTCTCGAATGCCTGGCTTACGATCATCGCGTATCACGCCTTGATTTTCGGGTGGTCTTGGAGGTCGATTCCCGGCGTATGGACCCGCGCCAGCCGGCGCGGAATCTGGATTGGCGCACCCGCAGTCCTGGCCGGGCCGATACTCTATCTGCTCCTGCCACATGTCACGCGGGTGGACCTCTCAGTCTGGCTCCGGGCGCATCGTCTGACCGGATCCGCGCTGGTCGCGATGGTGCCGTACTATGGACTGGTGCATCCGGTTCTGGAACAGGTCCACTGGGCTCCTCTTCGCAGGCGAACGCCCGCCGCGCACGTCCTGTTCGCGGGGTACCATTTGCTGGTGCTTGCATCGCTCCTTCCCGCCGGTTGGGTTGCGGCCTGCATCGCGACTCTGGTCGTATCGTCGATGGTCTGGGATTGGCAGGTGCAGCACTGCGGCAGCCTCATCCCCGCCATCGTCTCGCACATGCTGGCGGATCTGGGAGTTGTTCTCGCCGCCTGGCGCCTGGCGGCTTGAGTCCATCGCCAAAGTGCGCCGGCGCGGCGTCGTTATCGGGTTGCGGAGACAGACGAGGTCTCGGAGTCCTCTGTGGGGATTACCACAATGTGAGCGTCCCGTCAGCGGGCGACACCTGGAGGATGCGCTGTTGAAGCTGTTTGTCCCGGGTCGTGTCTGCCTGCTGGGGGAACACTCGGACTGGGCGGCAACGTATCGAGGCGCCGATCCCCAGCTCGAGAAGGGCTACGCGATCATCGCGGGGACAGACCAGGGGATCCACGCCGAAGTGACGTCGCATCCGTCGGCGCTGGTGCTTCGAGCCACGACCCCGGACGGCATTCGTCACGGGCCCCGGGAGATTCCGATGCAACCAGCCGCACTCCTGAGCGAGGCCCGGGCGGGCGGCTTCTGGAGCTACCTCGCCGGTGTTGCCTATCAGGCGCTGGTTCACTACGGCACCGGAGGTCTGGTGCTCCACAACGACCGGACCGACCTCCCCGTGCGCAGAGGCCTCTCCTCCAGCGCTGCCATCTGCGTTCTGGCGGCCCGGGCGTTCAATCGGGTCTACCGACTCGGCCTGGATACCCGGGGGGAGATGGAGATGGCCTTTCAGGGCGAGGCCACCACCCCCTCGCGGTGCGGCCGTATGGATCAAGGATGCGCCTTTGGGGGCCGGGCCATCCTCATGGTCTTTGATGGTGACCGTGTGGAGGCGAAGACCCTGGCTGTCGGGACCACGTTCCACCTCGTCCTCGTCGACCTGCAGTCGGCAAAGGACACCGTGATGATTCTCTCCGAATTGAACAAGGCGTTTTCGCGCGCGGAGACGGAACTCGGCCGCGGGGTTCGGGAGCTCCTGGGTCCGGTGAACCGGCGCTTGGTGGGTGAGACCGTGCGCGCTCTGCATGAGGGGGACGAGGCAAGACTAGGGAGGCTCATGTCGGACGCCCAGGTGGTCTTCGACCGGTTGGCCATGCCGGCTTGTCCGCGGGAGTTGACCGCACCGGTGCTGCATCGCGTGCTCTCCTACGAGCCGTTGCGGCCCTTCATCTGGGGCGGAAAGGGTGTCGGATCCCAAGGGGACGGCGCCGCCCAACTCGTGGCCCGCGGACGGGAAGCCCAACGCGAGGCCATCGGAGTCATCGAACGCGGTCTGAAGTTGCCATGCCTGGAGCTAACCCTGAAAAGGACGACGGGACGCAAGTCCGCGCCGTGATGTCCTCTTCTGTGGCGCCGCCGGCGATTCGGCGGCGGGGCCGCAGTCGGAGGGTTCAGCCTGCGGAGGTCCTCCGGCCGGCCCGCCTACCGCGACGCCCAGATCAGAATGCCCACTCCAAGCACGATCCGATAGACCGCAAACGGCGTGAACCCTCGCGACTTGACCCAGGTGAGGAACCAGCGGTTCACCACCAGTGCGACAAGAAAGGACACGACGAATCCGACGATCAGGATCGCCCAGGGGTCCGCGTTCAGGTCCGTGGGCAGAAACGCCGGGCTGACCCGGAACGCGCGAAGCGACTTCAGGAGCGAGTAGCCGCAGGCCGCCAGCATTACAGGCAAAGAAACCAGGAACGAGAAGTCGAGCGCCGCGGATCGGGAGAGTCCAACGATCTGGCCGGCGGCGATGGTAGACATCGATCGGCTGGTGCCGGGGAACACCGCAGACAGGATCTGCACGGCCCCGATCCAGATCGCGCCGAGCGGCCGCATATCGTCCACGGCGTGAACGGTCGGTCGCGTGAACAGCCGATCGACGAGCCACATTACGAGCCCCCCCGTGATCAGTGCCCAAGCGATCACCTGGGTGCTCTCGAGCTTGTCGGCAATCACCTTCTCCAGCAGGAAGGCCGGGACTGCGGTGGTCACGAAGGCGAGAATGATCAGGGTGATCGGGTGGCTGCCCGGCGAGCCGTCCCGGCGGGCGCCGTGGGGAAAGGTCCTGGCGTAGCCGAGCAGCCGCCGTCCGTAGATGAAGAGGACAGATAGCACAGCCCCGAGCTGGATGACGACCGTGTACATCTTCCAGTAATCATTACGGAGAGACACGCCGGCCAGGGCCTCGGAGATTCGCAGATGGGCCGTGGAGGAAATCGGCAGAAACTCGGTGAGGCCTTCCACGATTCCGAGGAGAATCGAGATGATGTACGTACTCACGCACAACTCCTTTCGGCCACTGCGCACTCCCGGGATCGATGCGAGGAGCGAATCGTCATTCTGGCTGACCAAGCGCGAGGTTCTGGATCCGTTGTGCCGCCTCCCGCAACCGTTCAGGCGCAGCATTCCCGACGGCCGCGCGCACGCGATCGCGACCGCATGTGCCGGAGGAGCCTCCAGGCAGGGCGAGAACTCCGGCCTCGTGCAATAGCAGGTCGGCCACCAAATCGCCTTCGGACGGACACTCGCGGTAGTGCCCGAACGCCTGAAGGCGTGACCGCACGGCTTCTGGATCAACCGGAGCGTGTCGAAGCCATGCGAAGAAGGCGCCGGAGTGTTCGACGGCGAAGGCGCCGGGTGAGCCGGCTACGGCATTCGTGAAGGTGACTACGCGCTCCTGGATCTCGGCGCGCCGGCGGGCGAGCCAGGCATCGAGGCCGCTCCAACCGAGCGCGGCGGTCACGGCAAGCTGTGCGATCCGCGGGGCGCAGATGACCACGCTGTCCTGGACCTTGATCGCTTCTCGCACGATCGCGGGGGCGGCGCAGAGATAGCCCACCCGGCCGCCGGTGACCGCCAGGGACTTGGAAAACGAGCCCAGAACAACCGCATGATCCTCCCAACCGGCAAAGGCCAGGGCGGTCGCGGGTTGTGCGGTCGATGGGGGGAACTCCAGGTAGGTCTCGTCAAAGATCAGCGTGATCCCGCGCCGGCCGGCCCACGCGAAGACACGCTCGATTTCGGCCGGGGCCAGGGAGCGGCCGGTTGGATTTCCGGGAGTCACCAGCACGAGCACCCGCGCGCCGGAGCGATCCACGGCGTCGAGGGGGAGGGCCTCGGGCCAGGGCACTTCCAGCGAGACGGAGCCCAGCAGTTCGATCGACATGCCGTGGTTGAAGTAGTATGGCGAGAGCAGCGCAGCGGGTTCCCCGGGATCGAGAAGGGTAGCGGCGGCATAGTGGAATGCCGCGTTGGCACCGGGTGTGACGAGCACCTGTTCAGCGCGCACCCGGGCGCCGTGCCTTCGGCGCAGGTAGGCGGCGATCGCTTCTCGGCACTCCGGCAGCCCCGGATCCGGGCTGTACAAGTGTGCCGCCGCATCGCCCGAGGCCAGGGCAATGGCCTCAGTCACCGGTGGGGGCGGGGGGTAGGAGGGTACGGCCTGACTCAGGTCGATGAGCTTGCGATCTTGCAGATGGTCACGGTGCCGGTCCTTGAAACGCGCAATGGGCGGATCGATGACCGAGCGGACGCGGGACGCCGGGTTGATTCCGCTCCCGGGCCGGGCGGTCACGACGGCATCCCGGATTTGAGCATGAGGAATCGACCCTCTCCCCGGGCTCGAATCTGGCCGTCCTGGACCACCTCGGCGTCGACGATCAGGATTCGCCGTCTCTGTTCGCGAACGGTGGCGCGGACCTCCAGCTCCCGCAGAGTCCGAACGGGCTTGAGGAACTGAAGCGACAGATCCACGGTCGCGGCGTGTTTCGCCACGGTGAGAGCGGCGTGGGCCATGGTTTCGTCCAGGATCGTCGAGATGATTCCCCCGTGAAGCACGCCGGCGTATCCCTGGAAGTGCGCCGCGGGAGTCCAGCGAACGATGGCGCGCCCCGGGCTCGCTTCAGGCTGAAGCCGCAGTCCGTCGGCATTCTGCTGGCCACAGGCAAAGCAGAATTCGTCTCTCTCGAAAGCTGATGGCTCCAGCTCATCCATGGGGGATCACATCAGGATCCGTCCCGCCGCTTCAGCGGGATCTCTCGCGCCGGGTCGGTGATGGCTCCGATCTTGGCCGCGAAACTCGTCTTGCGCTCGAGATCGTCGTCGGTGACGAAGTGCACGTCGAGAAGACCACCGGTGGTCCGATAGCCGGTACGGAGGTAGTTGACTTCACTGAGGCAACTGCTCCATCCCTCCAGCCAGCGCTCCAGGTCCCTCCTTTGCCCCTCCGAGGATCGGAGGTGCAGGATCAAGTCGATGTCGCTGCCGGGACCGGCCGTCGCGTTCTTGGTGCTGCCCAGGACATAGAACGCCACCACGCCGAAGCGCTCCGCGTCGAGTTCCGAGGCGATCCTTTCCGCGAAGTGGAGCCGCCAGCGCCAGTGCTGCTCCGGAGTGTCCTCTCCGTGCGCCGCCGTCTCCACCATGTCGGGGGAATCCGCCCGAGGCGAGCTGACGTACCCCACCGCCTCATCCAGATCGGCGTTCATGAGCACTCGCAGCAACCGCCCGCTGGTCACTGCGGCCACATCGATGACGCGCAGCACCTCGCCCAGATGGGCATACTCGGGTAGCAGGTTCGGCAGGATGCTCGGCGACCGGTTCAGGAAGAGCTCATCGAAACGGATCCCGGGGTCGTCCGGGTAGAGCGGCAGGTAGCGGATCGAGGACTCCACCAGGTCCTGGAAGAAGTGCGTACCGAACGAGAGGTCCGGCACGTAGCTGCCCTTCTTGCGCGCAATCTCGACGAGCATGGCGGTGTTGTTGATGTCGGAGTAGGTCACGTTGACCCCGAGACGAATGTCGCCTCGGCTGCCCCACCGCCCGGGCCCCATCAGGATGAAGCGTCGCCGCGGGAGAAGGTTGTTCAGACGTCCCACGGCGCGTCCCACCTGCCGCATCTCGTCGAGGCTGGAGAGATCGCTGTACTTTGCCGGGTCGACGTACACGATGTGGGTGATGCCGGGCACGCGTCCGTTGGAGACGTACCGGTTGGCCGAGAAGACGATCCTCTCGTCGGGGATCTCCCGCGGAATGGAAGCGGGGGCGCTATCGCCGGCGTTGCTCTGCGGCCGACACTGCACCAGGTAGAGCTCAGTGCCGTTATGGGCGAACTCGATGTCGACGGGTGTGCCCATCGCCTCTTCCAGCACGTTGAGAAGGGAACGCATGGTGGCGATGAGATCGGTGTTGCGGAAGAGGCCGTCGAAAGTGACGACCAGGTCTTCCGTCTCGAAGTCCGGGCCGAAGCCCACGGGCGCGCGGAGCATGCCGCGTTCCCAGACAGTGATCAGGGAACGGATCAACGGATACTCCTCGCCGTGCCGGCGCAACAGCTCGGATATGTCGATCGTCTCGAAGTTGCCCGTCTCCAGGTTGATGGCGTCGATCTTCTTGGGCGAGTAGCGCAGTACCTCATCCGGGGTGACATTGACCCGAAGCCCGGGCTGACCGGGCGCCAGCAGCACCGGGTAGTCGTCGCGCAGCCGGTCTACAGCGCGAGTTCCCAGGCCGGGCACCAGTCGGATCAGGCCGTCGTCCCGCTTGATCCGGCTCGACCACCGGAACTCGTTATGGCTGAAGGCCACGCCGGCGAAAGCGGGAAGGAAGTAGGGCCCCACCCGCTTCCCGACGACCTCCTGGATCATCACGGCCATTTCCTCGTACACATCGATCAGTCCGCGCTCCGCTCGGTACTCGATCGGATCGGGACCGAAGGTCGAGGCATAGACCTCCGCGATGGCGTCGGTGAGCGCGGCGAGGCGCTCTTGCTTTGTCCCGGTGTTGGCCAGGAAGAGGCTCTTGTACTTACCGGAGAAGGCGGCACCGAAGCGGTCTTCCAGCAGACTCGAGCTGCGCACAATGACCGGCCGCCCTTCTAGATCATCCAACGCCACCGACAGACCGTCCAGGATCTCGCTCGGAAACCGGGAGTTCTTGAAGAGCTGGACGATGTGGGGGTATTCCTGCCGGACCTGATCGATATCCACGTACTTCTGATTGTACACGTCTTCCAGGCTGTTGTGCCGGATGAACTCCAGAATGCCGTCGGAGGTGATGTACCAGGTCTTGGGGCTGCGAATGCGGCCGAGCGCCGGGGCACGCTCCTGGATCTCGCGCAGAACGGCCATGGCCAGGAAGAGGCCTGCCGACTTACCGCCCAGCTTTCCGTGGCTTTTCGGCGGGAAGATAGTGTGGTCGATGATTGGAAAGAAGTCGTGGATGCGCACGAACCGCTTGGCCGTGTTGATGAACTCGGCCTGGTCGGTGCAGAAGGCGTGGATAAGGGAGACAAGCACGCCCTTCTCGACCGCCGGCGTCAGCTCGATCATCTCGGGACCCATGGCCCGGTACTTTTCCAGTGCATCCCGCACCTCGACCAGCGAGGAGTCGCGGCTCTCGATGGTGTTGACGAGGAAACGGGATTTGTCCTCCTTGATCCACTTCTGGATCAGGTGCACGATTTCATCATCGGTGAGGTGGTTCGCGGCGATGGCGAACGTCTCGTCGGCGATGCGCAGTGAATCTGAGAGCTTGGTCCGCTCGAGAGGTTGGTTCTCTTCTCCGGTTGGCTGGCGTTCGAGCGGGCTGGGCGGGAAGGCGCCCTGAAGCAGGCGCAGGGCGTCGTCGACACCGTTCCAGGCGAGATGGTTCGCCATTTTCCGGGCGATGCGCAGAAGGAGCACCTGGTCGGTGCGCTTGAGGAAATCGATGATGATGAGCCAGGGGGCCTCTTCACCAGGGCCGGTGGTCTGCCGGGCGGTCTCCAATCCAGCCATGGCCTCGCGCAGGTCGCGGTGGACGAGGAAGAGCGCGATCCGGTCGGCGATGCTGTTGACCAGCCGGCGTTCCTCCTTAAGGAACGGTCCTTCATCGGCCTTCGGTTGCGGCTTGGTATAGTGGACCTCCAGCTGGCCGACAACTTCGTCTCGCAGTCGGATCGGGGCGATCAGACCGGGTCCGTCCGCTTCGAAGTCCGGTTCGGCGAACGATTCGCCGCGATATACGATGCGGGCTCGGCAGATGGACGGGATGCGCCAGCCCATCGGTACGATCCGAGCCAGTTTCGGGAATATCTCCGTCAGCGGGAGTACGTTGTCGACCAACAGCTCCTCGATCTGGTAGAGACACTCCAACTCCTTGGCGCGCTCCTGGAGATCGTGGAGGATCTCCTCGATGGGCCGGTCGCCGTGGTTCATCCCTCATCCTTTTCCGGCGCGCGCACGATGATACCGCGCCCGGTGCGTCCGTCTACCTTCACCGTGAGCGGAGACGGCAGGCGAAGGTGTCGCACAAAGCGGGTCTCGGCGGCCACAGGTTGGCGCTCCAACCACTGCCAGTCGATTCGGCGCCGCGCGGTGTGCTTGACGGTGAAGTACAGCACGCGGAACCCGACTATGTTATGGAAGAAGTGAGAGCCTTGGCTCGGGTCGGCCTCGATGTTCGGCAGCGACGACTCGACAATGGCCCGCGCTCCGGAGATCTGGCTCCACAGGACCGGGATGCCCAGCCAGGGGTCCGAAGTCCCCCAGCGACCAAAACCCAAGAGGAGATATGGCCGGCCCTCGGCCACCAGCTGCCGGTTCATGGATTCCACCTCGCCGGCGATGGTCCGGGTCTGGGCGGCGTCGAAGCTCTCGGGACGGACGTAGACAATGTCGCGAATGGACGAGACGGTGCCGTTGCCGAGCGCCGCCTCACCTGCGGCCAGCACTTCCGGCCGCTCCATGGTCTCGAGGGGGATGTCGACCTGGTCGCTGGAGACGGCCATCGGTCGCACCTGCAGGAACCCAAGTCGAGCCGGAGGCGATCCGGTCTCCGAGAAGGTCATTGCGAATTCGATCTCGACCTCGGCTCCAACGGCGTGCTCGGAGCAGGAAAGGACCGCCGTGATCGCCCGGTTGAGCGGCACCCGCTCGGAGACGAGGATGGGAGCGAAGGTCAGAATCCGCGGACCGGAAGCCGTGAGCGAGTTGACAAGCCGGTCCGACTCCGGATTGTAGGCCGAGGCCAACATGCCGAGGACCTCATCCTCCTCTGCCGTCTCGAGATCGGCTTCAATCAGGTACTCGGTCTCCCGCACCGGATCATACTCCGCAGGCTTCCCCATGTTGACCGCCCAGAAGCGGGTCTGGGTCTGTTGCATCAAGTCGCGGATGTTGTTGTATGGAGGATTGGCGCGCGGATAGGCGGGCGAGTAGGTCCAGGAGCGACCGCCGTCCACAATGGTCTTCCCCAGCCCGAGCGCGAGGCTGACAACGCCTTCCTTCGGTCGCGCATGGCCTGTGGGATAGAAGTTGTACGACCGGGCCACTCCACATAGGTCCGGGTAGAAAAGATCACGATGGCGCCGCCCGACGACTTCCTGGATGACCACCGCCATCTTCTCCTCCTCAGGCAGACGGCTCGTCACCCGTATGTAGTCCTTGGCTGCGCGAAAGAAGGTCGATGCCCACACGAACTTGATCGCCTCCACCAGCCGGCGGAACCGTTGGTCCGGATCGAACTGGTTGTTCGGGATCATCTTCGTTTCGTAGACCCCGGCGAAGGGATGGTACATGGCGTCCTCGAGCATGCTCGAGGAACGCACAGCGAGAGGCTGGAGCACCTTCGAGATCAGGGCGCGCAGGTCCCCTACGAGGTCTACAGGCAGGTCTCCCCGCTGGAAGGCGCGGGCGATCTGGTGATCCGGTTCGTCGGACAGCGCGATCTCGTGGAGCTTGTTGATCTCGAGGAAGCGGTCGAAAACATCGGTGGCGATGATCGTGAGGGTCGGAATGACGACGCCAATTCCCGGGAACGCCCCGGCGTCGAGTTGGGAGGCCAGGGCCTCTCGGATATCCGCCAGGCCCCGCGCCTTGCCGCCGATCTCCCCGTCTCCGATGACCGTGAATGACTCGGTTCCGTCAAAGAAGTGCCGATCGAAGCGGGGAAGCTCAGGGCCGGCCATGCCGTCCTCCTTCCGCGTGTCGGGGCTGATCGAAGCCCCGTCCCGCGCCCGACGGCGCGGGACGGGGGCCACCAGCTAGATCCAGCCGCGGCTCTTGCAGGCCTCGACGACCCGGCTCACGGCGATCACATATGCGGCGTCCCGCATATAGAGGTTCCGCTTGCGGGCCATTTCGGCCACTGCGTGGTACGCGGAGGTCATCTTCACGTCGAGCTTGCCGAGGACCTCGTCCTTCTCCCAGAAGTAGTTCATGTTGCACTGAACCTGCTCGAAGTAGCTGCAGGTCACACCGCCCGCGTTGGCCAGGAAGTCGGGGACCATGTAGATCTCACGCTCCTGGATCACCCGATCGGCATCCGGCGTCGTCGGGCCGTTGGCGCCCTCCACGATGACGCGGACAGTCTTCTTGATCTGGTGGACATTGTCGCCCGTGATCTGATTCTCGAGGGCGGCCGGGATGAGGACGACCACGTCCTGGCTGAGCCAGGCATCGCCGGGCAGGATCTCATACCCGAGCCCGCGTGCCTTCTCCTTGTCGATGCCGCCGAACTTGTCGGTTATGCCGAGGAGCTGATCCAGGTCGATTCCGGAAGCCTTCGCAAAGGAGTAGGAAGCCTGATCGTTCTGATCCCAGCAGGAGACGCACACGACCTTGCCGCCAAGTTGGTTGTACAGCCGGATCGCGTATTGGGCCACGTTGCCGAATCCCTGGACGCTGGCTGGAGCATCCTGCGGCTTGATCCCCTTGTCGCGCAAAGCCTCGCGCAGAGTGAAGATGACTCCGAAGCCCGTGGCCTCGGTCCGCCCGAGCGAACCTCCCATGCCGACCGGCTTGCCGGTGATGAAGCCCGGGAACTTGCCCCGCCGAATCGTCTCGAATTCGTCGAGCATCCAGAGCATGTGCTGGGCGTTCGTCATGACGTCCGGAGCCGGCACATCCTCGAGCGGCCCGACGTCGTTGGCCATGTTGCGGACCCAGCCGCGACAGATCTGTTCCTGCTCGCGCAGGCTCAGGTTGTGAGGGTCGCAGATGACGCCACCTTTGCCGCCGCCGAGCGGAATGTCGACGACGGAGCACTTCCAGGTCATCCACATCGACAGGGCGCGGACGGTGTCGATGGTCTCATGCGGATGGAAGCGAATGCCGCCCTTGTTTGGTCCGCGGGCGTCGTTGTGCTGCACCCGGAAGCCGCGGAAGACCTGCATCGTTCCGTCGTCCATGTGCACGGGAATGGTGAATGCGTACTCGCGCATCGGAGTGCGCAGGAAGTCCCGGGTGGGCTGGTCCAGCTGCAGAACGTCGGCGACCCGGTCGAACTGGGCCTGGGCCATCTCGAAGGCGTTGTACGACTTCTTGTTCATGACCTGTTCTCCTTGACACTACAAAGGGCTCCGCGTCCCCTGAAGCCGGCCGCGACTACGACATTCGACGACTGGGACGCCCTTCTGCGACGAGGATGAGGCGATTGCGCAAGAGAAGGCCGTTGCGCGCGAGCCGGACGCTTCGCGGTGCGGATACCCCGCATCCACCCATACCCACAGCCCATATCCGACCGCTCATCCCACGGAGTGCAAAGTCACCCGTCCGCGTGCGGGAGGGGGACGAAGCCGGCACTCCTCCGGCTCCGTCGGCTCTTGTACAAGACTACATCGAGAACGATCGGCGGGGGGAAGAGAAAATCTCCCACGAGCCGAATCGCCTGTGTGGCATGGCGTTGCCGGCACCTCCCGGCAGGCGGTCCGGGGTGAAACAGCCCCCCAAAGCGGGGAGTTTCGCCCCAACCAGGCACAGACCGGACGCCCCCCCGGCGACAGAAACGTCGGACGCGCGAGGGCTGGCTGGCCGGACGGAGCCAGGCACGTCGTCGGCCTCTATGATTCCAACGCCCGGCGCACCGGGATGGAGTCCTGAAGGGTACGCCGTCGTGAGGTCCGCGAGGCCCCGAGCGAACGCGACGCGGCGACCGCTTCTCGCCCGGAACCTGCCAGCAGACGGCGGGCCTCGCGCAGGATCGGTGCGTCAGGGTGTTCGTGGAACGGGCGGCATGCTTCCTCCAGCCGCTCCCGGATGCGCCCCGTCGGCAGCCCTTCCCGCCGCAGCTCCAATCGCAGGGCCAGCAGTTCCAGCCGGGCTCGCTCGTAGGTCTCGCCCAGACGTCCGAGCACGGTCCGGGCACGCTGGACCCGAGCGAGCGCGGCTTCGATTCGCCCTTCCGCGGCTTCGGTTTCCGCGATAACCCGATCAGCAAGAGCCGCCTCGGCGCTGTCGCCGAAGGCCAACGCGAGGTTTTGGGATTCGACCGCCAGGCGTCGAGCCTCGACGAAGCGGCGTTCGGCGAGGGCCAGCTCGGCCTGAAGCCGGCGTATCTCGAAGTAGACGTCGCCCTCGGGGGCGATTTCCTGCGCGACTCTGAGCCCGGCGGCCAGGGCGATGCGGGCGCGTCCGAGACGGCGCTGGTGGAGGAACATCTGTCCGAGGAATTCGCACGCGATCGCCCGCTCACGCCTGGAGTTGACGCAGCGAGCGCGACGCAACGCGGCGACGAGCCGGCTGCGCGCGGAGGCGAAGTCGCCGGTGCGGATCTCCGCCAGGGCCAGACCGAGACGCACGGTGGATGCACGGCGTTCGTCCCCGACCTGGGCGCACCGGGTCATCGCCTGACGCAGGAGTGCGCTCCCTCCGGTGATGTCACCCCGCTTGACGCGGAGTACGCCGAGGTTGACCAGACAAGCCAGGGCTTTGTCAGTCTGCCCCATCTCCTCATATCGGAATCGGGCCTCCTGGTAGAGCGCATCCGCCTGGTCCCAGTGGCAGTCGAGCAGGTGCGTGTTGGCCATGCCGAGCAGCGTGTCCGCCATCCCTTCGGATGACCGAAGGTTCCGGTACAGCTCGAGCACCTGCTCATAGAGCGAAAGCGCCTCGGCCGGCTGACGCAATGCGAGCATGGATTGCGCCACCACGGCCGCGATCCGGGCGACATAGAGATTCGTCGGCAGCTGCTGCGCGGAGAAGAAGGCCCGTCCCAGGCCGAGAACGTGCCGGTAGCGGCCGGTGCGGTGCAGTACCCGCAGCTGGAGCAGGAACCGCCAGAGCGCCAGTCGGTCTCTGCGGGTGAGAACACCCTTGGGCGAACCGGTGGACCAGCGCGGCGTGATGGTTCCCTCTCCGACCGGTGACTCCGCCTCGGCCGAGTGACCCAGCGGCAACATGACAGCGCCGAGCATTGCCTCGGCCTCGGGCATACGGCCGAGCCCGAGGAGGGCCTCCGCGCGGAGAAGACTTGTTTCCTCATCCCATGCCTGGTCACCCAGATGGGAGAGGACTTCTTGCGCGGATGAGTACGCCGCCGCGCTGAGGTAGATACGGGCGAGCTCTCGCACGCTGCGGCGCGTCAGATGGGTGTCGTTGCGCGTCCGCCGCATCGGAGCTGACCCCATCGGGGTAGACTGTGTGGACATGCTGGCATCCTCCGCGATTGTCGGAATGAGTAGGCCTTGTTGAGTTGATGCCGCTCAGCGACGACGCGGACCTACTGCAGATGCCAGAGGATGAGCCACAGGCGCGGGAAGACGATCTCCCGCATCACGGTCACGACCGCCCCGGTGGCCGACTTCGTGGCCGTCACGCTTGGCAGGTCGCCGCCCTCGGACCCACGCGGAGCAGTGCCGCCGAGAACGCCGGGATCGTAGATTTCCGGCTCCTCGAATGGCGTTCCCGGATCCTTCGGCAAGGAGGCATCGGAAATGTCCGGATCCCAGGCCGCGTTCACCGGTCCCGGGCTCATCTGGGGCAGCAGGAGGAGCAGCAGAAAGAGGCAGATGCTGCCTACGGAGAAGGCCGTTCGAGCGCGCGTAAGTGACGACATGACGTCCTCCCTTCCAGAGAGGTTTTGCCGGCTGGCATCACCCCGCTCCCGATCTGGAGCCGGAGGATGGTGAAGCCGATTTCCTACTTCTCCGAGTCCCGGGTGCCGACTCTCACGGGCGCAGAAGACATCCCTGTTGGATGGGGCGGTCGGCGGCATCCAAGCGAGGATTCGTCCGCGATGAGGCGGTGCTCAGAACCGTAGTCGGTACCAATCCGCCTCCGGAATCGCCCCGGCGACCCCAGGCAGTGGGGCCGTATCACTCCGAAGGATGAGCTTCGACGCGAATCATGGGGAACCACCTCCAACCCGTCAACCACAGATGTGACCGGAAGGTTAAAATGCCGATCGTTCCGTTCCGGACCACGATCGCCATCGGCCGGGAGTTTTCGGCGCCGCGATGTCAGCGCGTGCCATTCGCTCAAGGCAACCATCATAGTGGAGGGAATACCGGTTCGCCTCAGGCTGATCGCTCGCGGAAGACAACCGCACCGAACGCCACCGGGCACGCGCCGGAACGCCTCGGCGCGCGAGTTGGCGGTTCGGTTGCGACACAACCATGGGGGCACAATTCTCCGGCGCCGGAGGTGGCCGAAGGGTATCCTGCGGGAGCGTTCGCGGGGACGGCCGGACCGGCCAAGGCGCGGCTCGAGATGCCGGGCGCGGCCGGGCAGGAAATCGGGAGCGATCATGTCGAGGCATCGCGATCAACTGGGAGCTGCCGGTGTCTACCTGGCGATCGCCACCATTACCGCGCTCCACTACCTCACCAGCCCGCACCTGGGGCATCTCCACGATGTCTACCGGCGACTCTACTATCTTCCGATCATTCTGGCGGCATTCTTGCATGGGTTTCGTGGCGGGCTGATTGCGGCGGCCGTCGTCTGTCTGGCCTATGCTCCTCACGCGTGGGCCGGGGCCCTGGGCCTGCACGGTCACTTCTCCCATGATCCCGCGACTCCGACGCAGAAGATCCTGGAGATGATCCTCTACCTGGCAGTGGGCCTGGTGACCGGATCTCTGGTGTCGCGGCTGAAGGGGACGCAGCGGAGGTTGGAGTCGACGGCCTGCGATCTCAAACAGAGCTTGGAGCAACTCCGCGCCGCGGAGGAGAGGCTGGTGCAGGAGGCACAGCTCGCCGCGGTGGGTCGACTCTCGGCCGGGCTCGCGCATGAGATTCGGAATCCACTTGCCTCCATTAAAGGTTCGGCGGAGCTCCTCGCGGACGATTTCGGGGTGCAGCACCCGAAGCGCCGGCTGCTTCAGGTGCTGGTCGATGAGGCGGTGCGGTTGAACGACGTGTTGACGCGCTTCCTCGTGTTTGCCCGGCCGACTCCGGTTCAGCGTGAATGCGTTTGGGCGGTCGACGAGTTGGAAGCCGTGGCCTCCCTGGTGCGCGGTCGCGAGGTGGCCGGGGTATCGGTCCGATTTGACCCGAGCGGGAGTGAGGGATTGTGCTTTCTCGCGGACCCGCGACAGGTGAGGCAGGTGTTGCTCAACGTGGTCCTGAATGCGGTACAGGCCTGCGGAGACCGCGGCGAGGTTGTCCTGGACGGCGAGAGGCGCGGAGAACGAGCACTCCTCCGAGTGCGCGACTCCGGTCCGGGCTTTACTCCCGAAGGTCTGGCCAATGCGTTTGAGCCGTTCTTCACCACCCGGTCGGAGGGCACCGGACTTGGTCTCGCCATCACGCACCGCATCATTGCGCAACATGGCGGAACCGTTCGGATCGCGAACCGACCGGAAGGAGGCGCGCTGGTGGAGATCGAATTGCCGTGCGTCCCGGCCGCCCACGGAAGGAAGAGCCATGGCGCGGATTCTACTGATTGACGATGATGCCAGCCTGCGGGAAGTGCTGGCGTACACGCTCCAAGAACAGGGACACGTGGTCGAAACCGCGGCCGATGGGAAGGCCGGGCTTGCGCTGCTCGAAGGCGCCGGGCCCGACGTGGTCATCACCGATCTCAAGATGCCCGGCACCGGCGGACTGGAGGTTTTGCGCCGCGCGCACGAAGTCGATCCCTTGTTGCCGGTCATCGTCCTCACCGCTTTTGGCTCGATCGAGGACGCCGTGGCGGCGATGCGCGACGGGGCGCACGATTACATCACCAAACCGTACAACCGTGACGAGCTGAAACTGACGGTGGAGAAGGCGTTGGAGAAACGCCGCCTGGTGCAAGAGAACCGCACGCTGCGGGAACGCCTGGACGACCAGAGGCGTCACCTGCCGCTCGTGCACGCTTCCCCCGCGATGGAGCGGGTGGTGGCCGCGATCCGGCGGATCGCCCCCACGGATGCCACGGTCCTGATCACCGGCGAGTCGGGAACCGGAAAAGAGCTTGTGGCGCAGTCCCTGCACAGCCTATCCGACCGCTGGGACCGGCCGTTTGTGGCGATCAACTGCGCCGCCATCCCTCATGACTTGATGGAGAGCGAGCTGTTCGGCCACGAACGCGGAGCCTTCACTGGTGCCGTGCGGGAGAAGCTCGGGAAGTTCCGGCAGGCCCACGGCGGGACGCTGCTCTTAGACGAGGTTGCCGATCTTCCCGCCGATCTGCAGACGAAGCTGCTCCGAGTGATCGAAACCCGCCTGGTGGACCCGGTGGGGGCCGCTCGGCCCGTGCCCGTTGATGTGCGGGTTGTGGCCGCGACGAACGCCGATCTTTCGGCCCGGGTGGCGGAAGGCCGCTTTCGCGGGGACCTGTACTACCGTCTGAATGTCATCCCGGTCCACCTGCCCCCGCTGCGCGAGCGACGGGAAGACATTGCCGCGCTGTGGGAGCAGTCTCTCGATCGGTTCGCCGGCGGCGCGAAGCTGCACACCTCTCCCGGGCTGTTACGCACGTTGATGCGTCGCGAGTGGCCCGGCAACGCGCGCGAGTTGGCGAACCTGTGCCAGCGGCTCGTCCTCCTGCGCGGCTCCGACGAGTTGACCGAGGATGATCTGCGGGCGGTGGACGGAGTCGCCTCGACCGAGGTGGGCGGGAAGCGCTCGGAGGCGGATGGCGCGGCTGTGGATCGGCCCCGCAGTCTCTACCCTGACAACCTGCCTCCCGACCAGCTATCTCTCCCTGATCTCGAGCGCGAGCTCATCGTTCGCACGCTGGAAAAGCATGGCGGCAACAAGAGCCAGGCTGCCGCCTATCTGGGCGTTCCACGACATGTTCTGTTGTACCGGATGAAGAAGTTCAACATCGGTTGATCGCTCGATCCGGATTGCGTGGCGTCAGATCACAGAACATATTGTGAGACAAGTGGATAGCCAGAATCTGCACCGCCCTTGCTTTCAAGGCGACCACACCGTCTCCCGGCGACCGTCGCGCGGCCGCGAGCTGTTGACTATTCTCCATACCTACGACCAGCTGGACTCAATTGTAGACATGTCTCCATGTCGAGGAGTGGGATGTTGATCGGGGCCGGGGATGAGATCTTGTAACTAATTCATATTGAACATGTTACACGACGTCGCCAGGCGGTGCCAATCCGGCATGGATCCTGTACGCCACGGTATGTCATGGAGGTAGGCCTGCAGATCGACCCGGTCGAGCGGACTCGGACTTCCCGGCGCGAGCTGGTCAGACCTCTCCTCCGATCGATTCGAACTCTCGACAAGGAGATCAAGCCATGTCCCGGAAACTTCCCATGCTGTTTTTGGCCCTGTTGCTGGCCATGGCGTCGGGCTCGACGGTCACCTTCGCCGCGCCCGGCGACCCCGCTGGCGAACAGGCCGCCCCGCCCCCTCGACATGGAGGCGTCATGTCGGTAACCAAAGGCCACGCGTTCGAAAGCGTTGCGGCGCCCCACGGCATCCGTGTCTACCTGTACACGGACGAGCACGGACCCGCGATGGTCGAGAACGCGGCCGGCCAGGCGACGCTGTCCCTGCCCGGCGACACGACCGTCACGGTGAAGCTGGTCCCGGAGACTCCGGGAGACAAGGAACCGGCGACATATTTCTGCCCGATGCACGTCGAAGTCGTCCGGGACAAGCCCGGCGAGTGTGAGCTGTGCGGAGGGATGAAGCTGTTCAAGCAGGATCGTCTCTATGGCCAGGTGGACCTGTCCAAGGTGAAGCTCGACGAGTTGAAGGCGACGATTCAGGTGAAAGGCATGCGCGGCGCGGAAAAGGAGGCGACTTTCACACCCGCCTTCCGCGCGCCCGACCGGAAGGCGAAGGAGACGCAGTCGGGCGACTCGGTCCCGGGCTCGGGCGAGCTGAAAGGCGCATCGATGGCGGGGATAAGCAGCGGCTGCGCGATGGGAAGAACGGCAGGGACGGGATCGTGCTGCAGCGGGAAGGCGAAGGCGAGCGGCACGATGGCCGGATGCGAGATGAGGCCGCACGCGGCAGCAGCTTCGCCCGGCAAGGATACTTCACCAAGAGGTCATTGACCGATTCTACCGGAGCCGGCCTCCCAGCTGGCGCCGACCGCAGCTCATTGGTTGGCGCCGACCATCCTGATTCGCTGGCGGCCTTTGCGCTCCGGTCTGCACCTTCCGTGGCGGCTCTGCAGGAGCGGACCGCGGCCGCCCGAGAGATGACGCGCGCTGCGGGGGCCCTCCCTGATCCAATGATCTCGTTCGGCCTCAACGGCGAGCGGTATCCCGGCAAGATGCTCGGTGAAGACCCGATGGTCATGGGAACGGTGATGCTGAACCAGACGATTCCGTTTCCCGGCAAGCGGGGCCTGCGGCACGACGCTGCCGCGGCGAGAGCCTCGGTCGATTCCGCGGAGTGGATGCGACTGCGGCGCCAACTGGCCGCCGAAGTGCGCTTCATGTATGCCGACCTCTACGCCATGGACGCCATGACGGCGTCGCTGCGGGAGTCACAGGCCGCGCTGGACGCGATGGAATCCAGCGCGGCGTCGCGCTACACGGCCGGGCTCACCATGCAGGCCGACCTTATCGAGGTACAGCTCCAACGTTCGCGGGTCACGGAGCAGCTTGAGGACCTCGTCGCGGAACGTGCCGCGATGACTTCTCGGCTGAACGCGATGCTGGACCGGGGCGCGGACACCGCGGTGCGGACGGGCGACTTGCCGGCAAGCGCATTCCATGGCGCGAGCGATGATGAAGTCGGCGCGCGCTCGAGCCGGTTGGGCTCGGATGCCGCCGGCGTCGAGTCGGAGGTGATCGACTCTCTGGCGATCGCGAACGCGGCCGAGGTGACCGTCCGTCGCCGGGCGGTCGAGCTGGGGCGCCTTGGGCTCGCCATGGCGCGGCGCGAAGCCTGGCCGGACCTGGCGACCGGCGTCGAATACGGTTGGCGGAACAACTTACCCCCCGTGGTCACCGCGACATTGGGATTCGAGCTGCCGGTGTGGAAACGAGGCAAGCAGGACGCCGAGGCCCGGGCCGCCGCCCACGACCTCGAGATGGCCCGCCAGGATCTTCGCATGGCGGAGTCCGAAGCGCGGGGCGAACTGGAACGGTTGCGCTCGGCGCGCGACACAGCCGCGCGCCAGGTCGACCTCTACCGGCTCGAGATTGCGCCGCGGAGCGAGCTGCTCCTCGAGTCGGCCCGGACATCCTACGCCGCCGGCACCGGAGGGAGCATCCGCGAGACCATGGAGGCATTTCGCATGGTGCTGGAGGCGCGGGCGGGGCTCGCGCGCCGCCAGGCTGATCTGTACAAAGCCGAGGTTGCCCTGTCCGCATTGACCGGAAGCGATCCCCTGGTTCCGTCGAAAGGAGAACCGAGATGATCCTCGGAATCTGGTTCCGGGCGTGGCGCCGGGAGAGTCCCCGCACCTGCGTGCTCGTGGCGATGCTGTTGCTTATGGCGGCGTCGCTTGTCGCGAGCGGCTGTGGCGGGAAGGACGCTCCCTCCGACAGCAAGAACCACCGAGCCGAAGCCGGAACAGTCGCGGCGAAGCCAGCGGGGGCAAGGTATGCCTGCCCCATGGATCCTGAGATCACCGCGGACGAGCCGGACCAGCGGTGCTCGAAGTGCGGCATGTTCCTGCAGCCGGTGGAGCCGGGGGCGGAAGCGGCCACGAACGCGGGAGAAGCGGCCAAAGCGGCATCGACCCTTGCGGCCACCGATGGAACACGGAAGCTCCACGCCTCCGCCTCCGCGTCCGGCAAGCAGTTGTTCATCTGTCCGATGCACCCGACGTATGTCTCCGACCACCAGGGAGACTGCCCGATCTGCGGCATGCGCCTCGTCCCGGCCGAACAGGTGAGCGTCGGGCCGGAAGGCATCGGTGTCCCCGGAATGGCGGCGATCCGGCTCACGGAGGAGGGCATCCGGCTCTCCGGTGTGCAGACGGTCGCGGCCGAGCAGGGATCGATGGCCCGGACGGTTCGGACAGTAGGAATCGTCGCGGCCGACGAAGCCCGGGTGCGGCGGGTACAGGTGAAGGTCGAGGGGTACGTCGAGCGGCTCTACGTCAACACGCCGGGACAAGCGGTCCGCAAGGGCGATCCCCTGCTTGCGATCTACTCGCCGGACCTCCTGGCCGGGCAGGAGGAATTCCGGCGCGCCCTGGAGGCGAGGCAGGGCCTGGAGAGGCTGCAGTCCGGCGGTGAGTCCACGAGCGCAGGATGGCGAGCCGCAGCCCGGGGCGATTCCGCTCGGGCCGGATCAATCGCAATAGACGAGAGTCGATGGCGCGAGGCCGATCTCCTCGTCCGCGCCGCGCGCGAGCGCCTGCGCCTCTTCGACGTCTCCGATCCGGACGTCGATGCCCTGGAACGGACCCGACAACTGGCCCGCACCGTCACGCTGCGAGCTCCGGTTGCGGGCGTGGTCACCGAGCGCATGGTCTACGAAGGGATGAAGGTGATGCCCGGGATGGAGCTCTTCACCATCACCGACCTCTCGGAGATATGGATCGAAGGGAGCTTCTACGAATCGGAGGCGCCGTTTGTCGCCGTGGGACGTCCGGCGACTTTGACCCTGGCCTACGACCCGTCGATTGAGCTCCACGGGGCGGTCAAGTTCGTCTACCCGTACCTCGACCCGGAGAGCCGGACCTTGCGGGCCCGATTTTCCTTCGCGAATGAGGAGGGAATGCTCAAGCCGGGCATGTACGCCAATGTCACCATGGCCGTCGAGGGCGATGAAGGCCTCCTGGTTCCGGACAACGCGGTCATGGATACCGGCGAGCGGAAGATCGTCTTTGTGTCGAAGGGGGGCGGGCTCTTCGAACCCCGCGTCGTCGAGACCGGCCTGCGTGGTGATGGAAAGGTGCAGGTTCTTGCCGGGGTGATGGCGGGTGAAGAGGTGGTGGTGCGCGCGAATTTCCTTCTCGACTCGGAGTCGAGAATCCGGGCGGCGCTCAGCGGGGGGATGCCTGCGCCGGCCGCACCCGCGGGTGAAGCGGGGCCGGGAGCCTCACCGGGCGAGACGGCCGGCAACGGAGCCGGGACGATGCCAGGCATGCCGGGCCTGTAGGAAGGCAGGCCATGGTCATTCCCCGCATCATCGAGTTTTCGGCGAAGAACCGGCTGCTGGTGATCCTGGCGGCGGTGCTGCTCTGTATCTACGCCGCACACACGCTCAAGGTCATCCGCCTTGATGCCCTGCCGGACCTCTCGGATACCCAGGTCATTGTCTACTCGCGGTGGGACCGCTCGCCGGACCTCCTTGAGGACCAGGTGACCTACCCGATCGTGAGCGGCTTGCTCGGCGCACCGCGAGTCAAAGCGATCCGGGGTTTCTCCGACTTCGGGTACTCGTTCGTCTACGTGATCTTCGAGGACGGCACGGATCTCTACTGGGCGAGGTCGCGGGTCCTCGAGTATCTGTCCAAGATCCAGCCGTCGCTGCCCGAGGGGGTGCGGACGGAACTGGGTCCCGACGCCACCGGTGTGGGGTGGATCTTCCAGTATGCGCTGGTCGATAACTCCGGGAAGCACCCGCTCGACGAGCTGCGGGCCTATCAGGACTGGAATCTGCGCTACGCCGTGCAATCGGTGCCGGACGTGGCCGAGGTCGCCTCCATTGGAGGGTTCCAGAAGCAGTTCCAGGTCACCGTCGATCCGAACAAGCTCGCTGCTTACGGAGTCTCCCTCCATATGGTCATGGAGGCCGTAAAGAACTCCAACAGCGAGGCCGGCGGCCGACTTCTGGAGTGGAGCGGTGCGGAGTACATGGTGCGCGCCCGAGGCTACGCCGGCGCGGTCGAGGATTTCGAGAAGATCGTAGTCATGGCCACACCGAACGGCGTCCCCGTGCTACTGCGGGACCTGGCCCGCGTGGAACTCGGCCCCGACATCCGTCGTGGAGTCTCCGACCTCGACGGCCAGGGGGACGCGGTAGGCGGCATCGTAGTGATGCGCCACGGCGAAAACGCGCTGAACGTCATCAAGGCGGTCAAGGAGCGGCTCAAGGATGTAGAGCACGGCCTGCCGTCGGGAGTACGGATCGTCACCACCTACGACCGGGCCGACCTCATCGAGCGCGCCCTCGATACGCTCAAGCATGAGATGTGGCTGCAGATGCTCATCGTGAGCATTGTCATTCTGGTCTTTCTCTGGCACATCCCGTCAGCCATCGTGCCGATCGTCACCATCCCGATCTCGGTTCTGCTCGCGTTCATCCCGCTGCGGGCGATGGGCGTGACGGTGAACATCATGTCGTTGGCCGGCATCGCCATCTCGATCGGCGTCTTGGTCGACGGGGCCATAGTCGAAGTGGAAAACGCCTACAACAAACTCCACCTTTGGGACGTGGGCGGGCGGCGGGGAGACTTCCATCAGGTTCGGCTGGAGGCGCTGAAGGAGGTCGGCCCGTCCGTCTTCTTCTCCCTGTTGGTCATCGCCGTGGCGTTCATCCCGGTCTTCGCGCTGGTCGACCAGGAGGGGAGGCTGTTCAAGCCGCTGGCGTACTCGAAGAATCTGGCCATGGCGCTGGCGGCGTTGCTGGCGATCACGCTGGATCCGGCGCTGCGGATGATGTTCACGCGGATGGATCCATTTGCGTTTCGCCCCCGCTGGCTGGCCTCGGTGGCTACGCACGCTCTGGTTGGCACCTATCACGCCGAGGAGAAGCATCCGATCAGCCGCGCCATCTTCCGGGTCTATGACCCGGCGTGCCGTTTCGTGCTGCGCCATCCGCGCAAGGTGATCGCAATCTCCATCCTGATTGTGGCCGTGAGCATTCCGGCCTACTTCAAGCTCGGCACCGAGTTCATGCCGCCGCTGAACGAAGGGTCGATCCTCTACATGCCGACGACCCTCCCGGGCATTTCGGTGACCCAGGCGCGGGAGCTGATGGAGACCCAGGACCGCGTGCTGAGCGGCTTTCCGGAAGTGGAGCGGGTTTTCGGCAAGGCGGGACGGGCCGAGACCTCCACCGATCCGGCCCCGCTCTCGATGATGGAGACCACGGTCCTGCTCAAGCCGCGAGATCAGTGGCGCGCCCGGGACCGTTGGTATTCCTCGTGGATGCCCGGTGTCGTGAAACCTCTGGTCCGGCCCATCTGGCCCGACCGCATCTCCTGGGACGACCTGGTCAACGAAATGGATGCCGCGCTGCGGATTCCGGGAGTGACCAACGCCTGGACCATGCCGATCAAGGCCCGCGTCGACATGCTGACCACCGGCGTGCGGACGCCGGTCGGAGTGAAGATCTTCGGGGAAGATCTGACCGAGCTGGAGAGAATCGGCACTGAGCTGGAGCGGATCGTGCGAGAGATCCCCGGGACGCGGAGCGTATTCGCGGAGCGGGCCGCGGGCGGCTACTTCGTCGACTTCGTGCCGCGGCGCGAGGAGATGGCCCGTTACGGCCTCACGATCGCGGCCGTGCAGGAAGTCATCATGACGGCGGTGGGGGGGGAGAACGTCTCTACCGTGTTGTCGGGACGGGAGCGCTTCTCGGTCAACATCCGCTATCCGCGAGAGTTGCGGGACGACCTGGAAGAGCTGGGTCGGGTGCTGGTCGACACCCCATCCGGCGCGCGGATTCCGCTGGCCCAGGTCGCGGATCTGAAGGTTCTGAGCGGCCCCTCCATGTTGCGCGACGAAAACGGTTTCCTTGCCAGCTATGTCTATGTCGATGTCACCGGTCGGGACATCGGCGGATACGTCGAACACGCCAAGCGAGCCGTGCGCGAGAAGCTGGCCCTGCCCGCCGGGTATCAACTCCAGTGGAGCGGGCAGTACGAGAACATGCTGCGGGTGAAGGAGCGCCTCAAGCTCGTGGTACCGGCGACACTGGTGCTGATCTTTCTGCTGCTGCTGGCGAACACGAAATCGACCTTCAAGGCGTTTCTGGTCATGGCTTCGGTGCCGTTCTCCGCCGTTGGCGCCATCTGGCTCTTCCACATCCTGGGGTACAACGTCTCGATCGCTGCCTGGGTGGGAATGATCGCGCTTCTGGGGCTGGATGCGGAGACCGCAGTATTCATGCTGCTCTTCCTCGACCTGGCGCATGATGATGCGAAGAGAAGCGGCCGCCTGCGGCACCTCCGGGACCTGGACGAGGCGATCCTGCAAGGCGCGGTGAAGCGGGTCCGACCCAAGATGATGACCGTGGTCGCGAGCTTCATGGGCCTGCTGCCTATCATGTGGTCCACCTCCGCCGGCGCCGACGTGATGAAGCGTATTGCGGCTCCGATGATCGGAGGACTCCTGACCTCCTTCCTGCTGGAGCTGCTGGTATATCCGGCCATGTACAAGTTGTGGAAGGGGAGAGAGCTGACCAAGGCGTAGCCGCGACGGGAGGGAGAGGCCGGGAGGTCTGCCCTCGCAGCCCCTTGCGCCCGCCCGCCCGCTTCGGGGCTTGATCCAGAGCCGCGGCCGGCGGGCGTCGCCTCGCCCGGCCGGCCCGGTTCGATCCGGAACCCGGCGCGAGGTCGAACCGTGGTCTGGCGGCCGCCGGGGCGAGCGGTGCTCGTACCGCGGAACTGTTTGTGGTGAAGATGGTTGTGAAGGGTCCGTTGTGGGCTCTGACCGATCCACGGGGTCGGTTCAGAAGCCGCCCGAAGACGCCGAAAGACTGAGTGGGTTTCGCTTCCTGGGAGGGATTGTGACCATGCCCCTGAAGACCGTAAGGGTGCCCGCGCCCTTTGAGCCCCCGTTCCGTGCGGCGGAGAGGTCCGTTTCCAGCTACTTCGAGTCCATGTCGGTGGATCCAACGAGAGGCACGATCAGGATCGGCGACGAGCGCTACGTGCTGGTGCGAGCCATGTCGCTTTCGGTCCACTTCTTCGAGTTCATGAAGGAAATGTATCCGAGCTTCACGGAGGGAGAAGCACTGGAAGGAGCCGGAACGGCCCTCTTCGATATGGCGTTCGCCATCGGCCGCAGCGACGCCCGCGCCTTCTGCGCCAAGCAGGGAGTCGTGGACCCGATCGCGAAGCTGTCATCCGGTCCGGTCCACTTTGCGCACACCGGATGGGCGTTCGTCGACATCTCCGCGGATAGCAACGCCGTCCCTGACGAGGAGTTCCTGCTCATCTACGATCACCCTCAATCGTTCGAGGCGGACTCGTGGCTTGTGCGCGGCGGGTTCACCACATTCTGCACGTGCCATATGAATGCCGGTTACTCCTCGGGATGGTGTTCGGAGAGTTTCGGGCTCGAACTGGCGGCCCGGGAGATCCAGTGCCGGGCCCGCGGCGATGCCGCCTGCCGCTTTGTCATGGCGCCGGTGGACCGGCTTGGCGCACGCGTATCGGAATACCTGGCCCGGAGTGCGCGGGCCGCCTAGCGATCCCGCGGCGCCAACCGATGGGTACGCGAGGGGAGCCACAACGAGCGCTTTTTGACTGTGTGGCGGCCAAGCTGGCCACGGTCGAGCCGCTCTTTGCGAGGCAGATCGTGACCGCCGCGCTGCGGCGCCGGGGGCGCAGCCCGAGCCAGGCCACCGCCGTGGAACTGCTCGAGATCATTCAGGACGAGATCGACCTCCGCCTGCGGAGTCGTCGAAACCTGTCGGCCTCTCTCCTCGACATCGGTGATAGCTACGTGGTCTTTGACGAGACCGGCTGCCTGCTGGAGATGAGCCCGAGTCTGCGACGGCTGTCGCCGGAGCGCGAGCTGTCCGACCGTGACTTTGTCGCCCGCCTGGGAATCGTTCCGCCCGGGCCTTCCAGCCTCAGCGTTCAACCACTGGAGATCCCGGGGACGGGCCGCACGTTGTTGATCCGCTGGTTGCGACTGGGCAGCACCATCGTGGGGGGAACATACGTGCTGGGCCTGGTGCACGACGCGACCCTCGAAAAGCGGCTGCTCGGCGAAGTCCGGTCCTCCTATCGCGCGCTTGAGGAAACCAACATTTCCCTCCAGCGAGCCACTCTCGAGAACGAGAGGGCGAGATCGAGGCTCGAGCGGCTGGGGGCCGTGCTCAAGACGGTGCGGAGCAACCTCCAGCGATTGATCGCGCGAGAAGAAGATCGAGCCGGTCTCCTGCGGGGCGCGTGCCAGGCGCTGGCGGAGGCGCCCGGCTGTCAGGGGGCGTGGATCGGGCTGGTGGACAGCTTCACTGAGATCGTGGAGGCGGCCGGCGCCGGCGTCTGCACCGGTGACGACCCGGGGGGCGGGATTCTGCAGGGTGGGCGCCTCTCGGCCGAGATCGTCGACGCGGTGAAGGCGGATCGCACCTTGTGCGTGATTCGACCCGCGACGGGAAGAGGGAGTGACGGGTGTCCCGCGCGCGTGGCCGGGTGGAGCCTGGTCGTTCCGATGTGGCGGGATGGCCGGTTCCATGGAGTGCTGATCGCCGTGGTGTCGGCGGAGGTCGGTGCAGATATCGACGAGCATGCGCCGTTTCGTGAGGTTGCCGCGGACATCGCCACCGCCCTGCATGGTCTCCAACTGGAGGAGGAGCGGCGGGCGGCAGCCGACGCCGCGAGGCAGGAGGCGGCGAAGCGCACATCGATGGTCGCCGGGATGGAGGTGGGGATTGCCTTCATCGACCGGGACGGCCGGGTGACCGAGGTGAATGCGTGCCTTTGTCGGATGCTGGCGACCCCGGCGCCCGAGATGCTCGGCAGAAGCCTGGAGGAACTCTCCCCGAGCTCGCTCATGGTGGCTCTGGGACGGCAGGTACGCATTCTCCATGCGGATCCGCACGCGTCGCCTTATGTCGGCCAGCGCGAGCTGGGGAAAGCACAGGTCATCGTGCGTCTGCAACCGATCTATCGCGACGCGACCTGCGACGGGGCGGTGCTGACCATCGTCGATGTGACCGAGTTGGTCCAGGCCCGCCTTCAGGCGGAGGCCGGGGCGCGCGCTCAGGCCCAGTTCCTGGCCAACATGAGCCACGAAATCCGCACCCCCATGAGCGGAATTCTGGGGCTGACGGAACTGCTCCTGGAAAGCGACCTCGCCGCGGAGCAGCGCCGCTACCTGGAGTTGGTTCAGGAGTCCACGCACTCCCTGCTGACGATCATCAACGACATCCTCGACTTCTCGAAGATCGAGGCGGGAAAGCTGGACCTTGTCTGCGTAGCATTCGACCTGGAGCGGTGCCTGCGGGACACCTTGCAGATCCTGAGCCTGCGCGCGGCTGACAAACAGCTGGAGCTGGACACGCGAGTCGAGGAGGGTGTGCCGGCGCGCCTCGTCGGTGATCCGCACCGTTTCCGTCAGATCATCACCAACCTGGTGGGCAATGCCATCCGCTTCACCGAGCGGGGTGGAGTGAAGGTGCGTGTTGCCGTGGACGGACGGACGGAAACAGACTGCATGCTCCACGTAGTGGTGAGGGACACCGGCATCGGAGTTCCGGCGGAACAGCAGAGCGCGGTGTTTGAAGCCTTCTGCCAGGCGGACAACTCGATTTCGCGCCGGTATGGCGGGACCGGTCTGGGGCTCACGATCTCATCGCAGTTGGTACAACTGATGGGCGGGAAGATCTGGCTGATGAGCGAGGTGGGTGTCGGAACGGAATTCCATTTCACCGCGCGGATGGGAATTGCGGCTTCCCCGGGGACCGAGACTTCGAAGACGCCGGGTCGGGTGAGTTCGGACTCGAAAGAGGCCGGACCGGCGGAGCGCTCCCGCTTATCTGGCCCCTCGCCGAGCGATGCCGGATCCGGCACGGTCGAGCCTCACGCGCTGCGCATCCTCGTCGCCGAGGACAACCCGGTGAATCAGATCGTCGCTGCAGAAATGCTTCGCGGCCAGGGACACCTGGTCGCGGTAGTGGGGGATGGGCAACAGGCGGTAGACGAATGTGCCAGGCAGAGATATGACCTGATCCTGATGGATGTGCAGATGCCGGGCATCGACGGGTTTGAAGCCACCCGCCTCATCCGGGAGCGCGAGGGACAGTCCGGAACGCGAATCCCGATTGTGGCCCTGACAGCGCATGCCCTCGCCGGATACCGGGAGCAATGCGTCGCGGCGGGAATGGACGACTATGTCGCGAAGCCATTGCGGCGCAAGGACCTCTCTGAGGTGATCGCTCGCAATGTGGTGGATCGAAGCCAGATCCATCCTTAGAGCGCCCGCGCCCGCAGTCTTCGCACGCGGTCTTTGCTCGCCAAGTTGATCGTGAGACCCCTCTCGATCCTCCGGCCTTTCTTCCCCCTCTCCTGGCATCCCTCTCCCGGTATCCGGCCCTCAGGAAAACTGCTCTTGACATTGCGAACAAATGTATGGCACTCTGTCTTCGGCAGGAGGGGAGCCCTGGAGCCTCACGGTTTGAAGAGGCAACCGTCGGAAAACCGGTCCGGACGGCCGGGTCTCCCGGCGCGGAAAGGCTCAAAGGATGCGCGCCCTCCTGCAGATCCCCTTCGCCGTCGTTCCTGGAGATCCGTCTGGGAAAAAAACGCCGGGAGGAAAGGCGCCGGGTGGAGACACGTCCGGAGCAGAGCGACGGCCGCGCCTCGTGGGGCTGCCCGAGAGAACAGCGGAGCGGGCCCCCCGCCGCTGGAACCTGGAGTCGCTGGCCGGTGGCATCACGGAGATTTCAGACCGTGAGCCGGCAGCCGGCCTCACCGCGGCCGCGCGTTTGATCCGAGAGGCGCAGGAGCGCGGCGAGCCCGCGGCCTGGATTTCGGCGGGCGACTCCCTCTTCTATGCGCCGGATCTTCACGATTGGGGTGTGGATCTTGCGGCCCTTCCGGTGCTGCGGGTTCATGGTGCCCTGGCGGCCGCGCGGGCGGCGGAGTGCCTGTTGCGTTCAGGCGCCTTCGCCCTGGTGGTCTGCGATTTCAGTCAAGAGCTTGCGGGGAACCGTGGTTTTGCACCAGCCCGACCTGCGGCCGCGGTTGCACGCTATGCCCCCTTGCCCCCAGTAATCCAGGTGCGCCTCGCCGCTCTCTGTCGCCGACATGAGTCGGCGCTCCTGCTGCTTGCACAGAAACCCGAGGAAACTCCACCGATTGCTTCCATGGCCATGATCCGTGCGAAAGGAATGGTGTACAAGACAGGATTCGACCGGTTTGTCTTTGAACTCCAGACCCTGAAGGATAAACGCCAGGGAACGGGTTGGAGCCATAAGGAGGAGCTACGTGGTCCGGATGGCCTGTGTTGATCTGCCGGCCTTCCCGCTTCAGATCCTGCTGAAGCGGCGTCCGGAGTGGCGTGATCAGGCCGCTGCGGTGGTGGACGAGGATCGCCCGCAAGGTATGCTGCTCTGGGTGAACGAGCGAGCCCGAGCCGGACGCATCCTTCCGGGAATGCGCTACGCGGGGGCGTTGTCGCTCGTGCGGGACCTGCGTGCGGCGGTGATCGCGCCGGCGGAGATCCAGGCGGAGGTGAAGGCGCTTTCCGAGCGGCTGCGCTTCTTCTCTCCCGAAGTGGAATGCGCACATGACGAACCGGGCACCTTCTGGCTGGGCGCGGAGGGTTTGGAACTACTGCATCCGCAGTTTTCCAGTTGGGCCGAGCTGATTCGCGCCGATTTGCGGCAGATGGAGTACGACGGGCGCATAGCGGTCGGTTTCTCACGTTTCGGATGCTATGCGACGGCGCGCTCCGGCCTGAAGACCGCGGTTTTCAACGATCGGGAAGAGGAACGGGTGGCGGTACGCCGCATTTCCATGGACCGGATCGCCTGTGACGCCGACTTCCGCGACACGCTGGCCCGGCTCGGCATCTTCGAGCTGGGAGGCTTCCTCGACCTTCCACCTTCGGGCATCCGGCGCCGCTTTGGGGAAGCTGCATTTGCCCTGCACCGCATGGCCCACGGGGAAACGTGGGCGCCGCTCGCACCCGAGATTCCGGAAGAACCGCATGAGCGGACGATCGTCCTGGACCATCCGGAGACAGATACCGCACGGCTTCTTCATGCCATCGAAGAAGATCTCGACGCGCTGTTGCGGAGGTTGCGGACGCGGGATCGTGCTCTCTGCGGCCTGACAATCGAGATCACGTTCGATCGTCCCGCCCCCGCCCATGGGGGCATGGCGAATGGCTCACGACGCCGGCTCGAGACGCTGCGCCCGGCGATCCCCACATGCGATCTTGATCTGCTTCGCGACCTGTTGCGGCTGCGTCTGGAATCGATCGAATTTCCATCTGGCGTGGTGGACGTGCGGATCAGAGCGGAATTCGTCGGAAACGTGCCCGAGCAGATGACGCTCTTTCCGAAGCAGCGTTGCCGGGACCTCGAGGCGGCCAACCGTGCCCTGGCGCGTGTACGTGCGGAGTTTGGCGACGGATCGGTCTGCGCCGTGCGTCTGATCGAGGCTCATCTGCCGGAGGCGAAGGTCGCACTGGATCCGATGGCGAAGTTGGTGCCCGCGCAACCACGGATCGTACGCTTGGCGCCGGTTCTGCGCCGGTTGCTGCTGTCACCACGACCGATCGCGCTCTGTCCGGCGTGTGCGTCATCGCGCGGCGGCCATCCCCAGGGGATGATCCTGCGGGGCCAGGGGCCCGTTGTTGAGGCGGTCGGACCTTTCATCGTCTCGGGCGGCTGGTGGCGGCGCGAGGTGGTCCGCCACTACTGGTATGTACGGATCGATTGCGGTCCAGTGGAGACGGGGTGCCCCGGCGCGGATTCCGGCACCGCCCGGGCGGCAATTCCCACACCCGGCACCTGGCTCTGGATTTACCGCGATGCCCGCCGCCTCCGCTGGTTTCAGCAAGGGGGTGTCGAATGAGCGGGCTGGACTTCAAGAGACAAACCCGGTTTGCCCCGTGAGATTGTCGTCCCCCGCCCCCCGGATCTCTCCCGGCGGACGGGGGCCTTCGGGCATACTGCGGCCCGCCTGCCCCCGGCCGCCCGCTGGCTCGCTGCGGTCGGCTGCCTCCGGTCGCGTGCGGGCCATCTGTCCCAGCAGTCGGTAGAGGACGCCTCGGTGGATTCCCAGATTGCGCGCGGCGCGAGAACGATTTCCGTTGGCGGCACGCAGCGCCTGCTCGATCTGGGCGGTATCGGGCAACGCGCGAGCCCCGTAGCTCGCGGCCGTGGAACCGCGAGTGCGCCGGGCACGCTTGGACGATGGACGTGACACGAGAACCTCCGCGCCCGTGCGCAGGTGCCTCTCCAGCAACTGCGTGGAGACCTTCGCCTCGCCCGCATGCGCGAGCCGCACTCGGCGAAGGTAGTGATCGAGTTCGCGGATGTTTCCAGGCCAGTCGTACCGGCGCATGATGCCGAGCGCTTCCTCCTCGAGCAGCCCTTCCGGAAGATCCCTGCGGCCTGTCTGGCGGACCCAGAGTGACTCCACCAGATCGCGCAGATCCTCCGGCCGCTCCCGCAACGGGGGCAGCTCCAGCACGCCCTGAGCCAGCCGATAGTAGAGATCGGCGCGGAACCGATTCGCGCCCACAAGCTCCTTCAGGGGGCGATTCGTAGCGGCCACGATGCCGGTCCGGGCGTGCAGGATGCGGGTGGATCCGACCGGCCGCACCTCTCCGGAGTCAAGGAATCGCAGCAGCGCGATCTGTGCCCGGTGATCGACCTCTCCGATTTCGTCGAGGAACAGAGTCCCGCCTTGCGCGGCGATCGCGAGCCCGGCGCGCGACTGCCCCGCGCTGGTGTACGCTCCTTTCGCCACCCCGAAAAGCTCTGCTTCGATGAGGTCGGTGGGAAGCGCCCCGGTGTTCACCGGGACGAGCGGGCCTTGGCGCCCACTCAGGATGTGGACGCCGCGGGCGACGAGCTCCTTGCCGGTTCCGGTCTCTCCCTGCACCAGAACGATCCCATCCGAGACCGCCAGCATCTCAGCCGCCCGCAGCACCGCCGCGAGCCGATCCGATCTGGTGATCAGCCCGAGTTGCCGCCAGATCTCGTGCAGGGCGTGGGCCGGACGGGCTCGAGTCCGGTCCCCGCGCCGGTTCGATTGCGGAACAACGGACGACTGCCTCCAGCCGCCCGGCTCAATCGCCCGAGTCTGCGGCGCGCCGAAAATCGTTTCCTCGGAGCGAGACGCGAGTACGCCCATGGAGAGCGCTGACTGGGCCGGGTGAACAGGCGGTTCACGATGCCGATCGCCGTGGCGAAGGAATTCCTGCCACTGATCCACCAGCCGGATCTCCAGCTGCTCATTCATCGATCGCAGCTTGCCCCTGGCCGCCGACAGGGCCGTGCGCGCCGCCGACCGCCGGCCGATCCGGTACAGGGCGATCGCCTCCAGCCGGAGCGCCTGTGCCTCCTCCCAGGGGAGCCCGAGTCTGCCGGCGCCGGCGCGCGCGGCCTCCGCCGCAACGCAGGCCGCGCGGGAATCCCCGGTAGCCAGGGCGAGCATGGTCTCCCGGATTCCGCACTCCACGGTCAGGTCGCCTTCCCGCACCAGTCTTGCTCCGGTGCGCCGGCATAGGGTCAGAACCCGCCGCGCCAGGTCGACCCTCCCGGCCAGGATCAGAGCCTCGCCGAGGAACTCCAGGGCCAGCGCTCGCTCGCGCGGCATGTGCAGACGCCGGGCCTCCAGCCATCCTGTAACCAAGTGGCGGCGGGCACTGTCCAGCTCGCCGCGGCGGACTGCGACCAGCCCCATCCCCAGTCTCGTGCGAAGGATCAACTGCGAGTGCGGGATCTCGCAGGCCCGGCGGTACGCGCCGTCGAGAACGGTGGCGGCCTCGCGCACCCGGCCCAGTCGGTTCAGGAGCAGGCCACGGTTGAGCTGACCTCGGGCCATGCTGGTCAGGTCTCCGGACAGCTGATGGAGGGCTTCTGCTTGGGTGTACAGACTCAGCGCCTCCTGGAATCGACCCCTCTGCTTGAGGGTGGTTGCCAGACAGATGCGCGCGTGACCGCGCAGTCGGGCTTCGCCGCTGCGATCCGCCGCGTCCACGGCCTCTGCTCCGAGAGCCTCGGCGACTTCGAGATCACCCAGACGACTCGCGGCGTCGCTGCGGACCAGCGCCAGATCGGCTTGCGTCTCGGTGCTGCATTGAGTCAGGACCCGAGCCGGGACTTGCCCGGCCAGTTCCTGGGTCCGCTCGTAGTCGCCGACCCGGTTCTTCCAGCTCATGACCACCCGTAGGCCGCGCACCGCCTCCTCCGGTGCGGAGTCGAGCAGTGTGACGGACAAGGCCTCGAGTTCCGGTCCCCACCTGGCGTAGCAGTCCGGGTGGCCCAGCACGGAGCAGTGCCGCAGGAACACAGTCAGGAGCTCGACTCGCTGGGCCTTGGACATCTCGACGCCCCCGGAACGGCCGGCCACGATCGGCTCGAGAGTCTCATGAGCGTGCTGGGGAGGCGCCATCGGCAGATAGCCCGCCATGGTCACGGCGCTGGCGTTGCCTTCGCCGGGCGTAACTCCCCGGCGTGGTCCCGAACGCGAACCGGGAATTCCGTCAGCGAGGGTGGTCCGGCCGGTCCGGTCGAGGGGAATGCTCGGATACCCAAACGGTGGACGACTCCGGCCGGCTGCGTCTGCTGTGTCCATCGGCGGTGGCCCTCCCAAGGTGCTTTTTCCTGTGCCGCAGCCGTGTCGGTCCCATCGGGTATCCCTGTCCGCCGGGGCGAGATTGTCCCGCGTGGACATGACGGTAACCAATGATTCCGCATTGGATTGGAAGCCGGGTTGTCCCAGGCGGTGTCCGTGACGCCGGCGACTGCCGGTTGCGCGTCAGGGACGCAGAGAGGCATGCATCGGGTAACTGATTCCCCGATCGTGCTTCCATGGTATCCCAGCCCCCCGGCGGAGTCGGCGCCACAGGCGCCGGCATTCACGCCGCAAGGTCCGGACCGGCACCCGCTGGGTTGTCCGGATTCCGGTAACAAGCCCGGGGTTTTCTCGGCGAGCAGCAGGTGGTGCGCGGCGCGCGGCGCCGCGCCCGGATCGAGCAGCTATCCCTGCCCCATCATCTTGACCAACCTCAGGATCTCACCTTCGGATTGCGCGGCCATGAACTCCTGACGGTAGTCCCGCACCGAAAACGCCTCCGCCATCTGCCGGTAGAACTTGAGGTACGCGGTGTCGTCGTACGGCGGTGCCACCATCACGAAGAACAGGTGGGCCGGACCGGAGTCGAGGCAATCGAACCCCACACCCGGAGTCGAGCGGGCGAACCCGATCAGCAGCTCCTTGGCGTAGATGGTCCGGACGTGCGGGATCGCCACCCCGCAGGAGAGACCAGTCGTGGCCTTGCGTTCGCGGTTGAGCAGATCCTGCAGGAGCTTGTTCCGGTTGCTCACGCGCCCGGAACGGTCGACCAGATCCACCAACTCCGCCAGGACCCGACCCTTGATGTCCCAGAGGTACTGCTGGGCCGGGATCTCTTCGCGTTCTTCCTCGGGGAGATCCCGGGTCTGTAGCTCAAGCAGGATCAGCTCCGGCTTGAGCAGCCGCGCCAGGTTCATCCCTGCTCCCTCCGCACCCCCGCCATGCCCGCCAGTGGTCGCGCTAGCTATACTGATGGATCAGGGCCTCGATGTCCACCGGCGGGGGGGCCTCGAGCTTGCGCCCGCTCCGCCGCAGGCCTTCGGTGTACTCCGGCCGATCCGCCTTGAAGAACAGCCCGGTGTAGAAGCGGCTCTCATCGGCGGCCAAGCGCATCGCCGCCATCAGGTCCGAGGTCTGGTGGTCGGCCGGAAGGTCTTGCACGCGCTCCTTGAAGAAGTCGTACCCCGCCGCCTTGTTGAATGTCACGCAGGGGCTGAGCACGTGAATGAACGCGAGCCCCTTGTGCCGCAATCCCTCGGCCACCAGGTGCACCAGTTGTTTTGGCTGGGAGGCATAACCGCGCGCCACGTAGGTCGCCCCGTAGGCCAGGACGAGCAGCAACGGGTTGACGGGGTGCTCCACTGTGCCGTAAGGGTTGCTCTTTGCCCGCGCGCCGACCGGCGAAGTCGGGGAAATCTGCCCCTTGGTCAGGCCGTAGATCTCGTTGTCCATGACGACATAGGTGATGTCGATATTGCGCCGGCAGGCGTGTGAGACGTGCCCCCCGCCGATGGAGAAACCGTCGCCGTCTCCGCCCACGGTGAGCACGGTGAGCGCCGGATTGGCCACCTTCACCCCGGAGGCCACGGGAACCGCGCGACCGTGTGCGCCGTGGAAGCCATAGGCGTTCATGTATCCCGGCAAGCGGCTGGAACACCCGATGCCCGATATGACCGCCAGATGGTCGGGATCGACCTGCAGCTCGGCCAGGGCATTGAAGAGGGAGTTGAGGACGCCGTAGTCCCCGCAACCGGCGCACCACACCGGGCGTCGTCCGCTCTTGTAGTCTGCAGGCTTCAGCTGTACTTCACAACCGCGTCCTTCCGCTCCAACCCCTTCGTCCCCAAAGGCGGGTCCCGGAGCGGGCGTCGCCTGTGGATTATTGTCGCTCATCTGCCTTTCCTCCCGACTCAGCGCTTCGCCGCCGTGGCCGCGGCGTTGACTCCGTGGCGGGCCGCGATCTCGCGCAACGCCGACAGCACGTCATCCGGCCGGAACGGCGCCCCGTCGTACTTGTTGATCCGCTCCGGCTTGAAGCCCAGCTCCGCGCCGTAGATGGACTGGAGGTAGTTCGCATACTGCCCGGTCTGGTTCTCCTCGATCACGACGAGCACCCGGTGCTTCTGGATAAACGGGCGGATCGCCTCGTCCGGATTCGGGACGAGGATCTTCGGGTAGATTGCCGCCACTGAGATTCCCTTGCTGTTGGCCACTTCCACCGCTTCCCGTACCGCGCCGGCGGTGGCGCCCCAGCCGATGATTCCAATCTCGGCGGCCTCGGGACCGAACCTCCACGGCGTCCCGTGCTCCTTGGCGATCGCATCGAGCTTCCGCCAACGCTTCTCCATCATCACCTTTCGGTTCTCTTCGTCATGTCGCGGCGCTCCGCTCTCGCCATGTTCGAGACCAGTGACGACATGCGCCCCGCCCTTGTCGCCCGGGATGGCCCGCGGGGAAACCCCCGATTCGGTGATGGCGAAGCGAAGGTAGCTGGCCGGGTCGAATTCCTGCGGGGTCCGCTTGACGCTGAGCTCCTTGAGATCCCGCAGCATCGATTTCGGCAGGTCGGTGCGACGGTGGCCGAGCGCCTGCTCGGTCAGGACGATCACCGGCACCTGGAACCGCTCGGCGATATCGAACGCCTGGAACATGATGTCAAAGCAGTCATGCACGGAGATCGGCGCCAGCACGACCTTCGGCATCTCTCCGTGGCTCAACGCCAGGGCCAGATTGAGATCGCCCTGCTCGGTCTTGGTGGGCAGTCCGGTCGAGGGACCGCCGCGCTGAACATCGACCACGACCGCCGGAATCTCCGCCATGGCGGAGAGACCCAGGAGTTCGGTCATCAGGGAGAGCCCCGGTCCCGAGGTCGCCGTCATCGCGCGCGCTCCGGCGAAAGACGCACCGAGGACCATTCCGATCGAAGCAATTTCGTCCTCGGCTTGCAGCATGCACCCCCCCACCTTCGGGAGTTCCGCGGCCATGAACTCCATGATCTCGCTGGCGGGCGTGATCGGGTAGCCGCCGAAGAAGCGACAACCCGCGAGCAGTGCCCCCATGCCGATCGCCTCGTTTCCCGAGAGCAGCAGGAGACCGTCGCCCTCGGCTGGTTTCAAGGTGTAGGGGTCCTTCTTCTGCAGATGTTCGCGCGCATAGGCGAACCCGGCCTGGAATCCGCCCAGATTGTTCAGGTAGATCTTCTCGTCCTTGCGGCGGTACCGCTCGGCCAGGTTCTGTTCGATCTGGTCCTTCGGAAAGTTGAAGAGCGCGGCGCAGGCTCCCACCGCAACCATGTTCTTCGTCCGCGGGTCCTTGACTTCGTCTTTGGCGATCCTTTCCATCGGGACAACGTAGATCGCGCGATTGGCCAGTTCGGGGTAGGCGGACCCCGGATCGAAGGTGGCCGGATCGCCATCCATGACGATTACGGCGTCAGGGGCGATCGAGCTGCGGTGTCGTTCATAGTGGGGGGTGCTCAGCGCCACGAAGATCCCGTAGAGACTCCCCTGGTTGTACACGTGATCCGTGCCGTAGCGCGTCCGGTGAAGGCTCGGCCCTCCGCGCA
Organism: uncultured bacterium; assembly: GCA_964473865.1. Lineage (GTDB taxonomy): Bacteria > Eisenbacteria > RBG-16-71-46 > CAIMUX01 > CAIMUX01 > CAIMUX01. The sequence continues at coordinate 165,786 of CAYYQN010000001.1, read as the reverse complement.
CCTCCGCGGGAAAGACGCGCACGCTGGAGACATGCACATTGGACCGGGCGGCGGCCAGAGCGAGGATGTCCCCGGCGAGCATGATTCCCTCGCCCGATTCCCCCCCAATGCCCAACGCGAAATCGTGGATCTGTTGCATCCCTACCCTCCTGGAAATCGCGGTCAAGCCACGCCCTCGGGACCCGGGCTGGGCCCGGCACCGAAGACGGTTGACTTTCCTCGATTCTCGCCCCGGTCGGCGTTCACCGGTCGCGGGCGCGAAAGATAGTAGAGAATATCCCCGTAGACCGGGTGGCGCCAAGTGGATTCCGGGTCCCGAGCGTCTGGAGCGGAGCGACGCCCGCACGACGCGAATGCGCTCTGCGCTCGGCCGGCCGCCCGACCAGGCCGCGGACCGGGGACGTCGGTTTGTGCGCGATCGCGCGACGCCGTAGTGGATTCGGCGAACGATCGGCTGTGTTGCAGCGATTCAGTCTCCGGCCGCGTTTGATGCCGACGCGGAGGTTTCAGGGAGTCTCGTCCTCTTCGGGTTCCGGCGTGATGCCTGCGAGGTCCGCCATCCGCTGGGCTCCCGGGGGACTGATACGCAGAAACCGGGACAGCCCCTCGAGGTCGAGCACACGTCCGGCGTAGGCAGCCAACGAGAGGTTGACGAATCTCTCCGGAAGCGTCAGAGAGCCGACCGGCTCATCGACCGGCTCATCTGCGGGCTCTTCCTCATCGGGGCGCAGCGAGGCTTCGGCCGAAGCTGCCGCGCTCCCGCGATCGGGCGCGGACGATGCCGCTCTTCCCGGGGGAACCGCCCCGGTGGAGCCTCCGGTGGCCGGCCCGCAAGGCGGGGACGAGGGTCCGGGCGGAGGGAGTTCCAGATCGGCCAGACGTTGGATGACCAACGAGTAGGGCACCCCGAAGAGAGCGGCCAGCTGTTCCGGCCTGGGATCGGCGTCATCCGCGGGATTCGCGCCGAGCTCCCGTATGGCTTCGAGGAATGCGTCCCGAGGCATGAGTAGCGCGCGCGCAAACCTGTCCGCGCGGACTTCCTCCGGGCGATCCGAGAGGTTGGCAAAACACTCCGAATCCCAACGGCACATCCGGGGAAGGTACGGATCGACATCGGCAACCAGGTGTGCAAGTCCGTGGGCGGCGATAAACGCAGCCTCGGGAGTGTGCGGGGAGGCTCCAACGAGAATGGCTGGGCCCGCATCTCCTTCGAAGGCGAAGGCGCCGAGGCGCGGCCCCGGGGGGGCCTCTCCGTCGGTCGGGTCATCGCGGCAGAGCACCTTCACGCCGAGCTCGTCCAGCGCATCGACGAGACTATCGGCGGACTCGGGAGTCCAGTCCAGCAGCGCAGCTTCCTGGGTTGCGAGTCGCTCCCCCTCGTCCTCAGGGTCGAGGAATCCGGTCAGGATACGATCGACGTGCACCGGCAGCTCGCAGAGCACCGTGCCCTGTACCAGACGTTCCAGGAACGCATAGGCGTGAATCAGGCCGAGGAATTCGCCGAGCAGCGCGTGCTCCGAAGAACCTGGTTCCGGGCCATCCACGAAGGAGAGTGCGCGGTCCGGCAGCGTGCGCAGCAGTTCGGTGCGGAACGGGTACTGTGGATGGTGCGCGACATCGGGTTTCATGGCTTGCCTCGGGTGCGCGTCCGCGCCAGGCGGCCCGCCGCGTCCTTCTCACGGGGAAGACCTCGAACACGTCGGGCGAACTCGCGGGCGCGCGCGTCATCCACCTCGGCGTCGGAACGCCCGCCGCGCTTGATGGAGGTTCCGACAATCAGGCCCCGGGCCCCGGCCCGGAGGTGTTCGATGGCATTGCCCGCCGTGACACCGCTTGCCGCCCACACCGGCACCTTCCCGGCTGCCTTCACGACTTCGTGAATCGTCTCGAGGGAGGCGGCCGCCCCGGTGCGAGCCCCGGTCACCAGCACTCCGTCGACCAGGCCACGCTCCACCAGGTCCAGCACCTCGTCGGTGATCGACCCCGGGGCCAGGGCGCGGCTGTGCTTGACGGCCACATCGGCAAGGATGGCGGTCTTGGGAGCGATCGACGCGCGAAGCCGCAGGGTCTCCTGGGCCCGACCTTGCAGGATTCCCTGGTCGGTAAGCGCGGCGCCACAGTGCACGTTCACACGGATGAAGGCGGCGCCGACCGCGGCGGCGATGGCCAGGGCGGCCCGGGCGTCGTTGCGAAGAACATTGACTCCCAACGGGATCAGCGGCAGGTCCCGCCGGAGACCCTCCAAGACGGCCGTCATTGCCGCCGTCGTGCAGGCGGGTACGTCGTCCGGATAGAAGGGCAGGTCGCCGTAGTTCTCAACGAGAAGAACATCGAAGCCCGCCTCGACCAGCGCGCCGGCATCCCGCCGCGCCCTCTGGTGCACCGGCTCCATCCGGCCGGAGTACCGCGGGCTTCCAGGTAATGGCGCGAGGTGCACCATTCCGACCAGGACGCTGGAGCCATCCAATAGGCTCATCGCAGACCCTTGACCGATCGTCTGCCGGTCATCTTCATCGGTTTCATCTGTCTCACCCGCCGGCACGCGCCGGCGCCCGCCCTCTGCCGAAGCTTGGTCGCGGACAGGAACGGGGCGCGCGGCCGCTCCTCACGGCCGGCCCGCTCTCCGCTTCGTGCGCCCGAGCGCGTCAGGTCGGGTTTCCCCGGGTGGAGATCCGGTCGAAGATCACCTGCTCCTCGGGGAATCCGCCCATCGACTTCTTGTCCCAGATCAGCGTGCCGTCGAGCCAGACCTTGAAAACACCGCCGGTTCCTTCGATCAGCTCGGGCTCGACTCCAAACCGCTTGCCTGCCCCGTCCGCCAGACTGGCGGCCCTTGGCCGGTAGTCTCATTCGCCACAGTATTCGATTCGAAGCTTCATGATGGGCACTCCTCCTGGTGCGATACGCCTGATGGCGCCTGTGTCCCGAGGGTATCGCCGTGATCCGCCGGCAGCGAGCGGATTCTGCGCAAAGGGGGTTCGTTCGGGCGCTCGAGGCACTGAAGCTCCGGCAGTCGGCGGTCGATACCAAGGACGAAGGAGGGTCCGACGCATGGCCGCACGCCGGGAAATGGCCGCAAGGCAGGAAACGGACCAGGGGTCGGGGAGACCGGATGGCGCAGGATTCCGCCCAGGTGCGGGTACGCCCTCTGGCGCTCCGCTGGCAGCGCCGCCGCCGGGGGATCGCGCCGGAGAATGGCGAGCCGGCGGCGCGCACCTGCGACCCGCTCTTCAGGCTTCGGATCGTTCCGGGGCCGCGTCGGCATCCCACCCCGGCGGGATTGCCTGGTGGCTCTGGGTGCTCCTCCTTGGATCTCTCGTCTTCCTCGCCGTGGCCCGGAACTACGTTCACCATGCGAAGGCCAGACTCTCGGGCCCGATGGAGACGATTCCCTTCCTGGACGCCCTGGGGCCTGCCGAGCCGGCCCGAGCCGGCGCCCTCGACCTCACCTGGGGCGAGGTCCCCGGTGCAACGAGCTATCGACTCAGCGTCTCCTCGATTACCGGGCGGATCGTGGTGGATTCCCTGCCGGTGGATGGCACCGAGTGGATCCCGCCCGACGAGGTGCTGCCGGCGCTAGTCCGCGGGGAGTATCGCTGGAAGGTCGAGGCGCAGGACGAGAAGGGCCGCGTGCTGGCGAGATCTGGCGAGGGTGTTTTCCGGGTGAGATAGATCGGTCCTGTCCGGGCTGAGAGCCCCGTGCCGGAGAAACGGTCCCGCACGGATTCCCCTCAGAACTCCCAGGAGACGCGTCCCCCCATCGACTCCTTGAACGCTGCGAAATTCGCCTGATAGTTGTCCGATCGAACGATGTGGGTGGTCGATAGATTGACTCTCTTCGGGATCCACCAACCCTCCAACCGCAACGGAAGCCGGCGCAACGTATAGTGGAGACCCGCCTCAAACGCGCCGTACCGGTCCGTGGCCTTGTCGCCTCCCGGTCCGCACTGTGTGCAGTCGGTCGGCCCGGTCCAGGATCGGTCAGCCTCGTAGCTCACGCTCTGCACCACCGGCCCAAGGTAGAAACCGGCCCCGCGGTAGACTCGCGCCGAGAAGAAACCGCCGAGGGCCCATGAGATGTAGTCGAACGTCTCGCGGGAGGTCACCGAGAAACTTCGCGGAGGATAGGAAAAGCCCGAGGACCGCTGGCCGCTGAAGTTGACGTCCGGAAGGCTCCCTCCGTTGACTGTCAGGCGCAGACGCATCTCGATTGCTCTCTCTCCCCAGCTGGGCACACCGCCGTGATCCGCACCGCCGGACTCGCCGGTCGCAGAAACCAGACGCAGACCCCCTCCCACTTCCCAGCCCTTGCTGTCCTCCTGGATCGTGTATTCGTCGAGCATCTCGTCCAGGTCGGTCTTCTCGGTGCGGATGGCCGTCGCTCCTGCGAGAACAAACGGCCGGATCGCGGCATCTGCCGCAGAGGCCAGAGTCGCAAGGCCAAGAGCGATGATCACGGCTAGCCATCGCGAGGACATTGGTACGGTTCCTCCTCGAACGCAGCGGTCGGCAGGCCGGCTGGCGAGAACGCAGGATCGCGGCGACGGCCATTGGGCTTCAGGATACCCCACCCGATGTCCGAGGATCCGAGATTTCGCCGGCGGCAACAAGCGCACCCGGGCTGACTTCCGCCACCATGACGAACCGCTTGTCGCGCAGGGACCTGCCGGCAGGGGCGCCGACGAGCGGCCGGATCCCGGCCCAGAGCGGATCCGGACGGCGTCAACGGAGGTCCCTAAGGCACAGCGATCTCGAAGTCGCGCGCCGTGGCACACCTGTTGCGCAGCCGATCCCAACCGGTCCTTGTCCTCAACCAAGGAGGCTCTTCGTGCACCGACGGTCGCCCACCATCCACGGATGTCTCGCCCTGGCGGTTGTGTCCATCCTGCTGGTGACAGGAGGATGCGGCACCGATCGGGGGGCGGCCCCCGGTTCGCCGGTCCTGTCGTCCGAAGAGGTCGTTTGGGTGAAGGACCTGGCCTCGAGTGGGGTGGGCCCGCTCGCCCAGGCAGCCAAAGGCCCGGATCGGGAAGTGACCATCTCCGGCGGAACCACGGCTATGAACCCGGCCGGGACGACCCTTCCGTCGGCCGCCACCATCAATGGCCGGGCGGGCGGCGTCGTGGCGGCCGGCCGCATCGCCTTGGTCTTCCCGCCCGGGGCATTCCCGGGCACGCGGTCGATTTCGCTCGAGGTGCAGGATGCCGGCGGCTACGTCGAGTGCCACCTCTTTCCTGAGGGGTTGCAGTTCCAGACACCAGTTCAGCTCAGCATCTCGCTGCTGAACACCACCGGCGACGCGCAGGGCACCACGATCTACTGGTACGACCCCGACACCGACGCCTGGGTCGACATGCTGGGTGCTTACGATCCGCTGGGACACCGCGTGGTCGCCAAGTTGCAGCACTTCTCCACCTATCGTACCGGGAGGTCCGGCTGGTAACCGGCAACCGGTAGGCTTTTCCCTTCGTGCCTCTCCGACCCACCGGGTATCCTCCTTCGGCTGCGGCCGAGGGAGGATGCTTTTATGCCACGCCGGACCCCGATCCGACCGGAGGACATCTACGAGATCCGCGTTCCGCTCGATTGCCAGCTTTCGCCGGGTGGTGATCGGCTGGCGACCGCGGTGACTCGAGCCGATCGAGAGCAGTTGAAGAATCTGTCCCACGTCTGGGTGGCGGCAGTGGGTGTTTCCGGTGCGTCGCGCTGCATGCAGTTCACACGGGGCAAGCACTCCGACCGCTCGCCGCGTTGGTCGCCGGACGGCACAACGATCGCTTTCCTCTCTGCACGGAGCGAGCGCACGGAACTCTGGACCATATCCGCGGACGGAGGCGAGGCCAGGCAGCTGACGAGGACCGACGGCAACATCGGTGAATTCGCGTGGAGTCCGGACGGGCGGCGACTGGTTGCCACGTTCACGCCGAGAGACCCTGAGGCCAAGGCCCGCGAGGAACGGAAGAAGCATGGCGAGCCGGGCACGGAGGCTCCGCTCGTACGCGTGGTGCGGCGGCTCTCATACAAGCTCGATGGCAGCGGGTTTCTACCCCAGGCACGGACACACCTCGTGCTCATCGATGCGGCGACGGGCAAGCTCCGACCGCTGACCAGCGGGGACGAGTTCAGCGAGGGCGAGCCCTGCTATTCCCCGGACGGCAAGTGGATCTACTTTGTCAGTAACCGCGTGCCTGATCCCGACCAGAACGCCGACCGCGAGGACATCTGGCGCGTCCCGGTACGAGGGGGCACGATCGAACGGATCCGAACCTTTGCCGGACCGGCAGGTGGGCCCTCGATCAGTCCGGATGGTCGATGGGTCGCGTTCGTCGGCAAGAGGAACGCCAACGAACCGTGGAGCCTGAGGCATCCGAAGTTGTGGGCGGTGCCCGCGGCCGGGGGGCGTCCGGTCTGCCTGACCGAGCGGCTCGACCGCGCGGTCGGGAACTCGACGATCTCCGACACGGGGAGTTCCGGCGGCTGGCCGGCGGCATGGAGCCCGGACTCGCGGGATCTCTACTTTCTCGTCAGCAATGCGGGCAACGGCGAGATCTGGCGTGTCGGACTGCGCGAGCGCAGACCTACGCCGGTGGTGCAGGCCCGCGGGCAGGCCTTGGCGTTCGCCATCGATTTCGAGCGGGGAGTGATCCACACGACGTGGAACGGCCTGGAGAACCCCGGTGAGATCCGAAGCTTCCCTCTGCCGCCGACGGACCGGGACCGGGTTCTGCGCCGGATGGCCCGCCCGGCTCCTGGCCGAAGGAGTGGGCGAGGTTCGGGAATACCGGGGACCCCGGGCGCCCCGGTCCGGGGCGTCGATCTCCCGGCCGATGGCCTGGTCCGCAGCGCCCTGAACGCCGAATGGCTGGCGAAGCGCGAGGTGGCCTTGCCCGAGGAAGTCCGGTTTACCGGGAAGAAACACCACCCGCTACAGGGCTGGGTTCTGGTTCCGCGACGGCTGCCGCGAACGCGGAAAGGGCCCGCGGTTCTGTACATCCATGGAGGACCGGCCACGCAATACGGTCACGCCTTCTTTCACGAGTTCCAAGTTCTGGCCGCCCGCGGGTTCACCGTGTTCTACTGCAACCCGCGCGGCGGAACCGGCTACTCGCAAAAGCACCTCAACGCCATCGTGGGAAAGTGGGGCACGATCGACTATGTCGATCTGATGGACTTCACGGATGTGGCGCTACGCCGGGCGCCGCACGTGGACCGGCGGCGGATGGCGGTGGCGGGCGGTTCGTATGGCGGCTACATGACCAACTGGATCATCGGGCACACGAATCGGTTCGCCTGCGCCGTCACGTCGCGGTCGATCTCCAACTTCATGAGCTTTCTTGGGACCAGCGACTTCGGTTGGCTCTGGCCGAAAGAGTTCCAGGCGCACGGACCCTGGGAGCACCCGGACCGCTACCTCCGCATGTCGCCACTCTCCTACCTCGAAAAGATGCGCACTCCGACCCTGATTGAGCACCAGGAGGACGACCATCGGTGCCCGATCGAGCAGGCGGAGCAGCTCTGGACCGCGCTCAAGGCAAAGGGTGTACCGGTGGAGTTCGTTCGCTATCCGAGCGAGCCGCACGGAATGAGCCGCAACGGTCGGCCGGATCGTCGCATCGACCGGCTGGAGCGGATCCTCGACTGGCTGGGACGTTGGACGAAGCCGGCGCCCCGGCAGCGGATGCGCGGAAACAGACGCCGACGCGGCGGTTGAGGCCGGGATGAGTAAGACGAGGGGGTCAGCGTACGACCTGGACGCGTTGCGACCTGCTGACCCCGCCGGACTCCAGCCTTAGGAAGTAGACCCCGCTTGGCACCCGGGAGCCGTCGGAGGCGGTGCCGGACCAGGATACGACGCCGGACTCCCGGTCCGAGGACGATAGCGGGCGCGTGTACAACCTCCGGCCTTCGAGGTCGAAGACGGACAGCCGGGCATCGCGTCCCCCAGGTATGACGCAAATCATCGAGACTACTCCACGAGCGGGGTTCGGGCGCGGCGGACCCAGGTTGACGGCCGGGCGGCCGGGCCGCACTGGGTCAACGGCTGAGGGAAAGGAGCCCTCGACAGAGACATCGTCGATATACCAACCCTCGGCGGTCGCGGCGCCGTCGCTGCCGAATCGGAAGCGGATCCGCACTGCCGTTCCGGCAAGCCCCGAAAGATCGAATCGAGCCTCGGTCCAATCGACGCTCCCGCCATAGCAGGGCATGTCGGGTGGGAACGGAGACGCCGGATTGGGGACAATTGTGCAGGGGTATCCGCCGTCCGGATTGATGGCGGACCATGGGCCTCCATCCACCGATGCTTCGACAACGCCCCCGTCCCAGACGGTGTTCCCCGCGCCGGGCTCGGAGCTGATCCAGTGCCAGAAGCGGATCGCCGACACCGTGGCCAGAGGCAGGGAGACGGTGTACAGGGCGCCATCAGCAAGGTTCGCGTAGTCTCCCGCACCGGCCGCCCCGAACTTCCAGGCGTAGGAACCGCCGGGCGTGTGATTGCGCTCGGTGCCGATGTGCCACTGATCTCGCCGGTCCGGTGAGACGTTGCCGTGGGTCCAACTGAAGACGCCCAGCGAGTCGTTGACGCCGACGATGAGGGTCTGACTGGCAGGGTGGCCACCGGGATCATCCACCACTACTTCGATGGGAACGCCGTCGTCTGTTGCGCTCGCGGAGAGGGAGAAGCGGAGCGGCGGCGTGCCCACGGCCGTGGCCTCGGCGGGGATGCTCCCGAACAGCGAGGTGCCGCTGATGATGGTGACGGAGCCGACCGCGCTCGTTCCCGTCGCGGCTACACCGGTAGCGGAGAGGCCCCGGTTCTGCACGAACATCGTGACGTCCCACTGCTCTGCGGGATCGATGTCTCCGTCGCCATTGCCGCCGGTCTCCGAGGCCGCCCAGCTCTCAATGACGTAGAGCGGCTGGTTCTCCACCTCGAGGTCGGCGGTCATGATGGCGGCCGAGTTGCTGATGTCGCTCACCGCCACCTGAGTCGGAAACCCGCCGTAGGCCCGGGAGTCCGGGGTTGAGGAGTCGGTGAAGTTGCGGTTGATGGTGCTGCCGGGCCAGGGGTCGCCGGCGTCGGATCCTTGTCCGGCCTCGAGGTTGAACAGACCATCGGCCTGTTCAACCGCCACCAGGGGGTGGCTTTCGTCGGAGTTCCCGTTGACGGTTTCGTCGATGTGCGTGATCACGAGTCCGTCGCCCGGAAGCGAGACGTCCGAGCCGACGCGCTGGCGGTTTTCCACGAGGAAGTACTGCTCGGCGGGATAGCCGCCGGTCCAGAGCTGATACACCTCCGGGTTGGTCTCGATCTGGGAGATCGATGCGGCGCTCTGGTTGAATCGTGGCGTCGTGGGGTCGAGAAACCCCAGCTGCGCCTTACACCAGGCCAGAAAGTGCGTCGGGGTGAGACCGCCGCCGCCCCAGGAGCCGAACGACATCATGCACCAGTTGCCCACCCCGCTGGAGGAGTAGTCGGTGTCGTAGAGATCCGGGAGCCCGAGTACGTGACCGAACTCGTGGCCGAAGACACCGCGCTTGCCGTCCTCGGGCTCGATCGAGTATCCGTATGCGGTTACGCCGTCCACCACTGGTGGGTTGGCCATGGCCCAGGCGTGGGAGTGAATATCGTCGTCGGAACCGGTGGTCTCGCGTCCCGGGCCGGCGTGCACGACGAAGATCGCATCCACGATTCCATCATCGTCACCGCTGTTGGGGTCTCCGTCCGGTCCGTCGTTGTCAAACTGTGAGAAGTCGATCAATGGGTCAGCGGCGGCCACCGCATCCTCCGCCAGCTTCTGGGCGTTCTGTGGGTAGGTGCCGAGCCCCGCCTGTCCATCGACGTAGTAGGCGTAGGTCTGGGGCATGCGCAACCAGACCGTCGTGGCACCGGTCACGTTGAACAGCCCGTAGGAGTTCTCGAGATACCAATCACGCATGCTCCCACCCGGGTAGCTGCCCACCGAGAAGAGCATCTCGTCGTAGTGCGATGCCGGGTAGGTCAATTGGTCCGCTTCGTTGTCGGAGAAATCCACCAGGATCACGACCGCCTGACGATCGGGGATCACGCGCGCCTCGGTTGATGCGGCCAGCCATCCCTGTGCCGTCGCCGGCGGCGCGTCGAGTCCACGTCCCCGCGCGTCCCGTTCGGCGGCCACGACCGCCGGGAGCCGCCCCTGCGACCGCAGGTGCGCGAGCACATCCGGCCGGAAGGGGACGGCCTGGGCGGGACCCGGCAGCGAGGTCCCGAGCACGGCGAGAAGCACGAACCCGGTCGCGGACGTGAGAGCTTGCCGCGCCGCACGGGCCAACATGCGAGGGTGCTGGGCGGTTGTGGGGTGCATGTCCTGAACCTCCCGGAATCGGCTGGAGTGGAGATCGGCCCCGTTTCTTCCATTATACCGATGCGGGCGATCTGGGGGGTGCGCTAGAATGCGGCGAGATGGCGAGCCGGGCAGCTCCATCGGGATTCCGGACTTCGGCCGGGACGGTATCGGCGCCCTCGGGCGGCGCCCGGCCGTGGTTGCCGGGGAATACAGACAAATGTTCGGTTCTGCGCGCACCCGCGAGCCGGCCAGGGCCCCAATCCATTCCCCGGTGGCGATGCCGGACCGGGTTTCTCCTGCGGGCGGGAGTTCTTCTGTGCCTCTGTTCCCTCTTCCTCGGCTGCCTTCGGGGTCGGTACCAGCCGTACTCGCCGGCGCGGCCCTGGCTGCCGATGGGCCGGGGTGCGATCTCACCTGAGCACAGCTACGAACCGTTTCCCGAGCGGGACCTCGATGGGGCTCTCCGCGCCGACCCGCCTCACGCTCTCGCGCGGATCGACGAGATCTTCCGGCAGATCGCGCTATTGGACGGGGTCGAGCCCGACTGGCGTCTCGCCGCCGTGGAAGCAGAGATCGATTCCATTCGCGCTGCCCTGAACCGGCTCCCTCTCGGCACCGGCGGTCTCTTTCGCCTGCGTCTGGGTGCGCCGCGCACGTGGGAGGTGGAGCTTGTTCAACAGGCCGCGAATCTCCAGCTCCGGTGGGGGCTGGCACTCATGCGTACCGGCGACGTAGACCGGCGCGTGTGGGGAGCAGAGCGCGTGAGAGAGGCGGCGAAGACGAATCCGAGCAGTCCCGTTCCGGTCCTGATCCTGGCCGGATGCCAGGAAATCGGTGGTTTCTGGTCGAACGAACGCGAAGTCCTTGACGAATGGGTGGCGGAACACGGCCCCAACGACCTGGTCGACCTGCAGCGGCTGCGGAGGCGCGAACGGTCCTGGGCCGTTGAGCGAGACCGGAAGGCGTTGTTGGAGGCACTGCGCCTGGGACGAGAGATGGCCGCTCGTCACGGAGGTTGGGACCTCGCGCCCGGGTGGCTGGACTTGGAGCACGCGCGTCTGTTGCTGGCCGCCGATTCCCTGCCGCCGGCCGAGTCGGCCGCGCGCCTGGCGCGCGCAAAGTGCGCGCGACCGGGTGGTGCTGACGCATTGACGGGTGCGCAGGCCGAGCTGCTCCTGGGCATGATCTCGGTGCGTCGGTTGGACTACGACAACGCGGACGAGCACTTCCGTCGGACGCTCGAGCTCTCCGCTGCGGAACCCTCGCTCGCCGGGCTGGTCTCGTGGATGCAGGTGCCGTGGGATCTTTGGAGCCCGAGGGAGCAACGAGCCTTCGATGTCGAATCCGACCGGTTGGCCTGGATCGACCGGTGGTGGCGCCTGCGCGATCCGATCCTCGCCACTCCGGCGCTCCAGGAGAACCGTCTCGACTATATGGGCCGCGTTGCGGAAGCCTGGTTCTCCCTTCAAGGAGTCGATCTGGCCGTCCCCGGTCCGTTGACCGATCCCGGGCAGATCATCCTGCGCTACGGACGCCCCGATGAATGGAGCTTTGCGGGTGGGGCCGGCCCCTTCCGCACGTACATCGATCCCCGGGGCGGGTACGCGATCGGAAGCCAGTTCATCCAGTTCGTGTACCGCCTCCCGGGCCCCGGTCGTGGCTTCATGCAGGTCCTGTTCTGCGGCAATGCCACTGGGACCCGGTTCACCGCCACCGACAGCCTGCGAGGCCCCGCCTGGCCCGACTGGCTTCCCCGCTATGGATTCGAGGAGCGTGATGAGCGATTGAACGCCACCACCGAGATCCTGCGCCGTCCCGGAGGCGGGATCCGTCTGGTCTTCTGCTACGACACCTGGCTGCCTGAGTACTCGTTGCGCTATCCGCTGCAGGGACTCCGGTTCGACGGCGAGGCCCGGGTTCGGATGGCGTTGTTGCGGCCGCAGGGCTCCGCCCTCCCGCTATGGCGGGAGGAGGAAGTACTGCTCGACCGCGAGACGGAGGTGACCCGGGAATGGCCGATGCGCCGACGCTCCGGCAGTCAGATCGTGGATATTGATGGCCGGGGATCCCATCGGCTGGCCACCCAACTGGTGCTGCGCGACGTGGCCGGACGCGTCGTGGCGATGTCCGTGGACAACGGCCTTGAGTTCTCCGTTGATCCGTTCGGGGAGCGAGGACTCGATGCCTCGAGCCTCCTGCTCTTGAACGACCTCCCCGACACCCTCAATCATCGGCAAGAACGTTGGATCACGCCGACCTGTCTGGCGAGTGGTCCGGATCTCCTGCATTCAGGTCTGACGCCCAGAGCGGAGCGGTACTTCCTGGAGGGGGAAGAGCTCGCCTTCTATCTCGAGGTGTACAACTTATCTCGGCCGCAGGACGTCACTGATGCCGAACTGTCGGTCATGGTGGAGCATCTCGACTCCAGAGGTGAGGTCGACTACTCCGTGGGAACGCGCGGCCCGACCATGACCTTGGGCCGCCAGGGAGTAGGGCAGTGGAACATCGCGCGCTCGATGGGCGGGGTGCACTTCGAGCCCGGCAAGTATCGACTCCGGATCTCCGTCTACGATCGGCAGGCGGAGCGGCGGGTTGACCGGACGGTAGACTTCGCGGTCGGCACGCCCGACGACCTGGCCGAACGCTGCGGGTGGGACCGGCTGCCTCTCCCGCCGGGAGTGGAGAACTCACCGCTCCCGGATGCCGGTGGACTAGAACAGCCTGCTAGGGGATTTCGAACGGCTGAGGATCGGAGACCGCGATTAGCTGACCGGCAGCCAGACCATCCAGACGGAAGATAAAAGACCCCGGCACGCCCATTCCCGGCACTCCGCTGACTGGAACCGTCACGCAAGTGCCCGAGATTGCAGGGACGATTCCCAGCGTGTCCCGCTTGGCGGTAATCAAGCACAATCGGTATTCGGTCACCGATTGCGCCGGCATCCAGGCAAAGCGTAGCGAGTCGCGGTTGACGAGTTCACAGCGCGCGCCGTTGATCCGCGCTGTGGCCTGGCCGTGGGATACGAGACCCAACGTCGCCTGAGCCGCTGCAACCGGGCAGTCGGCCGCGCGCCGGGACGCCCTCGATCCGGAGTCCGGCAGCCCGGATGCCCGCCGCGGAACCGGCCCCCGGATCGTGTCACCGGATCGATTGGCGACCGCCGGCGGGGCCGACGCGGGCGGAACGGTGGTGGTGTCCCGAGCCGGAGGGCGGGCCGAGCCGGCGACAGTTGCCCGACGCCCCTTCGGTGGCGCCAGGGTGAATCCGACGACCAGGCTGATCGCGAGCACGACGACGGCGGCGACGAGAGCCGAGAGGGTCCGTGGGCGTCTCCAAGGCCGCGTAGCGACCCATCGACGCCAGGCCGTCGCCGGGCGACAGGAGGCGTCCCCCGCGTCGGCGAATTGTGCACGGAGGAAACAGTCGAGGTCTGATGCGGCCGCCGGCCAGCCGGCGCGCCGTTCGAACTCCTCCTCCGAGCTCGGCATGTCGAGAAACCGTTGGTAGAGGGTGACCAGCGGGCGGAGCATGGGATGAGAGCCGGTAGCGGTTGTGGCGCCAATCGCATCGCCGGCCGTTGATTGGGCAGGCACTCCTTCGTCGATGGAGAGCCGGCCGGACGCCGGGTCGACTCCTTGGGTGGAGTCTGCGGCGGCGGTGGCAGCGGGATGTCCGGGACGGGAGATCGGTGGGGAGTCGGCCGACTCGTCGTCGGCTGTGGTCCTCGACGCCGTCCGGCCATCCGCACGTACCTGACCGTTCGCCGCGGCACGCCGGTTCGCGGTCCCGCGCTCCTCCTCGGCGATGACGAGCAGCCGCCAAAAGTCCGGGTTCTCTGCCGGGGACACGCGCGCTTCTTCGAGGGCAAGGAAGATCCAGGTCACGAGAGGGCAACCCGCGGGAATGGACTGCATCGTGCGGGCGACTCGCAGGATCGTCCGCCGCGTGCGGTCCATCGCCGCGGCGCGGTTGCACGACTCCTCGTAGGAATACAGATAGATACGTTTCAGATGCTCCCGCAGGAGGTCGCGCAGCACGGGAAGGCGGCGCGGGTCCGACTGCCAACCGGCCGCCGCAAGGATCCGGGCACTTTCGTCGTTCGGTGTCGTGACAGCCTCCCTGGCCCGCACCAGGCCGGCGACCGTGTCAACCGGGCCGAAGGGTACGCCATTGGCGCAGAAGTGGAGTCTAGCCCGTCGCGGGCCAGTGGTCACGCACTTCCCGTCGGTGGGGTCGGCCGGTGCTGCAGCCGCATGACAGCCTGATCCACACTGATCTTACCTTCGCGCAATTCTGCGAGGATCTTCAGCGCAGACCGGGTTGGGGAGTCGGGGGCTGCCTTGACCAGGTCCATCTGGGCCCAGAGACGGTCGAGTCGCGCACGCACGGTCGGGTAGGAAATACCGAGCGTTCGTTCGATTTCCTTGGCGTTGCCGCGAGCTCGCAGGAACGTCTCGAGAAGGGCACGGCTTTCCCCTTCGAGCGAGCAGAGAGGGCAAGAGTCGAACGCGCCCTCGATCTGGACTCCGCACTGCGGGCAGGCCAACCTCGCTACCCGGAGTCTGCCGGCGCAGGCGGGACATCGGTCCGGCGTTCTCATGGGCCGCCGCTTCCCGGTTGATCGGCGGGGCGAAGCCGAAGCTGCCCGCGGACCTGACTCACGTTCAGCTGAGCCGTTCCCGCTCCCACCCGCCAGACACCGTGCCGGCCCCCGAGATCGTTGTCGGGATCCTCCTCGCCATCCCGATCCGGGCCGCCCTCTATGCCCTCGGTGCGGAGTGAGGCGCGGATCGTGACCGATGCGTCGGGGGCCGGTTCGATCTCAACGTTCTGGGAAACGGCGGCAATGGTGGAGATTCCGTCGCGAAGGGAGAGCCGCAGGAGCTGGACGGTTCCTTGTACTCCGCGGATGCGAAACGGCGCTGCGGCCCCGTGAACCGTGAAACCGCCTCCGATTGCCTCCGCGGAGAACGGGCCCGTATAGCCGGACAGCCCAACGCTCCCTGGGATTCCCAGGATCTCCAGACCGGCAAGTTTCGCGGGCACTTCCAGGAAGAGCATTCCACCGGACCAGGTCAGGCGCCAGGCGGCTTCCTCATCCCGGTACAGCTCGACGCCGGATCCGCGAACGACCCTTAGTTTCTGGCCGGTTGCGCCGCGGATGGCAGCGGAACTCAGCGGGCTTGCGGTGGCGGGGTCGAACCCCGCGGCATCGATCCGCAAGAAGGTCCCGGATGGAACCTCAACCGATTCGTCAACAATAAGATAGGGACTCTGGAACTCCGGCGCTGTGGCAATCGGCGCCGGTTCCGGCGGGTGAACCGGCCGCCCAGCGCCGGCGGCTGGACCCCGGCTTGGAGCGACCGGCGAGTTCGACGGCTCAATCGAGTCTCTCTCTCCTCCGTGGGCCGCCTGGGCCACGACGTCCTGAGCCGAAACCTCCTGGGTCGGCGCGTGCGGCTCTTCGAACGCCTCGGGATATCCCCTGCGGAGGGCCCTCAAGAGGCTCCGCCCGTCCTCCGGGCGGACAATCCGGTCTACAACGAGTTGTAGGATTTCTGTAATGGGATCGCGCATAATTGGACAGATCTCGTGTTGCATCGTGCCGTGATGGCCAAGAAATGGCAAGCACATTTGACATTTTTTCTCACCGCGCTTCGTAGGGCTGCTCCAGAGCTCCCACTGAAGCATCGCCTCGCACCCCGGCCGATCGGCGGCGGTCGTGCGGCACAGCCAGGCCCGCGCGTAGGCGTCAGCCTCTGGCAGGGGTCAGCGGTTGCCCCGCCGCAGTGGCGCGGGGGCACAGAATGACTCGGACACCGCGTGCATCTCAAAACAGAAGTGATACCGAATATGATCAATAATCAATAAACTGGCGAAAGAATGTATCAATATGTAGAGCTATCCGCGCACATTGAGCAATCCGACCGAGCACGCGCGGCGGGAAGGGCAGGCACCGGAGGTAGCATGGAGTGGTGGCCACAGGCACCTTGAGGATGCTCGTCTGCGTGCGGCGGCGGCCGATGTTGGCCGATGCGGTAGTCGATTTCGGGCGGCCGGGGCACCCGGGCCCCGGAGTCCTGATCCGAGCGGAGAGGGGGTAGGGCCAAGCAAAGATCGCACGGAACGAGGAGATCCGATGGGAGCCCCGAAGTCAGCTCCGCCCTGCGCCCGGACCCATGGCCTGGAGCGCGGCAGGGGGAGAGCCGTTGGGGGGCCGGGCACGGCAGCGGAGGTCGGAGCGGCCCGGGAAGACGCACGCGGAAGGCAAGGGTCCGAAGACTGTCCGGGGATGGGCGAGGGGGCCGGGACGGGGACGAAGCGCCCGCTCGCCGGACCCGCGAGCTCAGGTTAGTATCTTTGCCGATCCGGGCCCCGATGGGGGCCGAACGTACGCAGCTCAAGGCCATACACCGCAACTTGGAGTTTTCCAGATGAACCACGATGTCCCTGATGGGCCGGATGAAGAGAAGGCAATCGACAGCGAATTCGCGCGCGCGCTCCGGGAGTTTGAGTCCGGTCGGGGAGCTGAGCCGCCGGCCGTCGGCTCCCGGGTCCGGGGCCGGGTCATCCAAATCACGGAAGATACCTGTTTCATCGACTTCGGGGGTCGAAGCGAGGGGGCGATGGATCTCCGCGCGTACAGCGAGGCCACCGGAGATCGAGAGCTGCACATCGGGGACGAGCTGGAGTTGTACGTGATCGACACGAAGGGTCAACTGACGCTGGCTCCGTCGGTCAAGGCGGATCCGGCCGTGGCTCTCTCACAGGTGACCGATGCTCGCCTGTCCGGGATGCCGGTCAGCGGTCGCGTCACCGGGATCAACTCCGGAGGCCTGGAGATCGAGATCGCCGGCCTGAGGGCGTTCTGTCCGGTTTCCCAGATTGATGCCGGATTCTGTCCGGACCCGTCGATTCATGTCGGACGCACGCTGGAGTTTCTCGTCACCGAGGTGGCCGAGAACGGCCGGCGACTCGTGGTCTCCCGTAAGGCGTTGCTCCGCCGCGAGGAAGAAACAAAGGCGCGCGAGTTCCTGGCGGGGCTCCGCGAGGGAGCAGAGCTGGATGGGACCGTGGCCCGGCTCGAGCCCTTTGGCGCATTTGTCAATCTCGGTGGAGTCGACGGGCTTGTACATGTCTCGGAGATCCGCTATGGGAGGACAGACAATCCGGCCGACGTGCTGAGCGTTGGACAACAGGTGCGCGTGAAGGTCCTTTCTGTCAAGGAGCAGGAAGGCGGAAGGCCGAAGATATCGCTCTCGATCAAGGCCGCCCAGCCCGACCCGTGGGCGGAAGTGGCGGAGTCCTTCTGGGTGGGGCGGCGTGTGAGAGGCACCGTTGTGCGCCTGGCCGAGTTCGGTGCCTTCGTGACGTTGGCTCCGGGGATCGACGGTCTGGTGCATGTCTCCGAGGTGGACATCCGGCCGGTTGCACACCCGAGAGACAAGCTGGCCCAGGGACAGCAGGTGGAGGCCATCGTCCTCTCCATCGACGCGGAGCGCAAGCGGATCTCCCTGTCCATCAAGGATGTCCTCGCAGCCGATGGGGTGACTGCGGAAGGCGAATCGGCCGCGGTCGGGAATGCCGGGGTTGGCCAGCCCAGAACTCCGACCGTCGGCGACATCGTTGACGGCTGGGTTGCCGGCATCAAGCCCTTCGGTCTGTTTGCGGATCTGCCGGTCTATGGCCACCGGGCCCGCGCGTTGATCCCTCACGAAGAAACGGGCGAGCGGCGCGGCATGGACCTGTCGAAGCGCTTCCGCATCGGAGACCAGATCCGACTCGAGGTCATCGAGGTCGATGGCGAGGGTCGCATCAAGGCCAGCATGACCAAGCTTCAAGACCGCTCGGCCGAGGAAGCCTTCAAGGCGTACCAGGCCCAGACCGGGGACGGCCCGAAGCGGGGTCCCGCGACGGCGATGGAAGAGGCCCTGCGCCGGGCCATGGACGGCCCCGGGAAGAAAGCGAACGGGTAACGCCGGGCTCATTGTCCAAGGGCGACGAAGAGCTGCTCCCCGGCCGAGTCTGTCTCGGGCCGCGCCGGGTCTCGACCGTTCGGGGACCACGCGTCATGACGACTGAAGCCGCATTCGCGATCCTGGACCTGGCCTTTGCCTCCGGGGCGGTCGCGCCGGGAGCCCGCGCGATCATCTTCGACGCAGACGTGGCTCCGGTCCTGGCCCGCTGGCGGGCGCCGATCTGCATCCAGCCTTGGCGGCCCGCGTATGACCGTCTGGTCGCCGCCGGGCTTCCCACTCAGCCAGTGCCGGAGGAGGGCCACCGCGGGTTCTCGGTAGCGCTGGTCCGGCTCGGCCGCAACCGCGCCGTGAATCGGGCGACGATGGCTCGCGGCGTACGATGTCTGGCCGGCGGTGGCACTCTGGTCGTGGCCGGCGAGAACCGGTTTGGACCGGCCACCCATGCGCGGGAGATTGGAGCGACCAACGCCATCGTCAAGCACAAGGCTCGTGTCTTCTGGCTCGCTGCCGAGGCGTGCCGCGTTGCCGCGCCGCTCGATGCCTGGGGTGAGGCTGCCGCGCTACAGCAGTGCGACGGACATCCATACTGGACCGCACCCGGTTGCTTCGCCTGGAACCGCATCGACCCCGGATCCGCGCTCCTGGCTCAGCATCTGGCCGGCGAGGTTCAGGGCCGGGTCGCCGAGCTGGGGACCGGGTGGGGCTATCTCGCGATCGAGATGCTTCGGTCGGAAGCGGATCTGACCGCACTTGATCTCTACGAGGCGGACTGGCATGCGCTGGAAGCGGCCCGGGCCAACCTCGACGGCGCTCGGGTCGAGGTCGGCTTTCACTGGCACGACGTCACGCGCGGGTTGCTGCGCGGCGGGTATGACTGCGTGGTTGCCAACCCTCCCTTTCACGACGCACGCGATGCGAGCCCCGAGCTTGGCCGAAGCTTCATCCGGGTCGCCGCCGAAGCTCTGGTCGACGGAGGTCGTCTCCTGGTTGTGGCCAACCGCACACTGCCCTACGAGTCCATCATGACGGAGCGATTTCGCCGCGTGACAAAGGTCACGGAGGGCGCCGGGTACAAAATCATGTGCGCGACCCGTTGACGGCAGGTAGGATGAACGCGACCGGCCGGAGGCATCCTTGCGGTTGAGAGCCTGGCCAAGGGCCTCGAGGGCCGGAAGAGGTGGTCGCATGAACCCTGACACCGGGCGCACCGCCAGTCGGCCGACGGTCCACGTCATCGGCCCGACGTCTCTGGTCGCAGTTCCGCTGCTCCTTCTGCTGCCCGTCCTGGCGCTTGCGGCTCTCGCTACGACCCCGCGTTCCGGAGGAAGGCCCGTGAATGAATGGGAGGTTCTCATTCGGGCGCATCTCGCCCGGTACCCGCGGATGGAACCGATTGACTTGTACAAGCTCCTCCATCAGGCGGTGCTGGGAAGTGAGCATGCGATCTCCGACGCGGCCAGTGTGCGCGACTGGCTCGAAAGCGAACTGGCCACCATGGGGACGGGGCCCGCGGAGCCGATGATCGATAGCCTGCGCGCGGACGGCCGGATCGTAAGGATCCACCTGCGCCCCTTCGCGGCGGCTGGGGGAGACTCCGAGGCCCTGCTCCAGGCATTCATCGGCACCGCGGCGGTCGAGGGGAGTCGGGGAGAGCTCAGCCGCGCTTTGGAAGTGGCGATCGGTCTGGCCCGCGCGCG
Source organism: uncultured bacterium (assembly GCA_964473865.1). Classification (GTDB taxonomy): domain Bacteria; phylum Eisenbacteria; class RBG-16-71-46; order CAIMUX01; family CAIMUX01; genus CAIMUX01. The sequence continues at coordinate 145,784 of CAYYQN010000001.1, read as the reverse complement.
CGCCTTGCCTTGGTCCGATTCCGCCGTCTCCGGGCTCTTCTCCAGGCTGGCGGCGCAAGGATACCCTGCAGTGCACCACTCGGTCGCGTTCCGGGAGCACTATCGGCCCGCCTATCGTGTCGTGGCGGGCCAGCTGCTGCGGGACGTGGTGCCGACGACAGAATCGAGGACCCCGGGGGTCGGGCCATAGAGGCGTTGACCCGCCAGAAGGAGCGCCGTCTGGATCTCGGCGCGGCTTCCGATGGAAACGCCCGGAAGGTGGCCGGCGTGAGGTAATGGCCATGAGAATTCCAGGTCATGGGATCCTGCTGCTGGCGGCAATCGCGGCATGCCTGACCGGCTGTGGGAGTGAAGAGACGACAAGACCGGCCGGTGAGCCCTACCTGCCCAGAACGACTCCGGAAAACGTCATCGAGAACCTGATCCGGGCCACGGAACGCCGCGACTTCTCGGCCTATCGCGACCAGCTCGATCCCAGGTTCGAGTTCCACTACCGCCCGGGCGACGTGGGTGGGGAGGGGATGCCGGCGGCCCATGATCTGGCGGCCGAGCTCTGCCTGGCCAAGGTGATGTTCCTCGATGCACGGGTTGACACCATCTGGGTCCGTATGACGTATCCGGCTGCAACCGCGGTGACCGATTCCACTGCGCCGAGGAGGGCAGTGCGACAAGTCGATGTACCCGTCGCCGATGTGGGCCTGTCCGGCCCCTGGCCCTTCAGCGACGACACCGTGCTCTACGTCAATCTCGGCACGCCGCAACGCTTCCTGTTCTCTGCGGACACGCTCGGCCCGGCCCAGGTCCACTTCTCCGTCTTGCGTCACATCGAGCTGGACGATCCCGAGCGCGGGCCGCGGCCAGGCGGGCGATTCATCCCGCCGGCAAGCTGGGGCTGGTTGAAGCACAACATGCTGTTGGTCTCCGGGCAGCCAGGAGGGCCGTGTTCGAAGTGACGTCAACGGGCGAAGGCGGGCTGGATTGAACTGGGCGGCGCACCAGCCGGCTCTGGTTCAGATGGCGCGCCACGCGCCGCTAGACCGGGGGGCGCCGGGACGCCGGCCGGGCTGATGCCCTGCGGCGATCGATCCGGGCCGCGGGAGGTGACTCCGAGAGAGGAGGAAGTCGATTGAGGGAGGGCGACGCGGAAACTCTGGAGCTGTTGATCCGGCATGAGCTGGTGATCGGAAGGCTCTACGATGCTCTTGCCGGGCTGTTCAAGGCTCATGCAGGTTTCTGGCGGCTTCTGGCGGCGGAAGAGCAGAAGCATGCACGCTGGCTATCAGAACTTCAGTCAAACCCAGTTGCGGCCAGATGGTTGCTGCACGACAGGCAGTTCAGACCGCAGGCGATCAAGGCGTCCATCGGTTACGTCGAGCAGCAGATCTCTCGGGCGGCGAAGGGAGAGCTTGGCCTGGTGCAGGCCCTCTCCATCGCGAAGGACCTGGAGTACGCGCTTCTGGAACAGCAGTTCGCCAAGGTGAGCGAATCGGTGCCGGCTGAGGTCGGAACGATTCTGATGAATCTTGCCGACGAGACCAGGCGACACATGACCATGGTCGCCGAGGTGCTCGAGTCCGAGAAGCAGAAGAGACCCTAGCCGGCCGATCGCCGCCCGAACCCTTCGGGCCGGCGGCGCTTGCGTCGCCGCTCCTCGTTGCGTGGAGTCTGGCGGTCCGACTCTTCCGCGATCGGTCCATTCGCGGCCGCCGAGGAGAAAGGGGGGCGGGCGCGCCGATCTCGTCGGCTCTCACCGCTCACCCTTCCGTGAGCGGTATGCCGACCCGGCGATCTGCGCGACGCCGGCGCTACTACCACAGCCCCAGATACGCCCGAGCCTCCTCCGAGGCATGTTCGCGCGGATCCCATCGAGGCACCCACACGAGCTTGACGTCCACGTTCTCCACGCCCGGCAGGCGAGAGACGGCGGCAGTTGCCGCCTGGAGGAGCTCCGGCCCAAAGGGACACATCGGACTGGTCAAGGTCATCTCAAGCTGGACGACCCTGCCCTCTTCCTTGACCTCCACGCCGTAGACAAGTCCGAGATCGACGATCGACAGGTTGATCTCCGGATCGGTGACCGGTTTCAGCGCCTCGAGCACCTGTTCCTGGGTGATCATCAGACTTGCTCCTCGATTCGCGGCAGCGCCTCCTCCAAGGTGGTCCAGGCCAGAAGCGCGCATTTGACCCGCACCGGGAATCTCCGCACCCCCTCCAGCGCCTCGACGTCGCCGAGGTCCACAGCGAGATCGGTTTTTCGTCCCTGCATCATCCCCTTGACGGCGTCGATGAGGCGGCGGATTTCGTCGACATCGTGGCCGGGAACCATCTCCGCCATCATCGATCCGGAGGCGACGCTGATGGAGCAACCGCGGCACTCGACCTGAAGGTCCGTCACCTGTCGGCCGTCGACGGCGAGGGCGAGTTGAATCTGGTCTCCACACGTCGGATTGAAACCCTCCACGCTGCGGGTCGGATGGGCAAGCGGCTCGCGCCCGCGCGGCCGGCGGAAGTGGTCGAGCACGACCTCGCGGTACAGGTCATCGAGCAGCGGGGCGGTCCGGTTCGTCGCGGCTTCGCGGTGGCTCTCCGGCATGGTCGATCCTTCACGGGCGCCCCTCCCGTCCGGCTCGCCTCCCAGCTTCCCTCCGGGTCGATCGTTGCGATCAGCCAAAGTACCTCCTCGCCGACTCGATGGCGGATACCAAAGCGTCGACATCATCGCGGTCATTGTATATGTAGAAGCTGGCCCGGGCGGAGGCCACCAGCCCGTACCGGCGATGCAAGGGCTGCGCGCAATGATGTCCCGCCCGGATCGCGATCCCCTCCTGGTCAAGCACGGTGCTCAGATCGTGCGGATGGACCAGGGCGTCGGCGAAGGCGATGGCTCCGCTGCGTTCCGCCGGATCCAGGGGGCCGAGAATCCGCAGCCCGCCGAGGTGATGGAGGCGGTCGAGCGCATAGGCGGTGAGCGCTTGCCCGTGGCGGCCGATGGCCTCGTACCCGAGGCGCGACAGGTAGTCGAGGGCCGAGCCAAAAGCGACCACGCCGGCGATGTTCGGCGTCCCCGCCTCGAAGCGATGGGGAATCTCCGCCCAGGTGGCGCCGTCCATCCGCACTTCGCGGATCATCTCACCGCCGCCCTGGTAGGGCTCCATGCGCTCAAGCAGTTCGGGTCGTACCCAAAGCGCCCCCACGCCGGTTGGGCCGAGCATCTTGTGTGCCGAAAAGGAACAGGCGTCGCAGCCCAGCGCCCGAACATCCAGGGCCAGGTGTGGCGCGCTCTGGGCGGCATCCACCGAGACGAGGGCCCCCACGGCGTGAGCGGCGTCTGCAATGGTCCGGACCGGATTGACGGTGCCGAGGACATTCGACACGTGTGTCAGGGAGACGATCCGGGTTTTCGTATTGAGAAGCTCGTCCAGGCGGCTGAGATCGAGCCGTCCGTCATCCGTGACCGGGATGTGTTTCACCTGCGCTCCCCGCTCCCGGGCCACGAGAAACCAGGGTACCAGGTTGCTATGGTGCTCCATCTCAGTGAGGAGGATCTCGTCTCCCGGACGCAACCAGTGGCCCCAGGATGAGGCGAGGAGGTTGAGAGCTCCGGTCGTTCCGCTGGTGAACACGATGCCGCGATGATCAGATGCCCCGACGAATCGGGCGGTCTGCTCCCGAACGGCCTCATAGAGGGCCGTGGCTTCCTCGGCCAGCCGGTGGATCCCGCGGTGGATGTTGGCGTTGGTCTGGCGATAGAAGTGGTTCAACCGCTCCAGCACCACAAGAGGCTTGTGGGTGGTGGCGGCGTTGTCGAGATAGACCAACCGGTGCCCATGCACCCGCCGGGCGAGGATCGGGAAGTCCCGGCGAATCGTCGCGATGTCGAACGCGAGGCTGGTCGAACCAATCCCGGGAGGGGGAGGCGTGGAAGAGAGAGGGGACGAGGCGAAGGCGTGAGGCGGCTCCCCGGTCCCGGCGGGCCGGGTTTCCCTATCCGAATCGAGCGAACCACGCCAGGGTGGTCTCGTCGAGCCCTGGGGACCGGGTACGGTCATGACTCCGCCACCACGCCGATCATCACTCCGTCTCCACCTCGACCAGGAGATCGTCATTCTCCACCTTCACCGCCAAGACGGCAACCGGCGCCGCCGCCGGCATCCGGGTCACCGCGCCGGTGCGGACATCGAACCGGGCGCCGTGGCGCGGGCACTCGATCTCGCAACCATCGAGAAAGCCCTCGCCCAGCGGCCCATCGTCGTGCGTGCACACATCTTCAATGGCGAACAGCTTGCCGTCCACCTTGGCAACGGCGACGCTCGTGCCCTCGGCGTCAAAGACCCTGACTTCGCCCTCGGGGATCCCGCTCGCCCGACCGATCCTCACGAACCTCCTGGACATCGTACCCTCCCTCGCCGCAGGCCGGCCTGCTTCCGTACTGCTCCCGGTCACGCCTCCCGAAGTCGCTCGCGGACCAAGGTCCGCATCCGCTCCTGGAGCGCCTCGGGCAAGCGTTTCAGCGCCGACTCGAAGTGCCCCTCGATGACCATCCGGACCGCCTCGTCGCGCGGAACGGCCCGGCTCATGAGATAGAAGAGCTGATCCCGATCGATCGGACCGACCGTGGCGCCGTGCGTGCAACGAACCTCCTCGGTCAGAATCTCAAGCTCCGGGATCGAGTCGACCCGGGCCCGGTCGGAAAGAAGGAGATTGCGGTTTTCCTGGTACGCCTCCGAAAACGACGCTTCCTTCTCGATGCGGATGAGTCCGGTATACGCGGAGCGGGCGCGATGCTTCAGCACCGTCTTGTAGTCGAGATTGCTGCGGGTGTGGCGCCCGACATGGTGATGGAGTGTGTGGTGATCGAAGCGCTGCCGTCCCACCGCCGAGAGGAATCCGGTCATCTCGCTTTCCGCGCCTTCTCCGTCGAGGATGGCGCCGACAGACGTCTTGACGAGAGCGCCGCCGAATGAGGCCAGAACCTGGGTGTAGTGGGCCCCGGGTCCCAGTCGCGCGACTTGCGTCAGGTGGGCATGTACCTGGGGCTCGAACTCCTGGACGGAGACTACCTGCACCCGGGCTCCGGCTCCGACAATGACCTCGCCGACGTTGAAGACCCGGCCGTCCTTGGCCGGACCCCCTTCCCACGCGTCCACGATGGTCACGCTGGCTCCTTCCTCCACCAGGGCCAGGAGCCGGCCGGCCTGGAAGATGGCGCCGTCGAACCGGGTGGTGATGTGGATCGGGTTCGGCACCGAGACGCCCCTCGGCACGCGGAGAAACACCCCACCCGTGAATCCTGCTGCCGCCAGCGCCTCGAATCGACCATACTCAGGACCGACCACCGAGCCGAGCGCTGGACGCACCAGATCCGGATACTCACGCGCCGCGGTACCGAGGTCGGTCAGGATCAGTCCCGAAGCCTCGGGTTCGCCTTCGACACGGACCTCCCGGGGCCCCGGGTCCGTCGCGAACGGATCGCGTGCGGGGTCGAAGATGGCCGGATCGGTATAACGCCAGAGGTGGCCCGCGCGGATCGGAAGCCCGGACGCCTGCCAGAGATCGAACGCGCGCACGCGCCAGTCTGTCAACCAGTCGGGCTCGCGGAGCCGCCGGGAGAGGTCGCGCGCGCCCTCCGCGGTGCCGGGAAGCGTCATCGTGTCCATTGTCAACCCACGCCCCCTTCCATCTCCATCGCAATCAGCCGGTTCAGCTCCACCGCATATTCCATCGGCAGCTCCTTGGTGAACGGCTCGATGAAACCGTTCACGATGAGCAGCCGCGCCTGTTCCGCGCCGAGTCCCCGACTCATCAAGTAGAAGAGCTGTTCGTCTCCGACCTTGCTCACCCGTGCCTCGTGCTCGATCTGCACCTGCTCCTGGTCGATTTCCATGGTCGGATAGGTGTCGGAGCGGGCACCATCTCCGATGAGAAGCGCGTCGCACTGGACACTGGCTTTGCAGCCGGTGGCGTCGGGGAGGGCTTTGACCAGTCCGCGATAGCTGGCCCGCCCGCCGTCCTTCGAGATTGACTTGCTGGTAATCGTGGAGGTGGTGCGCGGCGCGGCGTGGATGACCTTGGCGCCCGCATCCTGGTGTTGTCCGGGGCCGGCAAAGGCCACGGAGAGAATCTCGCCCTTCGCGCCTTCGCCCGCGAGGTAGATGCACGGAAACTTCATCGTCAGCCGGCTGCCGATGTTCCCGTCCACCCATTCCACAGTGGCGTTCCGATGCGCCAGCGCGCGTTTGGTCACGAGGTTGAAGATGTTGTTCGACCAGTTCTGGATGGTCGTGTAGCGGATGTAGGCTTCATCCATCGCAATGAGCTCGACCACCGCCGAATGCAGCGAGTTGGTGGAGTAGATCGGGGCCGTGCATCCCTCGATGTAATGCACCCGGGAGCCCCGGTCCGCGATGATCAGCGTGCGCTCGAACTGGCCCATGTTTTCCGCGTTGATGCGGAAGTAGGCCTGGAGGGGTATCTCCACGTGCACTCCGGGCGGGACGTAGATGAATGAGCCCCCCGACCAGGCCGCGGTGTTCAACGCTGCGAACTTGTTGTCGGCGGTGGGAATCACGGTACCGAAGTACTTGCGGACAATCTCCGGATGCTCGCGCAGGCCGGAATCGAGATCGAGGAAGACCACGCCGAGCTTGGACAGGTCCTCGCGGATGGAGTGGTAGACCACCTCCGACTCGTATTGGGCGGACACGCCGCCCAGGAATTTCTGTTCCGCTTCGGGTATGCCCAGCCGGTCGAAGGTCTTCTTGATGTACTCGGGAACGTCGTCCCACGACTTCCCCTGGTGCTCCATGGGGCGGATGTAGTAGTAGATGTCGTCGAAGTCGATGGAGTCGAGAATCTCGGTGTTTCCCCAACGAGGCATTGGTTTGGCCAGGAACACGTCCAGGGCGTCGTGCCGGATGCGCCGCATCCAGTCCGGCTCCTTCTTCATACGGGACATCATCTCCACGACCTCGTGGCTGAGTCCCTTGGCGCCCTTATGGAAGTACTCCTCCGGATCGCGGAAGCCCCACTGCGAGGCGTAGTCCTCGCGAATGTTCAACTCCGGCCTGCCCGACCTGCCTTCCCGGAGCGGGGAGGCCTGGTCCGGTTGAGAGGCGGGGTGGGGTTTCGGCGCCGCGACCGGCTCATGTCCGGAGGCCGTTTCCGAAGCCTCGCGCGTGTTCTTTTCCATCCTGATCTCCCGGGCGCCGCTAGGAGCGGGCGCCCAGCACTTCCCGTTCGATCCACTCGTACCCGCGCTCCTCGAGCTCGAGGGCCAGGTCTGCTCCGCCCTGCCGCACGATCCGCCCGTCCATGAGAACGTGGACTCGATCCGGCTTGATGTAGTTGAGAAGCCTCTGGTAGTGCGTGACCACGAGGCAACCGGTCTCGGCGCCGGCGGCGCGGTTGACGCCTTCGGAGACCACACGCAGGGCGTCGATGTCGAGCCCGGAGTCGGTCTCGTCGAGCAGGGCCACGACCGGCCGCAAAAGGGTCATCTGCAGGATCTCGATCCTCTTCTTCTCTCCGCCGGAAAAGCCGTCGTTCAGGTAACGCCCGGCGAAGGTCTTGTCGACCTCCAGGGAGTCCATTGCGGAGAAGAGCGCGGATCGGAAGTCCCGAATCGGGACCTCCGCGCCGCGGCGGGCGTTTACTGCGGAACGCAGGAAGTTGGCGACCGAAACTCCAGGGATGGCCACGGGATACTGAAAGGCGAGGAACAGACCGCGGCGGGCTTTCTCGTCCGCGGGCATGTCCGTGATGTCGATGCCCTCGAGCCAGACGCGACCGCCGGTGATCTGGTAGGCCGGGTGCCCCATGATGGCGCTGACCAGGGAGCTCTTGCCCGAGCCGTTCGGCCCCATGAGGGCGACTTTTTCCCCGCGCTCCATGGCCAGGGTCACGCCCTTGACTATCTCTCTTCCTTCGATGGTGACGTGAAGGTCATCGACCAGGAACAGGTGGTCCGTGGGTTTCATGACGGATCCTTCCCCGCGGTATCAGCCGCGGTCTGCAGGAGTGCGGGTCTGTTTCGTTCTGGCTCGTGGCCGGGGAGTCTTCCCAGGAGCAGGTCCTGGAGTGTCACGCTGCCGAGCAGGTGGTCGACGATCGAATCGAGGGAACCCCAGAGCAGTCGCATCGAACATCCTTCTGCGTGGATGCAGGACGCCAAGGTTCCCCGATGTCGCTGGCAGTGTCCCTCCGGCCACGGACGGGCGCCCAAGGCCCGCAGAACCTCAGCCGTGGTGACAGAGTCCGGAGGTCGGGCGATCCGGTAGCCGCCGTTCCGACCCCGAACGCTCTCGACGACTCCGCCCTGACGGAGCATGCCCAGGAGCTTGCCGGCGTGGGGAATCGTCAGACCTTCGCGAGATGCGATTTCCGGCAGCGTTAGCGATCCGCCGGTGCCGGCCCGAGCCAGCTGCAGCGCGCAGCGCAAGCCGTACTCCTCTTGGGCGGTGACTTTCATCTTCCTTCCAAGGCCGGGCACTCCCACACCCGACAACGCGTCGTGCAGTGATCCCGGACAGATGCGACTGCCATGTTGGATGAAAATATACAAGAAAGTATTGTATTTTCTCCAAAGAGTTTTCCGGCATCGGAGCGAATCGTGCAACAGATTATTTTACCTCTAGTTACAGGCCTCGTTCCGGGCGAGATGGGTTTTCCCGCCAGCGAAGTCGGGCCGCAACCCCGCCCAGCAGCGAAAGTCTCCGTGCCGAGTCTCCTTCGATTGGGACGACGCTCGCCCCCGACTCGAAGGCCTGGACGATCATTCTCTCGACAAGCCGTGGCTCCGGCCGCAGCGGAGGCCCGTCCAGCTCGGTCGAAGGGTGCATGCTGAGCCGCCCCGAGGAATCGGAGTATCCGGAGAGCTCCAGATCGCTGCAGACGTAGAGCCGATCCACACGCCCCTGGTGCAGATGGTCGAGACACGCAGCAACGGACGTGGCCGCCCGGCCGCCGGATCTGGCGTCATCGATGACCGCGCTGATCTCGGCCAGCTCCTCGGTGCGTCGCCAGTCATGGACCTGCTTCCCGGCGAGATCGCCGATTTCGGCCAAAGGGGCGTTGACCATGTTTCTTTCGACGGAAGGAATGAGCAGGCGGCGCCAATCCTCGGGCAGTTGCTCGGTGATGGCGGCGATGACGGGGCCCGGACCGACCAGCAACAGCTTGTGCCAGCCGCGCGACTCCCCCGCACGGGCAATGCGGACCGCCAGGCGCTGAAGGCCGCGGCGGATGCGGTCCTCCGTGCGGTTGGGAGGAGTACTGCGGCCGGGAGCCTCCGGAGGCGCGGGAGAGTCCTCCTCCGCAGTGATCTCGGGATGTTCCTCGATGGTGCCGTCTCTCCAGGAGAAGATGCGGGCGCGCGCCTGCGTAGCTACCGCCAAGCCGACGCCAGGCGATTCATCGAGCAGGCTCACGAGGTGGGCGACCTGGGGTGACCGGGCATACGCAAACAGGTCCGGCAGGTACGGGTGCAGGCTACGCCAGAATGCCCAGTCCGGCTCCAGGGATCGGAAGTAGACCAGACTTCGTCGCCGGGTATGTGGGGGCAGCTTGCCGATCTCGGTCAAGGCCGCGTCCGCCAGATCCGCGACCTGTTTGTTTCCGGGGTTCTGATGCATCAGCTCTGTGAGCCCGGAGCGAACCGAAGAGAGCAGACGGCCCGAGTCGTGGCGCTCCGTGGCCGGATTCCCGACATAGACGCTCAGCACGCCTCCGGCAGCGCTCCGCTCGAGGAGCGAGAGGATATCTTCCTTGGTGATCCGATGCAGCCCGTTCATGGTCCCTCCCTCGTTCAGGCGCACGTTGCCGAGTGGGTCGATGATGGCCTGGATCGCAGCAACTCCAGGCTAGCACCGCCGGACAAAGCGGGCAAGGTTCGCCACGGGTCACGATCTCCGGCAGTCGAGTCGCGGTGATCGTACCCTTTGTGCTGCGATGTGAAGGTGCGATTCTGGAGCTTCGTCCGCGATGCTCCGAGAGACTCACCAGCGGCGAGCCAACGCACCGCATGCGTGCTGCCCCGACGTTGGATTGGCGACACACTCTCTCAACACTTCCCGTTTCTCCTTGCATGTGATACTTCTTCAGAAGGCAAGAATCCCCGCCCGGGTGGCCGGATGGCTTTGCGGAAGTGGGGTCGAAGAGGCACGCCGGGGTTGAGCGCTCCCGAGATCATCTTGATCGCCCTGGGATTGGCGATGGACGCCTTCGCGGTGGCACTGGCGGCGGGAGCTTCCGGGCGCACCGGCGGCGCGCGCGCGGTGTTCCGCCTGTCCTTTCACTTCGGGCTCTTCCAGTTCCTGATGCCGGTAGTTGGATGGTTTGGGGGCAGCATCGTGGCGTCCCGGATCGCGAAGTTCGACCACTGGGTTGCCTTCGCCTTGCTGGGTATCATCGGTGTCCGGATGGTCAAGTCGGGACTAGGCCCACCTGAGAGGTCCAGGCTCGGCGACCCATCCAGAGGGTGGTCACTGCTCCTTCTTTCGGTGGCCACGAGCATTGATGCCCTGGCCGTCGGATTCAGTATCTGCATGCTCCGTGTGAACGTGTGGTACCCGGCCGCGGTGATTGGAGTCGTCGCGGCGGCGATGACGTTGGTGGGGACCAAGCTCGGATGCCGTCTAGGGAATCGACTTGGCCAGCGGATGGAGATCCTGGGCGGCCTGGTGCTCCTGGGGATCGGAACCCGCGTTCTGATCCAGCATCTCGGATCGTAAAATCCTGTTGACTTCACATGCGTCCTGGTCAATGATTCAACCATCTATTTGATTCAACCAACCGGATGGTTAACTACAAGCCAGAAAGGAGCGCCCGTAATTGTCTGCGAAACATAGAGTTGCAAGACCAACCCGAGAGGCGCTTCTCGAAGCTGCCGCTGAGTTGTTCGCGAGGCGAGGTTACGACGGCACAACGATCGAGGCGATCGCGACACGGGCGGGGGCGAACAAGGCGATGGTCAGCTATCACTACGGAGGCAAGCGGAAGCTCTATACCGCGCTTCTCTCCGAGATCCTTGGGAACGCCTCGGTCCGCCTGGACGCCGTCCGAGAGTGGGAGGCGCCACCGGACCAGCGGATGGCCGCGTTCATCGCCGCTTTCCGGGAATTGGTTCGGAGTCGGCCCTCCGCTCCGCAACTCATGCTCCGCGAGGCGATTTCCGGCGGACGTCACATGGACCGTAGAGTCCTCCCCGCGTTCCTTCGGATCTTCACGGTGCTTCAGGACATCCTCGAGCAGGGAACCCGCGAGGGCAAGTTCCGCGCCGTGAACCCGGTGCTCACGCAGGTCGGCCTCATCGGAAGCCTGATGTTCTTCTTTGCCACCGAGACATTTCGCCGGCGGGTCGTCCGGGAGCTCCACATCGATGCCGGCCCCATGGAGGCTGAAGACTACATCCGCCACTGGCGCGAGATGATGCTCGGAGGCCTCGCGGCGCGCCCTGCCGGCATCGAGACCGGGGGCGTCGAGAACGGCCCGCAATCAGGAGGCACACGATGAGGCGGGGGGCGATCCACGGGTTCTGGGCCATGGCCTTTCTGCTGTCTGCAGGTTGTGGCGACCGGTCGCCGCGCGGGGAAATCCCTTCCTCGGGATACATCGAGGCCACCTCCGTTCGGGTCTCCACGAAAGTTGGCGGCCTCATCGACTTCCTCGGGCCGAAGGAAGGGGAACAGGTTCGAGTCGGGCAGGTGCTGGCGCGGCTCGATTCCGTGGACATCGTGCTCGCTCTCGGTGCGGCCCGCGGAGACCGGGAGCAGGCCGCCGCCGACTTGCGCCTGCGCCTCGCGGGTGCGCGCCCGGAGGAGATACGCGAGGCGGCCGCGCAACTCGAACGTGCGCAGATCGACCTGGCGGGAGCCGAGCGCGATCTTGCGCGCATGCAGGCCCTTCTGGACGCAGGCTCCGGGGCTGAGAAGACGCGCGACGACGCCCGCACGCGGCGCGACCTGGCTCGGGCCACTCGCGATGCGGCTCGCGAGCAGCTGGAGAAGCGACGGAATGGCAGCCGCGCGGAGGAAATCGACGCCGCCCGCGCGCGATTGGCGTCGGCGGAGGCGCGGGTGGCGCAGATTGAACGGCAGCGGGAAGACACCGTCATCAGGAGCCCGGTGGCCGGGGTGTTGACGGAGAGGCTCGTCGAGTTTGGCGAACTGGTCACATCCGGCGCGGGGATCGGCGTCGTCACTGATCTGACGCGCCCGTGGCTGACCGCCTACATCGGCGAACGCGATCTGGGTCGGATCCGATTGGGAGACACCGCCAAGGTCGTCACCGACGACGGAACGGCACGTTCCGGGATCATCTCCTTCATCTCGGACCGCGCGGAGTTTACGCCGCGGAATGCGCAGACCCGGTCGGAACGGGAGAAGCTCGTCTTCCGGGTGAAAGTGTCGCTGGAGAACGAAGACGGCCTGTTCAAGCCCGGGATGCCGGCGGAGGTCCGCTTTCGCGCAGCGGCAAGCGCATCGTGAACTCGCCGGAACGTGTGCGGCTCGCTCCTCTGATGATCCAGGCCCGTGGTCTGGGGCGGGACTTTGGTGCGACCGAAGCCGTGGCCGGCGTTTCGTTTGACGTCAAGCACGGCGAGATGTTCGGGATCATCGGACCGGACGGGGCGGGCAAGACGACGACCCTGCGGCTGGTCCTGGGATTGCTGACCCCCCATCGTGGCCGGGTCTTCACCTGTGGTCTCGACCCCGCTTCTCGCCGGACGCTGCTATCGGACCGCGTCGGCTACCTGTCGCAGCGCTTTTCCCTCTATGGCGATCTCTCCGTCGACGAGAACATCGCGTTCTTCGCCGAGGTTCACGGAGTCCGCGGATGGAGGCCACGGAGGGACGAATTGCTCGAGATGCTGCGCCTCGCGGAGTTCCGGCGCCGCCTGGCCGATCAGCTCTCCGGGGGAATGCGGCAGAAGCTGGCCCTGGCCTGCACGCTCGTGCACACCCCGTGGCTGCTTGTCCTGGATGAGCCGACCACCGGGGTGGACCCGGTCTCGCGCCGCGAGTTCTGGCGCATCCTTGGCCGGCTGCAGCGGGACGGGCTGACGATTCTGGTGACGACCCCGTACCTGGATGAGGCCGAGCGCTGCGAACGGGTGGCCCTCATGGACGAGGGACGGTTTCTGGAAGTTGCCCCGCCGGCGGTCCTTCGCGAAGCGGACGCGCAGCGGATGATCGAGGTAATCGCGCACCCTCGGCGAAGCGCGCTGGAGTGGCTGCGCGAACGTCCCGAAGTCTCGGATCTGGAGACATTCGGAGAACGCATCCATGTGACGGTTCACGACTCCGTGAAAGACCCGGCGAGGGTTGCCCAGGCATTCGAGACTGCGTTGGGCGCCCGGGGAGTGAAGGTCGACTCGGCGCGAGAGATTCCACCGTCTCTGGAGGATGTCTTCATCGCCCGCGTCCGGCGCGGGTCGCGCGGGGACAAGAGGTAGGCCATGAATCAACCGAGATGGCGCCGGCGCGACGGCGCCGGGTTCGTACCCGACCCTGGGAGAAGGTGGCGTCCGTGCCCCGACCTTTTCCGGACCTCCGCTGGCCGGCCGAAGACCTTGCCGCCGGCGCACCTCGGGCGCGGGGCGATCACGCTCTTCACAACGCTCGTGGTTCTGTTGCCGGGAGTGGCCCGCGCGCAGGCCGACGCGCCGGCCGACACCATGCGCCTGACTCTGGACGACGCAATCGCCTGGGCGTTGGAGGTATCTCCCGGCCTGGCGGCCACGGCCGCCTTGCAGCGTGAGGCGGATGCCGCGGTGTGGGGAGCCCGGGCGGCCGGCTTGCCGGCGCTGGATCTTTCGGCCGGCTATGGGCGGTACTCGGACGTGCCGGAGTTCGCCATCGCCCTCCCCGGCGGAAGTGAAGTGGCCATCTCGCCAAACCTCCCCGAAGCCTGGCGCGCGCGAGTCGCGGCGAGTCTCCCGATCTACACCGGTGGCCGCGTCTCGGCCGCGACCGGCGCCGCCCGCTGGGAGCGCCAGGCGGCAGCCGATGATCTGCTGCACGCCCGGGCGGATCTCAAGCTCGAGGTGATCGCCGCCTACTGGAACCTGTTCACGCTAAGAGAGTCGGCCTCGGTTCTGGGCGAGGCGCTGGCGGCGTACGAGTCCCATCTTGAGGATGCCCGCCACCGCGCCCAGGTCGGACTCGCGGCCCGCAGTGAGGTGCTGGCTGTGACTGTCGAACGCGACCGGGCGGAGCTCGGGCGAGTGCAGGCCGCGGGCGCAGCCGCGGCGGCAGAGGAGAATCTGCGCCGGCTGCTCGCGGTCAGCGACCGGACGGTAATCGAGCTTGCAAGCCAGCCCGCAATCGTGCCCGCCGGGGCGCCGTCGGCCCGGGAACGGGGGGAGACCGGGACGGACGCGGTCTCCCTGATCGACTCACTGGTGGCCCTGGCCCTCACGAACCGACCCGACCGAACCGCACTGGCCGCCCGAGTCGAGGCCGCCCGGGCGCGTATACGATCCGAGAGGGGGGCCCGACGGCCGCAGCTCGCCGCGATCGCGGGCTACGACTACGCGAATCCCAACCGCCGATTCACCCCCGCCCAAGCGGAGTGGAAGGGGACCTGGGACGCCTCGCTGAACCTCACGCTTCCGCTCTTCGATTCGGGCCGGATCTCTGCTGCCACTGCGCGGGCGCAAGCCCGGGCCGAGGCGATCCAGGCGCAGGAGTCCGATCTTGAACAACGGATCCGGCTGGAGGTGGCGTTGCGGCTGATCGAACGGCGCACGGCGGAGACCGCCGTGGGGGTCTCGGAGCGGGCGCTCGACTCTGCGCGGGAAGACGAGAGGGTCACACGCGATCGCTACCGCGAAGGAGTTGCGGACTCCTCCGAGCTTTTGGATGCGGAGACACGAAGGCTGCGCGCGGCCCTGGATCACACCGAAGCCCAGGCGCGGTTACGGCTGGCGCAGGCGAATCTCGAGCGCGCGGTGGGGGGCCCGCGGTGAGGCCCAACGGGATCGGCTTCGCGCCGCGCGAAGGCGGACGGACGCTCGCGGTGGAGGCGAGGGGTCTGAGCAAGCGCTTCGGCTCTTTCCAGGCCGTGGACAGTCTGGATCTCTCCGTATCCGGCGGCGAGGTGTTCGGGTTTCTGGGCAGCAACGGCGCAGGGAAGTCGACAGCGATCCGCATGTTGTGCGGCCTCCTCACGCCCTCTTCGGGACAGGCCCGGGTACTGGGGTTTGACGTGTCTCGAGATTCCGACGCCGTGAGGCGGCGCATCGGCTACATGACGCAGCGCTTCAGTCTCTACGAAGACCTCACCGTGGCCCAGAACGTCCGCTTCTACGGCGGAGTTTACGGTCTCGAGGGGGCCGTCTACGCTGAGCGCGCGGCGTGGGCCCTGGAGATGGCGGGGTTGCGAACCCAGAAGGATCTTCTCACCCGCGATCTCTCCGGCGGCTGGAAGCAGCGGCTGGCCCTGGCCTGCGCCGTGCTGCACCGGCCCCAGGTGCTCTTCCTGGACGAGCCGACCGGCGGGGTGGATCCGATCTCGCGCCGGCGATTCTGGCGGCTGATCGACGAGATGTCGGGAGAGGGAGTCACGATCATCGTGACCACGCACTACATGGACGAGGCCGAGCACTGCGACCGCATCGTGTTCATGCATGCGGGAAGGCTGGTGGCGCTGGGGAGTGTGACGGAGCTGAAAGAGGTCTTTGCGGGGCGGCTGCTGCTCGAAGTGCAGTGCGCCCGACCGCTGGAGGGACTCGACCTGCTGGAGACGCTGCCGGGGGTGCTCGATGCCGCCCTGTTCGGAACGCGGCTGCACCTCGTGGTGGCGGATGGAGCAGCTCGGGAGCGGGTGGTTGCCCATCTGGACCGGTACGGACTGGGGCCCGTGTCCGCGGATCCCGTAGTGCCCTCGCTGGAGGACTGTTTCATTCATGCCATTCGCGAGGCCGAGATTGCCGCGGGTCCGGGACCGGCCCGCGGAGCGGGCGCGCCCGGCCATCGGGACTCCTGCGCATCGGCCGGGAACGGGTTGCCGTGAGAAGAGTCGTCGCCGTGGCGCGCAAGGAGTTCCGACAGGCCTCGCGCGATCCGATCAGCCTCGCCATGCTGCTCGTGGTGCCGACCCTGATGCTGTTGCTCTTCGGGTTCGCCCTCAGCTTCGATGTGCGGCACGTCGCGCTTGCGGTGCAGGATCGCGATCTGGGCGCGGCCAGCCGGCGTCTGGTCGCCTCGTTCACCAACTCGACCTACTTCGACCTCGCGGCATCACTGGCGCCGGGGGACGATCCGGAGGCTCTGTTGCGCCGAGGGATCGTGAAGGCAGTCCTGGTCATCCCGGAGAGATACGGCGCTGACCTGGCGGCGGGTCGCAACGCGTCCGTGCAGTTTCTCCTCGACGGAACCGACAGCAATACCGCGAGCACGCTGCTCGGCTACGCCCGGGCCCTGGTCGCGGAGGAGAATGCCGGGCTCTTCGCCCGGGCGCTCGACTCCGGGCCAGGGAGTGGGCGGCTGGCGCTCGAGGCGGCCATCGACTATCGGCCGCGCGTCTGGTTCAACCCCGAGCTGCGGTCGACGCCGTTTCTGGTGCCGGGCCTCATCGGTCTCATCCTCATGCTCACGGCGGTGATCTCGACGGCGTTGTCCGTGGTGCGGGAAAAGGAACGGGGGACGATGGAGCAGCTCCGGGTGACTCCGTTGCGGCCGCTGCAGCTGCTCGCCGGCAAGACGCTCCCCTACCTTGTGATCTCGCTGGCCGCCACCGCCATCATCCTGTTGTCGGCGCGCCTTCTCTTCGGAGTCGTGGTGCGGGGACCATATCTGGACCTCTTCGTGGCGACGCTGGTCTTCCTGGTGGGGGCGCTGGGTCTGGGGCTGCTCATCTCCAGCCTGGCGGACAGCCAGGCCATGGCCTTCCAGGCGGGTGCCGTGAGCGCCACGCTGCCCACAATCTTCCTCTCGGGGTTCATCTTCCCCTTGGGTTCCATGCCCGACGTCCTGCGGGCGATGAGCTACATCGTGCCGGCGCGCTATTACCTCGTCATTCTCCGGGGCGTGATCCTCAAGGGTTCGGGACTCGCCAGCTATCTCGATCAGTTGGGCTTCCTGGTGGCCTATGCGGTGTTGATGCTGGGAGCGGCGGCAGTTCTGGTCGGCCGCGGCGAGGCCCACTGATGCGGGTTCTTCTGCACGTATTCCGCAAGGAGCTCATCCAACTCCGCCGGGACCGCAAGATGATTCCGATGCTGGTCGGAAGCCCGCTCATTCAGCTTCTCGTGTTCGGCTTTGCCGCCAACCTCGATGTGCGCCATGTTCCGATGGTGGTGATGGACCGCGACGACTCCGCGTCCAGCCGGGCCCTGGTGCAGAGGTTCACCGGCTCCCGCTACTTCGACTATGCCGGGGACGCGCGGGCGCCGGAAGAGATCGACCGGGCGTTGATCGCCGGCAGCGCCCAGGTGGCGCTGGTGATTCGCGAAGGATACGGTGCCGCCGCGGCATCGGGCGAGCCGCCGGAAGTGCAGCTCCTGGTGGACGGAAGCGAGGCCAACTCGGCCGTGCTGGGCATGAGTTACGCGGCGGTCATCGTGTCGGAGGCATCCGCAGAACTCGTGTCCCGGCGCCTGCAGGCGCTCGGCCGGCCGGGGAGCGCGGAGGGCGGTCCGAAGTCGGCGGCGGCTCCCGGCGCCGGTGCAATACGCCCGTCATCCCCGGTCGGGCGCATCGATCTGGCGCCCCGGGCCTGGTACAATCCGGATCTGCGCAGCCGATGGTTCTACATACCGGCCATTCTGGCGATGGTGTTGTTGCTCACAACCATGGTCATGCCCTCGATGGCCGTGGTGCGCGAGAAGGAGATCGGCACGCTGGAGCAACTGATCGTGACTCCGGTGCGGCCGTGGCAGCTCGTCGTGGGCAAACTGTGCCCGTTCGCCGTCATCGGGTTGGCCACCATGCTCCTGGTGACCGCGCTCGCGGTGTTCGGATTCGGAGTGCCGATGCACGGCTCGCTGCTGCTCCTGGTGTTTCTTACCGCGCTGTTCTTGCTCACCACCCTGGGACTGGGACTGCTCGCGTCGACCCTGGCGCGGAGCCAACAGCAGGCGATGGTGGCGTCGATCTTCCTGCTCATGGTGCCGATGATCTATCTCTCGGGGTTGATCTTTCCGATCGAGAACATGCCGTACCTGATCCAGCTGGGAACCTACGCGATTCCGCTGCGCTACTACGCCACGATTCTTCGCGGAATCTTCCTCAAGGGCGCGGGGCTGGAGACGCTGTGGCCGCAGGCGGTGGTGCTGCTCTTCTACGGCCTTGCGATCCTTGGCCTTGCTTCCTGGCGATTCCGCAAGCGGCTGGACTAGATAGTCCGGCGCGAGCAGAAGGCGCCTGGCGCAGTGGAGGATTGCCCGATCAGGGCCGGCTCCAACCCGACCGTCATCCACGAGCGACGAGGCCGCCTGCCCACTCCCGACATCCCGGCGACGGCAGTGGGGCAGACGGCGGCGGAACCGTGCCCCGCGGCCCGGGTCTCTGCTCAGGCCGCGTTCTGGACCTGACCTGGTTCCAGGTAGAGCTCGCGAGCCGACCGGGTATCGACCACAAGGTGGCTGATGAGCGGCTCTTCGGCGTTCAGCACGGCCCGCAGGATTTCTCCCTTGGGGCGGTTGCATCCTCCACACGGGCCAAGGACGAGCAGCACGTGCTTACCGTTGCGGATCAATCCGGGCAGGTCGCTCAGCTCGAAGATCGTCATGGCGCGCATTTCGGTCGAGATCTCGATCGGCCCCGTTTTCCCGAGAGGCCGCCAGAGAATGTCGCCCAGACAACCCGCGTTCTGGAGCGCATCGAAGGAAGACCCGTGGGCCTTCATGTGTTTGCAGAGCATGCTGTCCGCGTCCGACCAGAGACTGGCGGAAGTTACGATGATGTCGATTTCGTGGCGGGCATCATAGGCGCTGCTGATTCCGGGCAGCGCCTGCACCGCGGGGATCTGGCTGGTGTGGACCATGCCCGGAGCGGGAAACCCCACGAACTGCGTCTCGATCCATGATTCCTTCTCCATCATGAAGTACAGCACAAAGGCGTTGGGATCGGTCCGCGGGTCCTGCGGGTTGAAGCTGGACACCAGGGAGTGGAAGACCAGGACCTTCGGCAGATTCTCCACCGGGCTTCGGAGAAGTCGGGCGAAGGCTCGGGCCAGCTTCCACATCGAGTAGCCGCCGGCGAATCCGACGTGGACCTCAGACCGGGAGGGATTCGCGCAGTGGTGCTTCTGCACGAGTCGAAGGAGCATGGACCCGCCCCGGGTGGCGACGTCGTCGAAGAAACGGGTCTGGACGACCTCGACGTCGTCGAGGGCCGGGTGGATCGTGCGGATGCGCTGGCTCAGCGTGTGTTCGAGCTTTGGCACGAACTGCAGCATGTCATTGGCGGCGGCCCACAGTACCATCAGATAGGGATCCTCGCGCCGCAGCTTGACCCCGTGCACTTCGTCCAACTGCTTCTGGATCGCGGGCGCGGTCCAGCCCTTGCAGTGGTATCGACAGGCCAGCGACACGACCTCGGTCCAATCGAGGGTATCGGAGCCCATCGAGAACGTCCTGCGTTTCTTGCCCCCACCGTGTTGCCTGCCGGGGGGCGGCGGCACGGAACCGGTCTCCCCGAACAGCGCTCGGATGTCCTCTGGTGTCCTGGCAGTCCTTGACATGTTGACCTCCTGGATGGACCCTATCTGCGCCGACCGTCAGTCTCTCGGGAGGTTCTTGGGGGCGCCCGCGAGGTCCGCGACCCGGTCGCGAAGAGGCGAGATCGACGGATATCGGTCACGGTTCTGGCCTCCTGCCGCGAATCCATTTCGCCTCCAGTTATCTCGTTTGAAGTCAAACTGTGACAGAACGGGGACGACTCCCTTCGCTGTTCCCCAAACTGCGCGGCTCCGCTACACGGTTATGCCGGGTCGCCTCCTTTCCGTTGTCATAAATATTTGATAAATAAGCATTTATCGGTTGACATCGTGAACCTTCCGAGGCAGAATCCCCCTGGATTCGGGAGGGCGGTCAAGAACGGCGCTCGGCAACCCCCCTGGGTTCGTGGTCCGCGGTTGAGCTTGGGATGAATTCCATGATGATTGTAGATCTAGAAGGGAAGCTACGCAAGAACAGTCTTTTCACATAAGAATATCTGATCTCTGAGTCGGAGTGGTGTCGAGAAGCGGAGCAAGGAACGGATCGGACAGATTCCTGGGATGCCGGGAGGCAAGGCAGTCATGGAAGAAGGCTCTCATCAGATTCTCTTGTGCGCGACCCCCCTGTTCCCCGCGTGGCGCGACGAACATGACACGGCGTCGGAGCCGGTCTTGCCTCTTCCGGCAACTCTTGCCACGGAGGTTCCCGCCGGGGTTTGGGCCCTTCGGCTCAACGCCGAGGCGGCGCCCGAGCTCTCGCCCTTGCGCAGCGGGGGGCGGGAAGAGCCGAGCCCGATCGAGGCCTTCGTGGTTGAGCCGGTCGTGATCGGCGGCGGTCCCGAACTGCTTCTGTTGACGCCCTCCGGCAGCTCGGCTCGGGTGAATGGCGAGCCGCTGCCGTGTGTGGGGCTGCTCCGGGATGGAGATCAGGCCCTGATCGATGGGCTCACATCGCTCACGGTCGCCGTGGTGCGCCGGTCGGCCCGGCGGTTCGCCGAACCGCAGCACACCGCTGTGCCGTGCGTGATCTGTCGCGGTCCGATCGTCGAGGGTAGGGAGATCTATGTCTGCGCGTGTGGGGCCCTGATGCATCGGGACTCGCCTGAAGGCGAGGACGGGCCCTATCGTCCGCCGTCCGAGGGCGCCATGGGTGAGAGAACGGACTGCGCGTCAATGCTCTCCGCCTGTCCCGTCTGCAATCGAGCGATCGAGCGGGTGGCAGGGTGTTCACCATCCGCAACCGTAGTTGAGGACAACCCTCTCGCGGAGGGCGCCAGATGAGCGAAGGCAGCTTCGTCGAGATCGGCTCCGCGTTCTCCGTCGGACGGGAGAGCGGCGAGGTTCTCCGCGTTTCGCGCGGTGCCCGTCTGCCCCGTTTGGTCGGCGGGCCGGCCGATCTCGACCGGGCCCTGCGCGGACTCAAGATCGGAGTCGTGGGACTCGGCAGCATCGGCCGCGTCGCAGCGCTTCATCTGGCCCGCCTCCCGGTCGACACGATCTGGCTGGTGGACCATGGCCGCTACAAGCCGGAGAGCCTGCTGACTCAGGCGATCGCCCCGTCCGATGTCGGATGGGCCAAGGCCTCGTCCACCGGTCGGGCGTGCAAGGCAATCAACCCGGAGAGCCGGATCTTCGCCTGTGACGGCCCGGTCCAGGGCCTCGATCCGACTGCGTTCGAAGAAGCCGGTCTGGTACTCCTGGCGACTGACAACCTGGCCGCCGAGGCGGAAGTGGCCCAACGCTGCATCCGTCTGGGGCGACCGCTGATCCAAGCCTCCGTCCACGGCGACACGATGACTGTCCAGGTGCGGACGTTGCTCCACCGGGACGGATCCAGCCCTTGCGCAGTCTGTGGATATGGACAAGCGGAGTGGGCCCACATGCATCGCGACACCCGGTTCAGCTGTGAAGGACCGGCGGGGATGCCCGCGGTTCCTGTCGCGACGACGGCACCGACGATGAGCTTCTCCTTTCTCTGTTCCCTGGCCGCGGATCTGGCGGTGGCGCAGGCGGTCCGCCTGGTGCTGGGCCTCGGGACCGGCTTCGAAGACTCGCTTCTGGAGTTCTGCGCGTACCGACACCGGGTTGTCACCAGCCCGCTCTCGCGAAACCCGGAATGTCCGGTGGACCACACCGTGTTTCGCCCGATTCACACCCGCGGTCCGCTGGCGAAGTGCACCCTGCGCGGTCTGGCGCGGGACGTGGATCCGACACTGTCGACTTCCGGGGGAGGGCTCTCGTTTTGCGTCGGCGGCGCTGACTTCGTGGAGCTCGCGACCTGCGGCTGTCGCCGGTTTCACCCGGTCCACAGGTTCCTCCCGGAGGGAGCGGACTTCCAGATGTGCCCGCAGTGCGGGCTCGCCATGCGTCCGCTGCCGTTTCACACCCATCGATGGGTTGCCTCGGCCGCGATCGAGGCGCTTCTGGACACCCCTCTTGCAGACCTGACCACGCCGACGCCGGAGTGGGTGCTGGTCCGGATCCACACCGGGGGATTTCTGGTGCGCGGCCGGGGCGACGGGTCTGGTGCCCGATCGCGCGTTGCCGAAGCCGCGGCGGAGGAGGGGGCAGGCAATGCGACCGTTTGAGATGCATGACGTTGTGCGGCTGCGCGGCGAGCCGGGGGTCCCTTCGCCGGCGTTCCCGCCTGGGCCGGACGATCTCGGCGCGGCCGGCAGCGCGGGCGCGGGTCAACCGCCTTCGGGACTCGCCGAGGATTCGGCTCTGCAGCAAAGGGGACTGTCGGACCTCGGCCGGGTTGCCTTGAACCCGCCGGCGGAGCGGATCCTGGAGTCCGAGCTGCTCCAGAGCGGCGGACATCCGGTCTGGCGCACCCGCAAGAAGGTGGAGGCGAGGGAGCTGCTCGCTCTTGCCCAGATCGCGCCTCCGGGACGCCTGTCGATCGAGACTCTGAGTCTGCGAGAGGACTTGCGGGCAATGGTCTTGCTGCGCGTGGCCGTGCCGTGCCGGCCCGAGCGGGACGGAGAGGTCGTCGTGGCCCCGTACGCGCTGCTCGCCCTGAGGTATCCCCCGGAGGCTCTGTTCCAGTCGCTTCCCGGCTTCGCGTTCGTCCAAGTGCTGTCTCCGCCGTGCGTCTGGCATGCAAACGTTTCCGCGGATCCGATTCAGGCGCTCTGTCTGGGGGCCCAGCTTCCGCCGGGTATCCGCGTGACCGAGCTGATCCTGATGACCTATGGGGCCTTGAGCATGCAGACCGTCATGATCGACGAAGCCGACCCGGCCGGCGTCCTCAACGTCGAGGCGGCGCGATGGTGGCAGCAGAACATGCGCCTCGTCCCGTTGAGCGCCGCGCCGTTTCTCGACCGGGAGTTGGCTGCCGGCGTCCGAGCGAGTGTGAATGAACGACTGCGGGGGGCCGGGGTCGACTTCGGCCTCGAAGGACCGGCGTCATGAGGCCGGAGCCGGACTCCTGGGACGTGGACGTGTCTTCGCGGATCTCCGCCCTGGGGTTTCGCCCCGAGCCGGATACCGGATTCTATCGGTGCGGAGACCTCGCTCTCCACGTGGGCGGCGGATGGTGCGAGCTGTGGCGGCAGGTACGCCGGAGCGGAGATCCGAGCGGCGCGGATCATCTCGGCCGACCCGGACTCTGGCGGCGACTGGACGGCCCGCCGACCGGGAACCCCGGAGCCGCCGGTTCCCCGGCGGCGAACCCGGGCGCGACCCGGATCGTGGAGGAAGTCTTCGAGTCTCCGGCGAGCCTCTTGATCCCGGCGCGCCGCGTCGATCCGGATGACGACGGGAGCGCAGACGGCGGGGATCGGATCCACCCGGAAAGCGACATCGACGGAAGCGGATCTCACGGCGGCACTCATCGCGATGGCGCGGACCCCCTTTCCCTCTGGCTGGCGTGGGCCTTGGCCACAAAGGACGGGGAAGCGCCCGACCGCTGGCGTTGTCCCCCCTCCTCCGAGATCGAGCTCTGGGCCGGTTCCGGGCCGCCGCTCGTCCGCGCGGGGGCGATCATTCGGCAAGGCATGATCGTGTCGGGTGAACACCGGCTCGCCCTTCGCATCCCCATCCTGCCCCGGATCTGCGCTCCACTTCCGGAGCATCGCGCAGTCTGGCTGGCGGCCTTGCTCGAGGACGCGGGCCGCCGCTGGCGAATGGTCCGGATCGGTACGCCCCGGGACGCCGCGGCTCCCCTCGCGTTGGCCGAAATCGATCTCACCGGAGCGCCGGCGGCGCTTCTGCCCGAGCTGGTTCGAAACGGAGTCCAGGCGCTCCGCCTCGTGGTGGAGTGGCTGGTGTCCCCCGCAGCCTTCCTGGCGAACGGCGATCTTCCCAGCCGGGCGCTGGAAGCCTGCCTACCGCGGGGCTGACCCCGCTGAAAGGAGTTCCCATGGCTGCGCAGAATCGACCCGAATCCGATGGGCCCGCCACGGCCACGCTCTGCCTGGAGGCCACGGACGTCACCGGCACGCACACCGTACGTCTGAGTGCGGTGGAGCCGAACGTTCCGGCGGGCGTCCTGGCCGCCGCCATCGCCGCCCGCATGTCGCTTCCCGACAATGTTCCGTGGATGCTGCGGGACGATGCCACCAGCGTGTTCCTCGACGAACAGCGGGCCGTGGGCGACCAGATCCGACCCGACGCGAAAGTCACGATCACGCCCCGGACCCACCTGGGCTGACCAGAGCGGCCGCGCGCCCCACGGCGCGCGGGGCAGGAGGAGAACGGAATGCTCGTTGCGGATCGGAGTCGGGAGGCGGCTCCCCTCGTGTCTTGGAGGCTGACCGCGGTCCTGCGCAAGGAAGCGGGAGGCCCCGAGCTCACCGTGGAACCGGTGACGGAGGCCGACCTCTCGGAGATCCGGAGCGAGGCGTGGTTCTCTGCGTGCCTGCGTCGCGGCCTCCACTGTTGCTCCCCCGCCGAGGTGTCGATCGGGGTCGTGCCCCGGCTCGCGGGTGAATCGGACCGCTGCGTGGATCTGGTTCTCGACGTGGCCGGTCCTGATGGCGCCCACGAGAAGAGAGTCTTCAGCATCCGAAGCCTCCGCCATGTCGCGCAGCGCGCCGCGCGACGCCTGCAGGCGGAGGGAGTCCTGCAGCCCCTGCAGCCCTATCTGTATGAGCTGCATGCCGTGCGCGCGAAGGCGTCGGAAGCGCCGGGGCCGAAGGAGCATGTCGCCTTTAGGAGCACCCTGGAACAGCATGCTCCAGAGCTGCTGGCGCTTCCGCTTTCGGAGCTGTTGACACAAGCGAAGGCGGTGGGGGAAGTGAGTGGTGTCTACCCGGTCTTCTTTACGGAAGAGGCGTGGTCTCGGGCCGAGCTGCTCTCCCGCCGGGGCGCCTCGCGCACGCCGGCGGTGGAGACGGGAGGCGTCCTCGCCGGGTTTCTCTGTGCCTGTCCGGGAACCGGAGAGATCTTCGCCGTCGTCAACAAGGTCTTCGCAGTGGAGGAAGCGGATGAACGCGGCATGGCCCTCTCCTATTCCAGCGGCTCCTGGGCCCGAATCCAGACCGCGCTGGATCAGGCCAGGGAGCGCCACGGCTTGTCCGCGCTCCGATTGCTGGGCCAGTGCCACGGCCACAACTTCCTTCCCGCGGTCGACCGAGCTCTCTGTGAGGAGTGCACGCAGCGGCTCAGCGGATGCGGCTGTTCCTCGGTGTTCGTCTCCGAAGACGACCTGAAGTGGAGTCGGGCGGTGTTCAGCCACCAGCCGTGGCAGCTCTGTCAGATCTTCGGCCTCACGGCCCAGGGGCATCCGACCCACGCGCTCTTTGGTCAGTGCGACGGTCGACTCGAGATTCGAGGCTTTCATCTGATTCCCGCGTTCCATCCGCCGCCGGGCCCGCGGGCGGCGTCGGGTCCGGTGCGGGCAGGAGGTTTGACGCCATGAAACCGGCCACGCCACGGAAAGGTCGTGACATCCGTGTGATGCTGCTCGACGACGACGCGCCGATCGAGTTCCGCCGGAACCTGCTGCGGCAGCTCTGCGCCGACGACAGCGAGGCAAGCACCGAGGTCGTGAAGTCGATTCTCGGGGCGGCGGCCGCCCAGAGCACCGAGTTGATCGAAGCGCGCAAGAACGAGGAACTGGGGCAGCTGATCCAGGAGATGAGGGAGGGTCCTCAGCGCCTGGCCACCTTCATCCGGTTGGTTGGCGAACGCGAAGGACCGCCGCGCGCACACGTTGTCACCGAGGACGGCACCTCCGCCTACATTGCCGTGCCGGAACCCCGGGTCGGGGAGTCGCTCCGGCTCGGTGACACGGTGTTGGTGGAGGCCCAAGGCCGCGCCCTCCTGGGGAAGCTGCCGGGCGGTCCCGCCGCCGGAGAGGAGGGACGCCTGGAGCGGATCATCGACGCCGGGAGGATCGAAGTTTCCTTAAGCGACCAGGGACGTCACGTCTTCTACTGCGCGGCCGGACTGCAGGAGATGATCGGTCGCGGCGAAGTCAAGCCGGGCGCGGAGCTTCTGGTCTGTCCGCGCCGGCGCATGGCGTTCGACGCGTTGCCCACGTTGGAGGGGTGTGCGCACTACCGGTTCCTCAGTCGCGAGTCGGTGCCCGACGTGGTGGTGGAGCGAGACCTGGGCTCGCCGCCGGCGTACATCGACAAGCTGGCCCGGCTCGTGCGGCACGAGATGCTCCACCCCGAGCGGCGCCGGCGCTACCGGCTGCGCGCCGTCGTGATGAAGCTCCTCTCAGGAGTCAGCGGCTCGGGCAAGACCTACAGCATCCTGGCGGCGTGGAGGCGGATCTACGAGCTGATGAGCGAGGTGACGGGAGTGCCGGTGGCGGATCTTCCTCCGCGGGTTCTGCGCCTGAGCGCGGCGTCGGTGCTGAGCAAGTGGCTGGGGGAGTCGGACAAGCACCTGAACCGCTTCTTCAACGAGGCTGAGGCTCTGGCGGCCGAACCGTTCACCGGTCCGGATGGCCGGACCTGGCGGCTGCCGGTTCTGGCGGTCCTCGAAGAAATCGATGGGCTGGCCCGAGCGCGGGGAGAGGACCCGATCTACGATCGTATCCTCACGACGGCGCTGCAGCGCCTCGATCCCACGCGGCCGGAGCTGAAGGACAAGTTGATCATCTTCCTGGCCACGACGAACGTTCCGCAGCAGGTGGACCCGGCTTTCCTGCGGCGGATCGGGGGCACGGTGGAGCACTTCGGTCGCCTCGACCGCTACGCATTCGCCAGCATCCTCGGCAAGCACCTGCGCGGCGTGCCTCTGGCGTCGGCCAACGGCGATGGTCCCGAGCGGCCGGCCCGAATCCTGATCCACGAAATG
The DNA here is from genome assembly GCA_964473865.1 of uncultured bacterium. Classification (GTDB taxonomy): domain Bacteria; phylum Eisenbacteria; class RBG-16-71-46; order CAIMUX01; family CAIMUX01; genus CAIMUX01. The sequence continues at coordinate 118,871 of CAYYQN010000001.1, read as the reverse complement.
ACGGATTGGCTCTTCAGCCCGAACGGCTCGGACTCGGGACAGGTGGAAGTCCATCTGGTGGGAGCGAGCACGCCCCTGATCAAGCATCGTCGCGACTTCCTCACCGCCAGCATCGTCGATCTGGCTGTGCAGGAGGCCGCGGAGGGGGCGTGGACGGAGGAAATGCAGGGATGCCGTCTCCCGGGGCTCACCCGGGAAATGCTGCAGGCGGCCTTCGAGCGGCAGATCGGCTCCGTGGTCGACCGCATGCTTCCCGGCAATGCCGCCTATTGCACCGATCTGCCTGAGGGGACGCGCGTCGCCAGTATCCGGCGCCGGGAACAACCGGCGCTGTCCGGGCACAGCCTGGAACGGCCGCCGAGGACCTGAGGCTCGATCGCCGTGACCGAACCGAATACATCGCGCTGAACGTGTCCCGTCACGCGGCCCGTGACCAGGCACGCCCGGTGTGAAGCGCCACGCGAAGCGCGGGATGCGGCGCGCGACGCGGGCAGGAGGGAGGAGTGCCATGCCAAGCGAGAAGACAAGGAGCGTCCGGGTGTCGTCCGGGCCCGGTCCGCGCGATTTCGCCCCGTTTGCGCCCTCGGATGCGGACGCCGGGGTGGTCACCGTGGTTCACGGGCCCTACGCCGAGGACCTGTCGGTGGGAGGGATGACGGTCGGCGAGATCCGGGCCCGATTCCGCGACCGGTTCGACATCGACCCGCAGAGCCAGGCGATGCTCGACGGCGTCGAGGTGGGCGACGAGGTGAAGGTCCGGCCCGGAATGCAGCTCTTCTTCGCCAAGCGGGCGGGAGAGAAGGGCACTCGAAGCCCCTGGTCCCAGACCCTGGTGGCCCGCCGGCCGGTGCCCTCCTCGCGGCGGCAGATGCCGGCGGGATCGACGGCGGTGGACCCGGCACTCGAGCCCGGGCGAAAGGAGAGGTGCCAGCAAATGGCTGCAATCACAGTTGACGGCTCCAGGGTGACGGCCGTGTCTCCGGAAGGCGCGACCGCGACCATGACCGTGGCCGAGTTCACGGAGTGCCTCGGGTCCCGGCGTATGGACACGGGCGAGGTCATCCTCGCGGATGGAGTGAAGGCGGTGCTCTCCGGCGGGCCCCTCACCGTCTGGGTTCACCAGACGCCGCCGCGCGTCCACCTGCTCAAGTGGATTGCCGAGGATTCGGCCCGGCCCTTCGGCGCCGGGACGGAGTACCGCGACGTTCGCATTGCGCTTCCCTACCTGATCACGCTCGCGGTGTTTCTCCCCACGCAGCGAGGTAGCGGCCGGCTCACCGGCTGGAACGAGTGTTTCTTCCGTACGGCCCCTCTGGAGAGCATGGATGACGAGCTCCTCTATCCGGCTCTCTTGAACTGCTCTAGGTTCGATCCGCCGGAAGGACGGCCTCTCTCCTGGATCTGCACGCAGTACCTCGACAGCTCGAGCTTCCGGCGCCAGCCGGATCCCGCCCGGGCGATGCGCGCGGCCTTCCGCCAGCTCATGTCGTGTCTGCTCGATACCGGCTTCAACTACTCGAGCGAGCACAACGAGCTGTCGAGCTGGTTCACCGAATCGCGGGGGTGCGATCCGCGGATCGCCACGGTCGATCGGTGGCAGGAAGAGACCGCGCGGGATCGTCTCTTCGTGCTGGAAGTGCCCTGGATCAAGACCGGGTATAGCGTGCGCCAGGTCGTCGAGCGCCTCCTGCGCATTCACCAATGCGCGCCGGCGGTACTCACCAACAGCCGGGACTTGAGCCGGATCGTCTTCAACCACCGCGTTCGGCGTGGGCTCATTCCTGAGCTGGGGCTCTGACGTGAAGCTGCGCGAGGGCGACGGGGGGGCGGACCTCGCGGTCCCGATATACCTCAAGACCAGCGAGGAGATGCCGTGGCCCGAAAACGAGCGCGCCTTCTACCTGTTGAGCCAGAGCGGCATCTTCCTGTGCCGCAACCACCCGTTCTTCCGCAGCAGCGTACACGCGCCCAGCTGGCCGGGCGAGCTGGCGCGTCACGACCGTTCGCTTTCGCTGCGTCTACCCCGGATCCCGCGACGCCATGTCGAGCTGGCGGTGGGGTTCTTCGCGCGCGTGGCCGAGGCTTGGGGCGGCGAGGCCGGCGTGCTGCTGGTCTGGGACGAGAAGTCCCGGCGTCTTCGTTACCAGGTGCCCGAACAGCGGGCGACCGTGCGCGCGAGCCGCAATGGGGTATACACGCCGGTGTCGCTCAGTTATGTGATGACGGAGACGCTCGCACCGGGTTGTACCGTGATCGGGGACATGCACAGCCATGCGGAGGCGGCGGCCTACTGCTCGAGCGTCGATCGGATGGACGAGGTCTACCGCCCGGGTCTTCATGTCGTGGTCGGGCGCATCGACCGGGAGCCGCCCGAGTTTCACTGCGAGTTTGTGGTGGACGGGGCCCGCTTCATCGTGCCCAACGAAGAGGTGCTTGAAGGCTATGCGCGCCGCCGCCGCGGCGTGCCCGCAGCATGGTTGAGCAAGGTGCAGCTGGAGATCCAGCCGTGGTAGGCCGGACCGGCGGCGCGGCTCAGGGGTCTTTCCGCCGAAGCCGTCCGGCAGCCGGCGCGGCGACCGGAGGCGTGGAATGAGGAGCGACGAACTCGGGGGAGAGGGGCGCTCCCGAGCGGAATTCCGGCCGCAGATACCCGAGGGAAGCGCGGTGAAGATCATCGGGTTGGGGGGAGTCGGCGGGATCGTCGCTCGCTACGGGTCGGTCTTCCTCGCGGCCTTGAACCGGAACCTGAGACTCGTGCTGATCGACGGAGATTCGTTCGAGCCCGCCAATGCGGCGCGGATGCACTTCGGCACCCTCGGCAACAAGGCCGCCGTTCTCCGGGACGAACTGCTGGAACGCGCCGGGGAGTCCTCGCTGACGATCATGGCGGTGGAGGAGTACGTAACCGTCGAGAACCTCCCGCGCCTGGTGCGGGAGGGGGACACCGTGATGCTTGCAGTGGACAACCACGCCACCCGCAAGCTCGTCGGCGAGTTCTGTGAACCGCTGGCGAACATCTGCCTGATCTCGGGCGGGAACGACGGAGTGGAGGCACGTCCCGACGGAACGCGCCTGCGCGGGACGTACGGCAACTGCCAGGTCTACGTGCGCCAAGGGGGGATCGAGCTCACGCCCCCCCTGGGCGCGCTGCATCCCGAAATCCGTCAGCCCGGCGACCGGCTCCCCACGGAGCTCGACTGCACGGAACTCGCCGCTTCGGTCCCCCAGATCCTCTTCGCCAACCTCATGGCGGCGGCCTGCATCCTGAACGCGCTCTGGTTGCATCTGTGCGGACGCCTGTCCTATGGCGAGCTCTGCTTCGACATCGCCGATGGACTGATGCGGCCACTGCCTCTGCCCGCCGCCTATCGCTCCGGGCCGGGGACGTCGGGTCCTCGTTGGCGAGATTGCGGGCTCGGGTGAGTGAACACGCCCGGTCCCGCTCTGGGCCGTAGATCTGTTTCGCGTTGAGGTCGGTCAGCTCGCGGTTCCGTTCCGGTACTGGAAATGGTCTCCCTTGCACGGCACCGGCAGCATCTTCGTCCGGGTCGTGAGACCCTCGCCGACTCGGGCGATGAAGTCCACGTAGCGCGTTCCGTAGTCGCCGCCATGCATCGGGAAGAGAAGCTTCGGCTTCATCGTCTCGATGACGTACCGAGCTCCCCGGGCGGCCGCCATCTGCGTGCCCCCGCCGCACCCTACGAGGGGCGTGAATGCGATGTCCGGGTGGGCTCCTTTCCGCACCAGGGCGTCGATCTCGTCGCGGTAGGGCCCGGAGAGCTCCTCCTCCATGTTGGCGTGATCGCCGGGATGGAAGATCGACACCCCGTCCGCCTCGATCAGGAACCCGACGCCGGCGTCGTTGGATCTCAGGGTCGTCACCTTCATCCCGTCGATGGACCTGGTTTCGTGGGGACCGAGGTACTCATAGGAGGGGTTGCCGGGCAGGCTCTGGGGTTGGAAGCCGAGCACGTAGCGGATGGCCGGGACCTGCGCGCGCCAGTCGAAGATCGCCGGCAGGAAGTGATCGCCGTGCTCATGCGAAGTGAAGACGGTGACCTTCTGGCCCACCAGCTCCGCCGGGTTGATGTCGCCGCTCTTCAGGCAGGGTTCGTCGGCCCGCCGGCCGAGATCGCCGTAGTCGAAGACGAGCAGGTGGTTGCGTGTCTTGATCGCCCAACCGGAGTGACCCAGAGACCAGATGTCGGCGCTGCCCGGGCTCATGCCGTCGAGGCTCGCCAGACTCACCGATTCGTCCTCGGCGTCGCCACGCGCCCCGTGCGTCTGGAGGTAACCCGCCAATTCGACCTGACCAGACCGCTGCGCCAGGGCCAGGGGGGTGCGCCCTTCGTCATCCCGGGAATTCACATCCGCCCCATGGTCAACCAGTACCCGAGCCAGGTCCCGCCAGCCGAACACCGCCGCCTCATGCAGTGCGGTCCACCCGAATGTGGGGTTCCGGTCGTCGGTTCGCGCTCCGGCCTGCAGAAGGAGCGCCACCGCCGCGGCATGTCCTCCATCCGCGGCCGCGATGAGCGGGGTTCTCCCGTCCTCCGCCTTCACGTCTGCCTTGGCGTCATGGCCCAATAGCAGCTGGAGAGAGACGGTGTCCCCGCGCGCCGCGGCACCGAAGATGGGGGTACGTCCCGAGCGATCGCGGCTGTGCACGTCGGCTCCGTGGGCCAGCAGAAGCCGGACCATCTCCGGCTGCAGGGTCCAGTTCATGGCGGCCACATGGAGCGGGGTCATGCCGAACGTGTCGGCCAGGGCCGGGTTGCCGCCCCGGGCGAGCGTCCGCGCGACTCGATCCGGAAAGCGGCCCTGGCAGGCCCAGTTCAGCGGCGTCTCGCCGCGTCCGTTGCGGGCGTTGATGTCCGCGCCGTTGGCCATCAGCCGGTCGGCGAACCAGAAGAGCCCGCGGGAGCAGGCGGTGTGCATGAACGTGGTTCCGGATGCCGGCGGCAGGAAGTTGAGATCGGCGCCGGCGTCGAGGATCTTGCGCACAATGAGGCTGTCGCCTCCGGCGACTGCGAAGCTGAGCCCGTATGCCCCGTTGCGATCGCGCCGGTTGACGTCGGCTCCCTTGGAGAGGAGGAACTCCACCATCTCGCGCTTGCGCCCGACCGCGGCGTTGTGCAGCGGGGTGCTGCCGTCGCTGTCCTCGGCCTCGAGAGCCGATCCCGCGTCGAGCAGCATGCGGGCGATCCCGACCCGATTGTGGATCGCGGCGGTGTGCAACGGCAGGTCGCGGGTGGAGTTATCCGCTCGGGACCCGATCAGACCGGGATCCGCCCGGAGCAGTTCCGCCACCCGGGCACTGTCGCCACGCGCGATGGCGTCGTGGATTTCTGCCGCGAGGGCTGTTCCGGCGAACCCCAGGCAAACGACGACACCCAGAATCACTCGACCGAGAGAAGACATGGCAGGAACCCTCCATCTGGTGGCCCGGTGAGCCGCAGGCGGCGGGCCAACGCCTTGGCCAGCCCCACCCGTGTCTTCAAGATGACGAGTCGCAGGCCGTAGTGTTTCCAAAATGCGACAGACCTGCCTGTGCCGGCGCCGAAACCGCCTGGACCGGGGGCAGAAGGGACTGCTATCGGCCGGTTGGGTGTAGACTGGCGCCGCCGATTGTCCCGGTTCGGCCGCCGGGGTCCGCCGGGTAGGGTCGGCGGAGTGACCGGAGGCTGATCGTCTCCGTTCGGTTTGCGGCCGCGAAAGGTCCCAGCCCAAGGAGGTATCCGATGAAGTACGGTGCGCGGAACAGCGTCAAGGCCAAGGTCAGGTCTGTCCAGAAGGGTGACATCATGTCGTTGATCCACTTCGACGTGCTGGTTCCCGGCGAGATGTCGTCCGTCATTACCACCGAGTCCGTGGCTGATCTCGATCTCAAGCCGGGTGACGAAGTGAAGCTCGTGATCAAGGCGATTCACGTCCTGCCGGTGAAGGAGTAGCTGCGGGGGAAGTGCGGATCAGAGCCGCCTTCTCGGCCCGGCGCAGCCGCTTGATCCGGCACTCCTCGCGCAGCGCATCTCCCCACGTCTCGAGCTCGTGCGACCACACCAGCGCCACGGGACGCCGCCCGCGGGTGTAGCGCGAGGCGAGACCCGCCTCATGCCGGCGCAGGCGGGCCGCGAGGTCCTTCGCGCTGCCCGCATAGAACGAGCCGTCACGGCAGCGCAAGAGGTAGACGAACGGCACGTTTCCTACCTTGACGGTGTCAACAGGAGCACCGTCTCGAGGTGCATGGTCCCGGGGAAGAGATCGAGGGGAATGGCGTGCTGCAGCCGGTATCCGGCGCGGACCCAGGCGGCAACCTCCCGGGGAATCTCGCCGGTGCCGCAGCAGAGATGGACGACCCGCCGTGGCGAGCGGGCCGCAAGGGCCTCGGCCACACCCGGCTCGGTGCCCTGTCGCGGTGGATCGAGGAGAATGACCTCGGAGGTGCGGGGGGCGCGCAGGCGGTCGGTCAGGAACGAGCCGTCGATCTTGCCGGCGAGGAAACGCACGTGATCTGCGCAGCCCAGGTGCGCGGCATTGGCGCGCGCGGCGGCAATGGCGGGGCCATCGAGATCCACTCCCAGTACTCGGGCGGCCTCGCGCCCCACGCTCAGCGAGAACAACCCATAACCGCAGTAGAGGTCGAGCAGACTGCAATCTTCGAGCGGGGCGAGCAGCTCGCGCAGGCGGTCGGCCAGGAGGTCCAACATGGCGTCGTTCACCTGTGAAAACACGGTCGGAGGAAAACGGAGCCGTACGCCGCGAACCTCGGTCCGCAGCCATTCGGGGCCGAACAGCCGCTTGAGGGTTACCGGTTCCTCCGGACGGCGGGCCTCGAGGTAGTAGTCCGAGCGAGTCGGATCGAGATAGAGAAAGGCAGCTCGCACGCCCAGAGCCGGCTCCGCCTGCATTGCGCCGGCCAGACGCCGGGCGGCGCGCACCACCTGGGCGTCGAACGCCCGGAGGTTCAGGATGACGGTGAGCGCGCCGGTCGTGCCGCGCACCACCACCCAACTGAGCACGGAGGCGACCGGCCGGGCAGTGGCCCGTCCGATCTGTGCTTGAAGGAACTCGTAGACAGCCAGGTGCTCGGCGCGGTCGAGGGCGGAGGAGGTAAGGACCGGGGGAGAATTGGGCGACGCCTGCCTGGGGCCTATCCGCGAGGGAGCGGCGGCGGGCGCGGGTTCTCCGGCAACGACTGCCGGGCTACGTGCTGGAGGCGCAAGCGCCCGCTCCCGCTCTGCCGGGCCGCGCTCCGGAACCAAAGGCCCGCCCTCCGGCGACGGCACCGGCCGTTCGTGCTCCACGGCCCCGGCCAGAACGAACGAGAGTCCCCGGCCACCACCGGTCACGCGGCGTTTGGAGGTGGAGCGGTAGCCTCGAGGAACGGGAGCGGCCACGATCGGGTTGGGCCGGCCCGGCAGACGTTCCTGCCGCCAGAAAGCGGACAGCGCGTCCCGCTTGAGCGCGAGTTCCTCGGCGTAGTCGAGTCCCGCAAGTGGTTCAGGGTGCCGGACCGGCGCCAGGACCGAACCCCGGCGGGCGGCCGCAGCGCGCAGGCAATCGCTGAACGTCATGAAGAGAGACTACACCCGATGGCCTGCCTCGCGTTGGACCGGGATGATGTCGGCGGTCATGCCCGCCGGCACGCTCGGCGGCCGCGGAAGTACCTCGTCTCCGCGCGCGAAGGTTCGAAGGCCTCCGCAAGGTCTCTGCGCACGCCTGGCCGGATGTCAGTCGCTCAAGAGCTTCCTTGCCTCCGGGAGGAGACGCGACTTCGGGTCGGCCTTCGCCCAGTCGTCGATCACTTCCTGAGCGTGCTCGCGCTGGTGATGAAACACGAACTGACGAACCGCCTGCAGGTAGTAGCGGCCGGACTCCTCCGGGTGCCCGTTCGCCATGAGCCAGTCCGCGACGCCGCATTCCAGGGCGGCATAGTTGCGGACCAGTTTGGCCACGGAGCTCTCGCGCTGCCAGTCGACGAGTCGATCGGTAACCCCGTCCAGTCGGTAGACGGCGTCGAGAAGGTCCTTGGTGCGGGCCCAATCGCAGGGTGGCTCTGAGTCGGCACGCTCTTCTCCCGAGTCTGGTTCGGTGACGGGGCCACCCGTCACGGGCACGAGGAGTCCGAGGCAGTTCCCCGTGGCCAGACCGCGCCGGAAGGGCGGCACCGTGACTGCATACAGCAGAGGGCGGCTCCCGTCCTTGCCTAGATTAGCGCCGAGATGCACCACCAGCTGATCGGCCGGAAGGCGCTCCGGCGACCCAGGCATCAGCGCTTTGATCTCCTCGTCCGTCATCGTGATCGGCACTCCGATCCCTCTGAGATAGCGGATGTACCAGCTCGTGTTCAGCAGGGAGAGGTTGGCGATCGTGACGTCACGTCTCCGGCCGGTCAACCGCTGATACGCCAGCGGCGGATAGGTGTCGTTGTCACCGTTGGTCAGGATGATGGCGTTGGGAGGTGCGCCCTCCACGATGTTTGCGCCGTAGTCCACGAGCGGGCGCGGCATGTCACCCGACTCGACCATTCCGCGCAGGCAGCGGTCCGCCAGGGCCTGGTCGCCGGCGCGCAGGGAGGTGATGCAGAGCAGGTAGAGAGTTCTCGCGTAGGATGGATCTCGAGCCAGTGCGCGCTGGAGCATCCGATGCGCCGATTTCCACTCGTCACCCTCGCCGTGCAGGAGAACGAGCGAGCTGGCGTAGGCTTCGGTGGCGGCGGCATCCAACGAGTCGACCGAGAATGCCTGCCGGTATTTCGCAGTCGCCTCCTCGTACTTGCCGGAGTAGCGGAGCGCGTTGCCCCACTCGACCATGGCTCGGGCATCCTTCGGGTGGGCGCGCACATAGGCTTCCCACTGTCCGGCGAGCTTCTCGTACTCCGCCTGGTCCAGGCTCTGGTGGCGCCAGGAAAGGATGTCGGGGGGGCGCGCGTTGACCGCGGCGGCGCGTACGGTGGGGGGGACGAGCAGGGCGGTCACCGCAATGGCTGCGGCGGCGATCGCCGTGACGATTGCGGCCATCGCAGTGTCTCTCCTGTCGGGGTCCCGGTGGCCGGCGAAACGGCGGGGCGAACAAGATGACATGGCTCTTTCCTCCTCAGGACGGGACGGTACGGACCCGGTGGCCTGCCGCGGGCGCGATGGCCTGCCATGGGAAGAACGCGGCTGTCGTCGGAAGGTTCAGACGAATCGCGCTGCGTTCGGTCTGGAATCCGTCGAACGATCCGGCCATCATCCGCGTTACCGGAGCGGAGCAGAGTGACCCGGCAGGGGCCGGGTTCAGGATCGGGGAGACCGGGCGGAGCCAAGACGAAGCATGGCAGGACCGATGGCGGGCAGACCCGAACTCGGGCGACACGGCGATTCCGGGCCTGGCCGGGCGTCAGTGTCCGATCCGCCCGCCGATGCCGGGCGCCCGCACGGAGCCGAGCCGGACGATGTCGCGCTCATCCAGGCGATCGGCGAGGGCTCCGAGGCTGCTTTTCGCCTGTTGTTTGCGCGCTGGGGGCCGCCGCTGGGTCGTTTCCTGGTGCGGGCAACGGGCTCGCGCGAGGCCGGGGAGGACCTTCTCCAGGAGGCGTTCCTGCGGGTTCTGCGGGCGGCGTCCCGGTTCGTGCCGGACGCGCCACCGGCAGCGTGGCTGTACCGGATCTGCGCGAATCTCTCCTACAGCTACTGGCGCAAGGAGAGCCGGGCCCCCCGGGCATGGTCCCGGCTGACGGGGGGCTACGGATCCGCTTCCGGTGCCGGCGCACGCGCGGGTCAAGCGGCGGACGCGGGCGACCTTGGAGGCGCTCCCGAACGGGCCGGCTCGCGAACGCTGCCTGGCCCGGAGGCGCTGCGAATGCACGGTCTCTTCGTGCGCGACCTCGAGCGCGCGCTCGCGGGGCTGCCCGTCAACCAACGGATGGCCTTTCTGCTCAAGGTCGAACAGGGTCTGACCTATGAGGCGGCGGCGGAGGTGCTGGGCTGTCCGGTCGGGACAGTGAAGTCGCGCTTCCACTACGCTGTTCTCGCCCTGCGGGACGCCCTGCGCGGCTGGGAAGAGGGGTTCTCTGCAGACGCGCGCCTGCCGGCGCGCCGGGAGGCAAGGCGCGATGATGTGTGAAGTGCGCGAAGAAACCCTCATCGATTTCCTGTCGGGGGAACTCTCCGAGGGAAACGCGCTCGGGCTCGAGCAGCACCTTGCGGAGTGCAAGGAGTGTCGCGCGACCGTCCGAGAGCTGGCCCGGGTGAGTCACCCATTCCTCTCCGAAGCGCCCTGGGAACCCGACGCGGCCATGGCCGACCGGATCCTGCGGCGCGCGCGGTCTGAAGGATGCGCCCCGGCGGCCTCGTCAAGAACGGTGGCCCCGACCGCGCGGCCCTTGCGCCGGGCGGCGGTGTGGTCATGGCTTGCGAGGCCCCTGCCATCCTATGCCGCCGCGGGGATTGCGGGCCTCGCCCTGGCGGTTGGGCTCCTCCTCGGGAACGGAGGTGGCCGCGAGGCGGGCCGCGCGGTCCCCGACGAGAAGGCGGGGTCGCGACAGTCCTCTGCCCCGGCCGGCCGTTCGGCCGATCGGGGCCCCGGACTTCCTGCGGGGAGCCTGCCTCGCGACGGCACTCCGCAAGAGCCCACCGTGTCTGAGCGCCGTACCCGGGGCCCAGCCGGCGGGCGTCACGCGACCAGGACGCTGGCGTTTGTCGCGGTCTATTCAGACGCGACCGGGCTGACGACCCCGGGGACGAGCGATAGCCTGTGACCTCCGGTATGATCTCGTCTGGGATCTCGCCGGCTGGGGCCACGGGTGCGGTCGCGGGCCGGGAGAGGGCAGGCCGGCGCGGAGGCGCGGGACCGGAGGAAGATGGACCCGCAGGACAGGATGAGGCCGGGGCCGAGATGGTGGCTGCTGACCCTGATCGCCCTGGCGTTCTGGCAGATCCTGGGTTTTCTGGACGTGGCCTGGTTCGTCTTGATCTCGGCGGCCAAGGGAGATGCCGTAGCCTGGGGCAAGTTGATCCAGGCCAACCTCCCGATGTGGATCACGGTTGCGCTGTTCACACCGCCGGTGGTCTGGCTGGCCCGCCGCTTCCCGTGGATCGAGGGGGGACGCCGGCAGGCGGTGGTCGTTCACGCCGGGGGGATTGTCGCGTTCACGGTCCTGCACACTGTGGCGGTCCAGCTCTGGTACTCCCTCTATCGGAACCCGAAGCCGTTTGACGCCCCCGGGTTTGTCGCAGCCATCCCCAAGATGGTCGCCTCCATCATGGATCGCGGGATCATGTTCTACCTGATCATCCTGGGGGGCGCCTGGCTGGTCGAAACCTACACCCAATACCGGGAGCGGGAACGGGAAGCGGCGCAGCTCGAGTTGGAGCGGGCGCAGCTACGCGCCTCTCTCTCCGAGGCCAAGCTGCAGGCGCTGCGCATGCAGCTCCAGCCTCACTTCCTGTTCAACACCCTCCACGCCATTTCCACGCTCGTTTTGAAGGGAGAGTTGCGCTCGGCCGACCAGATGCTGGCCCACCTGAGCCGGTTCCTGCGTCTGACGCTGGAAAACGCGCAGGTCCAGACCGTGTCCCTGGCGATGGAACTGGAGTTCCTGGATGCCTATCTCCGGATCCAGAAGGTACGGTTCGGGGACCGACTGGCGGTGCACCACGACATCGAGGAGCGGACCCTTCCCGCCGCGGTGCCCAGCCTCATCCTGCAGCCGCTGGTCGAGAATTCGATCCAGCACGGTATCGGTCAGTGTCCGGACGGGGGCTCGATCCAGGTGCGGGCGCGCCGCACTGGCGACACGGTTGTGCTCGAGGTTGAGGACGATGGTGCCGGCTTGCCAGAAGACCCCTGGTCGGGCGACGGGATCGGTCTGCGGAACATCCGCGAGAGACTGACCCAGCTCTACCCCGGGACACACAGTCTTTCCTTGCGCGCGGCGTCGCCCCGCGGGACGCTGGCTACAGTGACTCTGCCGTATCGGCGGGCGGAAGGCGGTGAGGTGAATGAACCCGATCCGGACTCTCATCGTTGACGACGAATCGCTGGCCCGCGAGAACCTGCGCCTCCGTCTGCGCGACTTCGAGGATTTCGTCATTGTCGGCGAGTGCGCCACCGGCGGCGAGGCGATCGGGGCCATCACCGCGATGCGGCCCGACCTGGTCTTCCTGGACATCCGCATGCCGGACCTCGACGGTTTTTCCGTGATCGAGCGGCTGGAACCGGGGATCCTGCCGGCGGTTGTATTCATCACCGCGTATGACCGCTACGCTGTTGAGGCGTTCCGGGTGCACGCGCTGGACTATCTGTTGAAGCCGATCGAGGAAGAGCGCTTCGCCGAGGCGCTGCAGACCTGCCGCCAGCGCGTCGCGGAAGTGCGGCGGCTGCGGGAATCCGGCGGAGGGTGCGGTGCGAGGTCGGCGGATGGCGGAGTGGGAGCGGGCGAGCCGGCATTCGACCTTTCCGAGGCCGCAGTGGTCGGCGGCGGGCCCGGCGGATCGGGCGTGCGCCCGGCTTCGGCGGCCAATACCGGCCGGGGCGGCGACAACCCCGATTCCGGCGGCGCCGGTCCCGCGGACCCGTTCTGCAATCGGCTCGTGATCAAGAACGGCGGACGGGTCTTCTTCCTGCGGATCGACTCCGTGGAATGGGTCGAAGCCTACGGCGACTATGTCCGCCTCCACGTCGGGCCGCAGTCGCACCTGCTTCGGCGCACCATGAACGAGATGGAAGCGCGCCTGCCGGCCCGGGGGTTCGCCCGGATCAGCCGTTCAGCCATTGTCAACCTCGACCGGGTGAAGGATCTCGAACCGGCTTCGCGGGGCGAGCTTCTGGTTCGTCTCAATACCGGCCGGGAACTCAAGCTGACGCGTATGTACCGCGAGAGATTGGAGCGGCTGCTCGGCGAGAGGTTGTGATTGCCGCCATGCCGGACTGCGCTTGACCCCTGCCCCGGCCCCGGTCTACCGTCAGAGCTCCAACCGGGGCAAGGAGCACGCGCATGCGGGTCCTGATCATCGGCGGAACCGGCTTTGTCGGCCCCCATATCGTTCGCCGTCTCCACGATCTCGGGCACGAAGTCACGGTGGTCCACCGTGGCCGCACGGAAGCCGACCTTCCCCAGGAAATCAGACACCTGCACGTCCATCCGGATCCGGCCGGAAGCCGCGCCTCCTTGCACGAGCTCCGGCCGGAGTTCGAGCGTCTCACACCGCACGTGGTGCTGGACATGGTGCCCGTCACCGAGGGAGACGCGCGTGCCGTCATGTCGACATTCCGCGGCCTGGCCGGCCGCGTGGTCGCCATCAGTAGCCAGGACGTGTACCGAGCCTACGGCGCTCTGCTCGGGCTCGAAGAATGTCCCGTACAGCCGACCCCGATCGGCGAGGAGGGGGCTCTGCGCGGGCGGCTTTACCCATACCGTACCAGTCCGCCGCGGGCGGCCGACGATCCACAGCGCTGGATGGATGACTACGACAAGATCCTGGCCGAGCGGATCTACCTCGGCAATCCCGAATTGCCGGGGACGATTTTGCGCTGGCCCATGGTCTACGGCCCGGGTGACCGGCAGCATCGGCTGTATGAGTACCTCCGCCGGATGGATGACGGTCGTCCGGCGATTGTGGTCGAGGAGAGACTGGCGCGCTGGCGGTGGACGCGCGGATTCTCCGAGAACGTCGCGGAGGCGGTCGTGCTGGCGGTGACCGATCCCCAGGCTGCCGGGCAGGTATACAATGTCGGCGAGATCGAAGCTCTCACGAGCGCGGAGTGGATTCGGGCGATCGGCGAGGCCGCAGGCTGGAGCGGCGCAGTGATCGCGGTGCCACCCGAGGAACTCCCGGGAGGAATGCAGCACGGGATGCACTTCGAACACGATCTTGCCGTCGACACGACCAGGATCCGGCGCGAGCTGGGGTACGCCGAGCTTGTTCCGCGGCCGGAGGCGCTGGCCCGAACCGTGGTCTGGGAGCGCCAGCATCCCCCGCAAGGAGAGCAGGCGCGGCCGCCGGACTACGCCGAGGAGGATGGCGTGCTGGCGCGGTTGTCGAGGCCAGACTCACGGCCGGATGCGAACCGGGGCGGCGGTCTGCGATGACCGAAGACAGCAGACGGGCTCCCCGCCTCTACACGGACCTTGCGTCGTGGTGGCCGATCCTCTCTGCGCCGGAGGACTACGCAGAAGAGGCGGGCATCTATCGCGCGGCCTTTCTGGCCCATGGTCACGGAGAGATCGTCACCATGCTCGAGCTTGGCAGCGGGGGCGGCAACAACGCGTCGCATCTCAAGAGCAGCTTCGAAATGACTCTGGTCGACCGCGCTCCGGGGATGCTCGCGGTCAGTAGAATCCTCAATCCCCAACTCGAGCACTTCGAAGGTGACATGCGCACGGTGCGACTCAACCGGACATTCGATGCGGTCTTCATCCACGATGCCGTTTCCTACATGTGTACCGAGGCAGACCTGTGCGCCGCGATCCGGACCGCTCTTGTCCACTGCCGGCCCGGCGGGGTGGCTCTGTTGGCGCCGGACCACGTACGCGAGTCCTTCCGCCCCGGCACGACGCACGGAGGTCACGATCGGGGCGCGCGCGGCCTGCGATACCTGGAATGGACCTGGGATCCCGATCCGCTGGACAACACCTACGTCTGTGACTTTGCCTACTTGTTGCGCGACGAGAACGGGACGGTCCGGGCAGAATACGACCGGCACGTCTTCGGCCTGTTCGGCCGGGATGTGTGGTTGCGGGCGATGGCGGACGCAGGCTTCGATGCCAGATCCTTGCCATTCGAGCACAGCGAGGTTCCTCCGGGCTCCGGCGAGTTCTTTGTCGGCGTCCGGCCGGACGAGGGCGCATGACCACACATTCCCATGAACACGGCCCGGGCCCCGGCCATCTCCACGCCGAGAGCTTCGGGCAGGCTTTTGCCATCGGCGTGGTTCTTAACACCGCCTTCGTTCTCGTCGAAGTGGTCTATGGACTGGTCGCGAACTCGCTGGCCCTGTTGGCTGACGCCGGTCACAACTTCGGCGATGTATTAGGCCTTCTGGTGGCGTGGGGTGCCACCCGTCTGTCTCAGTGGCAGCCGACGCGTAAGCACTCCTACGGCCTGCGACGATCTTCGGTGCTGGCGGCGTTGCTCAACGCGGTCATCCTGCTGGTAAGCATCGGGGGTATATCCTGGGAGGCGCTGCAGCGCTTCCGGACTCCGGAGACGGTTCAGGCGGGCACGGTCGTGTGGGTGGCGGCGGTGGGGATCGGGATCAACACCGCGACCGCACTTCTCTTTCTCAAAGGGCGCAAGAGCGACCTGAACATCCGCGGCGCGTTCCTCCACATGACCGCGGATGCCGCCATCTCTGCGGGAGTCGTGATCACAGGTCTCTTGACCCTTCGCACCGGGTTGGCCTGGATCGATCCGGTCGCCAGCCTGGGAATCGCGGCCGTGATCTTTGTCGGAACCTGGGGACTGCTCCGCGAATCGATTGACCTGGCGCTGGACGCGGTGCCCTCCCACATCGACACCGAGGCGGTGCAGCGGTATCTGGAGAGCCTGCCCGGCGTGCAGGAGGTGCACCATCTCCACGTGTGGGGCTTGAGCACCACGGACGCGGCGATGACCGTCCACCTGGTGCTTTCACAGCCCGCCCTGAACAACGATCTGCTATCGCGGATTCGCCGGGAGATGCGCGATCGCCATCGCATCGACCATGCGACGATCCAGTTCGAGTCCTATGAGGATAGTGTGTGTGTGACCAGGCGATGCCGGGTTCGGACGGAGAAGGGACCGGAAGGCTGAGTCCGGATTCACCGGGGTCTGGATTCAGCCGGGCGATGCGAAAGGCGGGAACGGCGCCGGAGACGCCTGCCGCGCCGCCGTGAAGATCAGGATCTGCACCCCCAGGAACGCCAGAATCGTCATGACGAAGACGGCGGTCAGGAACGGGTAGATCCAACTCCGATAGCCCTGTCGGGCTGCGAAGGACAAGATCACCGCATGCAGAAGCGGAAACACCGCCGCGATGAGGGGCGGGATGAAGAACTCCGATCGCGAGCTCCAGTGATCCGGTTCCAACGCCAGGTTGAAGTGGGTGGGGATCCTTTCTGGTAGCGTTCGGTAGAGGCAGATGGTCACGATCCACAACACCAGGTAGACGAGTTGCACGGCGCCGATCTGGAAGAAGGTCGACCGCGTGGTCCCCCCTGCGTCCAGCGGGCCGGGAGCGTCCGGCTGGGCCGTCCGGGCGGCCGGAACCGCGCCGTTCCCAGAGCCGGGAATCGATCGCGCAGTGGCGGCCTCGCACCAGTCGGCGCGGCCGCACTGCGGACAGCGGAGGAGCTTGCTGGTGACCATGTTCGGGCTCAGGAAATCGGTCTTCAAGGAGACGGCAAAACGATTGCGGCAGTGAGGGCAGACATAGACGGTATGGCGGGCATGCCACCGGACGAGCCAGTAGATCCCAGCCGGCGCCACGACGAACAACGTGAGAGGATGCACGAAGAGAGCCGATGCGAGCAGGGCCGCGACCAGTAGACCGGCCCGTGAGAGCGCATGAAGACCACCCCTCGGCCCGGCTGTCCCCACGACCTGTCTCCTTCCCTGGCGACCTTGCCGGGCCAGGGAGCCCGACGCGCCGGGGCGATCCTAACAGGGAGCTCACGAACCCAGTCAACCGCGTTCGGAGCGCCGATCGCCGCCCGAACCCTCCGGGCCGGCGGCACCTGCGTCGCCGCCCTTCGTTGCCCGTCGTCCACGATGCGCGGTGGCATCGCCATCCTCCTCGCGTCTCGATCGGCTCGCCAGTGCCTGCCGGCGTCTCCACGGGGGCAGCTGCGGGTCCGCCTTGCGCACCAAGGCCGTCGCGCGCCGAGGGAGCTGACTCCCGACCGATCCGGACACAGCGTGAGGATTCCATGGGATCTGAGCGCGTATCATCGAAGTGGCGAAAGCGGCGCTGCGCTCGAAGCGCCGGACTCCCATCGAGCACGGGGGGCCACTGTCTTTCCGAAGGCGAGGGAACAAGATGAAGACACCGGATCTTGATGTACGCGCACCCTGGCGGGAACGTTTCCGCGCGGCGAGCATCCACTGGGCACGCATCGCCGCCGCGGAACCTTCCCGCGGCGTGGTCGCGACGAACCGGGGCGGCGTCACCCAGCTCCACGCCTGGGACGTACCCTCAGGTGGCCTGAAACGATTGACGAACGAACCCACCGGCGTGTCGGGAGGCACGATTTCCGCCGACGGCCGGTCTGTCTACTTCTTCAAGGACCAGGCCGGGAACGAGATTGGCCATATCGTGCGGATTTCCTTCGAAGGCGGAGAAATCGAGGACCTGACCCCGGACCTGCCGCCGTACAGCACGTTCGGCCTGAGTCAGTCCGGTTCCGGAAGCACCCTCGGTCTCGTGGCGGCGAGACCGGAGGGATATGACGTTCGCGTGTGGCGTCCTCTGGAAGCGAGCGGAGTTCTGTTTCACTCTTCGCGGATCTGCCGAGGGCCGATCCTCACGCACGATGGAGAGATCGCGCTGGTGGCGAGCAGCGAACGGTCCGGCACCCTGGACTTCTCGCTGCTGGCGTTCGATTTGCGGAATCGTACGCGTCTCGGGGAACTGTGGGACGGAGACGGTACGAGCCTGTCGTACGGGCCGCCCTCACCGGTGCCGGGCGATCTCCGGTATCTGGCCACGACGAACCGCAGCGGATACGACCGCCCGCTGATCTGGAGTCCGGTCTCCAACGATCGACGCGATCTGGCGCTCGATGGAGTGCCGGGCACGGTCGAGCCTGTAGCCTGGTCGCCCGATGGGACTCGGATCCTGCTCTGCCAGATCTCCGAGGCCCAGTACCGGCTCTTCCTCTACGACCTGGAAACCGCGGACGCGACCCTGCTGCGGCATCCCCCGGGTGTGCTGAGCGGCCTGCCCGCCAGCATCTTCCGTCCCGGCCACGAGCTCTGGGTCAATTGGCAGGATCCTTCACATCCGCCGCGCATCATCGCTCTCGATGAACGGGACGGAGGCTACCGCCGTACGGTGTTGAAGGCCGGCGATGCCCCGGATGGTCGAGAGCTGCGATCGGTCGAGTTTCCTGTGAACGGTAGCCGGGTCCATGGCTGGCTTGCCGTTCCCGACGGCGAAGGGCCGTTTCCCACCATCTTGAACGCCCATGGCGGTCCGACTTCGGTGGACACGCTCCGGTTCATGCCGGGGGCCCAGGCGTGGCTGGACCACGGCTTCGCCTACGTCACGGTCAACTACCACGGCTCAGTGACCTTCGGCCGGGAGTTCGAGACGTCGATCCGGGGAAACCTCGGCGAGCTGGAGGTCGAAGACCTGGCGGGCGCCCGGCGCTGGCTGGTGGAGCAGGGGATCGCCCGGCCGGACGCCGTCTTCGTCACTGGTTGGTCCTACGGCGGGTATCTGACGCTGTTGGCTTTGGGGCGGCATCCAGGTCTCTGGGCGGGGGGGATGGCGGGGATTGCGATCGCGGACTGGATCACCATGTATGAGGACGAGGCCGACACGCTGCGCGGGTACCAGCGGGCGCTGTTCGGCGGCTCGCCCGAGGAGGTTCCAGACGCGATGCGCAGGAGCTCGCCGATCACCTATGCCGACCGGGTGGCCGCGCCCATTCTGGTGATCCAGGGCGCCAACGACACGCGTTGCCCGGCGCGGCAGATGAGACTCTACGAAGAGCGCCTGCGGTCTCTGGGCAAGGAGATCACCGTGCACTGGTTCGAGGCCGGCCACGGTTCCGCGGCGCAGGAGAAGCAGATCGAGCACCAGGAGCTGATGCTGCGCTTTTCCCACCGCGTGTTGGACTGCGCGTCTGACTAGCCCGGGTGGGTCGGGCGGCGGGAAGGCCGGCGCGCCGGCCGCCACGCTTCCCGTCCCGGCCGCCGGCCCCCGGGGCGCCCGGTTCGGCACCGCTTCGGCATCGCTTCGGCTTCCCCCGCCGCCGGAGCGGTGCTACCATGCGGCGCCAAGAAGCGTTCAACGTCCAGCACGCGCCGGCTGCCGCCGGGCCTGGCGGGAGGGAAGGAACCATGTGGGCTCGCATCAGAAATCTCATCTCGGGCTTCCTGGGCCTGTTCGTGAGCGGGTTGGAGAGGCAGAATCCCCGGGCGCTCATCGAAGCCGAGAAGGAGAACCTGCGCAGGCAGATCGCCCGCTTCAACGACAACCTGGCCACCCACGCCGGGTTCTGCGAACGTCTCATGCGCCAGGTCCGCAACCTGGAGCAGCAGGAGCGGGACCTGGCCGCCAAAGCGGCGGCCAACCTGAAGGTGGGAAACCGAGCGGCCGCCGGTCAATACGCCCTCCAGCTCAAGACGGTCAAGGAACAGCTCGAGGAGAATCGGACACAGCTCCAGGCCGCGGAGGAGACGTTCAAGAAACTCGTTCAGGCGCGTGACGTATCGGTGAAGGAAGCCCACGCGAAGATCGAGCAGCTGAAACGGTTGTTGACAGAGACGGAAATGCTGGAGGCCCAGGCCGAGCTCCAGGAGATGGCGCAGGGGATGATTTCGTCCATCGGCGGTGCCGGGGACACGGTCGCCAGGGTTGAGGAGTACCTGACGGAGCGGCGTGACAAGGCGGCCGGGCGGGCCCGCGTGGCCTCCACCACCATCGACTCCTCGAAGGTTGAGTTGCTGGAGGCGGAGCAGCAGGCGCTGGCCGATCAGGCCCTGGTCGAGTTCGCCGCCAGCTATGGGCTGGAGCTACCGCCCGCCGCCGCCTCGCCGACGGCCGCGTCCGCCGCCGGGGACCAGCAAGCCGCCGCCGGCGCCGCGGGCACGACTGAGGCCAAGCCGCCCCAGAAGGACATGGGGCCGGCGACGACCCAGGGTTAGCGAAGGGAGAAGAGCCATGGCAGAAACGCAGAAGGTCGGGATGACCCCGCTGGGCAAGATCGTCATCACCCTGGTCGTGCTCGCACTCGTTGGTGGTGCGGCGTACTACTTCCGCGGCGCCATCTTCCCCGGCGGCGCCGGTACGCAGGGACCGATCGACCTGGACAAGTTCAAGGGCCAGGTTGGCAAGGTGGAGGCTCCGGACACCAAGGGGATCACCACCGTCAACGAATACTCCTACCTTCCTTCGGAGAAGCTGCCTGCTGTAAAAGGGGTGAGCGGATACAAGTGGAACACGGCTGACAAGGTGGTCAACTTCCCCATCAACGTGTGGATCGGGTGGCTTCCGATCGTGGCCGCCAACCACGGTTTCGCGCCGAATGCGGAAAGCATCTTCTACAAGAAGTACGGCTTCAAGGTGAACCTGAAACTGATCGATGACCCCGTGGTCGCGCGTGACGCCTACGCTGCGGGCGAGAGCCATGTGCTCTGGGGCACGCTGGACATGATGGCGCTGTTTGCCCCGGACCTGATGAAAGACTCGCGCACCGCCCCCCGGATCTACCAGCAGATCGACTGGTCCAACGGGGGAGACGGGATCGTGGTGCGGGGCAACATCCGGTCGGTCCAGGATCTCAAAGGCAAGGTCGTTGTCTACGCGCAGAACAGCCCGTCCCAGTACTTCATCAACAACCTGTTGCTGCAGGCGGGGGTTCAGCCGGCGGAGGTGACCCACAAGTACACCGCCACCGCGTTCGAGGCTGCCGCGGCGTTCGTCGCCGACAAGAGAATCGACGCCTGCGTGAGCTGGGCGCCTGACATCTACAACATACCCGAGAAGGTGACGGGCACGCGGATCCTTACGACGACTTCCGACGCGAACAAGCTGATTGCCGACGTGTGGGCGGTACGAGCCGACTTCGCCAAGGATCACCCCGAGATCGTCAAGGGACTGGTTGCCGGCATCTTCGAGGCGATGGGACAGCTCAGCGATCCCGGCTTCAAAGAGCGGGCGTTTCAGTGGATGGCGGAAGGCTACGGGATGCCGGTCGACGACGTGCGTTCCATGCAGAACGACGCCCACTCCACCAACTTTGCCGAGAACAAGAACTTCTTCTTGAACCAGAACGATCCGGCCAACTTCGAACGCACCTGGAAGAACATCACCTTCGTCTACCGCGAGCTGAACCTCATCGGAACCCCGGTGCGCTTCGATGAGGTAATGGACTTCTCGGTCCTCAAGCAGCTGGATGCGGAGGGGGCGTTCAGGGCCCAGCGTGACGAGTACCGGTCGAGCTTCGCGCCGACCTCCTTCAACAAGGTGCAGGCCGAGGCCCCGATTCTCACGCAGACCATTCGCATCAACTTCTACCCGAACAGCGCCAACATCTACGAGCCGGAGCACAACGAACTCGGCAGCCCGGTTCCCAATACCCTCTATGATCCGAGCGTGGAGACGGTGCTGGAGAAGGTGGCGCGCCTGGCGGGCCAGTACGAGCGAGCGGTGATTGCTGTGGTCGGACACACCGACGCCTCCATGAAGGGGAAGGGACCGCGCTACGAGGACGTAAAGCAGCTCTCGCTCGACCGGGCGGCTTCGGTCAAGAAGGCGCTGGTGTCCAAGTACAAGTTCGACCCGAACAAGTTCATTGTGGAAGGTGCGGCGTGGGATCGGCCCGCGAACGCCGACGATCCGAACAACCATGCGCTCAACCGCCGGGTGGAGATCTCGGTGTATCCGCCGGAGGCCAAGTGAGAACGCGCCATGGCGGATGAGCTCGGGCCGGGTGGGCCGCTGAAGGGCGGGAAGGCCGGCGAGGGCTCGGGCGGCGGCGCGGGCACAGGCTCGAGCAGCGTGGCCGGTTCGGGGGACCGGCGCGCGGCGGGCAGCGGCGCCGCCGGGTCGCTACGCTTCCTCTGGAGGTTCTCGATCCGCGACACCATCCCGGGCTGGATGTGGATCGCCCTGGGCGTCATACCGATTCTGGTCCTGCTTGGGATCTGGACGATCATGACGGCGGGCGCCCAGCCGGAGCAGCGGCACATCTCCCCGACGATCCTGCCGAGTCCTCTGGAAGTGCTGAAGTCGATTCCCGCGCTCTGGTTCGATCGTGCGCTCATGCGCAATCTCGCCGTCTCCTTGGGCCGGGTCTTGGGCGGATTCGCCATTGCGGTGGCGCTCATGTTTCCCCTGGGGGTGCTCATGGGCGCCTTCACCCGGATTCGAGCGGCGTTCACGCCCCTGTCGGTATTCGGTGCCTACCTGCCGATTCCTACTCTGGTCCCTCTGACGCTGAGTCTGTTCGGCACCGGGGAGAGCCAGAAGCTGATCTTCCTGGCGCTGGCGTTTTCGGTGTACCTGCTTCCGCTGATTGTGGCGGCGGTGGACGGCGTGGGCGACACCTACCTCAAGACCGCGTACACGCTGGGGGCCGGACGGCGGGCGGCGGTTACCAAGGTTCTCCTGCCGATGGCCTGGCCGGAGATCTACCGGGCCCTGCGCCTTGGATTCGGGGTCGGCTGGAGCTACATCCTCCTGGCTGAGATGGTGGACATCGGTAAAGGCCTCGGTGGGCTTATCATCGTCTCCCAGCGGCGCGGCCCGCGGGAGCACATCTACCTCATCCTGGTCATCATCGTGCTGGTGGCGTTCCTGACCGACAAGGTCTGGAAGACCGTGGAAAAGCGCCTCTTTCCTTATCGCGAGGTGAAGGAATGAGCGCGCCGGACGCGCCGGCGCGCCCGGCGGTGGTGGAGTTTCGCGACGTCACCAAGACGTTCAATCCCGGCACTTCGCAAGCGTTCACCGCGCTGAAGGACGTTTCGTTCCGCGTGGAGGACACACCCGGCGTCGGCGAGTTCGTGGCCATTGTCGGCCCCTCGGGGTGCGGGAAGTCCACGATCCTGAACCTCATCCATGGATTCTCGGATGTCTACCCACCGACGCGGGGGGAGGTCCTGGTCCGGGACGAACGGGTGACAGGCCCGGGCCGCGATCGCGGGATGATCTTCCAGAAGTACACCTCGTTTCCGCACCGGACCGTGCTGCAGAACGTCACCTTCGGGTTGGAGCTGAACCAGAAACAGCTGGGCCTGCCGCGCTCGGCCATGAACGATCTGGCGATGGAATGGTTGGGCAAGGTCGGGCTGGAAGGACATGAAGCCAAGTACCCGCACCAGCTTTCCGGTGGCCAGCAGCAGCGGGTGGCGATTGCCCGGACCCTGGTCTTGAACCCCAGGATCATCCTGATGGATGAGCCGTTCTCCGCCCTGGACGAGCCGACTCGCGTCGAGATGCAGCGCCTGATCATGTCCATCTGGCGGGCGGTGGAGACCACGGTGTTCATCGTCACACACTCGCTCGCCGAGGCGGTGTTCCTCGGCGACCGCGTGTGGGTCATGACCCGGGCCCCGGGGCGGATCGGCCGGGAAATCGTCGACTCGATTCCACCGACGCGCGGGGAGGATCCGCTTACGGTCCAGGCGACCCAGGCATTCAAGGACGCAGTGGCCGAGGTCTCCCGGGTCTTCCGGGATCTCGAGAAAGCGGGAGAGGGTTGACCATGCCCGCAGGTTCTCTGGGCTACTGGGCCTACGTGAAGGCGGCATTCAAGCGGAGGGTGCGGATTCCGGGCCTCGGCTGGGTGCCGTTCAACTACCTGGGTCTGCTCTTCTTCGGTGTGCTGGGCGCAGCCTCGCAGAATCCGGGATTCTGGTTCATGGGCGGCGCGCTTGAAATCGCCTACCTGTCCGCGCTGGCCGGCAACGGACGCTTCCAGAAGCTGGTGGAGGGCGAGGCGCTTCTCAAGGAGCAGCCGAGCGGCCGGCCGTCGATTCAGCAGGCGGTGAACTTCCTCACCCCTCCGTCCGCAGAGCGCTACCGCCGGATCTTCGAGCAGTGCCGGTTGATACTGGGGCTGAGCCCCGCGCGCGGGGGAGCGGCCACCTTGGATGAACCGCGGGCCGAGGGCCTCAACCAACTGCTCTTCCTGTTCGTGCGCTTGCTGTCGTCGCGGGAGATGCTTCTGGCGACCCTCTCCCAGGTCGACAAGGCGGTGCTGGAGGGGGATGTGGAACGGCTCAAGCAGAAGCTCGCCGCCGCCGCGCCCGAGAGCGCGCTGGCCCGATCGGTCCAGGCCACCCTCGAGATCGAGGTCAAGCGTCTGGAGAACCTGGCACGCGCAAAGTCCAACCTTGAGGTGATCGACGCCGAGCTCGAACGGATCGAGCAGCAGGTTCGTCTCATCCGCGAGGAGTCCGCCGTATCGGGCGGTCCGGAGGTGCTCTCCGCACGGCTGGATGCGGTCTCCACGACCTTGTCCGAGACATCGAAGTGGATGGATCAGCATGCCGAGCTGTTCACGTCGCTGTCGGTCGACGACGCCCTGGGGGAAGCGCCCAGCCCGCCGCCGGTGGCCCCGGTCCCACCTCGGCAGAAGCAGCGGCAGAGACAGTAGCGGCGGATCGGCGATTTCGTCTCCTCGCATCGTGATCCCTTGCTGGATCACCCATGGCACGGTTCCTCCCCCGGTCCTGGAAGGGGTCTGAAGGAGAGTTCGATGGCTGCGGAAATGCTCGGTTCCTGGGCCCGGGAGATGCGTTCTGTCTTCCGCTCCGGCACGACCAGCCAGTTCATCCTGTTCGGAAACGTCTTCGATCTGCAGCCGGTCGCCCGGGAGACCGGTCCCACGGAGTACGTCTCGCTCCGGCGTTTCCTGGCGGAAGTGATGTTCGCGCCATTCGACGTCGTCCTTCTCTACGATCGGGGCAAAGGGATCCGGGTGCGCAAGGGTGGCGACCAGTTCCACCTCTTCCTGAAGGTCTTCGATACCTTTCAGGGGACGTCCTGGGCCAGTCTGCCTGACACCGGTCCGGACAAGCTCGAGACGCTGGATCTTTCGGGACAGCTGCCGCGGGATCCCAAGCGCGCCCTGGAGTTGATCGACCGGTTCCTTCGGGCGGGGCTGGCCCGAACCCGGATGGTCGACGGGAAGCCGGTCGCCGACCCCTTGAAGATCGCGGTGCTGATCGACTACGCGCACTACATCGCGCCGGCGGGGGAGCCGCTGTACATTTCGGGCGATCTGAGCCAGTCGATCATCCAGATCCTGGACTGGTCCAGCGATCCCGCCGTGACCGCCGCCTTTGTGACCACCGTGCTCATCACCGAGACTCTGGCCGATCTCAACGGGGTCCTGGTCGAGAACCCCCATACGGCCAAGATATCGATCGGCCTTCCCGACGCGGCGGAGCTGGGGGCGTACATGCGCGACCTGACGGCCGGCGTGCCGGACTTCGATCTCATCTGCGAAGTGCCTCGCGAGGTGCTGGCGGAGCGGCTGGTCGGTCTTTCCCGGATCAATGCCCGAAACCTCGTTCAGCGAGCCGTGTCGGCCGGCGAGAAGATCACGGGCAAGTACCTCACGAAGGTCAAGAAGGAGCTGATCGAGAAGGAGGCGTTCGGAAGGCTCGACTTCATCGAATCGGAGCGCACGCTGGAGGACGTGGCCGGCCATGGCGAGGCCAAGGCCTGGCTGCGGCAGGACGTGCAGCTGCTCAAGAAGGGGGTCACCAAGGCGATCCCGATGGGCTACTTGTTGACCGGCCGCATCGGAACCGGGAAGACCTTCCTGGTGCAGTGTCTGGCGGGGGAGGTCGGGGTTCCCTGCGTGGAGCTCAAGAATTTCCGCGAGAAGTGGGTCGGCGCCACGGAGGGCAATCTAGAGAAGGTCTTTGGCGTGCTGCATGCCCTGGGACAGGTGTTCGTCTTTGTGGACGAGGCCGATCAGGTGACGGGCAGGCGCGGGGCCAGCGAGGGGGATGCCGGCCTGTCGGGCCGCATCTACGCCATGCTGGCCGCGGAGATGAGCGACACGCGAAACCGCGGAAAGATCATCTGGATCTTTGCCACCAGCCGCCCGGACCTTCTGGAGGTCGATTTGAAGCGCCAGGGCCGCCTCGACGTTCACATCCCGCTCTTCCCGCCTCAGGACCGCGAAAGCCGGCAGGCGCTCTTCGGCGCCATGGCGCGTAAGCTCAAGATGGAGGTTGCGCCGGAAGATCTGCCCCCGCTGCCCGACAACGACCAGATCGGGGGGAACGAGATGGAGGGGGTCTTAGTGCGGGCGCTGCGGGAACACGAGACCCAGCCCGAGGGAAGTCCCGCCCGGGCGATGCCGCAGGTGATCGCCGAGGTGGTGGCCGATTTCCGGCCCTCGGCGCACACGGAACGGCTGGAGCTTATGGACCTTCTTGCAGTGAAGGAGTGCACCGACTCGCGGTTCCTACCTCCGCGGTATCGGGAGATGAGCCTGGCGAAGGTGAATGAACGGATCCGGGAGCTGAAGATCGCGCTGGGGGAAGAATAGTCCGGGTTCCTTCGTGAACTCTGGGGAAGCTACGGCTGGGCATCGAAAACGCCGGCGGACCCGAGGGTCCCGCCGGCGCGTTTTCGTGCCGCCTCCGTTCAGCGGAGGCGAAGGACAGTGCTAGAAGCCGACCGAGAGGTAGACCGACGCCGTGGAGAAGCCCAGATTCAGCGAGGTGGTCTCATCGGTCTTCACGGTGGCCGCACCTTGCCGCTCGGTTTCGGTGTCGCCGGAGCCATAGTTCAGGCCGGCGCGGTACTCGCCGCCCAGGGTCAGCGACTCCGTGAAACCCCACTCGAACCCGCCGAGAACGAAGACCCCGAAGTTGGTCGAAGAATCGGTGGTCTTGAGGATTGTTCCGGACGCCGGGCTGCTCGGCACGGAAGGCTCCTCGACGACGGAAGACATGCCGAATCCCAGGCCCGCGCCGATGTAAGGCGAAATGGCCGTCGGACCCGTCAGGTGCTTTTCCAGGGCGACACTGAGGCCGAGGCTGGTTCGGCTATCCTTCTCGTCACTAAAGCCTGCGACTCCCTTGGTCTCCATGGAAGACACGCCAATGTCCAATCCGGGCCGAATGGCCATGCCGTCAGACAGATAGTAGCGTGCTCCGACTCCGCCGTTGTACCCGGAGAGCCCCAGAGCGGAAAGACCGCTGAACTGGAACACCAACGCCTTGTCCCCGGCACTCGTGTTCACCTCCGCCGCCTGCGCTCCATAGGCCAAGAACGTGAGTGCCAACAAACAGAACACGAATCGCTTCATGGAAGCCTTCCTCCTCTGTTCCCGGTCCCGGCCGTGGGTAGAGGTCCCGCGGCCCGATTTGCCTCCCTGGCTACAGCCCCCCGGCTGACCGCTCTGGAGGGGTCCTTCGCAAACTCCGACGAGATTAGGGTTCCCCGAACGGGTGTCAAGAGGGAATCGCTCTCAATTGGACCCCGGGTCGCTTTCCTCCGTGCGCCGCCGGCTGCGGGATTTGAAGTAAAATCTACCAGAGACTGGCGGTGACGGCTGCCCCGGCCGCCTGTAGCTTTCGGTGACGGCCGCCGCGGTCACTGAGGCTGTCGGTGACGGTCGCCCCGGCCACCTGAGCTTCCTGACCGATTCGAACGGGAAAAAGGGGGCCTCGCGTGCACTATCTGTTGTTCTACGATGTCGCGTCGGACTACCTCGAGCGCCGGCTGGCGTTTCGAGACGCGCACCTCGCCTACGCGGACGAAGCAGTGCGGCGCGGCGAGTTGGTCTTGGGCGGCGCGCTGGCAGATCCCGCCGACGCGGCGATCCTGTTGTTCCGCGGCGCCTCCCCGGCTGCCGCGGAGGGGTTTGCCGCCGCGGACCCGTATGTGACGAACGGTCTCGTCAAGGCGTGGCGCGTCCGGGAGTGGACGACGGTGGTGGGAGCCCTGGCGGAAGCGCCGTTGCCGCGGACCGGTTGAACACGCGCCGGGCGATCACTGCGCGCCAGCGGCGGCGGTCGCCGAGCGGAGGATTTCTTGTCCGATCTGTGTTGGTATCCGGGTCACGATGTGCTACTGGGCGACATCGTCCGGGCTGAGAACTGCTCCCTGTACGACTCCACAGGGCGGCGCTACGTCGATCTGGAGTCGGGGGTCTGGTGCACGTCCGTCGGACACGGGAATCCAAGGGTCCGGCGGGTGCTTGGCGAGCAGGCCGCGCGGATCGCCCACACGGGATACTGCTATACGAACCCTGTGGTCGAGGAGGCGGCCCAGGAGATCCTCGCCTTGCTGGGTTTCGACGGCGGCCGCGTCGTGTTCCTCTGCTCCGGCAGCGAGGCGGTGGAATACGGGGTCCGCGTTGCCGGCTCCGTACTCGAACGCCCGCTGTTGTTGACGATGACCGACTCCTACTTCGGAGCCTACGGATCTGCCAGTCGAAAGGACGAGCGCGAGTGGTTCTGCTTCGACTGGTCCCGATGCGCGGACTGTCCGGCCGGGTCGGAATGCGCTTCGAGCTGTCCCCGCTGGGCGACGATCCCGTTCGATCGGATCGGCGGGTTCCTGTTCGAGCCCGGCAGCTCTTCCGGTCTGGTGCGATTTCCGCCGGCGAAGCTGATCGACGGCATCGTGAACACGGTC
This sequence comes from uncultured bacterium, assembly GCA_964473865.1. GTDB lineage: Bacteria > Eisenbacteria > RBG-16-71-46 > CAIMUX01 > CAIMUX01 > CAIMUX01. The sequence goes on along the minus strand of CAYYQN010000001.1, from coordinate 90,569 downwards.
CGCCAGAACGGCGGTTGGATACTCGTCAACGAGGTGACCACGGGGGTGGGGCGGACCGGCGCCTGGTTTGGCTACCAGCACTACCGGATCGCGCCCGACGTCGTGTCCCTCGGGAAGGGACTGGGCAACGGCTACCCGGTCAGCGCCGCCGCCCTGGGCCCGGACGTGGTCCAGCGTCTCGGCGGCCGGCCGGTGAAGTACGCGCAATCCCACCAGAATGATCCCCTGGGAGCGGCGATCGCGGCGGAAGTCGTGCGTACCATTCGCGAGGACGGACTCATTGAGAGGGGCCGGGAGATTGGAGCCGCGCTCCTGACGGGACTGGAGGCGATCCTAGCCCGTACCGGTCGGATCCGCGAGGTCCGGGCGCGAGGCCTCATGATCGCCATCGAGCTGGAGGATGACGAGGCGGCCTCCTGGGCGGCCCGCACCCACCGGGAGCTCGTGCGCCGCGGATTCATCCTGGGGTTGCGACCGGGCCTGAGCGTGCTGCGGTGCGATCCCAGCCTGACGGTCGACCGCGCCGATATCGATCGCTTCCTGAGGACGCTTGAGGACGTGCTGGTCGAGCCGTCGGTCGCGCCGCCTTCACCGAAGCACGAGGACTGACTGCCGGGCCTCCAGTCCCGGACCGGAGGCCGACACCGTGTACATGCCGGATGGCACGATCCGTCCCAGATCATCCCGCGTATCCCACTCCGTCCGGAGGCTCCCGCCCGGACGCGGGGGCATCGTGAGGTCCCGTACCTGTCGACCGCATACATCAAAGACCCGGACCCGGACGGCGGACGGCGCGCCTTGCAGATCGAGTCTGGCGCGGCTGCGGCAGGGATTCGGGTCGACCGTCAGACGCGGGCGGACGGCCCGCGGTGGCGATTGCGGGGTGCCGACGAGGTGGGAGCACACGGTTCCGAGAGCGGAGTCGACGATCGCAACGTCCGCGGAGTCCACGAGTCCGCTACCGTCGAGGTCCGCGCAAAAGTCGCCCGTGCCCAGTGCGGCGATGACGGCGGCGCGATCTTCGGCGCGCACCATGCAGTCACCATCGACGTCGGGGGACCTGGCGCCGAGCCAGGTTGTGAATTCGACGGGCAGTCCGTAATCGTCGAACGAAGCGGTGACCGTTCCCGCCTGCGAGCAGCCTCCGCCCCGCAGGGAGAAGACAGCCTCGCCCTGCGCGTTGGTCGTGACGGAGACGGTCGGATGCGGCTGCAGCGGATCCCAGGTGAGTTCCTGCGCGAGTGCCGGACTGAACGACAGGGAGAATGCCTGGCCGGCGATCGGTTCATGCGAGCATTCGTCCAGCATGACCAGGGTGTCGGCCGGGACACCACTCGGCGCCAACAACAGGGCGGGCGGCGCCTGAGGGTCCGGCGCCGTGCAGCCGGGGACGACTCCTTGCCGGGAGAGCAGCGTCGGTACGTCCGCGACCTCTTCGATCCAGAGAACCAGGACGTGGGCGTCCGGGCTCCCCCCCGCTGCCGCCACGGCAGCGTGCGACAGGCCTCCCTCGGAAAGCGGCTCGATCGGGTTGGTATACCAGGGACAGTACGACCCTTCCTGCAGCTCATGGTTGTGATGGTCCCGGACATCGGTCCAGGCGACAAAGGGCCGCGGGAACGCGCCCCCCAGGAACCAGCCGAATACGAACGGGAAGGATGCAGACACGGGGAGGATCGAAGGGATGCCGTCGTCCGGGGAGATTCGTTCCGCGCCCATTCCACCGGGGGGGCCGCACGACGTCCAGATCTCAGCGACACTCCCGGGAGCCGTGTGCTCATAGGTCAGGATGAAGTGGGCCTGGATCGCATCGCCACAGCAGGACTCTCCCTGCAAGGACGGATGTCCACATTCTCCGGGGAGATCGGTTACGCGCACTTCCGGCTGCCACGATCCTTCCCAGGTGCGCAGGTAGATCTCCGTCGCGCCGTGCCGGGTGTCCGCCCAGGCTACGCCCAGAGGACCGCTCCCCTCCTCCACCATGGACACCGTGGGCTCCGAGGCCGAACCATCCCCTCCGGAGATCGTCACCGGCGTTTCCCAGTACCCGGAATGGAATCGCCCCATGATCCGACTGGGTGCGGCCGCTTCTTCCCAGGCCACGAGCACCCGTTCCTGGTTCGCAGCGATGACCGGCGCACGGGAGGGAACCTCATCTTCGGAGAGGCAGGTCTCGGAAGACCAGTTCCCGCCCGCCCGGGTCCGAACCCAGACCTCGGCGATTCCGGTGCGATCGTCCTCCCAGGCAACGTAAAGCGCGTTGCCGTCCCAGGCGAGATGGGGATCACGCGCGGTCCCGGGCGCGGTACTCACCGTCTCGATCGTCTCCCAACCGTCGTCCCCGCGCGCGCGGTGGCGGACCTGCCCGTCGCGTGTGTACACAACATGCCAGACGCCGTCGACGTACCGGGCCGAAGCGCCGGATGTCGAGGAAACCTCGTCGACCGGTTGGTCGACCGGTTCCACCAGGTCCCAAGTGACGCCGCCGAGCGCCGGCGCCGATGGCCCCAAGAGGCAGATTGCGAGGAGCGCCGCCGTGCGGAAGCCCCGGCTTGCGGGGCGGCCTCCAACGGGGACCGGTCCGGGTGGGGTATGGCGGGTCGGGCGGTCGTGGGTGGACATGGCAGCACCTCCTGCGGAAAGGTCGTTGGTTCGCGCGCGAGCATGATCATACCTCGTTCTCTCCTCTGCGTAAAGGCGGCCGCGCAAGGGAGGAGCCCGCGGTCCGTTGGGCTCGGGCGCGTCCAGGGTTGATCGAGAGGAAAGTCGGGTAGACATTCGGGTCCGGCGGCTCGTTCCCGGCCGTTCGGGTCGGTGCCGCCGCGATCCACGGGATGGCATTCCGCCTGACGCAGGAAAGGCAAGAAGATGGACGTTCCGAGGATACGGCCCACCGCGCCGGCAGACGGCGAATGGATCGTTCCATTCACAAAGGAGTACTGGGGTGCGCCGTTCGTCGTGGCTCACGGCGTGATCTACCACCCGCACGCCCTGCCCGGCTTCGTCGCCCTGGATGCTGAGGGTCGAGTGGTCGGCCTGGTGACGTACCATGTCGCGAGAGACGCCTGCGAGGTTGTCACCCTGAACAGCGTCCGCGAGAACCGGGGCGTGGGGACGGCCCTGCTGGAAGCTGTTCGCGACCTGGCCGTGGAGGCCGGGTGCGCGCGCGTCTGGCTCATCACGACCAATGACAACCTGCGCGCCCTGGGTTTCTACCAGAGACGCGGATACCGCCTGGCGGCGCTGCACCGGGATGCTCTCCGGACGTCGCGCAAACTCAAGCCGTCCATTCCTCTGATCTCCTCCGACGGAATTCCCATCTGCGATGAGATCGAGCTGGAGTGCCGGCTCGAGCGGAGCGAGTGAGGCGCAGGTGATACCGTGGGAGCTGTTATCGGTGGCGCCGGTGCCCGGAGCGGGCACGGAGCTCCGCTTGATGCGAAGAGGCGACGAGTACGTCATTCGCGTGGACAACCACGAGCTGATGAACAGCTACGTTCACGCTTCCGAAGAGGCCCTCGGTGAACTGGCCTGTGCCCGGATTGCGGATCGCCCCCGCGCTCGAGTTCTGATCGGCGGATTGGGAATGGGGTACACGACCGCGGCGGCGTTGCGCCGGCTTGGCCCGCGAGCCCTGGTTGTGGTCGCGGAACTGGTGCCGGCGATCGTGGCGTGGAATCGGGGCCCCCTGGCCCACCTTGCGGGCCGACCTCTCGAAGATCCGCGCGTCATTGTGCGCGAGACGGACGTAGCGGCGGTCCTGGCCGCCGACATCGGATTCTACGATGCCATCCTCCTGGACGTTGACAACGGACCGGATGGACTCACCAGCCCGCGGAACGACCGGCTGTACGGTGCGGATGGGCTGCGCGGGTCGTTCCGGTCTCTCCGATCCGGAGGCGTTCTGGCCGTGTGGTCGGCGGCGCCCGATCGGGATTTTTCCAGACGCCTGCGCCGGAACGGCTTCCAGGTGGAAGAAGTCCGCGTCCGAGCGCGCGGCAGCCGCGGGGGTGGACGTCGGGTGATCTGGCTCGCCGCTCGCGCCTGACCCTCGGAATCCAGGTCGCAACCGCCGCGCATCGCCTGGCCTCATCCAATGCCCGATGCGGACGGGATCATCGGCCGCGATGGATCTCGAATTCCTCTATCTCAAGAAACTAAGGAGATATAGCCATGGCTGACAAGAAGATCATTGCGGTCGTCGGGGCGACGGGCGCGCAGGGGGGCGGCCTGGTGCGCGCGATCCTCGACGACCCTCAAGGTGGATTTGCTGCCCGCGCGATCACGCGCAACGTCAACTCCGACCGAGCGAAGCAACTCGCCCGGCTCGGGGCCGAAGTGATCGCGGCCGATGTCGACGATGCCGCGAGCCTCAACCGGGCCTTCTCGGGCGCATATGGAGCCTACTGCGTGACCTTCTTCTGGGATCACCTGTCTCCGGAGAGAGAGCAGGCCCAGGCACGGACGATGGCCGAGGCCGCCAGGCAGGCCGGCCTGCGGCACGTGGTCTGGTCCACACTCGAAGACACCCGCCGCTGGGTGCCGCTCAGCGACGAGCGGATGCCAACCCTCATGGGCGAGTACAAGGTGCCGCATTTCGATGCCAAGGGCGCGAGCAATCACTTCTTCACCGATCTGGGCGTGCCCACCACCTTCCTGCAGACATCGTTCTACTGGGACAACTTCATTGCGTTCGGGATGGGTCCCAGGAAGGGAGAGGACGGCCGGCTGGCCATCACCTTGCCGATGGGCGACCGCAAGCTATCGGGCATTGCCGCCGAGGACATCGGCAAGTGCGCCTACGGGATCTTCCGGAAGGGGCGCGAGTTGATCGGCCAGACCGTGAGCGTGGCCGGCGAACACCTGACCGGCGCGCAGATGGCCGCCGGGCTCGGCCGGGCACTGGGCGCGGAAGTGCGTTACCAGGCGGTGGCCCCGGAGGTCTATCGCGGATTCGGATTTCCGGGCGCGGAGGATCTGGGCAACATGTTCCAGTTCAAACACGACTTCAATGAGACGTACGTGGGGGCCCGCAATCTGGAGACCGCGCGGGCTCTCAACCCGTCGCTGCAAAGCTTCGACACCTGGCTGGCCCGGAATGCGAGTCGGATTCCGGTCGGCTAGACCGGAGCGGCCTTGGGTCGGGCAAGCCGGTCGGGACGGACAGAAACGGGGGAGGCCCAGGCCTCCCCCGCCTTCGTGACCGTACCGATGATCGGTCCGGTGTCAGGACCGCCTAGCGTCGGTCGCGCCAGTCGCCGCCGCGGGAACCACCCTCGCGCGGTTGCGCCGGGTTGACCTTCAGATTGCGCCCCATGAAGTCGCGACCGTCGAGAGCCGCGATTGCCTTCTGTGCGTCCTCTTCGTTGGCCATCTCGACGAAGCCGAACCCGCGGGCCCGACCGGTGTCTCGATCCGTGATCACCTTGGCGGAGACCACCTCGCCCAGCGACGCGAAGAGCTCATGGAGATGCGCGTCGTTGGTGTCGAAGGAGAGATTGCCGACGTAGAGCTTGCTTGCCATGATAGAGCACCTTTCCTCTGCGGATCCGTTCACCGCACCGAACGCGAACCTGCGTACAGAAATCTACCCGAGTACTTCCTCAGTGAGCTACCGGCAGAGTCGCTGGATTCCCGATCTTTCGTCTGCCCCAGGAAGTACGTTCAGGATGTCTGGCGAGGTAGAGAAAGGCGGTCAGGTCAGCAGAACTTCGTCCTAGCGCGCACAGAGTGCGAATGGGATCGGGCTGGTCGAGGTTGTCCTCCCACACCCAGAACTCAGGCTATCTACTCTCCCGCCAGAGGATCGCAACATGCGGTCCCCCCAGAGAGCCGCTAGAATTATCGGATCCCGGGCGCGGATTGTCCACAGGATTTTCTGCCCGGACCAGGGTTACAGCGGCCGGATGCGAACGGGCGCAGCCGGTTCGGTGTCGCGTCACATCGGCTGGCCTCCGCCCGTCGGAACCGGGTATCGTCCAGGGAACGGTCGCATGGTCCAGTTCGGATCCCGGTCGGCCCGCCGGTTGGAGAAGGATTCCGCCATGGAGCGTGGTCTGATCTTCGACATCCAGCGCTTTTCAGTGCACGATGGCCCGGGAATCCGCACCACCGTGTTCCTGAAGGGGTGTCCGCTTGCCTGCGCCTGGTGCCACAACCCGGAGGGCCAGGGCGGAGAGCCGCAGATCGTGACCCTGGAACATCGGTGCCTGCGGTGCGGGGCCTGCCGGCAGGTCTGTCCCCGGGAGGGCACGGAGGAACGCGCTCCGCGGTGCACGACGTGCGGGCGCTGCGTCGCGGCCTGTCCGACAGGAGCCAGACAACGTGTTGGCACCGTGTACGATACGGCCCAGCTCATCACGGAGCTTCAGCGCGACCGCTGTTTCTACGAGGAGTCGGGAGGAGGCGTGACCTTCTGCGGGGGGGAGCCGCTGGCCCAGACGGATTTCCTGGAAGCCGCCCTGACTGCCGCCCGCGCCGCGGAGCTCCATACAGCTGTGGATACGTGCGGGTATGCACCCGCGGCGAAGCTGGAGGCGATCGCGAGATGGACGGACCTCTTCCTCTACGATCTCAAGCTCGTCGACGATCAGCGACACCAGCGTTACACCGGAGTCTCGAACCACCTGATCCTGGAAAACCTCCGGATGCTGGCCCGGGAGCACGGGTCGCTTTGGGTCCGCGTGCCGGTCATCCCCGGGGTCAACGATGACGATTCGGCGATCGGCGCCGTGGCGGAGTTGCTGGCGGGCCTACCGAGATTCGGCGAGGTCCACCTGCTGCCGTATCACGAGACCGGCGAGCGGAAGTTCGCACGTCTGGGGCGAGACTATGGCTTGACCGGAGTCAAACCGCCGAGTCGCGAGCGTCTCGGAGAGTTGCTGGCAATCCTGACGGGCGCCGGATTGAACGCCAGGATTGCGGGCTGAGGAGGGGGAACCGGGGGAGGATCGGCCCCTGATCGAGGACAGGCGCTGCCCTCCTGCCCGCAACGGATCGGCCCGGCCGCACCGGCCTCCGCCGGCCGATACCGATCTGGACCGGACCGCGCCGACTCGGCCTCCCCCGAGCCGACTGGGACCGGCCCGGCCGGCCTGGACGGCGGCCCTCTCGATATGCAACCGTGGAAGCTGGCGGGTCCCGGCAGCGGCTCCTGTCCCGGCAGGGGTCCGCCCGCCCCCGACTCGGGTCAACAGCGCGAGGAGCGTGGCATGACGCCTCGGACGATGCGACTGCGGCAGCGGAGCCTCGGCGCCCGCCCCGCGATTTCCGCCGAACGGGCGCTGCTGGTGACGCGCTTCTACTCCGAGAATGAGGGTCGCCACTCCGCGCCGATGATGCGAGCGCTCTGCTTCCACGACCTCTGCAGCCGCAAGAGCCTGCACTACGATGCGGACGAGCTGATTGTGGGGGAGCGCGGGCCCGCGCCCAAGGTTGTGCCGACCTATCCCGAGCTGACTTGTCACACGCTCGATGACCTGCGAATCCTCAGCTCCCGAGCGCTGACCCGCTACGCCGTCGATCGCGCCTGCCTGGAGGCATATGAGACAACGGTGATTCCGTACTGGTCCGGCCGCTCCATGCGTGACCGGATCTTCGCCGAAGTTCCGGCGGAGTGGAGGGATGCCTACGAAACGGGCGTCTTCACGGAGTTCATGGAACAGCGGGCCCCCGGCCACACGGTCCTCGACGACAAGATCTACGGCAAAGGGATGCGCGACTTCCAGGCCGATATCGACCGGGCGACCGCCGCCCTCGATTGGGCCAACGACGCCGAGGCGTTTGACCGACGCGAAGCGTTGAAAGCGATGCGCATCGCGTGTGACGCGGCGATCCTCTTCGCGGATCGGCACGCCGATCTGGCGGCGGCCCATGCCGCCCGGGAGCAGGATCCGGTGCTTCGCGAGGAGCTCCAGCGGGTCGCCGAGGTGTGCCGCCGCGTTCCGGCGTACCCGCCGCGCAGTTTCCAGGAAGCACTCCAGTACTACTGGTTCTGTCATCTGGCCGTCATCACCGAGCTGAACGGCTGGGACGCCTTCAACCCAGGTCACCTGGACCAGCATCTGCTGCCGTTCTACGAACGAGGACTGGCGGACGGCAGTCTTACGAAGGAACACGCGCGAGAGCTGCTGGAAGCCTTCTTCATCAAGTTCAACAACCACCCGGCGCCTCCCAAGGTGGGGGTCACGGCAGCGGAGAGCGGCACCTATACCGACTTTGCCAACATCAACCTGGGCGGCCTGCTCTCCGACGGTTCGGACGGCAGCAACGAGGTCTCGCATCTTCTCCTCGACATCGTGGAGGAGATGCATCTCCTCCAACCCAGCACCAACGTGCAGATCTCGCGGCGGACTCCCGAGACCTTCCTCCGGCACGCGGTGCGCGTGATCCGAAGGGGTTACGGATTTCCCTCGGTCTTCAACGCTGATGCGGTTGTCGAGGAACAGCTGCGACAGGGAAAGAGCCTCGCGGACGCCCGGGCGGGCGGATGCAGCGGGTGCGTGGAAGTGGGGGCGTTCGGCAAGGAGGCGTACATCCTCACGGGGTACTTCAACCTTGTGAAGGTCCTGGAGCTGGCGATCCACGACGGGCGGGACCCGCGCACTGGCCGGCAGCTCGGACCCCCCACCGGTTCCCCGCAGACATTGGCGACCTTCGATGCGCTCTATGAAGCGTTCGAGACGCAGCTCCGCCACTTCATCGAGATCAAGATCCGAGGCAACCGGCTGATCGAGCGACTCTACGCCACGCGAATGCCCGCTCCGTTCCTCTCCGTGCTGATCGATGACTGCATCCAGCGCGGTCGGGACTACAACGACGGCGGCGCCCGCTACAACAACAGTTTCATCCAGATCGTCGGGATCGGCAGCTGCACCGATAGTCTGTCAGCGCTTCGCCAACTGGTGTTTGACGACGCGGTCCTCAGCCTGGCGGATCTGGTCGAGGCGCTGGATCATGACTTCTCGGGACAGGAGGAGTTGCGGCAGCGGCTCCTCCACCGGACCTGCAAGTACGGGAATGACGACGAGTATGCGGATGGCCTGATGGTTAGAACCTTCGAGTCGCTTTTCCGGATGATCGACGGTCGGGCGAACACCAAGGGAGGAGCCTACCGGGTCGAGATGCTCCCGACGACCAGCCACATCTACTTCGGTGCCGTCACGGGGGCGATGCCCGATGGGCGCCGCGCCGGGCAGCCGCTCTCAGAGGGAATTTCGCCCGTCCAGGGAGCTGATCGCCACGGGCCTACGGCGGTACTGCGGTCCGCGGGCAAGATGGACCAGGTCAAGACCGGCGGCACGCTGCTGAACATGAAGTTCGCTCCGTCGCTCCTCGAGGGTGAAGAGGGAATCGGCCGGCTGGCGCAGCTCGTCCGCGGGTACTTCCGCCTCGGCGGTCACCACATTCAGTTCAATGTTGTTCGGGCGGATACCCTCCGGGCCGCACAAGCAGATCCGGACGCCCACCGCGGCCTGATCGTGCGCGTCGCCGGGTACAGCGACTTCTTCTGCGACCTGTCGCGCGAGCTGCAGGAGGAGATCATCGCGCGAACAGAGCACGCGGGGATCTAGTGGGGCGCTGAAGGACCCCGCCAGCCGCGCCGGCGGCTAGGCCGGATTCAGCGCGATGACGGCGAACACGGCGCCCTGCGGGTCCTGGAGGACCGCGAAGCGCCCGACCTTGGGGATTTCCATGGCCGGCACCGGGTTCTTTGCACCTAAGGCGAGCGCCTTCGAGACGGCGTCATCGCAGTCTCCGACGCGGAGATACGCGAGCCAGTGCGGAGGCACGGGACCCCAGTCGGGTTGGATCTGCATCATGCCGCCCACGGAAGTGTCGCCCATCAGCCACTCTGTGTAGCTGGCGACACCCAGCGGAGTAGTCCGCACGCTCCATCCGAAGACACCGGTGTAGAAATCCTCTGCGGCCAACGTGTCGGAAGTGTTGAGCTCCGACCAGCAGAGAGAGCCGGCCTCTTCGATGATTCCGGCGCCGATGTGTTTCCTCGGCTGCCACGCAGCGACAACCGCGCCCTGCGGGTCCTTGATGAGAACCATGCGACCGGCATCCATCACGTCGGAAGGCCCCCCCAATACCGTTCCGCCGAAAGCGGACACCTGGACCGCCGTCGCGTCTGCGTCGGTTACGGAGATGTAGAGCAGCCAATGAGCCGGGATCCCCCGGGCCCTCATCTCGGTGTTCAGGTCGTAGAGCGCGGCCGCGGGCCGTCCCTGCAGACTCAGCACGGTGTAGAAGGCATTGCCCCCCAGGGGGACATCGCGGGCCTCCCACCCGAAGAGCCCGGTGTAGAATTCCCGTGCCTGCGTGGAGTCCGTTGTGCCCAGTTCGACCCAGCAGAAACTTCCGGGCGTGTGCCGCTCAACGATCGCCATGGGGCCTCCGTGGCCGTGATCTCCAGTTCCTGTTGCCTGTCGGGCGCAGTATGCGCGGCCGGAAGCCTGTCGCCAACTGAGAGGCCGACTTGAGGTTATTAGAGACAAGAAGTCTCAGAAATACAGTTGGCGCCGACTTCCGCCCGCGAGCCCCGGGAGTCCGGGCGACTGGGCGAGGGAGATCGCGGGTGTCGGCTTGATCTGACGTCTGCGATCGCAGTCGTGTCGGATCATTGTTACAGTCGACGTGTATCGTCATGGCAGTGAGACAGTTCCGCTGCCTGGACGGCGGTCCCGGCCGCGCGAAACCGTGTTGGCGACGACCTGCCCCCGGCCCGGCCGATTTCGTGCGCTGACAACCCTCGTGCCGGTCTGCTACACTGCGTTGTTGTTTTCCTTCGGGGGTCGGCTCTCCGCCGGGCCGCCGTGGGAAGGCGGTCGGAGGTGCCAGCAGAGTATGGAAAGCGATCTCCTCAAACAACAACTGACCCAGGCCGTCCTGGATCCCGCCGCTCGTCCCGACCCGTTCGAGCCGCTCGACCATATCCTGGACGTAGCGGAGGAGGAGAACCTCCTGCCGATGCTTGCCAAGGAGACGGAGCCGCCAACGAAGTCGGCGGCTGTGGACGGCGCGCGTTTCTATGTCCACGGGTTCTCCTTCTTCCGTCTTGGCGAGCCCGCCACTGCGTGGCCATCCATCCTTCGGCTGGCCGGCAAGCTGGAACAGGAGGGTCATTGGCCCGCCCTGGCCTTGCTCTGTGGGCGGGCGCTCGACTACCAGCCAAACGTCGAAGCCGCCCTCCAGATCGCCAAGGCCTTCGAAAGCGCCGGGTTCGAGAATCTCGACCCGGCGTTCTTGCACAAGGCGTACGGCTTGTTTCCCGATGAGTGCCGTCTCGCCAGCCTGATGGGGGACGATCGCGCACGGGCCGCGGCGAGCGCAGGCGGGGCGGGGACCGTGGAAGGTCGCGCTCTGCTGACGGAAGCCCACGAGTATTGGGCCGAATCGCTCGACGGTTTCGTGGCCTTGAAGCGTCACGCGTCCATCGAGGAAACCCTCCTCAAGGTTGTGGAATCGACGAATCCGGCGGTCTTGCGGCACGTGGTCGCCGCCCTGAAGCGCCTGGGCGAGCAGGCGGTGCCGAAGAAATCGGGAGATCAGAGCGGCTGGGGCCGCGTGGAGTCGTTCCTCGAGCTGGCCCTTCCCGCGTTGCGACGCGCCCAGCTCGTGCCCGAGGTATGGAGAAACCTCCTCAACCTCCTGCCGCAGATGCCGTCGGGCACGTCCATCCGTCGCTGGTTGAGCGATCTGGCGCCCGAAGCCTTCCCGGAGGCGGACGGGATTCACGACCTGATGAATCGCAGCGGGCTTCTCGATCCCGAGGCGAATGTCGAATCGGCGGTGAAGGCGCTGGAGCCGATGCTGGCGCTGGCTCCGGGCTACTTCGTCCTGCACGCATCCTGGGGGATCGGCCGGATTCGCCTGAACGATGGCGAGACGCTGATACTCGACTTCCAGGAAGCGAGCAATCACCGCATGACTGTGGCCCTGGCCAAACGGGCTCTCACGGTCGTTCCCGCCGACGACTTGCGTGTCTTGCGCCTGCAGGATCCCGCGGGCCTCAAGAGCAAAGCCAAGGACGATCCGGAGGGGATTGTGTACCTGGCGATCCGGCAGCTCGGCGGTTCCGCCACCACCCAGGAGCTGAAGCGAGTGATCGTGAACGAGGGTGTGCTCGCGGCCTCGCAGTGGACCACCTGGTGGAAGACGGCCAAGACCGCGATCGAGCAGGATGAACGGTTCGACCTCTCGCAGGCGTTTCGCCAGACCTATCGCATTCGCACCGCCGCCGACGGCGACGAGCTGGCGCTCCCGGTCATCGTGCCCCGGCGCGGGGTCCGGCCCAACCTGAACCTGATCCGGCGCTTCCTCGACCAGCACCCCGACGAGACGGGGCGGGCGGCGCGCATCTACACCTCGATTCTCCAGCGATGGGCGCGGCAAGACCGGACCAGCGCCGAGGAGAAGATGGCGATCGCGCTCCAGCTCTATCGGTGGCAGCGCAAGGTCGACGAGGACTTCGTCGAGGCGCTGAGCGGAGTCCTGGACGCGCACTACGAGGCGTCGACCTTTGCCGACCTTTCCGACCAGACGTTGCTGGTCACGGTGGGGCTGGAGCATATGAAGCTCTGGAGGCAGACGGTCGGTCTGGCGCTTTCCTCACGCTACCACGAAGTACGCGAGCTGGCCCTGAAACGCCTCCGGAGCGATCCGGAGACGGGCCGAGGCCTGCTCGCAGAACTCATCGAGCAGCCGAACGACCGTCCCATGGCGGCGCTCGCGGTCATCGCGCTGTCCACCGCGCGCGAAAGCCAGCGCGAGCCTTTCGCACCCGCGGTGTGGGATGCGGCGTATGGCGCGGCGGTCCTGATCGAGTCCACGACCCGCGAACCGATCCGCAAACAGGCGCTGGCCGTGCTGGGTCCGAAGTCGACCCTCACCGAACTCATGCTGAAGACTCCCCCCGCGGAGGTGCAGATCGATCGTCTTTCCACCCTGGTGCGTCGCTGGCGGACCTCGGAGCGGTTCCTGCTGCCGCTGGAGAACGTCATGCGCGCGGCGGGGTTCGACCAACTCCTGCGCGACTTGCGCACCGAGCGGATGGCGCGCACCAATCAGATGCTCTTGAGCCACGCCGAGCAGGATGCCCTCATCGTACCCCCCGATCTGATGACTCGGGCCACCCTGGAGAAGCTGCATCGGGAAATACAGCGACTCGACACGGAACTCCACACCACGCTGGCGCAGACCATCGCCCGGGCGCGCGCCCTGGGTGACCTCAGCGAGAACGCGGAATACTCTGCGGCCAAAGCGAAGCAGCGGGACTACACGGCGCGGATCGCGAACATGGGATTGCGCCTGGAGCGAGCCACCGCGATCGAGGAGTACCATCCCCCGGAAGGGCGGGCGGCACCGGGCACGGAGGTCCGTCTGGAGGATCCGACATCGGGGGCGACGCGCACCTACTGGATTCTCGGCGAAGGAGACGACTACCACGGTCCGGACGTCCTGTCCTATGCGGCGCCGCTGGGGCGTGCCCTTCTCGGACGGCGCGTGGGCGACAGGATCAAGATCTCGAACGACGGAGCGACGGTGGAGTTCTCGGTGGTCTCCATTCGGCCGCGGCTGCCCGTCGCCGCGCCGGCCGAGCTCGCGGGAATCGCCGAGGCGGCCGGGACCACGGAAACCGCCGAACCCGCGGAGGCCGCTTCGAGCGGACCCTCAGGTCCGGAGCCGACCGGGAGCGATCCGCAGCTCCGTTCCTGATGTCTGACCGGCGTGATCAGGACTCCGTGGTCGACCCCGAGGACCGCGCCGGTTTGGGGAACGAGCGCCGCGGCCCCCCCGGGAACGGCGGGTCCAGCCCGGGCGAGCCGGCCGGGTCCTGCGGGTTGGCCGACGGGCGGCGGGCCTTGATCTGGGATCTGGACGGGACGATTGCCGATACCCGGAGGGACATCGCCACGGGCGTCGGCGAGATGCTTCGGGAGCTGGGGCGCCCACCGCTCGAGGCGGACCGAATCATCCGCAATGTGGGCCGCGGCGTGCACGTGCTGGTGGCCGGCTGTCTCGCCGATGCGGGAGAACCCGCACGAAACACGGCCGAGATCGAGCATGGCGTCAGGGTCTTCCGTGCATGCTACTGGCGTCACCTCATGGACACCACGGTTGCCTATCCCGGCATGCCGGAGTTGCTGCATGAGCTGGCCGCCCGCGGACGGGCCATGGCCATCGTCTCCAACAAGCCGGAAGATGCCACCCGGGAGATCCTGCGGCGCATGGGGCTGCTCGACTGCTTCGTCACGGTGCTGGGCGGCGATTCATTGCCGGTACGGAAGCCCGACCCGGAGCCGTTGTGGCACGCGCTCCGAGTCTGCCTGCGCGGGGGATCCGGGGATCCGGCGACGAATTCCGGTCGCGGGGCGGGTGGTGCCGTCGAACCCGACCCTCGCGGCGCCCATCGCGGTGGGGCGAGCTCCCGGATGCATCGCGCTTCCGCCGACAACTGGGCGATCGGAGATGTCGCCATGCGGGAGCTGTCTTCCGCTCGCGCCGCCATGATCGGGGACTCACTGCCGGATGTGCAGGCCGCGCGGGCGGCCGGCATGCCGGTTGCTGGCGTGGGCTGGGGTTTCGATCCGGACGGTGAGATGCGAAGGGCAGCCGTCGACTGGTGGTTCGAAAGCGTGGCGGAGTTGAAACAGGCGGTGTGCGGGTAGATCCGGACCCGTTCCGAAGGAACGTAGCCGGCGGCGACCTCACCGGCCCCGGGAGCCGACTCGGCGGTCTGTTTGGATCTGTGGCCCTCCTTATGGGTTATACTCATCTGGGCTGAGCCCTGTCCCGGTCTGACGCACTCTGGAGGAGCACCTTGACACCTTCGGCCCGAATTCCCCGGCGGACCCGGGTCAACTTCGCCAGCGGTATCCTCTTGGCCGCCGCGGGCTTGTTGGCCCTGATCCTGGGACCGTTCGTGGTGCAGTGCCAGGGTCCGAACGGCGCCGTGGGCGCCAAGTTCCTCTTCTCGGAGTGTTCTCCGGACATCGGGTGTGCAGAATGGGCGCCCTGGTGCACTGCCTCGATCCGGCATGGGGCTGAGAAAGCATCGGACGACGATTGCCGGCGGCAGCCCTCTGGTGGCGAATCACGGTGCGGAGTTCCCGGGGTGCATGTGGCCGGCGACTCCGGGAGGCTCGGCTGCGCCGGCGCGCTTTGCGGCTGCAGCGAGAGCGCCCTCTTCACCTTCCTGGGCAGCCGGCCGGCGCCCGACGCCGGCGGGTTCTCGGGACCGCGTCCGCGGGCCCTTGTTGACTGGTATCTCCCGTCCCTGCCAGTTTTGACGCGTGCCGACGCGCCACCGACCGAGGTTGCCCGGCTCGGGTCGCCCCCCCATCCGGTTGGGATCCACCGCGTGTTGAGGATCTGAACACCGGTCCTCTCTTCGCATCTCCCGATACTCATTCCCTCGATTGGCTGGCGCCTAACCTGCGTCGAGCGCGAAGCGGGCGGACCGCCTTCCCGTTCCCGACGTCCCGTGGGGGGATCGCATGCAGCGAAGACTGATCTGTTTCCGGTGGCAGTCCGGGGTTGCCGCGTGCGCGCTGGCGGCCGGCGTGCTCGGTGTCGGCTCGATCGGGTCGGCCGGTGGCGCGACCGACCGAACGATCACGCTCGAGGAAGCACGCCGGCTGGCCCTGGACGCGAATCCCGGCGTGACTGCCCGGACGCTTGAAGTGGCGGCGGCCGACGGTGCGGCGCGGCAAGCCCGCGCCTGGCCCAATCCCGAGATCAGCCTCGAGATTGAGGACTTCGGCGGAGATCTTCCGGCGTTCAGCGAGTCGCAGACCACCTGGAGCGTCAACCAGCGGATCGAGCTGCCTTTGACGCGCCGGGCGACAGGAGAGGCGGCGTCCCGCGAACTTCAGATCGCGGCGCTCGACCTCGAACGGGCGAAGCTTGACCTGCTCGCAGAAGTCGATCGCCGGTTTGTCACGCTCCTGGCCGAGCAGTTGCGGCTGGAGGTGGCGCGGGAGAATGAACGCACGGCTGACACGCTCTTGTCTGCAGTCTCCTCGCTGGTGAACGCCGGTGAGGTGTCTCCGATCGAGGAGGACCGGGCGCAGGCCGATCGCGCGCGGGCGGGCATCGAGGTGCGCCGGGCCGAAACCGCGGCGGCGCGCGCCGGCGTGGAGCTGGCCTCGCTCTGGGGCGGCACGGCCTCGTCGACGTGCCGGGCGGAGGGCACTTTGGAGGGCGATCCGGCGCTTCCCGCGGATGCCGACCTCGATAGCCTTGACTTCGATGCGCCGGACCTCGCGAGGTGGGACGCAGAGATCGCTCGGAGCGAGGCGGAGCTGCGGATGCGACGTCTCTCTCGTTTTCCCGACCTCACGGTCACCGGCGGCTGGCGCCGATTCAACGGTCCGCGAGAACGCACCTGGACCGCCTCGGCCGCCCTCGCGCTACCGCTGTGGGACCGGAACGGGGGGGCGGTGTCCGATGCGGCGGCGCGATTGGCGCAGGCGAGCGTGGCCCGGCAGGCGGCGCGGCTGCAGGTCCTGGCGGAGCGGCGAATCGCCCGCAACGCCCTGGCGGGTTCTATCGACGCCGTACGCGTCTACCGCGCGTCCATGCTTCCGGAAGTTCGCCGCGCGTACGAAGCGGTGAGCGAAGGCTACCGGCGCGGGAAGTTCCCATTGATCGATCTTCTCGACGCCCGCCGCTTGCTGGCGGAGACCGAGCTTGGGTACATCGGCGCACTGCTGGAGCTCCAGTCGGCGCGCATTGATCTCGAACGGCTATTGGCCAGACCTCTCGACGCTTCAGAAGGAGACGACAGATGAGCCACCGGTGGAGACGCGCGTCGAACGCGCGGAACGCGGCTCGGACGGAGGACGACGGGAATGGGGTTGCGGCCGTCCGGGCGCCGATCGCCGACCTCCTGACATCCGGGGGGCGATGGGCGGCATCGATCGCCGGTCACACCCTCTTGTTCGCCCTCGGTGGGTGGATAGCGATGTCCGGGTGCTCGGCGGACCGCAGAAACCCCGACATCGCGGTGGGAGACCGAGCCCAGGCGGAGGAGTCCGGCCGGACCGGCGCGCCGGATCCTGCGGAACCGACCAACTCCGGCCCGGAGGCGCTTGCCGAAGCGGAACCGGCGCAACACGGCACCGGCCCCGACCACGAGTCCTCCCATGCGCCCGAGGAGGGTGTCGAGGGCGCCGACCTCGACGAGCCGATCGAAGCGCTGCTGGCGAAGTCGTGCGAACATGGAATCCTTCAATACACCTGCGATGAGTGCCGGTACGAGCTCGGGATGGTGAAGGTGTCTTCCGACCTTCTCGGCCCCGAAGGTCTCTTGTCGATGGCGCGCGCGACGATCCGGCCCTCGGGGGCGGGACGGGTGCTGAACGGCGAAGTCTCTCTCGACGCGGATCGGGCGGTGTGGATCACGCCGCGGATGCCGGGCGTCGTGCGATCGATGCAGGTCGACGTCGGGAGCCCGGTCGCGCAAGGACAGGTGCTCCTGGTCCTCGACTCTCCGGATGTCGCTGAGGCTCGGGCGGCCTGGCGACGGGCGAACACGGGGCGCCGGCTGGCCGAGGCGACCGTGGCGCGGGAGGCCGAGCTCTACGCGCGTCGGGTCTGTCCGAAGAAGGACCTGCTCGAGGCCGAGGCGGCTCGCGACCAGGCAAGAGCCGAGGAGATGTCGGCGGCCTCGCGCCTGGCCGGGTGCGGGCTCGATCCGGCGTCGCTGGAGAGCGACCCGGGCGACGAATCGACCGGAGCAGAGAGCCGCTACGCCATTCGCGCGCCGTTCTCCGGCCGGGTGTTGGAGAGGAGCGTCCATCTGGGCGCGTCCGTGGAGCCGGGGCAGGAACTCCTGTTGATCGGCGACACGTCGCGTATGTGGGTCCAGGCCCGGGCGTACGAGCGTGAGCTGGCGGGCATCCTTGGGGCGGAGGCGCGGGGGGACGTCGAAGCCGAGTTGACGGTGCCGGCGTATCCGGGCCGGACGTTTCGGGGCCGCGTCGATCGCATGAGCGGGATCATCGATGAAGCCACCCGCACCGCTCGCATCCGGATCATCGCGGACAATCCTGACGAGCTGCTCCGAGCGGGCATGTTTGCCCGCGTGAATCTGCTCCTGGGCGGCGGTGCGGCCGCGCTGGCGGTTCCCGTCGAGGCGGTGCTCGAAGACGCGGGCCGCTCGTTCGTCTTCGTACCCACGGTTTCGCCCTACTTCGTGCGCCGCCCGGTGCGGGTTGGCCGCGCCGCCGACGGCTGGGTGGAGATCACCGACGGACTGCGCGAAGGGGACGCCGTCGTGGCGCGGGGGGCCTTCCAGCTCAAGTCGGATGTCCTGCGATCCAAGATGGGCGCCGGTTGTGCGGACTAAGAAAACGCGCCGGAACCCGGTCGCTCGTCCGCCCGTTCCGGGCCAGACGCTCGAAGCGTGATGAGGAGAGAACTCGCGATGGCAACCCTTTTCGAGAACCTGCTCCGCCGGCGATGGCTGATTCTGACCTTGGGTGTCCTGGCTTCGACCCTGGGGGTGATGGCGTGGATCCACTTGCCGATCGACGCCTTTCCCGACGTCACCAACATCCAGGTCATGGTTCTCACCAAGGCCGAGGGCCTCTCCGCCGAGGAAGTGGAACAGCGCATCACCTATCCGATCGAGCAGCAGATGGGCGGCCTGCCCAAAGTGCAGCTCGTGCGTTCGCTCTCGCGAGCGGGGCTTTCGCAGGTGGTGGTGATCTTTCGGGACGAGGTTGATCCGTACTTTGCACGACAGTTGGTCTTTGAACGCCTGCAGGGAGCGCGCGCCGCGCTGCCGGTCGGAGTGGAACCGGAACTGGCCCCGCTCAGCACCGGTCTGGGCGAGATCTACCAGTACACGGTCGAGGGGGACAGTCTCGACGCCATGGAGCGGCGGACGATCCAGGATTGGCTGGTCGCGCCGCAGTTGCGCAGCGTGCCCGGCGTGACCGAAGTGAACAGCTTCGGCGGCTTCGCCAGGCAGTATCAGGTCGAGGTGCACGCGGATCGCCTGGTCAAGTACGGCCTCACCCTGCGCGAGGTGATGGAGGCGGTCGAGAACAACAACGCCAACTCCGGGGCGGGCTACATCGTCAAGGGATGGGAGCAGGTCTACATCATCGGGCACGGGCTCTTCACCTCGCCGGAGGACATCGGGGCGGTGGTCCTGAAAGTGGACGACGGTACGCCGGTGTTCGTGCGCGACGTTGCGGAGGTCCGGATCGGCGCCGAGACCCGCCAGGGGGCCGTCACGCGCGACGGCCAGGGGGAAACGGTGGCCGGCATGGTCATCATGCTCCGCGGCGAGAACTCCAAGACCGTAGTCGAGCGAGTCCAGGCGGCGGTGGCAAAGATACAATCGGCGCTCCCGAAAGGGGCCCGGCTGTCGGTTTTCTACGACCGGACCTCGCTCATCGAGGCGTGCATCAAGACGGTGATGGATGCCCTCCTCGTCGGAAGTCTTCTCGTGATCCTGGTGCTGTTCCTGTTCCTCGCGGAGCTGCGCACGGCCCTCATCGTTGTGATCTCACTGCCGATCACCTTCGTCATCACGTTTCTGGTGATGGGGGCGTCGGCGCTCTCGGCCAACCTGATGAGCCTGGGTGGGCTGGCATTCTCGGTTGGAATGGTGGTCGATGCCACCATTGTGGTGGTGGAGAACGCGCGCCGCCATCTCGCGGAGCACGGCCTCCTTCGAGGGGATGCCGGAGCGCGGAGCAAGCGGGAGATCGTGGTCAAGGCGATGGCCGAAGTGGCTCGGCCGGTCACCTTCTCGGTGCTCATCATCGCGCTGGTGCTGGTTCCGCTCTTCACGCTGCAGGGGGTAGAGGGCAAGATGTTCCGCCCTCTGGCGCTCACCATGCTGTTCGCCCTGCTGGGCTCGATTCTGGTGGCGCTGACCATCGTGCCGGTGCTCTCGGAGCTGTTCCTGACGCAGCGTCCCGAGCGGGAGTTCAGGTTCGTCCGGCGTTTTCACGACGGCTATCTGCGTCTCCTGGAGCGGGCCATGGCCCGGCCCAAGACGACCCTGGGCCTGTCGCTGGCCGTGCTCATCCTTTCGTGCGGGCTGATCCCGTATCTCGGCACCGAGTTCATTCCCGCGCTCGACGAAGGGGCGATTGCAGTCAACGCGGTCCGGCTGCCGAACGCCTCGCTTGAGGGATCAGTGGCCGTGGCGCAGGAAGTCGAGCGGCGGGTGCGGAAGTTCCCCGAGGTGGCCACGGTGGTCACGAAGACCGGCCGGGCCGAGATCTCGGAGGACCCGATGGGACCCGAGCAGAGCGACTTCTTCATCATGCTCCGGCCCCGCAACCTGTGGGGCACCGGGCGCACCAAGGCTGAGCTGGTGGAGGCGCTGAACGCCGAGATCTCCGCCGTCCCCGGCTTGCGGTTCTCGTTCTCGCAGCCGATTGCATTGCGGGTGAACGAACTGATCTCGGGGGTGAAGAGCGACCTGGCGGTCAAGATCTTCGGTCCGGACCTGGACGAGTTGAAACAGCTGGCCGACCGTGCGGCGGCCGTGCTCTCAGACGTCCGCGGCGCCGGCGATGTGAAAGTGGAGCAGATCTCGGGGATGAACGAAGTGGTCGTGGAGATCGACCGAGAGGCGATTGCGCGTTACGGGATCAATGCTTCACAGGTCAACGAGGTCTTGGAGGCCGGACTGGCCGGGCGGGTGGTCGGCACGTTCCTGGAGGGACAGCGGCGGTTCTCGGTGCGGGTTCGGTTGGGCGAGGATTCGCGGGGGGAACTGGCTGACCTGGAGAACCTGCTCGTCCCGGCTCCGGGAGGGGAGCGCGTGCCGCTGGGGCAGGTGGCGAGGGTGGTCACCCGGGAGGCGCCATCCCAGGTGAGCCGGGAGAACGGAATGCGCCGCGTGGTGGCGGAAGCGAACGTTCGCGGGCGAGATCTCGGCGGTTTCGTATCGGAGGTGCAGGAGAAGCTTGCCCCGCTGGAGGCCTCGCTGCCGCCGGGATACTTCCTCCAGTACGGTGGCCAGTTCGAGAACCAGCAACGGGCCATGCGACAACTCGCCGTCGTGGTTCCGATTGCGTTGTTCCTGATTCTCTTCCTTCTGTACTCGGCGCTTGGCTCGGCGCGCAATGCCGGCCTGGTGGTGCTGAACCTGCCCTTCGCCCTGGTGGGCGGAGTGGTTGCGGCGGTGCTGTTTCGCATGCACCTCTCGGTGTCGGCGGCGGTGGCCTTCATCGTGCTGCTCGGGATCGCGGTGCAAAACGGGGTGGTGCTTCTGGCGTTCTTCAAGCAGCTCCAGGATGCGGGGCGCACGCCGGGCGAGACCGTGCTGGAGGGGTGCCGCCTGCGCTTCAAGCCGCTCTTCATGACGGCGCTGACCAGTTTCATCGGACACCTGCCGATGCTGTACGCCACCGGTTCAGGGGCGGACATCCAGAAGCCGCTCGCGGTCGTCGTCATGGGCGGGATCGTCACTTCGACCCTGCTGACCCTTCTGGTCCTGCCCGTCCTGTACCACTGGCTGGAGCGCAGGGCCGTCAGGGAGGAACCGGCCAGAAGCTGAGCCGGCCGCAGGGCGGTCCGCCGTGCCCCACGAGATAGCGTTCCGCTTCACCCAATCCAATGCCCCCTGGGGGGCCGCCTCGCGCGCCCGTCATCTCGGCCCCCGGAGCGGCTCATCCCATCTCCAATCTTCCGGCCACAACCCAGAGGGTTGAGGCGTGCCGCATCGATTCGAATGCTGAGATGAGCTATCGCGACAGAAGCGGCCTCGGATTCGCCGCAGCCCGCGTTGATTGCGTGTTGACATTGTGTCGCATGAGAAGTTAGGATGATATTCATCATGAGTTGACGGTATCAATGGCGGTGCCGATCGCTCCGACTTGGGAGGTGGACGATGAGTTCAAAGACCCGGCTGTTGTTTCTTGGCTTCCTGGCCCTGTTTGCCGGCAGCACGGGCGTCCGTGCGGCAACCATCGTGAATGGAACGTTTGCCGATCCGGCTGGTCTGATCTACGGGACCTATCTCCAGGGATCGGAAGGCGGTGGGTACACCCCTGACCCAACGAACTATGGCTACGTCGTCGACGGCGGCCTTCCCTCGTATGGAAACGCGCGAGACTACTACTGGCTCCACGATACCAGCGCCGGCAGCGGCTCTGCCGCCGACGCAACGGCCGGGCTGTGGTATGACCTGGGTGGGCAGGCGAACAAGCTGGTCGTTTTCCCGATCATCGATCATGGTCCGGTCCTGGAGGAGTCGTTCGAGTACGACGTCTTCATGTCCGACGACAAGGTGAACTGGACAGAGGCAACGCTCGAAACGCTCTACGACCAGGGCTGGGATCCTGATCCGGCGATCGCGGATGGCTACACGACCGTCTGGACGTTGGGCGTGGGTCAGACCTTTCGGTACGCCTCAGTCGCCTGGGGCAATCCCGGGAATCCTGATCCGAGTTACGCCTATGCGGATGGCGATGCAGAAATCGACGCCGTGGCCGGGCTCCGAGCTGACGGCACTCCTGTCGATCCGGTTCCCGAGCCGGCCACCTTTGCCCTTCTCGGGCTGGGACTGCTGCCGCTCGGCTGGCGGCTGCGCAAGCGCCGCCCGTAACAGCGTTCCCGACCGCGCCCGTAAGGCGCGACCACGACCGTGCCTGACTGCAGGGGCCCGCGGAGCGGGCCCTCCTGCTACCTGTCCTTGACCCTTTCCCGCTTCTCCCTATCCCTTGCCCGCTTCTGCTTCCTCCACCTATCGGGAGCTCTCCTTGACGCTCTTGTCGGATCCATCGTGCACCTGGAGGTTCTTGTCGAGAAACGCGTGAACGTCGACCGATTCCGCGATCCGCGCGGAGAGCGGCGTGCCGATCCCGTGGCCGGTGGAGCCGCTGGTGCGCAGCCAGGCCTCGGAACCGACCGCCTGCAGTCGCGCCACCATCTTCCGGGAGTGCAACGGGTCGACGCGCGGATCGTTGGCTCCCGTCAGGAACAGCGTCGGCGGGTAGCGCACACCCTCGCGCACCGCGTGATAGGGGGAGTAGGCGCGCAGCGCCCGGTACTCGGCCGCTTTGCCCACCGTGCCGTACTCAGTGTTGTTGAATTGCCCGTTCGGCCGGGTTTCGTAGCGAAGCATGTCGAAGTAGCCGACCTCGGCCACCACCGCCCGGAACAGCTCCGGACGCTGCGTCAGGGCCGCGCCGACCAGGAGCCCTCCGTTGCTGCCGCCCTGGATGGCAAGACGCCCCGGGTCGGCATACCCATCGGCCACCAGCTTCTCCGCGCAGGCGAGGAAGTCATCGAAGACGTTCTGCTTGTGGATGAGATTGCCGGCCAGATGCCAGGCTTCACCGAATTCCCCTCCCCCGCGCAGGTTTGCCTCCGCCCACACGCATCCCTGCTCCAGCCACGCAATGCGGTCGCGAGAGAAGCCTGGGGTCATGCTGATCTCGAATCCGCCGTACCCGGTCAACAGCGCGGGGGCGGTGCCGTCCTTCCCGGCCCCGGGAGGGACCAGCACCGTGAGCGGGACGCGCGTTCCGTCCTTGGAGATGGCCTCCAGGCGAACCACCTGCACGGCGGAGAGGTCAGCCGGAGAGGCCTCCTGGAGGGCCGTGGGCCTCACCGAGCCGTCCGCCCCAGCGCGGAACCACCCACCGGGTCGGGTATAGCCCTCAAGGTGGAAGAGGACCGAACCGTCCTCCGTGCGCGTGAGACCGTACACGGAGGTTACGGGCGGGATTGGCACCTCGCCGAGGTCGCTTCCGTCCCGGTCGTAGCGTCGCAGACGCGACGGACCGCCGGCCTGTTCGATCACCCAGAGGCGGTCGCGTGTCACCTCGAATCCACCGATGATGGCCGCGCCTTCGGGGACCACGACCGTCGCCGCAGTCAGACTGGCCGCTCCGGGATCCAGGCGCAGAATCCGTCCGCGACCTTGCGCACCGCGGTCGAGCAGCCACAAAGCGCCGTCGGGGCCGAATCGCGCCGCGGTCACCTCGTCCTCGTAGCTCGCGATCTTTGTCCAGGTGTCCTTCACGGTGTCGAGCAGGAATAGCTCGAAGTCGCCTCCGTCGCCTAGCTGCACGAGGTCGCTCACGAACCGGCCGTCGTCGCTGGACTCCAGGAAGTTCTCGGCGGTACGCGGCAGCTCCTCGCGGAGGGAAGGGGTGTCCTCGGCCGCCGGTCTGCCCACCAGGTGCCGGTGGACGGCCTGGAAGAAGCCCAGATCCTCATCCTTGACCTCGCCCTCCCGGGGATGGCGCGTGTACCAGAACGACCGGCCATCCGCGGCCCAGGCCAGCGATCCGCCGGCGGTGCCGCTATTCGCGTTTGGCACTGGTCCGCCGGGCAACTCCTGGCCGCTGACGACATCGAAGACACGAACCGAGCCGTCTTCGCTTCCCCCCTGCGAGAGAGACACTGCCACCAGCGTTCCGTCTGGCGAGGGGACAAACCAGTCCATGCTTGTGCCGCCGGTGGCATCGATTGCCAGCGGATCGACAATGACGCGAGCCGCGCCCGGCCGGTCGGCCGAGGGCAACGTCACCAGCGCCGGCTGATCCCGAGGAGGCTTGCGTTCCTCGGCGAAGAGCCGCCCCCCCCGCTCCACCAGGCTGCCGTACGAAGCCGATTCGAAGGAGAGAAGCTCGGTGATCCTCCTCGCGATCTCCGGCCGGCCGGGAATCGCATCGAGGAAGGCCCGGGAGCGGAGATTCTGCGCTTCGCTCCAGGCCTGGACTTCGGGGTCGCCCCCGTTTTCCAGCCAGCGGTAGTCATCCGTGACCGTGTCTCCGTGATAGACATCAACGACGGGTCGGACCGGAGTGACGATCGCCGCCGCGGGTACCGGCAGGTCGGCCCGGCAGACCGTGGAGAACCGGGACACCAGGACGTTGAGCGGAACGGCGGCAAACCCGGCCAGCAAGACCGCGGCGATTCCGGACCGATACCGCACCCGGGCCCGGCGCGGGACGGGAAACTCGAATCCAGACATCAGCTCCTCCCGGAGTGGCGGACCGCCGATCAGCATAGTAGAATCCCCCGGGTCCGTCACCGGCTGACTGGGTCTCGTCGCCGGTAGTCGGGCCAGCGGCGCCTCCGGCACGCGCAGACTGCGTCTCCGGCCCGGCCGCGAAGGTACCGAAACCTGTGGAGATGCCGGCATGAGCCTCTCAACGAGCCCCCCCGGAAACGCCGTGGCCCTTCCGGGCGGCGGGCGCACCATCCTTGGACATCCCGTCGGTCTCTTCGTTCTCTTCTTCACCGAGATGTGGGAACGGATGAGCTATTACGGGATGCGCTCCCTTCTCGTGCTCTACATGGT
This sequence comes from uncultured bacterium, assembly GCA_964473865.1. Classification (GTDB taxonomy): domain Bacteria; phylum Eisenbacteria; class RBG-16-71-46; order CAIMUX01; family CAIMUX01; genus CAIMUX01. The sequence goes on along the minus strand of CAYYQN010000001.1, from coordinate 65,272 downwards.
GAACCACCTCTTTGTCTATCCGGACGTTGGGCAGAGGGTGCTGGGCTTCACCGCACTCAGACACGGACTGGAATCGATCTTCGGGCCGCTGGCGGTTCAGCCGCTCTCCTCACAGATCTATGGGTTGTACACCGCGTTCGTCTACCTGACGCCGTTCTTCGGCGGGCTCCTGGCGGACAAGATCCTGGGGCAGCGCCGGGCGGTGGTCCTCGGGGCCGTTCTCATGGCCATCGGGCACTTCCTGATGGCTTCCGAGCGCCTCTTCTTCCCGGCGCTCATGTTCCTGATTGCCGGCAACGGCGCGTTCAAGCCGAACATCTCCACTCAAGTCGGCGGTCTCTACGCGGAAGGCGACTCCCGCCGGGATGGCGCATTCACCATCTTCTACATGGGGATCAACCTCGGCGCGATGCTGTCACCGCTCATCTGCGGCACGCTCGGGCAGAAGGTAGGCTGGCACTATGGGTTCGCCGCCGCCGGCGTCGGGATGGTGCTTGGCCTGATCCTCTATGTCTGGGGACAGAAGTACCTGGCCAAGGAGCCTTCGACGCGGATCTATGATCGTGCAAGATCGGCACGCTACGTCACGCAGTACATCGTCGGGACCTTCATCGGCCTTCTCGTCGTCATCGTCCTGGTGCCGACATTGCTTGGTCTGCTTCCGGTCCTGGTCCGGTGGCTCTTCCTCGCCGCGGTGGTTGCAGCGGTGGTCTGGTGGTTCACCCGGTGGATGCGCTCGATGGTCCACGACGACCGGGTGCGAGTCGGGGCGCTCTGTGTGCTCTGTGCCCTCAACATCGTCTTCTGGGGGTGCTATGAGCAGCAGGGAAACACCATGCAGCTCTGGGCGGACCAGAACACGAACTGGAGCTTCTTCGGGTGGCAGATGCCCTCGACCTGGTTTCAGTCGTTCAATCCGATCATGATCTGCGTCTTTGCACCGCTCTTGAACATGTTCTGGGCGCGGCAAGCGCGCCGCGGCAAGGAGCCCGACAGCGTACAGAAGATGGCGCTCGGCTGCTTCATCCTGGGGCTTTCCTACATCGTCATGATCGTGGCCGCGCAGGGGATGACGCCAGAGACGCGGCGGCATGTCATGTGGCTCGCCAGCACGACTTTCATCATCACGATCGGAGAGCTCTACCTCTCGCCGATCGGGCTGTCGCTGGTCACCAAGGTGGCTCCGGCTCGGATGGTTTCGATGATGATGGGGATATGGTTCCTTTCCAGCTTCTTCGGCAACTACCTTTCCGGGTTCCTGGGCACCTACTGGGAGAAGATGCCGCACACCAGCTTCTTCATGATGCTGACGGTGCTCGGTCTCTCCGCGGGCTTCGCCATGCTGGCGTTCTCGAGGCCGGTCCGCCGGGTGGTGGCCAGGCACGAGTAGGACGCGGACAACGCGGGCTAAGCGGGGAGAGCGGCGGCGAACCGGGGACGGCGGCCGGATGGGCTTGATTGGCCTTGACACACTCTGAAAAATAGAGTACTCTGCAGAGTGGAAAGCGGAAATGCCCCGGCAATCCGTCGGGAGCCGATCCGTCCCGGCCGCTTGTCGCCGGTGTTGGGGAGAGGTGATGTCGCCGTCTGTCACGTCCGGACCGGTCCTGCCCCGGCGATGGATCTGCCTGGTCTGGCTCGGGTTGGGGTTCAGTACCGCGCTTCTCGGGGTGATCGGAGCGATCGTCCGGGGAGATCCGATGGGTATCGCCCCCCGGCTCGGCCTGAGCGACGGGGCGATCCTGGCCATCGTCCTCTATGTGGCCGGTTCCGTGCTGGCCGTGGGCATCCTTGGACGCAATCTGCGCCGAGCGGGCCTGACCTGGGCGGCTGTGGGGATCAGGGGCAGACTGAGCCCCGGGAGCGTGCTCTGGGCGATCGGGGCGGTGGCGGCCGGTGCGGGGCTCTATGCGGTGATCGATCGGGCCGGCTCCGCCTGGGGGCTACCGATGTACTGGTCGGGTTCTGCCAGGAGCGGCCACGTTCGGATCGAACACTTTCTGGACGCGGTGCTGATCTTCGGCTTCGCCGTTCTCCTGGGTCCCTTGATGGAGGAGATCCTCTTCCGGGGCTACCTCCTCAGCATGTTGCGCAGTCAGGGCATGCGGGCGGGCCGCGCTCTGGCGCTCTCCGCTCTGGTGTTCACGACTGTCCATGCCTACTTCGGGCCGGGGACCCTTTTGTTCATCTTCCTGTGGTCTTTCCTCCCGGCAGGTCTCTACCTCCGGTTCGGAAGCCTCTACCCGGCGGTGCTGTTTCACGCCGGAAACAACCTGGTGGCCTACGTTCTCGTTCCGTTGTTCTCCAACCGGTCCGGCCCCTGATGGCCGGTCTCGGGAAGAGATGCGAAAGATCCACAAGGAGGGGTCCATGAAGGACACGGTCCGGCTGGAAGACGACCTGGGCTATGTGCGCAAGATTGTCGACGAGGCGCAGAGGACCCCCTCTCCCGCCCGGATCTACCTGCCGTGGGCGATCGTCACCGTGCCGGGATTCGCCCTGATCGACTTCCGGCCACACGTGACCGGTTGGTACTGGCTGTTCGCGGCTCCGGCGACGTTCGTCCTCACGGGCTTTCTGGCCTGGGGGTACTGGCGGCGGTTGGGGCAATTCGATACGCAGGCGTCTGCCCGCCAGATCCAACATTGGGCCGGAATGCTGCTGGTGATCGCCCTGGCGGCATTCCTGTTCCCCAGCGGCGTCTCTCACGAGGCTGTGGGGCGGGTGATCCTGTTGCTGCTCATTCTGGGCTTCTGGCTTGCCGGCGTTCACCTGGACTCCCCGATGCGCTGGGTGGCCGTGCTGATGGCCGCGGGATACCTGGCCCTGGCTCTCCTGCGAGTGCGATATGCCTGGACCCTCCTCGGACTGTGCGTGGCCACCGGGTTGGTCGTGGCCGGCTTCTCCGGGAAGTCTCCGAATGCCAAACGGACCGAGTAGGAGGGAGGAAGCCGGCCCGCCGGTCTGTCCGGAACTGGATCCGCTCCTGGAGCGCAGATCCAGGTTGGGGATCTGCGTCCTGCTCTCCCGATACCGAGCGCTGTCGTTCTCGCGGCTGAAGGGGATCCTGGGAGAAACCGACGGCAACCTCGGGGCGCACTTGCAGAAGCTGGAGGCCGGTGGCTATGTCACGGTGCGCAAGGAGTTCGTCGATCGCAAGCCGGTATCCTGGTACAGCCTGAGCAGAAAAGGAAAGACAGCGCTTCGGCGTCATGTCCAGGCGCTGGGCGAACTCATTCGGGGGGTGGAAACCTAGCTGGTTGCGGAGAGACCCCGCCAGCCGCGCCGGTCTCTCTCCTCGCCCCTTCCCGCCGGGGCGGTGGTGCCCTATGCTGGCCAGCCAGACCGGGACCGCGACACGCCTGCGGCACAAGAGGGGAATACCCCCCGGGCCAGGAGGTTTCATGTCCCCGGACCCTGTCCTCTCCGTGCGGGAGATCAGCAAGCGCTTTGGCAGTGTGGAGGCCGTGCGCAAACTCTCGTTCGAGGTGCGGGCCGGAGAGATCTTCGGCTTCCTCGGACCAAACGGGGCGGGCAAGACGACGACGCTGCGCATGCTCATGGGGATCACCGCGCCGGACAGCGGCTCGATCCGTTTCGACGGTGAAGAGACTTTGGACCGCTCCCGGGCGGGCTATCTTCCCGAGGAGCGGGGCCTGTTCGACGATATCCCGGTTCTCGAGACCTTGGCGTACTTGGGCTCGCTGCGGGGCATGAGCCTGGCCGACGCACGCGCAGCGGCCCGGCCACTGCTGGAGAGGCTTGGCCTGGGCGATCGCGTTCGGGAGGCGGTGGGAACGCTATCGAAAGGCAACCAGCAGAAGGTCCAGTTCGTCGGCGCCGTCCTCCACCGGCCCTCCCTCATCGTGCTGGATGAGCTCTTCTCCGGCCTGGACCCGGTCAACCAGGAGATCTTCAGCCAGATGGCGCGCGAGCAGCGCGACCAGGGAGCCGCCGTACTGATCTCCTCGCACCAGCTCGACCTGGTCGAGCGTCTGGCGGACCGGTTCCTGCTCATTTCCCGCGGCCGCGAGGTTCTCTCGGGGACCCTCGAGGAGATGCGCGGCCGGGCCACCGGCGGCGCGTGCGACGTCCTGCGACTCCACATTGCGCCTCGAGGCGGGGCGAGAAGCGAGGTCGAAGAGCTTCGGGAAGAGCTGGCGATGCGGGCCGGCGGGGCGCCGGTGGAGGTGCGGTCGAGGGAGGATGGTACCGCATGGCTCGAGATCCTCATGCCGCGGGAGATTGACCTCGGACCCGTGGTCGCGGTGGCCGCGCAGCGCGCCGCGATCCGGAAGATCGAGACGGAGCGGATTCCCCTGCGCGAAATCTACCTGCGGGCCGTGCACGAGGGGAGCCAGGCGGCTGCAGAAACGGAGGAGGCGGCCCGTGCGTGAGCGCCGTCCCGACTGGCTTGTGGTGGCGCGGTGGGAGGTCTATCGGTCGCTGCGCCGCAGGGACTTCGTCATCTCCATCCTGATCACCCCCGTTCTCACCCTTGCCGTCAGCCTGCTCGTGACGCTGTTTGAGCACAAGGGCGACCGGAAGGTCGCCGTCGTCCGGACTGATGCCGCCGGAGTGGTGCGGGTCCGAGGTCCGGACGCGCTGCCGCCGTTGCGCGGCTTCGCGTGGGTGGATCCGGCGGAAGCCGGCGCCGACGCCGAAGCGCTGGCCGCGGCGGTTCGAGCGCGCGCGTACGAGGCGGCCCTGATCATCCGCGCCCCCGACGTCGGGCCGTGGAGCGCGGAGCTGGTGACACGGCGGGAGCCTCCTCGCTGGACCCGCGCCTTCCGCGATCACCTGGCTACGGAGGCGCTCCGGGAGCGCGCGCGGGCCTTGGGCGTCAACTCGGAACTGCTCGCCGTCTTGAGCGACACAATCGCGATCCGACCTCACCCGGCGCTGGGCGCGGCCCCGGGAAGCCGCCGCGCCGATCGCTTCGTGACGGTGGGGGCCCTTCTGCTCCTGGTCTCGGTGCTGATGACCAGCATGTCCTACCTGATGGTGGGGATCAGCGGCGAGAAGCAGGCGCGGGTGACCGAAGTCGTGATGTCGGCCATCCCGGCCCAAGCCTGGATGGATGGCAAGATCATCGCCTTCACTCTGCTCGGGCTGCTCACGGGCGCAATCTGGACCGCTTCGCTCTTCCTTCTCAGCGGCCCCCTCGCGTTTCGGGTTCCGGACTCGGTCAACATCGTGAGCCTCGGGCTCACGGGCCTGTTCGGGTTGCTCGGCCTGTACCTGTACAACGCGCTGATCGCCGCCCTCATCGCCTCGGCGCAGAACATGCAGTCCGCATCGAGATGGCAGGGCAACTTCATGCTCCTGCCTCTGGTGCCGGTCTTCTTCCTGAACGCCTTGATCGATAACCCCGACTCCGTGGCCATGAAGGTGCTCTCCCAGGTGCCCTTCTTCTCGCCGGCCATGATGCCGGCGCGGCTCGTACGCGGGGCGGCCGAGGGCTGGGAGCCGGCGCTGGCGATCCTCCTGCTGCTCGCCAGCTGCTGGCTCATGCGCATCGCCGCCGGGCGCGTTTTCCGGCTCGGAATGCTGATGTACGGGAAGGACATGACGCTGGTCGAGCTGTTCCGGTGGGCGCGCGTGAAGTAGGTGCATGCGGCTCGACGGTCGGCGCCCTGGCGCCGAGCCGCGCGAGGCCACCGGATGCGGGCCGACTCCCGGGCAAAGGAAGGCCCCAGACGGCGTGCTTCGGCGCGAGCCGAAGGTGGTTGGCGCCGTGGAGGACTGCCGGTTCAGGTTTGGTGGACGGCTAAGGCTCAGCGGGACGTCTCGATCTTCCATCATCCGGTGCGGGAGCCAGCGCCGGATCGGGGGAGCCTTCGGGATCGAGCGGAATCCGCGCGCCCGAGGCGGGAGCCGGAACGGCCGGGTCGAGGAAGATCCTCGGATCGGTGCCGGAGGTGAGCGATTCCTTCCCCGCCCTGACGGCCCCGATCTGCCGGATCACCAACGGAGCGAGCCGGCGATGGCGGGACTGCGGAACCGGCGGCGATGCCGGGAGCGCGGCGGCCCGCGGATCTGAGGAGCGAGGGGAATCGCGGCGCAGGTCTGTCTCCAGGTCGGACTCCCAGGTTTTGCCCTCGCACAGGTGCACCACGCGCGCGCCCGGCGCCGCAACGCGCAACTTCTCCGTGAAGCGGGCCACCGACTGGGTTGTGCGCAGCAGAGGAGAGCGCGGCTCGAGCCCGAGGTGGATCGGGATCACGACCTGTGGTTGCAGGTCGCACACGGCTCGCACCGCCTGATCCTCTCCCATGGTCATCGGCAGGCGAAACGTCGTCACCGGCAGCAGGGCCACGGTGGGCGCCAGTTCCCGGGCGATCTTCTGCAGATACCGCCCATAGTACGTGTCGCCGGCGAAGTAGACGCGCTGGCGCCCGCATTCGAGGACGAACCCGCAGGTCACGGTCAGGTGGCGTGCCGGCACCCCCCATACGGTGAGGTTGTTGTGCCGGAGGGTGTCCCAGCACCGAAGGCCGATCGCGTGGCGCACCCCGCGCAGGCGAAGCCAGCCGGCAGCGAGCGCGGGCACTACGACCGGCACGGAGGCCGGAAGCATCCGGAAGAAACGCCAGTCGAAGTGATCCCAGTGGTCATGCGAGAGAAGAACGAGATCGATGTCGGTCAGTTCCTCGCGGCGGGCGGCCGGACGGGTGAGGCGACGATAGGCGGGATTCCCGTGCGTTCCGAAGAACGGATCGGTCAGGATCCGCTCGCCGCCGATCTCGAGCAGGACCGTGCTGTGACCGATCATCCTGATCCGCAGGGGGCAGGGCGACACGCTCATCACGTCACTCCTTTGCCGCCACGAGATTGTTCCGCGACGGCGACGCGAACCCATACGGAGGATGCCCCCGCGGGGATGCGGGGAAGGATCCGGTTCCCGGTGACGGAACAGCCGCCGCTCGTCCAAAGCCCGGTCCCCGAGGCTTCGCTGCGCAGGGAGAAGGATTTAGGCGGCCGCGCCGGTCGGTGGTGTATGCCGTTCCTCAGACAAGAGCGAAATCTTCAGTCTTTGGGGCAAGCCGCGGCGGGCTCGAATGTCACTCCTGAATCTCCGTGGTCTCAAACATGAAGAGCACCGCGTCGCCAACTTCTCGCTCGTGGGTGGGCCACAAGCGCCGCAGGTTCTCCCGCAGCGCGGTGAAAGTCGCTTCGTCGCAGACCGCGTGCTGGTCGAAGCGGCGTCCGTCCCGGGACAGCACGGGCCGCGTACGTTGCAGCACCACCCACCGGACCTTGGCGTCACTGAGGATCCGCTTCAAAGAGTCGATGACCTGCGCGCGCGTCTCGTCGGGCTGGGAGTCGATCCACCCCGGGGTGCCGAGGTTGCGCGTGAGCGCCTCCCAGTGCGGGGCATCGAAAGGACTCGGCGGGTGCGGGGTGTGCAGCGGAATTGCGGTCTCCACGTCTTGCACCAGCCGCTGCCGGTGCACCGCCTGGTAGAGAAGCGATTCCCGGGCGGCCAGACCCGGCATTGCCGCCAGAGCGTAGTAGCCCGGAGTGGGCGGAATCTGCCCGAAGACTTCCGGCACCGGCACGCGGAGCATCGGCATCGGCGCGGCCAACGACTCGAAAAGAAGCGCAGCCCCGATGATGACTTCCACCCGCGCGGCGCCGGGACGCGCGGCGGAGGGATCGGCAAAACCCTGCCGACGGCGCAGCGCCGCCCAGCCGCACGCCACGGCCAGAGCCAGACAAAGCGAGGCCGGAGCGACGTAGCGGATCGGGGTTCGCGATCCGGCAAGGAAGGGCAGCGCCCTGGACAGGATTGCCTGAGGCAACGGCGGGTTCTCCAGGATGCGCCCCGCCAGGTGCAAGGATGGTCCCAGCGACAGGACCAGGAAGACGAGGAAGCCCCAGAACCAGCGACGCCCTGAGCGGACGCGGAAGACCGCGGCGATCGCGATCGCGAAGAGCCCCAGGGCGATCCACCCGATCGACTGCCCGAACCCCGCGTCACCGTTGTGGAAGCGCGCGGTGACCCCCTCGAAGAGCCGGCCCCACAGCGGGTGACGCGGGTTCGGCAACAGGAAGTCAATCAAGTCTGCGGAGAAGAACGCGGCCAACCGCGGATCGAAGCTCGTGCCTCCCTGGCGAAGGCGCTGAATCAGCCCCAGCGCCAGGGGAAGCAGAACGAGCGTCCCGCCCACGGCAGACAGCAACACTGCTCCAAGCCAGTGCCGGGTTCCGGTCTCCGGTTCCGGTCCGGACCGGAAGGTGCGCGGCGCGCCCCCCGGTCCGCGCTTCGGATCGATGGTGTCCTCGTCCGCGTACCCGTCGTGCGAACGCCGGCCGCCGCCGGAGATCCGGACGATGATCTCGGCGATTCCGGCCACCAGGAAGAGCACGATCGCGTAGGCGAGGTACTCGAGGGAGTTGTAGGCCAGAAGCACGAGAGTGCCCGCGAGCGCCGACAGGCCGCGGGGTCGGGGACGCCGCAGGAACGCCACCCAGGCCCAGAGCGCCAACACCAGGAACTCGGTTCCCAGGACATGGAGGCGTACCATGTTCGCGAACCGGTAGTTGGTGTAGGCGAAGAGCAGGCCCCCCAGGATCGAGGCGGTGCGATGGCGGGTGAGCATCCGCGCAAGCCGGTGGGTGAAGTATCCGCTGGCGGTGAAGGAGCCGATGACCACCAGGTTGTACACGACGAAGAGCGGGGCAAGGGCCCCGCTGCCGCTCTGGGCTCCGGGCAGCACGAGCGGCAGAAGCCACTGCAGTGGCAGGGTCAGCACGCCATAGGTCAGGCTGAAGGTGTGGAGGGCGAGACTGGTTCCTTCCGGATAGAAGAGCCATCCGCAGTGCAGCGGATTCACGCCCTGCGCCGCGGCCGTTCGGGTCCACCAGAGATTCCAGATTCCGATAAAGGCATCGCCTCCCGCCCCGCCGGCCAGCGTCAGGTGCATCAGGTGAAGCGGTAGCGGCGAGGTCATCCCCAGCGTTACGACAAGAAAACCGAGGAGAGTCGATCCGCGAAAGCGGAGCGCCCCCGGCTGCGCGAGAAGCGCGCCGCCCGCGACCACGCAGATGATCAGGAAGCCCCATGGGTTCACGATGGGATACCCCCCTTCCGAGTCGCGATTCCAGCGCCGCGGCCGGCGGATGCGACCGGCGCCGGATCCTCGGCGGCGGGGGCACCCACGCCCCGATTCCGGCCTCCGGGTCGCCGGGTATTCCAGGGTGTGCCCAGGTCCACCGGCAGGTCGCGTCCCTGGCTGCTCTCCTGCATCCGTGTGTTGGGTGTCCGCACTTGTCCCTCCAGCTCGAACGCACCCGGCCCGGGGTTCGATCAAAATCCCAGCGCCAGCCCCTCGCCGCGGGGATCGGTGGCGCCGAGCAGTACGCCGTTGTCCGCGAACTGTATTGCCTGGACGAAGCCGGCGCCGTCCCAGGGACCTCCGCGCACGGTGGGATGTCCGGCCCGCCACAGGCGCCGCCGGCATTCGCCCGGCGCGCGCGCCTCCACGCGCACGCGGCCCTGCGGATCGAGGTCCCAACGCGGCGACTCCAGCACCGAGGCGAGCAGGTCGGCCGGTCCGACGGACGACCGCACATCCAAGCGGGCCTTGCACCACTTCTCGGGCCGCATGGGCGGTGGTCCCGTCCCGAGCGGTTTCTGCGCGAGCAGCGCCCGGATGATCTGCAGGTTCACGACGATCTGATTCTCGGCCCCCGGCGTCCCTCCCACGAAGAGCGGCCCGTTGGATCCCCGCAACATCCAGGAGTTGAGCGTGTGTCGGGGGCGTTTGCCCGGTTCCAGCCGGTTGGGGCTGCGCGGGTCGAGCGAGAAGCCGGCGGCGCGGTTGTTCAGGATGATCCCGGTGTGGGGCTCGAGGATCCCGCACCCGAACGGGTGGAAGATGCTCTGGATGAGTCCCACGGCGTTTCCCTCGTGGTCGGCCGCGCAGAGATAGGTCGTGTCGGTGCCGTCTTCTCCGGGCGCCGCGGGGCCGAAGCCCGCTCGGCGATACGCCTCGACGATGGCGCGCGGCTGTGTTCCGGCGCCCGCGATCGTCGCCTCCACCGCGTGGGCCAGCCTCTCCGCATCCGCCGGCGAGGCGGTCCTGACGGTGGGTGGGAGGTCCGGTGCTGGTTCCCGGCGCGAAGTCGAGGTGTCGCGGGGCAGCAGGCGGGAGAGCGCCTCCACGGTCCGGGGGGCGAACAGCGCGGCGATCAGGTCGGCCTCCGGTACAGGCGACGACCGGGGATCGGCCAGGAACAGGTCCCGCACTGCGAAGGCCACCCGTATCGACGCCACCTGGCGATGCATCTCCGACCGCTCCATACCGGGACCCCTCGTGGAGGAACGGTCGCCGGCGGCGGCGTCTCCCGCCGCCACGCCTCCGGACTCCTCCAGGATCCGCAGAGCCAGCGGAACCAGGAGGCCCTGGGACGGCAGAGGCTGTTCGCAGAGCGTGATCATCTCCGGAGCGGGCAGGCCGGCCGCGTCCGCCGGGCAAGGGGCGAGGTCGCGGAGCCGTCCTCGGACCTCCACCTCCAGAGCGCCCCGCAATGTCGACTCGTGGTCCTCGAGATCCTGCGGTGAAAGCACGCCCCCCGTGCCGCGGACGCTGCGGCAGAGGCGCTCCGCGAGTGCGCCGGTCGACAGCGCTTCGGGCCCGTCCCGGGAGATCGCCCTGAGGGTGCGTGCGAGTGCGGCCGGCCGGCAGATCGCGCCGGCCTCCAGGGGCTGCCCGTCCCGGCAGAACAACGCCGACAGCCCCGGGTCGGCGGCCAGGACCTCACGCTCGCGACGCAGCACGCGGGCCAGCCGCCTGGAGATCGGAAAGCCTTCCTCCGCCAGGGCGATCGCCGGCGCGAACAACTCCCGCCACGCCAGGCGCCCCCACCCGTACCAGGCCTCGTACCAGGCGGCCACACATCCGGGCACGGTGAGGGAGGCGGCCCCTCGGGTGGGGATCCGGGCCATGCCGGAAAAGCGCTCCGCGCGGAGCCCGGCCGGCGCGGCGCCGCTGCCATTGATCGCCGAAACGATGGAGTCCGATCGATCCCAGATGAGGAAGAACGCGTCTCCCCCGGGTCCGCTGGCGGATGGTTCCACCACGGACAGCACCGCTGCGGCTGCGATCGCGGCATCGACCGGATGGCCTCCGGCCCGGAGCATCTGGATTCCCGCCTCCGAGGCCATCGGGTGCGAGGCCACGACCATGCCGCGGCGAGCCAGGCTGGGCGGACGAAGGATCATGGCGGATGATGTTCACTCAGTATCGGTCCGGGCACTAGCGAAATTCCGAACCGCTCCGGCGAATTCCCGGTTCCGTCCGGAGCCGGATTCGGCGGAAACTCCAGCCGAGAGCCCTTCCCCGGCGGTTCCCCGGAAGCCCCGCTGGATCCGCCGGTCTGGTCTGGTCCTGCCGGACCCGAAGGTCCGGAGAGCAAAACGGGGGAACGTGCCTTGAAACGGCATCCGCTGTCGGAAAAGCTGCGCGACATCACGCAGCGTGTCGTAGACACCTATGGCTCCGGCGAAATCGTCGCCCACAACATTGATCCGGACTTGCGGCTGCCGTCGCGGGACGCGGCTCGCGACATCCTGGAGACGCTCTTCGCGGTCTGCTATCCGGGGTTTCACGGGGTCCAGCACCTGACGCAAGAGAATGTCGCGTTCCATGTGGGCGCCGCGCTCGATCGCGTGGCCGACGAGCTATCCGCGCAGGTCTATCAAGCCTTCGTCTTTGACTGCCGCGGGCGGGAAGAAGACTGCGATTGCGCGGCTCGCTCGGAGGCGGTGGTGGACAGCTTCTTCACGCGCCTGCCCGATCTCCGGCGCATGCTCGTCTTTGACGTCCAGGCGGCATATGATGGCGATCCGGCCGCCTCCAACCTGGCGGAGATCATCTTCGCCTACCCCGGGTTGCGGGCGATTACCGTGTATCGCCTGGCGCACGAGCTTCACACGTTGGGCGTGCCGCTCCTGCCGCGCATCATGACGGAGTGGGCCCACGCCGAAACCGGGATCGACATCCATCCCGGGGCTCGCATCGGCAAATCCTTCTTTATCGATCACGGGACTGGAGTGGTTATCGGCGAAACGACCGACATCGGCGAGAACGTCAAGATCTACCAGGGTGTGACGCTGGGCGCGCTCTCGTTCCCGAAGGATGAGCGCGGCAAGCTGATCCGGGGGGCGAAGCGACACCCCACGCTCGAGGACGGAGTGGTCATCTATGCCGGAGCCACGATCCTGGGAGGAAGCACCATCATCGGCCGAGGGGCCGTCATCGGCGGCAACACCTGGGTCATCGAGTCGGTACCTCCGTTCACGAAGGTACTGAACGAGACGAAGTCGGTGCGCATCGATCGCGACGGCAACAAGGCGTGAACACCGGTTCGAGACCAGGAGCGGCCGCGGACGGATCGGCGGCCGTGACTACGGCGACGGTGACGACGGCGGAGGGGGGGGCGCGGGGCGCCTTCGCGCGCATCTTCAACATCCGGGAGCTCCTGCCCCAACTCCACCGTTTGTTGTTTCGGGGTGAGTTCCGATTCACGTTCGAGAAGGTACCCTATCGAGTGACCGGGATTTCGTGGCAGAAGCGCGGGAACTTCTTTGTTGCCGGACTGAACCAGTTGTTCTGGCCCGCACGTCCTCTGGGCCATCCGGTGATCGCGCAGGTCGAGCCGGCCAACGTCTGCAATCTGCGCTGTCATCTCTGTTTCACCGTCTCCCAGAGCCGGTCGCGGCCGGCCGCTCTCCTCGACTTCGAGACGTTCCAGCGCTTCATCGACGATCTGGGTGACTACCTGCTGCTGATCATCCTCTGGAACTGGGGGGAACCGTTCCTGAACCCGGATCTGCCGCGGATCATCGAATACGCCGCCCGCCGCGGCATCGTCGTCCACACCAGCACCAACGGAAATGTCGACTTCGACGATCGGATGGCGGAAGCGATCGTCCGCAGCGGGCTGTCCAGCCTGGTGGTCGCGATCGACGGGGCGAGCCAGGAGACATATGAGTCCTATCGCGCCGGCGGAGACCTCGAGCGGGTCCGACGGAATCTGCGGGCCGTGGCCGACGCCCGTCGACGTCTGGGCGCGACTCGACCACGGCTGATTCTCCGTTTTGTGGCCATGCGCCGGAATGAGTCCGAGCTGCCCGCGGTGGAGCGGATGGCTGCGGAATTGGGGGCGGACTTCTTCGCCATCAAGTCGGTCGACATGCCGCCGGAGCTCGGCCCGGAACTGGATCAGGCCTACGTTCCGGCCGAAGAGCGGTATCGCCGCTACGAGTACATGGCGGGGACCTACCATCGCAAGGCCCGGCCGTTCACGTGCGTGCGACCGTGGAAGCGCATTACGATGGACGCCGGCGGCGAGGTCATATCCTGTGAATACGACTACCGCAACCGCCACGGTTTCGGACGGGTGGGCGGCGATCGGTCCGCGTTGTCGATATGGAAGGGGCCGGCGGCGCGCTCCTTCCGCCGTCGATTCGGGCGGGGCACCAACGACTACTACCATTGCCGCGCGTGCACCTATCGGGACCTGCCCACCGAGGACTGCATCCTCGAGGTCCGCTCCGTGGTGAAACCGCCAGGCCCGGAAGCCTGAATCGTGCTCGCGAGTGTCATCGTCTCAACCCGGAATCGAGCCCGGCTCCTTGAACGTCTGCTCTTGGCGCTGGCGGCCCAGGCCGGGCTCGAGGAGGCGTGGGAGATCCTGGTCGTGGACGACCACTCGACCGATGAGACGCCCACCGTCTGCCGGGACTGGCAAAACCGGTTACGCAACCTGCGAGTCATCACTCAGGGCCAGCACGGTGGCCTGGGCGCAGCCGCCAATCGAGCGGTGACCGCCAGCCGAGGCGCCTGCCTGCTCTTCACGGACGACGATTGCGTGCCGGAGCCGAACTGGGTCCGGCGCATGACGCAAGCGCTTGGCGCCGCGCCCATCGTGGCCGGAGGAATCGTCGCTCCGACCGCGAACTACTTCCAGCTCTGCCACAACATCGCGCAGTTCCACCCGTTCCTCGTGCCGGGACCAACCGCGCGCCGGCCGGAATTCGTGGCGGGCGCCAACCTGGGGGTGCGTCGCGAGGTCATGGCCGAGGTGGGGGAATTCGATCCTCGAACGCCCATACCCGACATGGAGTGGGTGCTTCGCGCGCGCGCGGCGGGACTCGCGATCGCTTTTGCCGGTTCGGCAGCCATCACCCACGACCCGCCGCGGGCCTCGTGTCGCGAAATCCTGGCCTATGCCGCCGACCACGCGGAGCACACGATCGCCCTCCGCCAGCGATTCCGGGAGCTGCTTTCAACGCCGTTCGTGCTTCGATCCCGTCCATTGCTGCTGGCGGCAGCGCCCCTGATTGCCCTGCGCACGGCCGTCCTGATCTTCGCCGGGAACCGGTGCCTCTGGCGTCATGGGCACACGTTTCCGGTGGTCTTTCTGATCAAGATGGCCTGGTGCCGGGGGGCCGCGCGCGGTCTGCGTCCGCCGCGAGGGACGGTCGTTCAGCGGGCATGACCCAGGGCCTGACGTCGCGTCCGGCTTGCGCGTCATTTCTTCCATGGGTTACCGCGCGGCGTCTGCGCGTGCGCCTCGCGGTATCAACACCAGACCCGCAGCGCCACGGCTACGGTGCGGCCGCATACCGCATCTGGTTGCACGGTGAGATCTCGGAATGCATGTGAGATCGGGAAGTGCGCCGTTGTGTCCTCCGGGCTGGCAGGGGCGCCGGTGTCTGCGAATCGGATGAGATTGTACATCGCGGTATCGTCTTATACAGGCCAACATTATTCCGTTGGAAATGCCCATCATCCCATGTATACTGCTACCTGGATTCAGTCGACGATGCATGATCTCGATGCGGCGACAGCGGACTGGATCCTCGCGCAACAGGAACCATCTGCTGTGCGACACAGAAGCAGCACGCAGGCATGAGCGATGAGAAGCGCTCCAGGAATTCGAAGGAGGTTCACGGTGCAGACAAGGACTAATGTGTATAGAAGCCAACGGTGGCTCGGACTGCCGGTGGCGGCTTTGGTGCTCGGCGTGGTAGGCACGTTGGTGAGTGGGGGCGCCGCGCTGGCCAGCAACCCGAACGAGGACGGGATGGCCCTGTATCCGCTCCCGTTCGTAGCGCCGGTGACGGTGGACGCCCCGGCATTGCGGGACACCTGCCTGTGTCTCGACCTCGTGTTCGTCGTCGACGTCACGGGAAGCATGGGCGGGGCCCTGCAGAATGTGCAGGCCGGTCTGGCGGCGATACTCAATCTGGCCGAGAATACCTGCGGAAGCGTCCACAGCGCGGTGATCACAGTTCGTGATGACATCACCGTCGATCAGCCGCTGACGGCGAACTTGACGGACGTTTCGAACGCGATTGCGGCGTTGGTTCCGTTCGGTGGAGCCGGGGAACCGGAGGACACGGACGAGGCGCTGCGGGAGGCGGTCTCCCTGGCCGGGGCGAGCGGTGTCTGCACGGTGAACAAGCCGTTGGGCGACTTCGATCCGGCGGCCTACCGGCCGGGTTGCTGCCGCGTCGTCATCCTGGTGACGGATGCTCGGCCGGCGGGCTGCGACGACTTGTTCCAGCTCGGCGTCGATGACGTGAACGCGCACAACGTGGCAGTCCAGGCGACCCTGATCGGAGCCAAGATTGGCGCGGTGTTCGTGCCGACGTTCGGCGACCCCACCGGCGAGATCGTGCCGATCATGACGGACTATGCCACGACCACCGGTGGCGTGTACGGGATGACGGCGGCGGATGGAACCGGCACCGCCGAGGCGATCCAGAACATCATCCTGAGCTGCGCGGGCGCGGGCGAGCTGGAGGCGTGCTGCACGCCGGACGGCGACTGCGTGATGGTCCTGAGCGGTCAGTGCGAAGGCCTCGGTGGGATCGCCCACCCCGGTGAGACCTGCACGCCCCCGGACAACCCCTGCGGCGTGGTTCCGCGAGGCGCTTGCTGTCTTCCGGATGGCACCTGCGTCGTGACCTACGGTGACGTCTGCGCCGACAACGGTGGCACCTACTACGGCGATGGTTCGGGGTGCGATCCGTATCCGTGCATCACGCCGACGAAGCCTTCGACCTGGGGCCAGATCAAGGCGAACTTCCGCTAGAGAGAGATCGGGGCCTCGGCGAAGCCGCCGGGCTCCGGAACAAGTTCGGGGAATCC
Organism: uncultured bacterium; assembly: GCA_964473865.1. Classification (GTDB taxonomy): domain Bacteria; phylum Eisenbacteria; class RBG-16-71-46; order CAIMUX01; family CAIMUX01; genus CAIMUX01. Next base: position 49,103 of record CAYYQN010000001.1, on the reverse strand, counting down.
CTTCGGGGGTTCCCCGAACTGCGTTCTGCGGCGGATTGCCGGAACCCTCCGTCCTCGCTGGATCCACCGCTTGCTCTGGGTCGGAACGCCGCGGTGCTGGACCGGCCTGGGTAACGACTGCCCGTACACGAAGATGGTGGAACCAGCGGTTCTCGGATCGGCCCATTCAGAGCCGACAGTGGGTCGGTCTGCCTAGCCGGTCTCTCCCCGGGATGCGACCCGCGCCGAGCCGTCCTCGGCCCCGACCGATCTCCCGGCAATGCCCGGTCTTCTGCTATGCTTGACGGCGGCCAAATGTTGTGGGTCGTATCGACGCTGAGGGCGTCCGGCGCCTCGGCCGAGGAGGTTGCCCATGGCTCGGGTCGCTCTGCCTGCTCCCGCCGCTTTGCCCGTCGTCGTTCTGCTGGCCGTCCTGTTCTCGGTGTCTTGCAGTCCGGATCGAGGCCCCATTCTGCCTCCGCCCACCGGCAACGCGCCGCTGGCCGAGGCGACGGTGGGACCGCAAGGGGGAGAGCTGAAGTCCGGTGATTTCGTGCTCTCCGTGCCCGCCGGCGCCTTCGCCGAGGCGGCTACCCTCCAGCTCCACGCAGATGCCGCGACCGACTCGATCGAGTGCCCCATGCTCTCGGACCGCTACCAGATCGACGGGCTGCCGGTGGAATTCGCACAACCTCTCCGCCTGAGCATCCGGCGCACGACCGGTCTGGCCGGACAAGAGGCGATCCTGATCGGAGCCGAGGCCTTCAGCCCGACGCTGGGGCAGACGCATACCGGTTGGAGCTGGCTCCCGGCGGCCGACTCCTCCGGCTGGGTTCAGGGGACGCTGGGCCCGGCAGCCTCGACCGCCGCGAACTCGACGGCATTGACGAGGCGGACTCGCGAACCTTCCACGACCTCGGTGCGGATCGTGGCGGCACCTGTCGACCGGACCTACACGACGACCGAAGGACACTTCCGGATCTGGACGCCGTGGGTTGCCATCACGGAGTCACAGCTGGCGGACCTGGGCAGCTATCTCGAGGAGGCGTACCGCCGGCACCAGCAGCTCGGATTCGTCTACGCCGCCCGTACTTCCTGGCCGGTGGCGGTCTCGGTAGTGGCCCTGGCGCCGACGGTGGACGGCTTCTACTCCTCCTCGATCCTGGGCCCGAACCACGGCACCCTCGAGTTCAACGTTCTCAGCATCGGCAATCTGCCGGAGCTGCGGGTAACGGCGGCGCACGAGTTGCTGCACATGGTGCAGAGCTTCTACGACCCTCGCTCTGCCTGGGCGCAGGCCAGCAGCGGCGGCCCGCAGTACTGGCTGGACGAGGCGACCGCGGTCTGGTGCGAGACGCGCCATCACGCCGATCCGAACTACTGCTCGAGCGTGCGGAAGAATAACGAGCTGACCCCGTTGGGCGGCGTCACGGCCGGACTCCGGGTGGGGGACGCCTTCCACGGCTATGGTCTCTCGTCGATGTTCCGGTATCTCGAGCAGCACGGCGATTCCGCGGTCATTCCCCAGGCCTACCAGGCAGTCCATGGCGGAGCGAGCCCGATCGAGGCGGTGCGGATCAACCTCCGTACCCCGATGAAGAGCTGGTGGTGGGACTATCTGCACGACCTGGTGGCCGGGCAGATCTACCGGGACGTCACGCCCCGGGTCGTGGAGCGCGACCGGGCAGGCATGTTCCGCATCACGTCCCCCTCCGACACGCTGCACACCTTCCAGACCTCACTTCCCGATCTCTCGGGAATGCTCTACCTGGTGCGGCTGGATCATCCGCAGATCGATGCCACTTCCCTTCTCAAGGTCCGCGTGACCGGCGGGGAGTGCGAGGTCTCGGCGTTCGCCATGCCGGACACGAGTGCACTGGTGCCGTTGGGGCGGGCGGCCGACAGCCTGGCGGTCACCGGCCTGCGGCAGCTCACCAACCAGGGCGCCAGGCTGATCCTTCTGGTGTCGAACCGGCGCGACAGCTCGTCCGGCTATACCGGAACCTCGCCCGTGACGCTGAACCTCCGGGTGGTCCAGGGGCTCGACCTGAGCCGGTTTCACGTGGCGTCACTGAGCCTTTACTACCACGCCTTCTGGGCCAACGGCGACGGCGACAACTGGGAGGTCGCGCATCAAGGACTGAACTTCCTCAGCGTGCCGAGGGGCAGCTTCAGCGGCTCGACCTATTCCGTTGTCTGGGACTCCACCGAGACTTCGTCCGGCATGCGCTACAAGGGGCACTTCCAGGTGGTGCTGGACGAGGCGAGCGTCCGGATCCAGTCATGGTCAGCCGAGAGCCGATGGATCTTCCCGATGCCGGGCACGCAGTACACCTACATCTGTGAAGGGGGAGCCATGAACCTGACCCGCCGCGGCGCGACAGAGCTGGCGTACGACCTCTTTGGCACCGCGGCCTGCGGTCCGGTCACGCGGGTCTACGTCCAGCAGATGTCGGAGGGGCGGGTCACGGTACAGACGCAGGCGTGGGACTGCAACGCGGAGAGCAGCCTGGCGATCCGGCTGTATGCGGATGGTCGGTGAGGAGTGAGGGGAGACGCACAGATAAGGGGGAGCTTGTCATGATCACCCGTTGTTCCCGCCATCGCAGCCGGTGGCCGATTCCGACCCCGCCGCCGGGTTCCGGCCCAGCGGCCGCTTGCCGGGCCTACCGCCGCTTTCTCACCCTCCTGGCCCTCGCTCTTGTTGCGCTTCTCACGGGATGCCATCGAGATCGAATCACGCCGCCGGAGACCACGGCCGGGGAACCCGCGGACGAGGAGACCATCGGACAGGACGGCGGAGAGCTGACGACCGAAGGCTTCACCCTCGCCGTGCCCCCCGGCGCCTTCAATGCCGCCGTCGCCCTCAAGCTGTACAAAACACAGGAAGAGCCCCCCCTCAGCGTGCCCGGCGGTGGCACCGTCTACCGCATCGTCGGACTCCCCGCAGCTTTCAATGCTGCGCTCGAGCTCCGCGTGACCACCGACCTGCAATCCGCGCCGGGCGGGGAGCCGGCAATTGTCTTCGGCGGCAGCGCCTACACCACCGAAGGGGCCCAGGGGACGGTGCTCGCCTATACCCCGTTGGATACCGAGATCTCGGGCGACACGCTGACGGCGAGGCTGCCGGTGCCCCAGGGGGGCGTCGGCGCGCGCGCCGGAACAGCGACCACCGGCTTGACGGAGGCCATTGTCTTCGGAACCAGACTCTGGATCCAGACCAGCAACCGCAACCATTTCCAGTTGATCTGGACTTCCCTGGGTGTGCCCCCATTTCGGGTCGATGAGCTGGCGGGTTTCCTGGAGGAGGCCTACGACACGACGCGGGCGCTCGGCTTCGACTTCGAGCAGAGCCGTACCGGGTGGCCCATGAACGTGTCGATCCATGCCTTCGACGAAGCCGACGCCGGCGCGTTCGGGTTCTACACCAATAGCCGACTGGGCGACAACTTCGGCACCATCGAGTTCAATGAAAGCAAGCTGGACAGTCCGGCCGAGATGCGCATCACGGCCTTGCACGAGTTCGTCCACCTGGCACAGTCGCTCTATGACCCGCGGAACGCCTGGGACCAGGGCATCTACCCGCCGCCCCACCACTGGCTGAACGAGGCGGTTGGAGGATGGTCCGAGGAGCTGTTCAGCGACGATGCGAACTACAACTCCGCCACCCGAGCTACCCTGGAGTTCAGACCGTTCCGGGGCCTTCATCCGGGGATCGACCTGGACGTGTCCCCGGGCCAGCACGGCTACGGCTGCTCGGCGTTGATCCAGTACCTGGTTCGGGAGTACGGACGGGGCGTCCTGGTCGACATCTACGACCGGATCCGCGATGAGAGCGACGCCATCACCGCCATCAACGAGGTCACGGGAGGCACCATCTCGACCTGGTGGCGCGACTTCCTGCGGGATTACGCCGCCGGTGGGCTCTACCCTCTTCCGAACTCGAACATCATGCGCGAGAAGTCGGGGACATTCACCATCGACGACGAGGAGGATGTCTTCATCGATTTCAACCGTCATTATCAGGATCTGTCCGGCCGCTTCTTCCTCGTGGAGGTGAAGGACCCGGACCTCAAGGAAGAGGACAAGCTCGTGGTCACAGTCGATTCGCCTCGGGCCGATGTCTACATCTACAGCTTCCTGCGCCAGGAGATCGATCTGCTGGTGGGGGGAGGGCAGGCGGTCAGTCTGTCCAACCTGAAGGGGATTCTCGAGCAGGACCGCAACCTCTGGGTCCTCGTAACCAACGGCCGCGCGGCTCCCGATTACACCGGCCTCTCGAACATCTGGATCACCATGGAGAGAAAGGCGGCCCTCGAGTTCGACGCCATCGATCTCGAGCTTCGGGCTCGTGTCATTCACCGGCACCTGGACGGCCGGGAGATCGAGTCACCTTTGATCTGGACCGCCTCGAGCGAGAACGTCACGCGTGAAGGAAACAGCTTCAGCGGCGGCTGGACCGGGGAGAGCCCCTGGGACGAGGAGTCTACCCACCATGTCGAGGGGTTCTTCACGGGCACTCTCAACGACGATGAGGACATGATCGTCGAGCTGAAGTACAGGGAGTCGAGTGAGGTCCGCCGGCGCGGATCGTCGACCCCCCTCATCGACCTGGATTGCACGCTGGCCAACATCCCCCTCGTCGGTCCGGGTGGGAATCGGGGGGAGTTCCGGGTCGAGGGCACCACCGTCTGCGATCACATTCTGGAGGCCAACTGGCACGATCCCAACGGGAGCGACCCGTTCACTTTCGGAGATCGCATCTGCAATGCGGAGAGTCGCATCGTGGTGGACCTGCGATCGCAGTGAGCGGACGCACCCGACCCATGTTCTCGTCGCACCGATCGGGCCGGGGGGCTGAGTTCCCCCCCGGCCTGCAAGCGACCGCGGCCCGGGCTGCGTCGCCGTCCGGCGAGAGAGACCCACCGGACGGCGCCTCCATCAACGGTAGATGGCCTTGATTCCTCCCCAGCTCTCAGTCCGCGTGGCCGTGATCACCTCAGGGACATGGACCCGAGCCCCGTGCCCGTTCTCCTCGTCAAGGTGGTTGTCTGACGAGTCGATCAGATCGGGGGGAGCCGGTTCGGGCACCTCGGTTCCGGCGATGGTGGTGCGCCACCCGCCCCAGGCGCTCGGATTGGGATTGTCGAAGCCGAAGCGGAAGGTCGAGAAGATCGCGTTGTCGCAACCGGGGTTGTACCAGGAAACCCACCACTGCGATCCCAACCCGTGGAGTGAGTGCACCCAGTTCACCGGTTCCATCCAGTTGCTGTAGTGGGCGATGTCGGGATCGAAAACCTGGACATGGAAGTCACACCGGCCGAACCCGCCGCCGGGGGTCACATCGAACCAGTAGTGGACCGGGTGCGTCGGGTTCGTGGGCGCCTGGGGTTCGCAAACCACCGGGTCCAAGCCCACGGGACGTGCATGCAGCCCGGTCGGGCAGTCAAAGCTATCCCAGTAGATGTGGGTCTGGTTCGGCGCCCCGCCCACCGAGAAGGTCAGGATCAAGGCCTGGTCGACGAGCACACAGCTGCTGATCACCCCGAAGTCGAAGGTGTACTTCTGCCCCGGAGCGAGATTGGTGACCCACTGCGTGACCGAGCCGAGCATCGTGGTGAGCGGGCCGCCGCAGGAGCCGACCCAGAGTTCCACCGTCACCGGCTGGCTCATCCCGCTGTAGTTGTTGGCCAGCCAGGCCTCCGCGTAGAAGTGGTCGCCGGAGTAGTCCGCGGTCTCGTGCTGGGTGCAGCCGTAATGGGGACTGGACGCGGGCGGCAAGTCCACCTGCGAGCAGGCGTCCGGCTCCAGGTGGGTGCAGCCGGCCCACATCACCTCCCAGGGCCAGGACGAACCCCGCCGCCGGTGTCCTCCGCGCACCAGTCGTAGTCGGTGCCGGAGCTGCCGCCTGCTGCGAGCAGACTCAGCCCTAGAGTCGCCAGCAGGACGGGGAGAATCCGCAACACCCTTCTCCTCATGATTCACCTCCGGAAACAGAACATTCCCCGCCGAGCGTCCCCGGAAATCGGGCGCTCGGCCATTCGATGTATCGGTCACCGACCGCCACGCGGCCGGATCGGGCGGAGGGCAACCAACCCAGGAATTCCGTGCGACGTCGGCGTCGTCCCTCCGAGAACCCCAGTCAGACGTCTCTCACGAGCGACGCTGACCCTAGCACATCCAGACCCCCGTGCCAACGGCAAGCTTGCCGCCCACCCGAGGTCAGGCCGAGATTGCTCCGCAGAGTGACCGGTCACGGGGAGGCGGCTGCGTTGCCGGATCAGGGTCAGGGTTCCTGCGGAGAACAGGAGATCCTGGCTCCCGGAAGCCCCCGGAGAGCCTCCGGCCTACATCACGGTCCGAGCCAGCCCCCAGATGCCGAGGCCCAAGGCGGCCAGGGAATCGCCGGCAATGAGACCGCCGCCCACGAGCGACATCGTGCTCATGTCCTCCGGCAGGTCCTGGGCCGCGGCCGGGCGCGGCCGGCGGGCCGCCCAGGTCTGCAGTCCGGAGCTCAGCACGCTGCCGCCGCCGAACCACGCTGCCACCGGGAAGTCGACGAAGCCGCCGAACGACGAGGCGTACGGGCTGGCCAGGATCGTGCAGTCCAGCACGAGGTCGGTGACGTACCCGCTGCGGCTTCCGGTCACCCAGGACCGGTAGGCTTGGCGACGCTTGATGATCTTGCGCAACGACTCGATCACGACTCCGAGAGCAATGCCGAGGACCAACGCGATGGTCACGTGCGGATTCCGGGTGGCGATTCCTTCCAGGGCGCCGACAAACTTGAAGGTCATCGCCGATTGCCACTTCTCGATTCCCGGGGTGTCGGGGTGGGCGTACTGATTGACCTGCAGAATCGGGTAGGCCTTCATGAAGAGCCGGGCCAGGACCACGGCCATGACCGATCCCATGGTGACGCCGATCACCTGGTAGCGGAACTGGATCGAGCGATTGGTACCCAGGCGCCAGCCGGTGGAGCGGTCCTGCTGCATGTCACACCCCACGGCCGTGGAAACGAGCAGGATCGATGCGCACATCAGACCCGTGATCGGGCTTCTCAGTCCCAGCCCGGCCAGGATGAAGACAGTGATCACAAAGGCGCTGGAGATCGGGTTGCTGTCCGATATCCCCAGCGAGATCCCGTTCACCAGCAGGAAAACGAACACCAGGCCCACTGCCACCAGGACGAAGGCGAGCGGGAGGTGCAGGAACACCGTGGCGGTGGTTACGATCGCCAGCCCCCAGAAGGCGACCCAGAGCCAGAGGAACCGGCTGTCGGTCCGTTTCCAGTCTTCGGCGGGGGGAGCCTTCTGTCCGCCCGATTCGCGGAAGGTGCGCGCGGCCGCTACCGCCAGCAGCGACATGTCCACCAGGGCGGCTCCCAAGATCATCCCGAGGGCGGCGATGAAGCCGATCTTGCGGAAGGGATCGTGGGGACCCAGCCAACCGTGCGTCCGCAGCCAGGGGGTCAGCACCAGGCCGATGGTTCCGACGAAGACGGCCGGGACGCCGATGCGCGCTCCCACGATCATGCCCGCGCCCAGGGTCGAGGAGGAGAAGCTGGTCGCGGCGATGGGATTGACGAGGGTGGCGGCCAGCCCTCCGGCGAACCCGGCCGCCGTCCCGCCGCCCAGCTTGGCGATGGAGGTCTTGAGGATCCGGATGTCGGTCAGGGCGCGCAGGATGTTGGCCACCGCGAAACCCGAGGGGAAGGACAGGCGCATTCGGTCGACCAGGATCGGCGTGTACAACATCCCCACCCCGACCCCGAACATGCCGATACACAGGAAGTAGAGCACGAGCTGCCAGACCGGCGGCTCGGGCAGTCCCAGCCAGGTCATCGCCTGAATCAGCACCGCCATGCCGGAGAGGCTGGCCACCGAGGCGGCCATCGTCTGCATGTAGTTCGCGCCATGCTTCCCTTCGGCGCCGTAGGCATAGGTGACGACGCTCCCCAGGATTCCGGCCAGGACCTGCCCGCCGACGAAGAAGCCGAGAGAAAAGTTCATGTAGCCGGCGGTGATCCCGCCCAAGGGACCCAGAATCAGGATGGCGATGGCTCCGAGGAGGATGTAGTAACGCGGCGTGTTGATGGGTGGAAGGTAGGTCCTGAGTTTCGGCATCGGCTCCTCGTGGTCAGTTACTTCAACGCCTCATCCCCCGCAAACTCGCGATCCAGGCGGAGCTCGTGCAGCACTTCCCGGTCGCCCTCGATCAGCTGCTTCGTCACCATTCGGGTGAGCAGAAGTCCCACTCCCGGTCCGAGCATATAGCCCTGCCCGCACATTCCGACGGCATGGATGTACCCCTCGAGCTCCGCCGCCGCTCCGATGAACGGCGAGCCGTCGGGTGTCATCGGGTAGAGACCGCGCCAGGTGCGGCGGACCTTGAGGTTTGCCAGCTTGGGTACGAGCTCGACCATACGCCGGGAGATGAGCGGGAGAAATGTCGAGGTCTCACGGCGATCCGTGCCCACGATCGGCGGCTCGGGCGTGATACAGAAGACCACCTGCCCCGGCTTGTGCTGGTAGAAGTAGTAGTTTTTCGAGCCTTCGAACGGCCGGATGTCGACGAGCATGGGTCCGAGAAACGGCCCTACGGGCTCTGTGATTCCCGCTTCGTGACTGTCCGGCACGACCGGGACATCCACTCCCGCGGCCTGCGCCAGCGGGCGGGCCCAGGCGCCGCCGGCATTGATCACCGTGTCCGTCGCGTACCCGCCCCGGTCGGTGCGCACGCCGGCCACTCGCCCCCGGCGGCGGATGACCCCGGTCACCCTCTCGCCGAAACGGAATTCGACACCGAGCGCCCGGGCGCGGTCGAAGAAGCCGACGCTGCTCAAGAGCGGCGACGCGCTGCCGTCCTCGGGCGAGAGTGTGCCCCCGCGGAGGCCCTCCGGATTCAGGTCCGGCACGGCGGCCAGCATCTCCCTGGAATCGAGCCAACGGATGTTCAAGCCGTGCCGCTGCTGCACCCGCAGGAGATCGCGCAGCGCCTGTTCTTCGCGTTCCCGATAGGCCACGAACGCGTAGCCGTTGGCCTGCCACTCCAGGTCGTGCCCGTGAAGCTCCTTCCAGGTGGAGAAGATCCGCAGAGAGTCAAGGCAGAGGCGGATCTTGGCCGGCTGGGAATGGGTCGCCCGAATCCCCCCGATGGCGGCTTTGTTGCTGCCCTGCCCCGGGCCGGCGAACTGATCGATGACCAGCGGCCGCAGTCCCGCCTCCGCGAGGAACACCGCAGTCGGGAGGCCCACGCTGCCGGCGCCGACGATGATCGCGTCGTGGACTTGCGTGCTCATGTCACAGGCCTCCCCGGTGTGCGTCGGTGGCGTGGGAGGCGTGGGGGTCGCGGCGCGGTTCCTCGCCCACCGGCACGCCCGCGAAGGCGCCGAGCGGCACTTCCATGAAGAGCGGCCGAACCGTTTGCGGAGCCACTTCCGGCAGGGCGATCCCCTCCTCGCGGAAGATTCGCAAGATAAGGTTCGGGCAGGTCTTGCCGCCGCACGCGCCCATCCCGGCCCGGGTGGCGGCCTTCAGATGATTGAGATCGCGAACACCGGAGCGGATCAGGGCGCGGATCTGCCCCGCAGTGACCCGTTCACAGCGGCACACGATCTCGTCCTCGGCGACCCGCTCCTCGGTCGGCGCCGAGTCGGTAACCCACGGCTCCTGCACCCGGATCCCGGCGATACGCTTGGCGATCTCCGCCGGAGCCCGCACGCGCACCAGCAGAGCCCGGTCGGCCGAGCGCGGCGCGCGCACTCGTTCCACCTTGCAGTTGCCGAGGATGGTTCCCTCGGTGTCCAGAACGGTGACGGTGTCGCCCGCCTGGATCGAGGCGGCGGCGAACTCGTGGGGGATGGTGACGATCGGGTCCTCCGCGTCCTTCCGGTAGTCCACCAGGGTAATCGCGAGGCCCGGACATACGGCCACGCACTGTTCGCAGGCGATGCAGTCCGCCCCGCGGAACTCGGGCAGCCCCATGATCTCGTCCCCCTCGATGACGATCGAGTGCTGGGGACAGATCGAGGTGCAGGGGTTGCAGGGTATCTCCTGCGCGCAGTGGAAGATCGGGATCACCCCGGCCGTGGCCTCGGGTATGTCTTCGGTGACGGCCGCGCCGGGCCGGGACTTCAGGACCTCGGCGGTGCGGTGCCACTCCGGGGGGACCTCGCCGACATCCCGGCCGAGCGCGCGGGCAATCTCCAGTCCGCGAATGCGACCCGTGAACATGGCGGCCGAGGCCTCGGCGATCTCCTCTGCGTCTCCGGCGGCGTAGGCAGGGAGTCCGAACTCCCGTGCTTTGCGATAGAACTCGTCGACCGGGTCCAGACCGACCGCCACCAGCACCGTGTCACAGGCGAAGGTTCGCTCCGTGTTCTCCACGACCCGCCAATCGGGGCCGATCCGGGCGATCGTGACCGACTCCACCTCGTCCCGACCGTTTGCGCTCACGACCGTGTGGGACGTATAGATCGGCACACCCATCCGGACGAGCTTGTCCCGGTGGACCTTGTATCCACCGCACTCGGGGAGCGCCTCGCAGAGCCCGATGACCGAGATCCCGGCCTGCAGTGCGTGATAGCCGGCGATGAGGCCGACATTGCCTCCGCCCACGATGAAGAGCCGCTCGGTGGGACGAACCAGGTCGCGATTGACGAGGGTCTGGAAGGCGCCCGCGCCATAGACGCCGGGCAGGGTGTTCCCGCGGAACACCAGCGACTTCTCGCGGGCTCCGCTGGCCACCAGGAGGACCTGGGGGACCACCACGTAGTAGTAGCCGGAGCGCAACACGCCGACCCGCCGATCCGAATAGACCGCCAACACGGTGGCGTTCGTCCAGGTCCGAACATTCTCGTGGCGGGCCACTTCCCGCTCGAGCTTGGTGGCGATGTCGATGCCGCGGGTCCCGGCGTGGCAGGCTTCGATCGAGCCGAAGAACTTGTGCGTCTGCAACACCAGCTTGCCGCCCAATCGGTGCTTATCGTCCACGATCAGGGTGCGCACGCCGGCCTGGCCCAGCTCGACCGCGGCCGAGAGTCCGGCCGGGCCGCCGCCGATGATCAGGCACTCCACCTCGATCGTTTCGACGGGCTCCATCCGTCGGATGGGCGAATCAGGTCCGCTGGGGACCGGCGGCAAGGCGGGGTGGCCGAGCATCGGCTCGACGCGCATTCCGGCGGTGACCGGGGTCATGCACGACTTCACCGGCAGCCCGTTCGCCATGACGCTGCACTGCGCGCACTGCCCGTTCGCGCAGTAGATCCCCAGCGGAGCGCCATCCCGCGTGTGGCGCCCGAACGTCCGAATGCCGTGCGCGAAGAGCGCCGAGGAGATCGTCTCACCCTCGAACGCCTCCAGGCGCTGACCGCTCCAGGTGAATTCCAGGGAACGCCGGTCCGGTACCGGCAGGATGGGATGCTCGCGAATCCGGCAGTCCGCCACCAAACACCTCCCCCACACGCGCCCGGGCACCGTCCCGGACGATCGCGGGGGGCGCCGAAGCGTCTCCCCCGCGAATCCCCCACGAGAGTACGCCCGCGGCGCCCGCCCGGTGTATGCTTTCTTCGACGGCGAGGCGGTACCAGGAGTTGCGAGGCGTACCGGTGCGCCGGGGGAGCCGGACCCGGACCCGGGAGCCGCGGGCCGTCGGGGCGGGTGCGCGAACCGCTGTTCCGGCCGCGCCGGGACGGACCGGTCGGGTTGAGGGCCGGCGCCCGGCGCCGGCCACCGAGGAGAAAGCCGAGGGGTGCCGCGATGGATGACCTGGTTGTCGTGTACCGAGCGGCTGGCATGCCTGAAGCGGAGATCATCAAGGGCCTTCTCGAGTCGGCGGAGATCCCGGTTCACCTCTCCTATGAGAGCGCCGGCGTGGTGTACGGTCTGACCGTGGACGGGCTGGGGGAGGTACGAGTCCAGGTGCCGGCCGAGTTTGCCCCACTCGCGCTGGACCTGCTGGAGGGGCAACAGAAGGGCGAATCAGCGCCCGGCGGGATCCTGCACCTGCGCGCGCCTCGTCCCGAGGGCGAAGATCCGGACGTGGCTTGACGGGCGGAGCGACTCCGATCGCATGAACCAGCGGAAAGCGACCCTCCTGGCGCTCGGCGCGGTTCTGCTCTGGTCCACGGTAGCGTCGGCCTTCAAGCTCTCGCTGCGTGTCTTGCGCCCCGATTCCCTTCTCTTCTGGTCAGCCCTGGCTTCCACGGGTGTGCTCGGAATCGTACTCGTTGCCCAGGGTCGGCTGTGCGGGACCCTCCGCGCGACTCGGGGCGAGTACCTCCTTTCGGCCCTGCAGGGCCTGCTGAACCCGTTTCTGTACTACGTTGTCCTGTTGCGCGCTTATGACCGGCTTCCCGGACAGATCGCGCAGCCGCTGAACTACACCTGGGCGCTGGCCATTGCGCTTCTGTCGATCCCGATGCTGAAGCAGCGCATCCGACCGGTGAGCTTCCTGGCGCTGATCGTGAGCCTGCTGGGGGTGGTGGTGATATCGACCCGAGGCGATCTCCGCACGCTCCAGGTCGAGGAGCCGCTCGGCGTGGGGCTGGCGGTGGGAAGCTCGCTCATCTGGGCCCTCTACTGGATCCTGAACGTTCGCGATCGCCGCGCGGCGGCCGGGAAGCTCTTCCTGGGGTTCTGTTTTGGCACGTTGTTCACCCTTCTCTTCTGCCTGGTCACCCGCGCTCCGCTCGCGTTGCCGGTACGGGGAGCGCTCGGCGCGGCCTACATCGGCTGCTTCGAGATGGGGTTGACCTTCCTGCTCTGGCTTACGGCCCTGCGGCTCTCGCGCACCACCGCCGCGGTCTCCAACCTGATCTTTCTGTCGCCGTTCGTGTCGCTGTTCCTGCTTCGCGCGATCGTGGGAGAGCCGCTCCATGCCTCGTCGTTCCTCGGTCTGGCGGCGATCGTGGCTGGGATCATCCTGCAACAACGGGCGCAGCGTCCCGAGGGCACGGTACGTGAGACACGGCAAGCGGGGGACCTCTCCTGAGCTGAGCGTCCCGCCGGGCAATGCCGGGGGGCCGGCCGAGCGGTCGCGCTGGCTGGGAGTGCTGCCCAGGTAAGGATCCGGTCGGGCAATGCCGGGCGGTCCGGCTGAGCGGCCGCGCCGGCCGGGGCCCCTTCTGAGCCGGGGATCCGGCCCGGGCCCCGCCGGAGCGATCCGACACGCCGGAGCTGGAAACGGCGGAGGCCTTCTGCGACCATGACCGCATGCCCGAGCTACCCGACATTGCGCTCTATCTCGAGGCGTTGGCGGCGCGTGTCGGGGAGGCGGTGCTCGAAGAGATCCGGTTGCACAACGCCTTCCTGCTGCGAACCGCCGATCCTCCGCTGGCGGCGGCGCACGGCATGCGCGTGCGGGCCCTGCGCCGAATGGGCAAGCGGATCGTCATCGAGCTCGAAGGCGAGCTCTTCTTGGTCCTGCACCTCATGATCGCCGGGCGGCTGAGATGGTCGCCGCGCGTCTCCGGCGAGGAGCGCGATGGCCGACCGGTCCGCACGGAGAGCGCCGGGAAAAGGCCCGCGGGCAGACTGGGCCAGGCCTCCTTCCTGTTCTCCACCGGCACGTTGCTGCTGACCGAGGCGGGCACGAAGCGGCGCGCCTCGCTGCACCTCGTACGTGGGGAAGCGGCGTGCCGGGCCCTCGATCCCGGCGGGCTCGAGGTGTTGAACGCCTCCCTCTCGGAGTTCTGTTCGGTTCTTGAACTCCGCAACCACACGCTGAAGCGCGCGCTCACCGATCCCCGGCTGTTCAGCGGCATCGGCAACGCCTACTCCGATGAGATTCTCTTCCGGGCGCGATTGTCGCCGTTTCGCCAGACGCACCAGCTGGCTGACGATGAAGCAGAGCGGTTGTACACCGCCGTACGCACGATACTCCTCGAGTGGATCGAGAGATTGCGGGCCGAGACAGGTGGCGGTTTCCCCGCGAACGTGACCGCCTTTCGTCCGGAGATGGCGGTGCATGGTCGCTACCGACAACCTTGTCCCGACTGCGGCGCGCCGGTCCAGCGCATCGTCTATGCCGAGAACGAGGCGAACTACTGCGCCCGCTGTCAGACGGGTGGGCGCGTTCTTGCCGACCGGTCCCTCTCCCGGCTGCTCAAGGGCGACTGGCCGCGAACCATCGAGGATCTGGAGGGGAAGGGACCTTGACGCGCCGCCAGGGGCGGGCTAGCGTCCGGCCGCGTGTCTCGGGAGCGGGACGCGCGGGGGAGGGTGCGGATATGATGCGGCGCGAGAACGCGACGGGGGACGCGCGAGAGCGGTCGGCCTGGTGGTTCTTGGTCGGGCTCATGGCCACAGCCGGAGCAGTATCGGCGGCGCTGCCGGCCGCGGCCCGGTCGGGCGACCTGCCGCCCGACCTCCGGTCGGCGCAATCCGCGAGCGCCGCCCAGTCGTCCGGCGCCGGCGCTCCGGACAACCCTGCGGTCACGCCGGACCGTTCCCCCCCCCCGGTGCTGCCGCCGCTGCAATTCGGCGGCGAGCTTCGAGTTCGTGGCGAATCGTTCGACAACCCGATGGACCTGGACGATGACCAGCCGGACGCCTACCAGTTCGTGCGCACACGCTACCGGGTCTGGGCCGATGCCCGACCGCGGGAGAGCCTGCGGGTCTACGTCCGGTTGGGCAATGAATATCGGTGGGGCGTGTACGGCACCGCCCCCGACTTCAACAAGCCTGCCGGCATCCGCGACCCGGAGAGCCGGGTGTCGCTTGACAACGCCTGGGCTGAGGTCTCCTGGCCGCCGGTCTCGGGGCTGGCCTGGCGGTTCGGCCGCATGGACCTTTCGTACGGAGACGGCTTTCTGGTGTTCGACGGCACGCCGGCGGACGGCTCCAGCTCGAGCTTCTTCGACGGTCTCCGGCTGCGATACGGACGCGACGATCTGGAGGCGGACCTCTTCGCCATGAAGCTTGTCGATCGTGGCTTCGGCTCATCCGCGCTCGATGAAGATCTCCACGGGCTCCACCTGAAGCGCGCCGGTGTGGAGTTCTACACCCTGCACCGCTACAAGCACCAGGCGACGATTGCGCAGCAGGGAAAGCCCTGGCAGGTCGCGCAGCCGCGGCAGCGGACGCTGGCGGTCGGGAATCGCCTCTCCCATCTGCCGGAGATCGGCTGGCAGGGTGCGCTCGAATGGGCGTTCGAATTCGGGCGATACGAGGACGCCACGAGCCATGTGGGGTCGGCCCCCGGGTCCGGCGGCTCGTCGGAGGCCGGGCGCTCGGCCCACGGGGCGCAGGCGCGCGCGGGGCGGATCTGGGCCGGGACCGCCCGCCCCGGCCTCGAGCTGGGAGGCGTCTACCTCTCCGGGGACGATCCCGGCACGAGCGAGTACGAGGGGTGGGATGACTTCTACGGTGAGTGGCCGAAGTACTCGGATCTGCTCATCTACACCATGTACGACGGCACAACCCGGATCCAACGGCGGGGCGAGAGCCCGGCCCGCGTCTATAACGACGATGCCGGCGCCTGGGCGAACCTGGCGGCGGCCTGGATCGAGATGAAGGGGTCGCCGATCTGTGGACTGCGTCTGACGGGTCGGGGCACACTGCTGCGAGCGGTTGAAGCCACCGGCCCGGGGTCGGGGAAGGAACGCGGCCTCCTCGCGATCGCCAAGGCTGAGTACAGCGGGATTCCGCAGGTCACGCTGCAGGCGCTTGGCGAGTGGTTCGATCCCGGTGACTTCTACTCGGCCGCGGCGGATCCGGCCTGGTACGCCCGGTTCGAAGTGGTAACCCGGTTCTAGCCGGGACGATTCATGAAGCCCGGCGCCAGACAGCGGAGGCATGTGCACGGGCCAGGCGCACGACGCGCCGGCGACGGTGAGGCCGGCGCCGGAAACGCGCGAAGCCGCGCGGGGTGGGATCATCGATGAATGCACTCAGCGTGATCTGGGCGGTGAGTCCGGTCCTGGTCATCTTTCTGCTTCTTGCCTGGAGGCGGATGGCCGCGGACACCGCCGGCGCGATTGGGCTCGCCGTCACGGCCGCCGTGGCCGCGTGGGTCTTTCATACCGCCCCCAGCGTGATCGCGCGCTCGGCTCTGGCGGGCGTTGTCTCCTCGTTTCCCGTCAGCCTGATGGTGGGCGCCAGCATCTTCCAGATGACCTACATGATCGAGGTGGGGGCGGTGCGTCGGATCGTTCTCGCCATGAAGTCGGTCTCCCCGCAGGACCGGGTGGCGCAGATCCTGATGATCAACGTCGGGTTCGGGACCCTGGTGACGGCGCTCGGGGCGACGCCGGTGTCGATCCTGCCGCCGATCATGCTGGCTCTCGGGTACTCCAGTTATGTCGCCATCGCCTTGCCCGCCATCGGCTATGACAGCCTGTGCACCTACGCCCTCCTGGCCATTCCCGCGGTTGTATACACCGACACGCTGGCGCCCCTGGTCAAGGACGCCGGGGTCAATCTCACCCTTCAGCAAACCGGGCTTCTGTTCGCGCGGTTCATCCCCCTGGTGTCGACCTGCATCGCGCTCGGCATGTTCTGGATCGTGGGACGTTGGCGGATGGTGCTGCGAGGTCTGGTGCCCGCCGTGCTGACCGGCGCAATCGCGGGAGCGGCTTGTTGGGCGATGGCGGTCGTGGATCTGGTGCCGCTGACCGGAGTCGTCGCCGGGGCGGCCGTCATCCTGGTGTTCGCCGTCGTGCTGAAGATACGGCGCCGACCGGTCTGGTCCGCGCAGGAGCTGACCGCGGCGGACCTGGATACGAGACGGCGCATGGGGCTCTTTCGGGCCTTCAGCCCGTGGTTGCTGTTGCTGCTCTTCGCCGTGCTGGTGAACCTCAAGTCGCTGCCGTTCCACCGCTGGCTCTTCGTGGAGCTTCCGCTGGCGGTGCCGCTCATTCCGGGACGGCCGATCGCGACCCGCGCGTTGTGGCAGGCGTACACCTGGGTGCTCGTGGCGACGTTTGTCTCCACAGCGTGGTTTCGGCCGACCGCCGCCCAGTGGCGGACGATCGTGTCGCGCACCGGGGCGCGCGCCCCCCGGCCGGTCCTGGCGGCGGCCGTCTACTTCGCGATCGCCTTTGTCATCGACCACTCCGGCAAGGTCCCGGGCCTGGTGGGCGGCGGACCCAGGTGGGTTCTTCCGCCCGACGGCCAGAACATGGTCCAGGTGCTGGCGACCGCGGCGGCGCAGGGATTCGGCGCGATGTACGGCCTGGCCGCGCCGTACCTCGGGCTTCTTGCCGGGTTCATCTCCGGGTCCGAGACCAGCGCAATTGCCATGTTGAGCCGCTTTCACATGGAGACCTCTCGGGCGTTGGGCAAGGCGGCGCCGATCGGACTGCTCCTCGCGGCCGCCAGCGCCGTGGGTGGCGGACTGGCCTCGGTCATCTCGCCGGCCAAGCTGCAAAACGCGGCGGCCATCATCGACCGGATCGGCGAGGAAGGAAAGGTGCTGCGTACCACCGTGGTGATCAGCATCGCCATCACGCTGGTCACGGCGGTGGCGACCCTGTTCTGGGTGCGGTAGCGGATGATCGAACGGGGCGATCGAGCCGGTGCGGCGGGCGGGTCGTCAGACACCGGCCCGCCCGCGGAGCCGGGCGTGATGCTGCCGTCTTTGAGCGCGTTCTTCCCCGCCTTCAACGAGGAATCCAACCTCCGGCGGATGTACGAATCGCTCACCGCGGCGCTGCCGCTCGTGGCTGCGGAGCACGAGATACTCGTTGTTGATGACGGCAGCCGCGACCGGACCGGGGAAATCTGCGAAGAACTTGCGCTGGCGGATCCCCGGGTCCGGCACATCCGGCACGTCACGAACCTCGGATACGGCGCGGCGGTGGCGGATGGGCTCGCGGCCAGCCGGCATGAGTACGTCTTCTTCACGGATGGAGACTGTCAATTCGACATCTCCCAGCTCTCGCTGCTCGTGCCGTTCGCGGCTCGGTACGATGCCGTGATCGGGTATCGCGTCGACCGCCGGGACAACCTGGTCCGCCGGATGAATGCGTGGGCCTGGAACCTCCTGGTTGACCGGATGTTCGGTCTGCGCGTCCGGGACGTCAATTGTGCGTTCAAGCTCTTCCGCAAGAGCGCCCTGCCTGCGTCCCCTCTGGAGAGCACCGGCGCCATGATCAACACCGAGCTCCTGGTCCGGATGGTCCGGGCTGGTCGCTCCGTCCGGGAGGTGGGGGTGCGCCACCGGCCGCGCACCGCCGGCAGGCAAACCGGCGCGAATCTGCGAGTGATCTCCCGGGCATTTCGGGAGCTTGGATCATTCCGCCGGAGAGTCCGGCAGGAAGGCTCATGAAAGGACCTCCGTCATCGGCCCGGCCCTCCACGCCGCGTGCCGTGCCGTCGGTCTTCCGGTAGGTACCGCTTCAGCGTGACCGAGCCGCCGTCACACGATCTCCCCTCCCGGCCTCGCCTCCTTCGGCCGCATGCGCAGGTTCAACATCTCCACGAAGAACGCGAACGCCATGGCGAAGTAGACGTAGCCGCGGCTGATGTGCTGCCCCAGCCCTTCCGCGACCAGCATGACGCCAATCAGGAGCAGGAAGGAGAGCGCCAGCATCTTGATCGTGGGGTGGCGGTGCACGAAGTCGCCGATCGATTTGGCGGCCAGCATCATCACGCCGACGGCGATGACGATCGCGGCGATCATGACCTCGACGTGCCGGGCCATTCCTACCGCGGTGATGACCGAGTCGAGCGAGAAGACCAGGTCGAGTACGGCGATCTGGGCGATCACCCCGGCGAAGGAGTGGACGCCGCGCCGCGGACGATCATCCGCCGGTTCGCCTTCCGCCGCGCCGCCTTCCAGCTTGTCGTGAATCTCATGCACGCTCTTGGCCAGAAGAAACAGACCGCCGACCAGGAGGATCAGGTCGCGTCCGGAGAACTCCCGCCCGATGACCGTGAAGAGAGGCCGGGTCAGCCTCATGACCCAGGTGATCGAGAGCAGCAACAGGATCCGCGAGATCATGGCCAGACCGAGGCCGAAGACCCGGGCGCGCCCCTGACGCGGCCGGGGCAGCTTTCCGACCAGGATCGAGATGAAGATGATATTGTCGATTCCGAGAACGATTTCCATGGCGGTGAGAGTGACAAGAGCGATCCAGGCTTGCGGGTCGGTCAGCCAATGCATGCGTGTTCTCCTGCCCCGGGGTGGTCGAATCCGAACCGGCTCCTTGTGCAGGGGAGAGCATACACGCGTCCGCCCCCGCGCCGGGGCCGAACCTCTCGGCGGGGAGGCGATCAACCTGCTAGGCTCACCCTCCAGAGGAGCGACCGCCGGCCCGCGCCCGGCGGCAACCGCGGCGGGGCTCGATCCGTAGAGAGACAACCCGTCGCCGCTCTTCGCGGCTCCACCCATCGGAGGCCTACATGAAGTCGTTCTTCCGCACGCTCCTCGCGGCCATTCTGGCCAACATCCTGGTCATTGCCCTGGCGGTCGTGGTGATCATCGGGTTTGCCGCCTTGCAGATGAAGAAGCCGGTCGACGTCGAGGACGGTTCGGTCCTGGTGCAGGCGATCGACGGAGAGATGCCGGAGACGGCGCCGGCCGAGGGCGTTTCCTTTCCGGGCGACGGCGTGCTCGCCCACGCCGCCGTGATGGAGAACCTGGAGAAAGCGCGCCACGACAAGCGCATCAAGGCGGTGGCCCTCAAGCTCGGCTCGCCGGGCATCGGCCTTGCCAAGGCGGACGAGTTGCGCGAACGGGTGCGCCGCCTGCGTGCGGCGGGCAAGCCGGTCTGGGGTTACAGCCAGCACCTGGGCCGGGGCGCTCTCTACCTGGGGTCCGCGTGCGACAGTCTCTTTCTGCTGAGGCACGGATACGCCGTGCTGCACGGTCTCTCCTCAGAGCGTTCCTTCTTCGCTGGCACGCTGGAGAAGCTGGGAATCCGCACGAATCTCCATCGGATCGAGGGATACAAGGCGGCCGCGGAGCTGTTCCAGCGCAAGGAGATGAGCCCCACGTCCCGGGCCAACGCCGAGTGGATGCTCGATGTCTTCTATCCGGCCTACCTGCAGACCGTGGAGGAGGGCCGGCGACTCCCTCCGGGCACGCTGGAAGGCAAGGTCTTCGCCGCCGGAGTGAGCAGCCCGGAGCTGCTGCAGGAGCTGAAGGTCGTTGACCGGCTGCTGTACTGGGAGGAGGTCGAAGAAGGGCTTCTGCGGGTGCCGGGAGTGAAGGCGGCGGAGCGGAAGAACAAGAAGACTCCACTGCGGCCGCGGATCATCGACGGCGCGGACTACGCCCGCGTCACGCGACCTCAGGCCGGCATCAAGGCGAAGAAGACGATCGCCGTCGTTCACGCCTCCGGCATGATCGGGGGCGAGGAGAGCGGCTTCACCGTGCCGTTCGGCCGAACCATGGGGGCGGCCACCATGGAAGAGGCGTTTCGTGCGGCGGCCGAGAACAAGCACGTCGCGGCCATCCTCTTCCGCGTCGACTCCGGGGGGGGAGAGACGGCAACCTCGTGGCGAATCCAGCGGGCGGCGCTCGAAGCGGCGAAGCTCAAGCCGATGGTCGTTTCCATGGGCGACGTCGCGGGGTCGGGCGGCTATCTCATCTGCTATCCGTGCGGCACCATGCTGGCCGGCAGGATGAGCGTGGTCGGCTCGATCGGATCGATCTCGGGCAAGCTCAACATGCGTGGCCTCTACGACAAGCTTGGGGTGACCAAGGACTTCGTGACCCGGGGGCCGTTTCCCACCATCGACTCGGACTACTTCGACTACACGCCTGCGGAGTGGGAGGCGTTCCAGGCCGAGCATTGGGCCGGGTACCGGACCTGGGTGGAGGACATCGCGCGCGCGCGCGGCAAGACCGCGGCGGAGATCGACAGCATCGGCCGCGGCCGGGTCTGGACCGGAGAGCAGGCGCTTCAGCGCGGTCTCATCGACGGAATCGGCGGATTTGACGAAGCCCTGGCCCTGGCCAAGGAGCGGGCCGGCATTCCGGCCGGGCAGGAGGTCAAGATCGTCCACTATCCGCGGCGGCCGGGCCCGCTGGAGGCCCTCTTGAGCGGGGATCTGGCGGCGGTCGCGCGCCAGCTGGTGCGGACGCTGGGTGGGGAGGCGGCGCGGGAAGTGCGAAACCAGCTCGACGGTCCCTGGCGCGTCGAGCAGCCGTGGGTCTGGGACCCCAACACCTACCGGCCGTGGTAGACGATCGCGAGCTGGCCCGGGGCCGCTTCCTCCGCTTCGTCGATCGGGACGGCTGGGAATTCGCCGATCGGGTCGGGATCACCGGCATCGTGGGGATCATTGCGGTCACCGATGACCGCGAGCTTCTGCTGGTCGAGCAACGCCGCCCGCCGGTCCGCGGGCTGGTGCTCGAGCTCCCGGCTGGACTCGTCGGCGACGAAGAGGGAACGGAACAGGAGGGGCTGGTGGAGGGCGCCCGCCGGGAGTTGAGGGAAGAGACCGGCTTCGAGGCGCTGCGGTGGGAAATCGTCGCCAGCGGGCCGACCTCCCCGGGCACGACGAGCGAGATCATCGCCTTGTTGCGGGCCACGGGGCTCAGGCGCGTGGGGCCGGGCGGCGGGCACGGGAGCGAGTCTTTGACCGTGCATCCGGTCCCGTTGGACGGCGCGGAAGCCTGGCTTCACGCCCGTGAGAAGACCGGCGTCCTGGTCGACCTCAAGATCTACGCCGGACTCTGGTTCGCCCGGCGGGCAGCCTCCGGCCAAGGGGGCGCGACTGGACTCATCGGGTGACCACCAGTCTCGCCGAGGCCCCGTCCGGGCCCCGAGCCAGGTAGACCCCGGCCGGAACCTTGCGGCCTGACTCGTCCGCCAGATCCCAACTGGCCAGGCGACCGGCCTTCGGCGACGGAGGCGCGGTCAGCGAGCGCAGGAGTCTTCCCCCGGCGCCAAAGATCCGGACCTCTCCGCCCGCGCTCGGCCCGGCCCCTCCGGCGTAGAAGTGGGCAGTCGTGCGCGCGGGATTCGGGACGACTACGAGGCGCCCGCGGCCGTCGATCAGGACCGTGTCCGCCGGGTTCTGCTCGATCAACGCCGTCCAGACGCTCAGTTGATTCCCGTCCAGCCGCATCCAGAACGGGCGCACCCTCCCGTTGTGCGCCGAGATCCCGATGTAGTCTCCGAAGAAGATCGACTCGCTCGGCGTGAAAGCCGATTCACTGATCGGCTCCTCGGCGAACGTCTCGCCGCCGTCCGTGGAGGTGGCGAGCCAGACCTCGGTGTGCACCCCAACCGTCGCGCGCCGGTCATAGAAGACGACATATACCCGTCCCGTCAGGGGATCGACGTCCATCCAGGGGAAGAACTGGTCGCGCCCGTTGCCCACGCCGTCGCCGTTCACCCGCACCCGCGGCGACCAGTGCGCGCCCTGGTCATCGGAGTGAATGAGGAACACATCGGTGTCGCCATTCCGCTGATCCGACCAGAGGACGTACACCCGCCCGGAGTAGGGTCCGATGCTGAGGTCGCACCTGGTCATCGGCAGGCCGTTGACGCGGTAGATTCCGCTCACCGGGAAATCCCAGCCTCCCGGCATGTCGCTGATGATCCGGTCGGTCCCCCAGGTCTGGCCGCCATCGACGGAACGGTCGAACTCGATTCCGCGCGGGCCCGCCCAGGCGAGATAGACCGTACCGTCCAGATCCACCGAGGGCACGGCGCCCTCCACGGTGTCGTCCCCGTCCACGCAGTTGCCCCCGCGGTCGCTCACCCGGGTGGGCGGGGCGAAGGTGATTCCCTGGTCGCGCGAGTACGAGAAGAGCACCCGCGAGCTGTCCGCCGGAATCGGGCTCCCGTAGGTGTCGAATTGGGTCCAGGCGACATAGAGGCTGCCGCCGTACGGACCGTTGGTGCGGTCGCACGCCGGGTACTCCTTGTCCTCGAACGGCGTGGCTCCCTCGTGCTCGATGACCGGCACCCCCGGCTGCCAGGTGGCTCCGCCGTCCATGGAGCGGGCCACAAAGATCCCCGAGTGTGTCCACTTGCCGATGTAGCCGTAGAAGGCGACTCCGTTCGCGTCCATGGCCAGCGTGGGATCGCCCAGATCGTAGGGGTCGCTGATCAGCCCCTCGGTCCAGGTAGCGCCACCGTCGACACTGTGAAAGTGGTAGCAGCCGGAACCCTGGGCCACAGCGACGATCCGGTTCGGGTTGGCCGGATCGATGGCGATTGCGGTTTCCTCCGGCGATGACACCGCGGAGTCGACACGCACGTTCGGCCAGGCGGAGCGCCCCCCGGCGGCGCGCGTCCCGCCCGGCGCTCCCGTGGAAGGCGGCGCGGTGGCGGGAAGCGATGGCGAGGCCGGCGCCCGGGCGGCGAGTTCTCCCCGCTCCGTCAGCCGCACCGGCGCCGTGCCGTGGCGCCTGGTGTCGCCGGCGGGCGCAGGCGGGGTGAGATTCGGTCCGGCCGGCTCCGGTTCCGGGATGGGGGGGGCGAGTCCGCTCCCGCGAGTGGGTCCCGCGGGGTGCGGCCGGATCGCAGAGAGCGAGATCCAGCCGGCGGCAGCCACAAACACGATCAGGACTCCCAGAGTGATCGTGCGGGGAGTCGACCAGCGGCGTCTGCTCATCCCACTCCTCCCGAGCCTGGCGGCTCTGCGGCCCGCGCACGCTCCTTCTTCGAGCGCGAGCGGATCCGCCTCGGTCCACGCGACGATTCTACGACGTGGCGCGGGGAAGGGGAATCAACGCGCGATCCACCCCGAAGCGCGGCGGTCCAAGGCGCCGACGCAGAGCGCGGCCGCCGCGGGCGCAACGCCTGCCGGCGGATCCTCCGGCAGGATGCAGGCAAGAGAGCAAACGGACGGTCGGGCCGCGCCGATCGTCCGTTCCGTGTTCAACCGGGCGGCATTTGGACTCAGGGTCTGTTGGGATCGAAGGCTCGAGCACGCCAGGCTCGAACGATGGCGTCATTGCCACGCAAACGTTGCGAGGTCCGTGTGGAGACGTCGGTTCCGGCGTCGCTCGATCTCACGGGCCGCGGTCCGGCCCATGCGACCGGTGGCCAGATCGAGAGCTTCCTGCCAGCTCGTGGCCGTCTGCTCGACCCGAAGGTCGCGAACGCCGGCTAGGTTGAGCTCGATGCGAACGGTCTTGTCCGCTCCCCGGCGAGGTCCATTGTCGTCGCTGAGCCAGACCTGGACCTCGTGGACCCGGGACTCGAATCGTCCGAGAGAGAGCCGGATTCGTCTTTCTATTGCCTGGCGAAGGTCGTCGTCCGCATGAAATCCGTGGGAATGGATGCGCAGCTGCATGGCTGTTCCCTCCTGCCAACAAGGGCGGCGCGGCCGCCCGGAGAATCGATGACACCCCGGCACGACGCCCCTTGTCACCCCCACTGGTCCTTCTGGTTCCGGGAGATCGACTCCCTCAGTTGGAGCGCGTCTCTCGAGGCTACCGGTCACCGAATTCGGGCCGGCGGCGACCCCGGGCGGCGATCTTCTTTCCCGTAAGAAATGCGGATCGCCGGGCCGATAGAGTGAGCACATCGTTTGCGGAATCTTGCGGCGTTTGGGGGCGGCGTTTCTACCAGACCCGGTAGGGTTGGGGGGTTCGTGGACATGAGTCGTGGTCCAGCCCGAGTCACACACTTGCGTCCTCCGATGGCGAATCCGGAGTCGATCCCGGCCGAGCCATCGCGCTCACTTTCCTCCGTTCCCGGCGAGTTCGTTCTGCGGGCAGTTCTCTCTACGGCGACGGAACCGATCATTGTCTTCGACCGGCGCGGCCGCACGCTCACTGGCAGCACCGCGGCGGCGCAGGCTGCCGGCCTCTCCCTTCGTGAGCTTCCCGGGGCATCGGTGGGCGACCTGGCCCTGCCGGACGCGCTGCGAAGCTCGCTCGCGTCGGGGCTGGCGGCCATTCTGGAGACCGGCGCGCCACCGAGCGCGACCGGCCCCGCCGAGCCGGGGGAGCGGACCCCGAGCCCCGGCTACCACGTGGCCCCGGTGCGCGGCCCCGGGGGTGAGATTCTCGGTGCGGTCTGTCGCCTCGAATCGGCCGCGGTCCGGGGCTGCGACGAGGAACGGTTTCGAGCCCTGGTGGAGATCACAGACGACGTTGTCTTCACTCTCGACCGGGAGTTGCGTCACACCGGCCTCTACGGCCGGCAACTCAAAGCCGAGGGGATCGTTCCGGCGCAGATCCTGGGCCACACGGTCCGCGATCTCCTGGGACCCGTGCCGGCGGCAACCTACGAGGAGGCGGCCCGGCGCGCGCTGGACGGGGAACAGGTCGACTACGAGTGGGAGACGGAGGGGCCGCACGGCCGGCGCTTCCATCAGATCTCGGTGGCGCCGATGCGCGGTGAGGATGGAAGCGTGACCGGGGTCATCGGCGTCCGGCGGGATGTCACCGACCGCCGCCGCGAACAGGAAGAACTGTCGCGTCTCCTCGAATGGTCCTGCGCGGTCAAGGAAGAGTGGAGGGCGACGCTCGATGCGCTTCCCGAGTTCGTCGCGCTCGTGGACTTCGTCGGCTGCGTGGTTCGCGGCAATCACACCCTTGAAACGTGGGGCCATCGCGGACCAGGCGAGATCTCGGGGCTGGAATTCCACGAGTTGCTCCATCCGGGCTGCACCGCAGCCGCGTGCTACCTCCGCGAGGCGCAACGCCGGGCCTGGGATGCGACCGTCGAGGGTCGCGACGTCTCGGTGGAAGCCGATGACACCTACCTCCACCGGTATGTGCGCGTCTCCTTCCGGCCGGTCGTGCACACCGATCCGCATCGGGCGATGCCGACCATGCTCGCGGTCGTGGAGGACCTCTCCGCGGCACAGCGAGCCCGACTCGATCACGAACGGATGGAGGTACAGCTCCGCTCCGCTCAGAAACTGGAGGCTCTCGCCCAGCTCGCGGGCGGTATGGCCCATGAGATCAACGTGCCGGCGCAGCGCATCGGCGACAACCTTCGGTTCCTGCGGGAAGGCGTGGCCGACGCCACGGCGACGCTTCGGAAGATGCAGGAAGCGCTGGAGTCGGCCGCCGAGGGGCGGCTGGATGCCGCCGTGGCCCGGGGGCTCCTGGAGGAGCTGCGCGCATCCGATCTCGAGGCGGTCCTGCGGGAGATGCCGGCGGCGGCGACGCACTCGATCGAGGGGATCGAGCGGGTCGGAGCGCTCGTCCGGGCCATGAAGGAGTTCGCCGAATCGGGCGCCGGTCCGCGACCCCGGGGAGCCTGATTCCCGGCCCTCGGGGCGCCCGAGATCCGTCTAGCGGGGCCCTCCGGATCTTTGCTAGCATCCCAGCGATCAGGCGCACTCCGGACGCGACCGCGCTCGCCCGGCTGGCGCCTTCCTTGTATCGCCATCTGTCCTGGTCCGCCGCGGCGGGAGACAAGGACTGCGGATGCCTGCTTCGATCGACAGCGCGCCCCGGCCCGCGGGCCCCGCGGTCCTGCGGGACCGCGGCGTTCTCTCGAACGGACGGTACGGCGTGCTCCTGGACGGCGACGGGGCGGGGTCTTCCTGGTTTGGCCGCATCGCGCTGACTTCCTGGAGCGGCGGCCCGCCGGCCGGCGGAGCCGGCATCCGGTTTTTCGTGCGCGATCTCGATCACGGTTGGACCTGCCTGCTGGGCGACAGGTCCGGGTCGGAACCACCGAGTCGCCCGAGGTTCCATCGGGAGCCCGGGCGAGCCGTGCTCTCGGTCCGGATCGGAGAACTCGAGGCGATCTGTGAAACCTGCGTGCCGCCCCAAGCCGGCGAGGATCGTGGTCTGGAGCTCAGGCGTCTGCGCCTGCGGAACCACTCCCCATGCGCGCGCACCCTGGAGGTCACGACCTACGGAGAGGTCGTGTTGCAGCCGCCGGCCGCGCACAATTCGCACCCGGCGTTCTCGCGTCTCTTTGTGCGCTCCGAGTTCGTTCCGAGCCGAAGAGCGCTTCTCTTTCGTCGCCGGCCGCGGGATTCGGGGGATTCGTTTCCGTGCCTGGTCCACGCTCTGCTCACCGCGGATGAGGTCCGGCACGAGACGGACCGGATGCGCTTCTTGGGTCGCGGACGGGACGCGCTGCAGCCGGCGGCGCTGCGGCCCCAAGCCGGCCTGCCGGGATCCACCGGCGACGTGCTCGATCCCGTGTTTTCCCTGCGCACGCGAGTGACGATCGATCCGGGCGAAGTCAGCGAGCGCACCTTTCTGACCGGAGTGGCCGGCGATCGCGAGGCAGCCCTGGCCCTGTTGGACCTGGAGTCGGGCGACTTCGCCGGGGCGGTCGAGGGCTTCTTTGTCGCGGCGGCGCGCGAAGAAGAGGGACGCTGGCGCGATCTGGGCCTGGCGACGGCGCGCGCGTACGAGCTGGAGCGACTGGCGGCCGCGATCCTCTGCGCGGATCCCGACGTGCGTCCGGATCGTGCCGCCTGGCGCGGGTTGCACGGTTCCGAGCCGGACCCGCCGTGCCTCTCCCTGCAGCCCAGGAAGGCATACGTCGTTTCGGGCGCGCCTCGCGCCGTCGTCGCGGCCGGCAGGCCTCCGGGGTCGTCCAAGCCGCCTCCGACGGGCGGCGGTCCGGCCGCCTACTTGCTGCCGGAAGCCGCGCCTCTCGCAGCTCGGTTCTGGACCATGCTGGGGCTACCGATCGACGTGTGGGTCGGCGACCCGGACGGCGGATTCCGGCGTCTATGACCCGCGTGCCTGAGGAGCAGACGGTGATCGGACCGCAGCGGTTCCCCGGTCCCCACGGAGGCTTCAGCGCGGACGGACGCGAATACGTCATCCGGATCCCCTGGCGAAGTGAGCACGGCCACTGCCTGCCGCCGCGCCCCTGGATCAACGTGATCGCCAACGAGGCGTTCGGATTCCTGATCAGCGAGCGCGGGGCGGGCTACACCTGGCATGGGAACAGCCGGGAGCATCGTCTCACTCCCTGGTCCAACGATGCCGTGACAGACCCGTGCTCCGAAGCGCTCCTGATCCGCGACGAAGAGACCGGGCGCCGGTGGTCCCCGCTGCCCGGCCCCGATCCACTCCCGGTCGACTATGAGGCGGCCCATGGCTTCGGCTATACGCGCTTCGCCGTGACCGGAGAGGAGCTGGAGCAGACGACCGTCGTGTTTGTTCCTCGCTCTCTCCCGGTCAAGCTCACCCGCCTTCGCGTGCGCAATCTCGCCGATCGCGACCGCCGGCTCACGGTCTTTGCCGCGTGGCGGCTGGTGCTTGGCCATCGGCCGGAAGAGACCGCCCCGTTTGTCGAGATCGAGACCGACCCGGCCCGCGGCGCGGTCTTCGCCGGTAACGAGCAGCAGACCGGGTACGAGCGGTCGGCGGCATTCATGTGGGGAGCAGCCGAAGTTGCGGTCGCCGGCGACCGAGAGGATGCCCGGCGAAGAGTCGGGGCCCGGGTGCTGGGCGCCGGCGTGGGGAAGCCGCCAGGCGGGGCAGGTCGGGAAGGCGCGACAGACGGGTCATCCGCTGCGGGGAGCGGCAGGGGGGCGGCCGGCGAGGCGTGGCCGTGGTCGGGAGACGAGGAGAAGAGTGACGAGCTACGGCGTCTCGCCCCGGATGGGGCGCTACCCGTCGCGGCGCTCAGTCTGGAGCTCGCGCTGCCCGCGGGAGGCGAAGCGGTCGTCTGGCTCGTGCTCGGCGAAGGCTCGAACCGCGCGGAAGCGCTGGCCTTGCTGGAACGGTTCGGGACGCGAGCGGCGGCGGATGCGGCGTTGGAGGAGGTCCGGTCGTTCTGGAACACGGCGCTCCAAGGGCTTCAGTTTGCGACACCGGATCCCGCGCTCGACCTGATGATGAACGGCTGGCTCGCCTACCAGGTGCTGGTCTGTCGGCTATGGGCGCGTTCGGCCTTCTACCAATCCGGCGGGGCCTTTGGCTTTCGAGATCAGCTGCAGGATGCCGCCGCCTGGATCTACCTGGACCCCGCGCGGACCCGCGAACAGATCCTCCTGCACGCCGCGCACCAGTTCGTCGAGGGTGATGTCCTTCACTGGTGGCATCCGCCGCGAGACCTCGGGATCCGGACCCGTTTCGCGGACGACCTGCTCTGGCTGCCGTACGTCACCTCCTTCTACGTCGGGACCACCGGGGACCGCGGCGTGCTGGCGGAGCGGGCGGAGTTCCTCCGCGCCCGCGCGCTGGCCCCCGGTGAGGACGAGGCCTTCCTGAGTCCGGAAGCTTCCGGCGAATCGTCGGATCTCTACGAGCACTGCTGTCGGGCGATCGATCGCTCCCTGGTCACCGGCGTCCACGGGTTGCCGCTGTTCGGGACGGGCGACTGGAACGATGGAATGAACCGGGTGGGCCGGCGGGGTGAGGGCGAGAGCGTCTGGATGGCGTTCTTCCTGGTCTCGGTGCTCGACGGCTTCATCCCGATCTGCCGGGAGCGACGCGACCCCGAACGCGCGGAACGATACCGCGCCGCCCGCGATCGGCTGCGAGCGGCGGTGAACGAGGGAGGCTGGGACGGACGCTGGTATCTGCGCGGCTACTACGATGACGGCGTGCCGCTCGGCACGGCGAATGGCGACGAGTGTCGGATCGATGCCTTGGTCCAGGCGTGGGCGGTGATGTCCGGGGCGGCTCCCGGGGAGCGGATGCGGCAGGCCATGGATGCCGTGGAAGAGTTGCTGCTCGATCGCGACGGGCGCATCGTGCGGCTCCTCACTCCGCCGCTGCAGGACACCCCGCACGACCCCGGTTACATCAAGGGGTATCCGGCCGGAGTCCGCGAGAACGGCGGGCAGTACACGCACGCCGCGCTCTGGGTGGTCCGGGCGTTTGCGGAGCTGGATCGCCGGGATCTGGCGGCCGAGGTGCTGGCCTGGATGAATCCGATCCATCGCACGACGACCGCGGAGGAAGTGGCGCGGTACCAGCTGGAACCCTACGTGGTGGCGGCGGACATCTACGGGGCGCCGCCGCACGTCGGGCGCGGAGGATGGAGCTGGTACACCGGCTCAGCCGGTTGGATGTATCGGGTCGCTCTCGAGACCGTCCTCGGCGTGACGCTGCGCGACGGAACCGTCCTCCAGGTGCGTCCCCGCATCCCCGACCGCTGGCCCGGATTCGCCCTCCGGTATCGGCTGCCCGGGGGCGGGACGACCCTGGACCTGCGGGTGCACAACCCGTCCGGCCGCGCAAACCGGGTGACTCACGGCGTCATCGACGGTGTTTCGATCCAGATCCGCGAGGGGGCGGCGATCGTTCCGATCCCGCCGGATGGCCGGGAGCATCGCGTCGAGTTGACGCTCGGGGAGTGATCCGGCTAGAAGCGGTACGCGGCCCTCAGGACGAGCTCGCGGGAAGGTCCCGGCACGGGCGGGTTTCCCACATAAGACCCGGTGACGCTGGAGTACTCCTCGTCGAACAGGTTGAACACGCCCAGGCCGACGTCCCAGCCGGCGGCCAGGGGTGACCGCACGTAGAGGTTGGCCAGCACCGCCGGATCGAGGACCCAGTTGACCGGGGTGTAGTCGCTGTCGGTTCCGTCCCAGAACCAGGAGGACTTCCGCACATACCTCCGGCTGTACCAGACCAGGCCGGGACTGACGGTCACCTCTCCGAGGACCTTGAGGCTGGTGGTCAAGGTGACCTTGTGCGTCGGGAAGCCCAGGGTCACCTCGCGGATGGCGGCTCCCGTTTCGTCCTCCGCCATGGCGTTTTCACGATCGTCATAGTGGGCGCGATAGAGGGAATAGGCCAGGTTGAGGCTGCCGCGACGGTTCTTGAAGCGAGCTTCGGCCTCCAGACCCCGCGACCGGACGGTGGAGTTGGAGAAGTTGCCCGAGTAGAAGATCACCGGTTTCATGTCGATCGCAAATGCATTCACCCGGAACAGAGTGTTCGGGGAGGGCTGGTATCCCGCTTCCGCCTCGTAGTCCCAGGCGTATTCCGGACGGAGCTCCGGATCGAGCCAGGAGATGGTCATGAGCGTCGGCGGATGGTAGGCCCGGCTGGCCATCCCTTTCACGTAGTAGTCACCCCATCGCCGGGTCAGCGCGACGCGGGGGAGGCGCGCAGCCGGAAACCGGCTGTTCTTGTCGTAGCGCATCCCGACGGTCAGATCCGCGGCTGAGGTGCGGAGGCTGAATTCCGTGAAGAATGAGCGAACTGTGGAGCTGACTTCCGAGCTGTCGGGTCCGTAGAAGTAGTAGTACTCCCAGGGATCGAACGACGGCTCGGAGGGCAGGCGGGCTTCGATCGTCTCCTGGCTCCACTCCCCGCCGAGCACCAACGTCATGCTGGAAGCCGGCTCCCAGACCGCGCTGGCGCCGGTGCGGTATCTGGTGTCGGGGAAGTCACGGAAGAACTCACCGGCGTCCGAGGGATCCGCAATGGCTCGGAAGACCCACTCCTGATTCTTCTGCCAGGAATAGCTCCTTCGGTACGCAAAATGGGGCGTGATCGTCAGGTCTGCCCTCACCGGCCAGGAGTACCTGGCGTCCAGATCGTAGGAGTCGAAGGTCGTGAGCAGAGGTTTCGACAGACCGGGAAGCAGGTTCCCGGCCGCGTCGAAACCGCCGGTGATGTGGTTCTTCTGATGGAGCGAGCTGGCGATGAAACGGAGGTTGAGCCGCTTGTACCCGACACCGGAGTTGACCGTCCAGAAGTCCTGGCCGTTGAAGCGTTTCAGCAGGATCCGCTCACCATACTTGTCCGTGTAGTCGCCGTTTCCGAGATGACCTTCCCCGGCGGTCCCGGAGACCGAGACCGATGCGCCGTGGATGCGGCCCCACCATCCCGCGCTGAGCGAGCGGCGGTTGTGCACGTCCGCGGCCTGGCCAAACGTGCCGGAGACGGTCCCTCCTTGTTCCGTTGCCCCTCGGGAAACGATGTTGACCACCGCGAGCTCACCGAACTCCCCGAATACGGCGGACGCCGGGCCGCGAATGACTTCGATCCGCTCAATCAGATCCGCCGTGAACTGGTGGGCAAAGACCGTGTTTCCGTACAGGGGCTCGTTCAAGCGTACCCCGTCCAGGAGCACGAGCATCTTCCCTTCCGTCGCCCACAGGCCGCGCACCCCGTATCCCCGCGCGTTCTGCTCGTCCTGGCCCGGCGTGATTCCGGGGACGAAGACGAGGAGATCATCCAGATTCCGGGCCCCGGAATTCTCGATCTCCTCGCGCGTGATGACGCTGACGACCCCCGGCGCCTCCCGGACCGGCCGCTCGACCATGGAGGTCACGGCGACCTTGAGCTGGAGCAGCTCCTCCAGCGACAACTCGGCCAGGGCATTCTCCATCGCCAGTGGTCCCCCGGCGCGCGCGGCGGGGGATGTGCAGAGAAACAGGCTGCCGAGGCAAAGGGCGATGAGCCGATGTCGGAAGCAGTAGAAGTTACGCATCCGGCTGTCCTCCCTGGAGAGCACGTGCCGCGTCCGGCGGCAAGGCCGGCCGTGACTATGGCACAGGCGGGCGATCGCGTCAGCCGGGAAGACCATTCCGGATCACGATGATCGCGGGAACCTCGCGGACCACGACCCGCCCGGTCTCATCGATCGGCGCCGGCCGGCCGTTGACGGTCGCGCGCGAGCGCGCCGCACCCGGTCTTGCCTGTCCCGGCGGCGGGCCCACCGGCAGCGCAACCACGACGCCGCCGGGAGGAACCCGGATCCCGGCCTCGAGCTCCATGGTGACGATCGCGCCGCGCGCCGGCAGACGTTTCCGGTTCGAGAGGGCGCGCTGCGGCTTGTCCTCCCGGCGAGTCTCTCCGCCCTCGGCGCGGGCCGTGTAGGCCAGCGGTCCGTAAGGCGTCCGCAGATTGCGCACGCGTACGCCGCCGTCGGTCGCCAGCCAGTCCCACGGCAGACCCGCCCCGAGCACGAGCGTGCGATCTTCCTCCCGGTCGTAGGCGAGCAGGTCGAGTGCGGAGCGCACGAAGTCGGATCCACACCAGGTGTGAGGCAGGTCCCCGATGAAATACTGGGTCGTGGAGTCGCTCCGGACGACCTCGGGCCACTGCCGCCACGCGGCCGGCATGCGATGGTCGAGGAAGTATTCCGCCATCTCCTGGGCTCGTTCGCGCCACCCCAGCCGGACGAACGCCCCGATCGACCGCGTCTCGTACGGAGTGAAGGCGTCCCAGGGCTTCCCCTCGCGGCGGTCCCGGAAGAACTCCCAGTATCGTTCGAAGGTGCGCTCCAGAGATCCCGCGGGGACGATGGCGCCGGCGGCGCACGGCGACAGGGCGATCGTGGTGGAAGTGGCGTCGAAATCGCCCAGGTCGGCGCATCCCGGGACATAGTCGATGGCGTGGACGCGCTGCGCCGCGACCAGGGAGGCGCGCAGGTCCTCCGCGAACTCGTCGCGGTCCCGGGCCAGACGCTCTGCGTCCGGCGCCAACCCCAGCTCTCCGGCCAGAAACGCGGCATCCCGCAGGCCGCGCAAGGCGAAGAAGTTGTCCCAGTAGGAGTGCATCGGCTTGGCCGAGTACCCCTCGTGGCTGATGGACGGCGGGAGCAGACCGAAGAACGGCTCCTTTCCGGGCTGGCGCCATTCGTCGGTCCGCCGCTGGGCGCGGAGCAGGTTGAGGTAGGCCGCAGCCTTGGCCACGGCCGGCCAGACGGCCTGCGCGGTCTCGCGATCCCCGGTGTAGCGGTAGTACTCGGCGGCCAGGTAGATCAGCTCGCCGTGGCTGTCGTGCTCGGGAACCGGATCCGCTCCGCGCTGGTCGATGCAGCACGGGACCTTGCCGTCGGGATACTGAAACCCGGCGAACCAGAGCAGGAAGTCGCGCACGATCTCGGCCCGGCCAAGCCGCAGGAGCGCGGTGGAAGTCAGCGCGCCGTCGCGAATCCAGGATCGATCGTACGACCGCGAGCCGGGTTGGATGGCCGCCTGATCGCGGTTGATCAGGATCCAGGCGACCTGGGCCCGAATGGAAGCGGCGACCTCGCTTCCCCGGGGCGTCGGGAGGGTGATCTCGACGGAATCGATCGCGCGCCGCCAACGATCCCGGACTTCGGACTCGGCGGCCTCGGGAGAGGAGATGGTATCCGCTTCCCGAGGTGGTCCCTGGAGCGGGACCTGGATGGCGACTTCGCGATCCTCGTCGGGGCCGAGTGTCATCCGGTAGGCGAGGGCGCCGGAGGCATTCGTGATCGGATCGTACGGACTCTCGAGCGCCGGCAGGCGGTCGCCCCGGAGGTAATCTGCGACGAGATCCCCCTGATCGAAGGTCAGGCCACCGAACGACGATGGCGGGGTCAGGAGAACCAGACCCTGGCCGGGGCGATCGTCGGACACCGGGTCCTCCGTGTCGTTGACCCGCACGGTGGCGCCCTCTCGTCGCAGGCTGGAGATCGGCGCCACCCCTCCGGGCGTGTTCAGGAACTGCGCGGGCGGGTTGACCTGGAATGGCCGCAGCGCGAGGTAGAGCGTGACCGGCGCCGTCTCGTTTCCGTGGTTCGAGACACGGTAGCGTGCGATCAGCGCGTTGTCGGTGGCAAACGCGGTCACCCGCAGGAGAAGGTCTCCCGCCTGCCCGTCCACCGCGGGAATCGGCAGGTCTTCCGGGAGCGGGCGGGGACGAAACCTGAGCTCGCTCCAGGTGTGGAGCCGGCCCCCGGCGTAGAGGAAGGGCTCGACCGACCAGCACGCCTTGCCGGTTTCGAGGCGTCCGTCGGTGTCGAGGAGGCCTTCGTGTTCGTTGCCATCTCCCGGCCCGACCAGCGCCCAAGCCACCGGCTCTCCGAGGATGCCGCGGGGGTAGGTGCCGCGCGGCGCCTCCCGCGCGAGCTCCCGAAAGAACGCCTCGGGGGTGGCGCCCCACTCCAAAGGCATGATCCGGATCTCGCGCAAGGCGACTCCCCGCCCCTCCCAGCCGGTCGCGGGGTCCCGCGGGGTGCGCCCGTCGAAGCGCCGCGCCGCCGGCCGCGCCCGAATGCGCATCCAACGCGCCACCGACTCCGGCAGGCACAGGGGATCCCGCGCACCGTTCGATCCGCGCACGGCCCGGATCGTGCGCCACTCGGCCTTGTCCGGTGAGACCTCGATGTCGTAATCCGCGGGGTGGCGGCCGGGCTCCCAATCCAACACCAGGCCGCCGAACTCCCGCTCGACGCCCAGGTCGAGGGTGAGTGTGGGAGCACGATCCGCGGGTGCGCTCCGCCAGGCGGTGAGGGTGTCGCCGTCCATGGCGGCAGTCGGCGACCCATCGCCACTGCGGGCCGCGCGGTCCCGCGAGGAGAGGATGGGCGCGGAGGAGGAGGCGTCTGCGGTCGGTGGCGGCGGGACCGCCCCCGGGAGCGGCATTTCCCGCAGCTCGAGGTCATCGATCCAGATCGAGCCCTCGCCGCCCTGGCTGGCCGTGACGACGATCTCCAAGGATGCGACACGGGAGACCTCGCCCCCTCCCACGGGACCCCAGGCAAAGGAGATCTGCCGCTTCTTGATCGAGACCTGTTCCCACTCCGCGGGCCAACGGAGATCCCGATGGACGTTCCACCAGACGTTCTCACCGCTCGGATCGACGAGCTTGAACTCGAGGGTGTTCACCGGGGCCTGGCCTCGCAGCCAGAAGCTGAAGGCGTAGTTGGCGGGTAGTGCCAGATCCAGCTTTCGGCTGGCGATCGCCCAGCCGCCCCCGGAGAAGCGGAAGTCGATCCGCATCGCCTTGCCGTGACGCCCGGTATCCGGCGCCAGGGTCATCTCGACGCCCGCCGCCGGGTGGGCGGTCCATCCGGCCAGACCGCGGTTGAAGTCCTCGAGGACGGTCGTCGGCGCCGCGGCGGCGATCGGGCTGCCAAGGTTGCCTCCTGCCGGACTTCCCGCCCCGGCGGCAAGAGCCGCCAGGCAGCCGATGATCAGGAGGGATCGGCGGCGCCGGCCGCCGTCGCGACCCGCCTCACTGCCAGTCCCGGCGTCAAAGGCCAGCCGGGGCCGAAGCAGGCGACCCCAGGAGGAGTTGGCCCACCGAATCGGATCGACACACCTGCATCCTGGCATCACCGCCTCCGATGGTTGTCTGAAACCGGACTGCATGTTAGCAGCCTGCCAGCCGCGGCGCATCCGCAGGTCCACGGGGTGTCCGACTGCCGCCCGCGGGGCCGCCGGCAGAACCAGGTGTAAGAGACCCGCCTCTGGTCAAACAAAGCGGGCGTGGCATCCGCACTCGTGCATGGCCCGGAGGAGGATTGATCATGAACAGCCAATCATCGCCCATCGCCGCGGAAAGCGCCCCGGCCTCGGGTACCCGGCACTGGCCGGCAGCGTCAACGCTCCCACGCCGCACGTGGCGGCCTGGACTGCTTCCCACCCTTGGCCTCGGCGTCACGCTGACGCTGATCGTGGCCGCGGCGGTCCCGGCCAACGTCTTGGTCAACCAAGACTTGCCGGGCCCGGGTTGGACGCAGAACTCCCCCGGCATCGTCCGGGACCCGGGCTCGGGAACGCTCCTCGTGGCGTACTCCGACGGCGTCACCACGCCCGGGAGCATGGGGATCGGCGTCAGCTACCGCACCGGAGGGACCGGTCCCTGGACGGACGCCATCCTCTGGAACCAGCCGTTCTACTGGAACTGGGGCGTCGAGACCGACGCTTCCATCGCCGCGGACGGGACCGGCAACGTCTATGCCGCCTGCTCCGCGTATGACCAGTGGCCCGGCACCTCCGTCAACGGCGTCTATGTCTCCATCTCGCAGAATGGGGGCGCGACGTTCCCCACCACGCTCGCCGTCGATGGCGCGAGTGGGGCGCTGCCCTTTCACACCAAGCCGAAGCTGGAAGTCGACGACTTCCCGGGGAGCCCGTACCACCAGAGCGTCTACCTCCTTTGGGAAGAGGATGTGAGCACGAACAGCGATGTGAGCTTCGCGCGATCGGGGGCGGGGGGAACGAGCTGGTCGGCTCCTTTGACGGTGAACGACTCTCCCGGCATGGAACTCGCGCTGTGGCCGGACATCGCAGTCGGGCCCAACGGCGAGATCGCGGCCGCCTGGCTCGACGCGCCGTTCTGGACGCAGTCGACCGGCACCATCCGCGCGGACTGTTCGCTGGACGGCGGCCAGACCTTCGGAACCGACGTCACGGCGGCCGGCATCATGACCGTGCCCACGACGCTGACCGACATCAACGGAGCGGCCACCTATGGGGCCATGAGCTATCCGTCGGTGGAACACGATCCCTCCACCCCGGGCCGGATCGGGATCGCCTACGCCGCGGACCCGGATGCCGGTCGGCCGGGCGAAACGCGGTTGAACATCGGCAGCGCGCCCGGAACGGGATCGGCGATGATCACCGACTGGCAATCCTCCATCTCGTGCCGCAACGGCTTCGCGCAGGTGGCCTGGTCGGATCTGCGCAACAGCCCCACCCCCGACATCTACTATCGCCGCTGCACCACGGCGACCGGGATCTGGGGCCCGGAAGTGAACCTGACGGCCGGACATCCGGTGGGAGGCACCGCCTATCCGGCGCCCACCGTGGTCACCGGCGCCAGCAACGTCGGAGTCATCTGGGGCCCGGCGTGGCTCGATCCGCCGCCGGCAGACAACATCCACTTCGTGGGATCGCTGAACAACGGCCAGACCTGGGGGCCGGTGATGCACATCAATCCGTTCCAGCCCAGTGGATACCCGGTGGC
Source organism: uncultured bacterium (assembly GCA_964473865.1). Lineage (GTDB taxonomy): Bacteria > Eisenbacteria > RBG-16-71-46 > CAIMUX01 > CAIMUX01 > CAIMUX01. The sequence goes on along the minus strand of CAYYQN010000001.1, from coordinate 11,648 downwards.
CACGTGCAGCGGCACCAACATCTGCGTGGCCTGGACCGTCTACCGAGACCCACAGCATACCGATATCTACGCCACCCGCTCGATCGACGGGGGACAAAGCTGGGCCAACTTCGAGGTCTTGGTGGCGAGTCGGACGGGCGGAAACTGGTTCGAGGTGAGTCCCTACCTGGCCATCGCCTCAAGCGGCAACTACGTCTACCTGATCTGGAGCCAGCGCACCGGCATTCTCGGATACACCGGCCGCGACATCTACTTCGTCGTCTCCAGTGACGCGGGCCTGAGCTGGTCGAGTCCGGTGCGGCTCGACACCCACGACATCACCGACGTGAGCTGGTCGTACGCCCCCCGAATCACCTGCGACTCGGGAGGCAACGTCTACGCCTGCTGGTACGACGATGCTTGGGGTCTCGGCCCCACGACCAGCGACATCACCTTCGCCCGCTCGAACAACTACGGCGCCTCCTGGTGGGGGGACATCCGCCTCTTCCCCGGAACCTCGCTCAACGGCGGCGCCTTCGAGTGGCCGGACATCACGTGCCAGGGCAGCAACGTCTGGATCGCCTACCAGAGCGACCGGCAGACTCTGAACCGGAACTTCGACATCTACGCTTGCCGGTCGACCGACGGGGGCATCACCTGGTCGTCCGACACGCGCCTGGACGTCGGGGATTCGCCGGAGGCGAATGTCTCGGAGCGCCCGAGGATCTGTGCCGACGGCACAAATGTCTACGCGGTGTGGCTCGATCAGCGGGGCGGCCAGGGGCACGTCTACACGAACCGCTCGACCGACTCCGGCGTGACCTGGCAGAGCACCGACAGCCGCCTCGACCAGGGGACCGTGCCCGCGCCGGTCTCGTCCACTGATGCGTGTGTGGTCGCCGACAATACCGGGCCGTACTACCTCTGGAACGACGGCCGCAACAACCTGCCCGACGTCTACACCTGGCAGGTGAACGCAAACGGACCGGACGAAGGAGACGTCTTCTACATCGAGTCGAACGACGGCGGGCAGACCTGGTCCTCGCCGCTCCGCGTCAACGACGACGCCACGGTGAACGATCAGACGCATCCGTGGCTCGACATCAAACCGAACGGCACTGTCGACGTCGTCTGGTACGACAACCGGAACGACCCGAATGATCGCGATCCGGATGTGTTCTTCGCGGCGCTGCTGCCCGGAGCCGCCACCTTCCAGCCGAACACATTGGTGACGACGCAGCCGGTCGTCGGAGCGGCGGGTGTGGTCGGCGACTACATCGGCGTCGAAGTGGACGGAAGCCTCGCCCACATCGTCTGGACCGACACCCGGCGCGATCCCGGGTTCGGGGACATCTTCTACCAGAGCGTGGAGAACCCGCAGCCGCCCGCGAGCGGTGCCTGCTGCACACCCAACCGAGGCTGCTTCGCGACGACCGGCGAGGACTGCGAAGCCCAGGGCGGCTTCTTCATGGGCCTGGGCGTGCCCTGCGATCCGGATCCCTGCGTGGAGCTCCCGGACTACGGGGAAGCCGCGGTCGGGAACTGCGGCCTGACCGTGACGGACCAGGGCATCATCGGGTTCATGGATGGCACGCAGGCGGAGGGCTCCGGCTTCGTCTATCCCGCATCGGGACCGAACCAGCTCTACCTTGGCAGTCTCTGGGTCTCCAACGAGCCGAGTACGGCCTACAACCGAGACTACGACGTCGATCCGAGCCGCGAGTGGATCGTCTCGGCCAACCCGGATGGGCGGATCCACGTGGAGGAACCGGGCGACTCCGATCTGGATCTGCGGGCGGCCTTCACCAATCGAGGCGCGCGATCCGGCGCGGACCTCCTCGTGACCCAGGAATCCTGGTCCTACGCGACGCCAGGGGTGATCGACGACTTCGTCATGCTGCACTACCGGATCGAGAACCGGGGTGCGGAGCCGTACGAAGGAGCCTACGTGGGCGTGTTCCTCGACCTCGATCTGGAAACGACACCCTACAACGATGAAGGAGGAACCGACGCGGCGGGACGAGCGGTCTTCCTCAGCGATCCCGATGGGGTGCACGCGGGGGTGGTCGTCTTGGGCGGTCCGGAGACTCCGGTGGCGAACCTCTCCCTGATCCACAATCCGACCTACGTCTGGCCGAATCAGTACATCTCCGACGCGGACAAGTACGCGTTTCTGGCCGGGACGGATCCGGCGCACCAGACGGCGGTCTCGTTCGAACCCAACGACTGGGGCCTGGTGGCCTCGGCCGGACCGTTCGCGATTGCGCCGGGAGGCGCCGTGGAAGTGTCGTTCGCGATCGTCGGAGGCCTGGGGCGGCACGAGCTCGACCAGAACGCGGCGGCGGCGCGACAGCTCTTCGTCGGCGGGGCGAGTTCCACTCCCGACCCGGAGCCGGCCGGAGTCGTGCCAACCTCCCTGCTGCCGAATTCGCCCAATCCATTCTTCGGGCAGACCATGATCCAGTTCGAGCTCTCGGCGCAGGAAGGGGTCGCTCTGGCGGTCTTCGATGTGAACGGCCGGCGCGTGCGGCTGCTCGCGGAGGGGCCGCTGGGGGCCGGGCGACATGCTGTTGCCTGGGATGGCCGCGATGATGCCGGTCGCCGCCTGCCGGCGGGCACCTACTTCGTGAGGATGTCCGCGGGTGGCCGGGACGCGGGGATCCGGATCACGTTGATGAGATAGCGAACGCGAAGACGGGAGGTGTTCGAGGCGGCCGCTCTCCGGAAAAGGGGGCGGCCGCTGTCTGGGCGGCGAGAACCTCCGCCGGGCTTGACCAGCCGTCAGCGAAGACGGGATGGACACCCCGGGGAGGTGTCGTTGCCGCACTTCCGCTCGCCCTCCGACCGGCCACCGCCGTGATCCCGGCCCGGCCGGGCGCCCAGAGCCGATCGTGACCCATCCCCATGCCTACCGATCCGCGGTCCGGACGGATCGCGCATCCGCCCGGGGCCGGAGGGGGGGTGCGCCTCGGAGACCGTCTCGACGCCCGAAGTCCACCCGAGTCCGGCCGCATTTCGCCGACTCCGGCGAGGTACAGAGCGGCGAGGCGGATGCCGGCGAGGATCGCGCCGCCGAGCGATCGCGACAACGCCCCGGCGCACGGACGCGCGTCTCCACCGACGACGGAAAGCTCCGGGTCACAACCCTTCGCAGCAGGACCGCTCGGCCGCTCCCATACCGACGACTACGCCGGCCGCGTCCACCGCCCGGACGGTGAAGCGGTAGCGATGCGCCAGTCCGGGCGGGCAGGGCCCCTTGTAGTGGCGCAGCGCGCCCGCGGCGATGACACCGCTGCCGTCGTGACGGACGGATCCGCCCCCGTGGTTGTACGTGGGAGCGTCGAGGTCCTGCAGCACGACCTGGAGCTCCGCGGTCTGGGGCGGGAGCTCGGCAACACGGATCTCCGGCGAGCGCTGGGAGCACATGTTCTCCAGCGTCCACTCAAACGACACACCGATGGTCACGGCACGGGGCGAGACCCTCGCCGTCGCGCACCCGAGAAGCGCGAGTCCCAGACCGGATGAGACGACGGCCAGGGCGGCGGCGATCCGCCGCGCGGACGCCCCTGCTGTCCGGTCGGGCTCGCTGCGGCGCTCGATGGAGCGCAGGATCCGTCGCGCCATTCTTGGTGATCTCCTTTCCGATGTCCCCGGCGACACCGGGCCAGGGTACCACTCCCGCGCCACAGTTCCCGCACCAGGCGGCCGCGCACGTCCATGGCGGCGACTGACCCGGCCTCTCCCGTGAGGACGCGTGGCAGGACGAGGCGCACGCTGTTGGTGAACGGATTCGGCACGGCGTCGACGGACTCGCGCGCAAGGCCGCCGGTTCGCGGACCCGTGCCCCCGTTTCCCGGCGCGGAGCTTGTGACGCACCCCACGGGCCAGGCCCCGATCAGGTCGCACTCCGGATTGGGCGGCGTGAACGGCGCGCACGGTGAGATGTCCGCGATGAACAGCTCGTCGGAATCGGGATCACAGATCATTGGGTTCTCGGAGCCGTTGCCGCACAACCCGAGCTGCGGCGCGATCAGCCCGGTCCAGTCTCCCCCGGCGTTTCCCCGGAGATCCGCGCACTGCAGAACCACTTCCGCGTCTTCGTAGTAAGAGAAGAGGGTCTCGCCGGAAAGCGATTCCGCGATCAGCGTGCGGTCGATGAGGACACGCCGCAGACCTGCTTCCCCCAGGTAGAACCCGCCGCCCGATTCCGCCCAGTTGCGATAGCCTGTGCACTGGACCAGTGCGAGGCCTTACCGGGGCGGTCACGGTTGCCAGCCGCCCCACCGTTCCCCAGCCCGACCCCAACACCACCCGGCGGCGTCTCCATGGCCGGACCAAGCTCGGGTTGCTCCTCAAGCACCAGATCCCGATGAAGGCCGCCCGCGGCGGGATGGGGATGACACGACCGCAAGAATTATCCTTGACGAGGATAATTCTTGTCACGCAGAATGTCTTCGTGAGCCTCACCTTCGTCAATCGCTCCGCTGAGCTGCGGACGCTCGATGCCTGCGCGCGCCCTGGGGGGCTGCTCGTGGTCTATGGACGGCGCCGGCTCGGCAAGACCCGCCTCCTGACTCACTGGCTGAAAACCCGACACGGCCTCTATAGCCAGGCGATTGAGGGAAGTCCCGAGTTACAGCTGGAGCAGGTCTTTCGCGATCTGGCTTCGGGGCTGACCACGAATCTGGTCCCCAAGAGCTGGGAAGAGCTCTTCGAAATCCTGAACCTCCAACGGCGGCCGCTCACCGTTTGTCTGGATGAGTTTCCGTATCTTGTGAGCACCGATGCATCCGTTCCCAGCCGGTTCCAGAAGTGGTGTGATCACGGATTCAAGGCGGGGTTTCTGCTCATCCTGGCTGGATCCAGCACCCGCATGATGCACGATGCGGTGCTCAGCGAGGGCGCGCCCTTGTTCGGCCGGGCCCGGCGGGTCCTGCACGTCGGTCCGATGAGGTATGCGGACTTCTGCCGCGCGACCCGGCACGAGCCCAAGGACCCGGATTCGTTCCTCAAATTCGCCCTGGTCGGCGGAGTGCCCAAGTATTGGGAATTCGTTCGGCGTGAGGCCTCGGCCGTGGAGACCGCCGACGAGCTGTACTTCGACTTCGCCCCCTATATGGAGAACGAGCCTCGGCGCATCCTGCGCGACGAGAAGGTCGAGGGCTTGAGCCCTCTTACGTTGCTCGAGGTGATCGGTCGCGGGGCGGAGAGACCGTCCGAAATGGCGTCTCGCCTGGGCATGGCGCAGACCAGCCTGTCGAGCGTCCTGCAGCGCCTGATCGCGGCGTCCATCCTGGAACGGGAAATCCCCTTCGGGGACAGCGAGCGCAACGCCAAGCGAACGCTCTACCGAATCGCCGATCCTTCGATCCGCTTCTGGTTTCGCGTCTACTCTCCGCACCGGAGTACGTGGCGCACCTTCGGGCGGGCGGAGAAGCTCGCCTTGCTGAAGACCCACGCGGGGTCAGTCTTTGAGGATGTCTGCCGCGGTGCTCATCCCGAGGCCCGGCGGTACTGGGAGAAGGGCCTCGAGATCGACATGGTCCGCCCGAGCGAGGAAGGTGTGGACCAGGGCGTCATCGTGTCCGAGATCAAATGGAAGCGGCTCTCGGCGAGCGAGCGACGGCTGGCCCGGGCAGGTCTGAAGCGCCGGTGGGAGGCCGGCCAGCTCTCGAGGAAGCATGTCCGGGCCAACTTCGAGGTCCTGGACTGGTCGAACCTGCCCGGCTGATCACCCCGCGCGGACCTTCCTCGGTACACCGGCCGGTTCCGCCCCGCCGTCTCTCTCCGCCGGAAGCCGGATGTCCGCCCGATACCACTCATCCCGGGCCCGGGTCACCAACGAGGCCTGACCGCGATGGATCCGCTCCAGCCGCCGCTGGACGATCTGCAGTCCCGGCCCTTCGCCCGGGCGGCTTGAACCAAGGCCGTCGCGCCGACCTGTCGCCGCGGACCTGCCGGGGTCACCCTTCCTCGGTCTTCATCTTGGAGCGGGCCAGAGTGAGGTTGTTTCGGAGGGTGGCGGCGTCTCGTCCGTCGGGCTTCCGGCGCAGGCCCTCCTCCCACAGCCGGACCGCCTCCGCCAGCTTTCCCTGGTTGGCGAGGAGCACTCCGAGATTGGCGTACACTCCTTGCGGCGCCTTTCCGGTCGCGATCGCCTCTTCATAGGCATCCTCGGCCTGTGCCGAACGGTTCATTTGCGCATAAAGGGCGCCCAGGTTGTACAGGATGTCCGGGTTATCGGGTTGTCTCGCCAAGGCGGCCCGGTAGCCGGCCAGTGCTCCGTCCAGGTTGCCTTGGCGCCGAAGCCCGGACGCCTGGCGCATCAGCGTGCCCGGGTGTTCCGGGTCAGCGGCGATGGCTCGTTCCGTCAACGCGGAAGCCTCCGCCGTCCGTCCGGTGTTGTCCAAGAGCACGCCCAGCATGACCAGTGCGTCGACGTGCCGCGGGTTGATCTCCAACGCCCGCCGGTACGCCTTTTCGGCCTCCGCCGGCCGGTTGCGGGAGACCTCGAGCAGGCCTGACCTGACCAGGGGCAGCGGGTCGCGGGGGTAGCACTCGGCTTCGCGTGCGTACGCCAGCCGTGCGCCCTCCAGGTCTCCCGTTGCTTCGCAGACCTCTCCCTGGACCAGGTTGCACCCCGGCCCGGTGGGGTCTGCCTGCAACAACTCCCGGGCGGACCGCAGCGCCTCATCGTTGCGGCCCGCGGCCACGAGAGCCCGGGTCCGCTCCTGCCGCAGACCAGACTCGTCGGGGCAGCCTGCACATTGCGTCAGGGCCCGGTCATACGTCCGGACCGCTTCGTTTCCGCGTCCCAGGCGCGTGAGGCAGCTGGCGCGAAGGCGCAGGGCGGTCGGCGTATTCGGGTAGACGGTGAGCACCGAGTCGATCGCGCACAGCGCCTCGGCCGGACGATACGAGGCGGCCAGGGTCCCCGCGTCCAGCACGGCCTTGATCACCCAGATCATCTCTTTCGGATCGGGCTTATCGGCAGCGGTGGATGGCCTGGCCCCGCCGGCCACATACCCGAGACTGCGCAGCTTCTCGATCGTCTCCGCGTCCATGGGCACCGGCGCGCGCGGGCTGACCTCGGTGCGCAGGAGTGAGTCGAGGGAGGCCTCCATTCTGCGCATGGTCTCGGGTTGGTGGCGGGCGAGGTTCTTCAGTTCTCGGGGATCTCTCTGCAGGTCGTACAGCTCCGGCTGTGGCGCGCGAATGTACTTCCACTGCCGGTCCTGGTACCCGCGTAGCTCGCTGGCCCCGAATTGCAGGTCGGGCAACAGTGTCTCGTGGTAGACGCCGCCGTGGGCGGGGGTGCCGCGGGTTGCGACGGGGAGGAGGCTGACCCCGGCCATCGCGGGCAGCTCCTCTCGCGGCAGGCCGAGGCTGTTCCAGGCCGTCGGCAGGATGTCGATGAGGCTGGTGAGGCCTGCGACCCGCCGGCCGCGCCACTCGCTCCCCGCGAACGCGCCGGCGGCGGGGAGTCGGAGGAGCATCGGCACGTGCTGCGTCGTCTCGTAGATGAAGTTCAGGTGGGTGTGCTCACCGTGCTCGTCCCGTCCCTCGCCATGATCGGCGGCCACGATGATCACCGTGCGGTCCCATAGTCCGCGGGAACGCACTCCGTCGAGTAGCCGGCCGATTTCTGCGTCCATGTAGGCGATTTCCCCGGCGTAGGGATCGCCGGAGAAGGCGGTCCGGTGCGGCTCCGGAGGCTGGTAGGGGGCGTGCGGGTCGTAGTAGTGGCACCAGAGGAAGACGGGTCCGCCACGGGGGCGGTCGAGCCACTCAAGCGCAAGGCGCGTCACATCCGCGGCCTTTCGCTGGGACACGTCCACCTCCCGGAAGACGCTTCCGGCCGGGAACTGGTCGTCGTAGAGATCGAAGCCCTGGTTCAAGCCGAACCGTTTCTCCAGCGGAAAGGCGCCCAAGATGGCCCCCGTAGCGTAGCCGTGCTTCCGCAGAAGCTCCGGGAGTGTGACCGTTTCGGGGGAGACCACGTAAGAGCCGTTGCTCCGGACACCGTGTTCGAACGGATAGAGGCCGGTCAGCATCGTGGTGTGCGCGGGCAGGGTCACCGGGACCGGCGTCTGGGTGTTTTCGAACAGGATCCCGTCGGCTGCGAGCCGGTCGAGGTTCGGAGAGGTCGACTGGGAGAAGCCATAGCAGGACAGGTAATCGAAGCGGGTCGTGTCGAGGGAGAGAAGGAGAAGATTGTACGGAGGAGCGCTGGGGGTGATCTCCAGCCAAGCCTGCGGCGTCGATGCGGCCGCGTTCGGGGCGGCCGGCACGGGGGACTTCCCGGCTTTCGGAGGCCACGAGAAGATCGACCCGGCAGAAGGCGAGGCGGCGATGGCCATGGCGGCGGCCGCCGCGAACGACAGAGAGACGCGGACGGCCGACCGGCCTCGTGCGTGCGGCGCCATCGGGCGTGACCCCGCGGCTCCGGGCTGGCAGCGGATGGTTCCGGCCGAACGGCCGGGGAGTTGACTCATCTTCCCTCCGGTGGTGCGTGGCGGACCTTGACGGTCCGCCGCCTATGTTGTTTGGGCGCAATGAGTTTGTCCGGGTAAGCCTTTGGGCCTGGGGAGCAAACGGAGCTTCCACCATGCTTGTCGGCGAATACGCGTCGCAACTGGAGAAGATCAGGAGCGGCGCCTTCCGTCGCATATCCACCGCCTGCGACCGGACGGGCCGGGGCTAGGGAGGATCGTTGCTCGGTCCGGCCGGGGTCGCGGTCATCGGGTCCGTCGCGAGGATTCCTGTAATGCAGGCCGCAGGCTCGCAGGTCGTTGGCCTGACCGCGCCGGGCGTTCGCGGCCACCGATCCGCGCACCGCTGATACTCGGGCTGCGAGCTGGCCGGCGCTCAGATCAGGCTCAGCGCCGCCGGTAGTTCATCGTCATCAAGTGCGTCCAGGTCCCGTCTTCGGAAAGAACCCGGGAGGTGAGCACCCCGCGATCCGGGTCCGGCGTGCCCTGATGGAGCCAGAGGTGGGTCATCATCGATCCGACAAAGGTCCCTGTGAAATGGCCCCGATCGGGATCGAAGCCGAGAGTCATGGTGGTGGTGGCCATTCCTCCGCCGGGCATCCCGCTGCTTCCCTCGCACAGGACCCAGATTCCGCCCGGAGAGCGCACCCGCTCGGTGCCCGCGAGCTTCAACGGCGGCCGGAGTCGCCACGATCTCCAGTGGTTGTCCTCGCCTGCGGAGCTGACGACCTGGATCGCCGGCCGCTGCCGGCTGGCGCTACTCTGCCCGGTTGTACGTGATCTCCATCCATTTGGCGTCCTTCCCCTGCGGATCGGGGCCCCACATCTCGAAGACGTGCTGATCGTCGCTCACGAAGCGGGAGACCATGCGAGCCCGCTGCTCCTGGCCGCTCAGGGGATCAACGTAGGAACCGTGGCAGACCAGCTCCGCGCAGATCAGGGCGATTGCGAGGATGCGCATATTGCCTCCCCTGTCTTGCTGTTGTGGGTCGTGGTCCAACACGACCCAGGCGACGGAGCACAGAGCAACGTGACCGGCATTGCCAGCCGACCCGCAAGGTGAAGAAACTCGGCCGCATATCGGCCGGTTGGCTCCCCGATTCTCAGCCGGAAGCTCCGAACTCCGGTTACCTGCCGCGATTCACGATCGTCCGATCACCTTGACCCTACGCGGCCTGCGGGAAAACAGACGCCCAGGTTGTGACACCGCCCTCCTCATCTCACCGCGTAATGACCACGCTCCGCGATACCGCGATCCCGCCCGCCTCGAGCCGCACGAAGTACACGCCCGCCGCGACGTCGCGTGTGCTCCAGGTGCGCGCCTGCGATCCCGCCGAGACGACGCCGTCGAGAAGAGACGCCGTCAACCTCCCGGTCGCGTCGTACACCGCCAGGCGGACCGGGCCGGCTTGCGGCGCGTCGAAGCGGAGAACGACCTCGCTGGTGCCCGGATTGGGGGAGCTCGCCAGCGCGAGACGATTCGCCGCCGGCGCTTCCGACTCTCCCGGAACCGATGACGGCCCGGGCACGATGTCGAGGATGAGCCCCTCGACGACAGTCAGGCCGTAGGGAATCTCCTGCGGGAGGAGATACCATCCGTTGTAGCTTCCGCCCCACCCGAAGTTGATGTGGAAGTACTGGTCCGTGTTGTAGCCGTCGACGACCACGTTGTGACCCGTCGACCAGCTCGGGTCGACCACGGCGAGATGGGCCGGGAGCGCGTCCATCATGCTTTGCGCGAGGTCCGAGTACATTTCCGGGTCGGTGTCGAGGACGAGGCGCGAGCCGGTGAACGCGAACCTCTGATAGGCATTGTAGGCCTGGTTGACGCCGAAGGTGCCCGAACCGGCCGCGCTGTAGACCTGGGTACAGGCGGTGCCGCAGGCGAAGACGAGCGCGGCCTTGTCGGTGTTGGTGAGCGGCGCGGCCGACTCCCAGTGCGAGGTCAGAGTCGCCAGGTAGCCGTTCAGGGTCGGAAAGCTCGGAAAGCCGTACTGCATGCAGGCGTCGGGGATCCAGTAGGCGTTCCCCGCGTAGTTGTGGTAGTAGCGATCCGCGGCGCCGAAGGTCGTCCCCTGCACCGTCTGGTGGTAGTTGAGGATCATGGCCATGGCGACGGCCGGACATCCGGCCACGCTCCGCGCGCCGCCGTGGGCGAGGTCGAGCGGGCAGAGCGCGTTATAGGGCGCGCTCTGGGTCCAGTTGCCCGCAAGCCAGCCGCCCGTCGGCGTCGATCCGGCCGGCGGCCACTGCTGGAAACGCCGCGCGACTTCCGGTTCAGCGGATCCGCCGGCGAGCCGCGCCCAGTCGGCTCGGCGCTCTGCCGCAAGACGCGGATCCAGCGACGGAAGCGCGGCCAGCCGGGACTTCAGGTCCGCCGCCACGAGCTGCGCCAACGGGTTTTCCTGGCCGACGGCCGCCGGATAGTCGGACTCGAGCGAGTAGGCGAGGACCGGCGGCAGGCGGTCGTCGCCGGCGACGACGATGTATCCCGCGGGCGCCAGGGTGATCACGTGGGCCAGAATCGCGCCACCATCCGCCGGATCGGAGATCATGACGTCCGCGCCGCCGGCGCCGGACGGGCCGAGCTCCGCCGCGCCCGGACCGAGCTCCGCGAGGTGCGCGAGGGCGACGGTCCTCGCGACCGAGGGAGGAACGGGAGCGGCGAATGAGATGGCGGCCGCAGTGAGGAGCAGGGTGAGGAGCAGGGCGAGGGTGGGCGCGAGCCGGGCGAGGCGTGCCAGCATGGTGCGACTCCGTGATGGGGGCTCGGGTTCGGCGGGCGGTGATTCGCGCGGGCCGGCCAGTCGGCACGAGGCGAACGGGCACTCTCGATCATATCGCGACGGGTCGCAGGCGAGCAAGCGCGAGCTGCCGGCGCTCCCGCCCTGACCTCCGCCCCGCGCCATCCTTCGTCGCGGGAGATCCCGGGTGCGGATGGAGGCTCCTGTCGGCCACCCGGACCATGTCGACCAACGTGCGGCCGTGTCTGCGCGTGTGCTCGGAGGGGCCCAACGGTCCGACTGCCGTCACTTCATGCGTTCGTGCACGATGTCGACGCCCGGGTGGTCGCCTCCCCGCGCGTGCGTGAACCATGTCGACACGCGTGAGGCGGCCTCCCCGCGCGGACCCGGACCATGTCGACAACCCGGTGGCAGCCTCCCTGCGCGTACCTGG